>NZ_DGZF01000009.1:0-234255 GCF_002396985.1 Aminobacterium sp. UBA4987
ACGCGGAGCATTACAGAGTGGGCAGCCGCTCCCGCAAGAGCGGCAACGAACATGGAAAGCTCCGTGCTCAGCTTCATGGCCTTCGGGAGAAAGAAGGCCACGGCAATTACAAGTAAAATCACTTCTGCATGTATAAACATGAGGTCATTTCCTTTCTCGTTCTCTTGTCTAGATAAGACGGCCCCCGATTTCACACAACCGGGGGCCGTCTGACTGTTACTTGTTCAATTCTTTCAGGCTTGATCCAATGGAAAGAGCGTCCTTTGCTTCAATAAGGGGCTTGTCATTGTCCTGCGCGAGCTTCGTGAAGTAACCGTCCGGGTTGCTGCCGGCTACGATGAGCATGGCGTCGCCGAGGGGCATTATTTCATCTATGGAAGCCTGGTCAGCGCTGTCTGTCCGCCGGGCCATTCCTTCCACGTGGGCTGTAATGACAACCATGCCCTCAGCTTTGGCGGCTTCTATGAGTTCTTTGCAGCGGGCTATTTCTTTTTCAACATTTGTCCCCGCCGCTCCCATTCCCTTGCCGCTTGTTCCAGTGGTGACGATGAGGGTCTTATACCCTTTCCCGGCGAGATCGCTAGTGGTCATAGTATTGTTGCTTTCCACAGGGGTTATTTGAGATTGCATAAGAGACATTTTTACCATGACGGCGCCCGGACTCTGTCCACAGGTTGTTACAATAACAGGAGGTTCAACGGTGGGCATTTCCGCTGCTATTAAAGCCCCAGCAATAGCAAAAAACATAGCGACAAGACATAGTATCGTCATATATAGGACTCTTTTAGGGGGTATTTTCATGAAATTCTCCCTCCTCTGGTTATTTTTTCTTGTTGTTATTATATGCGGATATTAACTGCCAGTTGAGGTCCCACCATGCTTTCTCTGCTTTTTTCATACAGCTTTGCGTATACTCTGTTACATACTTTTGAGCTGCAGCAGGGTCATTTTTAGCGAGGTCAAGGGCTTTCTCATCAATATCAGCCAGCTCCTTGAAAAAAGCTTCTTCAAGAGGCGTTCTGACCTTCACCAGATCTTGTATGGCTTCCTGATAACGATGGTTAACGAGATCATCGGCTAATATAAAAGCCCATTGGGCAGAACCGAGACTAAAAGCATTACGGTCAAAAACACGCCAGCTCCCAAGGGTTTCTAAAACCCCCGAATAGATTGGGACATAACAGGTAGTATGAGGGTTGTCGTATCCAAACCAGAGCACAGTTCGAACAGGAGCCGGATAACCGGAACGAGCCTGAGAAACAAAACTGTAGGCACAGTCCCATTTTGCTACAGGGCGATTGTATGGAATCTTCAGGAGAGTGCGAAGGTTTTTAGTAACAAAGGGAGTGGCAAGGGGGCTTTTGACCATCTTATCGCCTTCCGGTACCAACCAGACTGCTTCGGCTGACATGTCAAAGGGTGTTCCTTCCATATGACTTCGTAAAAATGTCATTACATCTTGAACAGATAATTTTTTCTGGGGTTTTATGGCGAAGGGATATGACATGGTTTCTGCGTAGGGATCCCATTCCCGGGTCGGGTCGAGTTGACTGTATATGGTGTAGAGACGGTTGCGGATCCACATGGAGGAAAGGGACCAATCATCGTTTCCGGTGAGGGGAGAGTAGGCCAGCTGCCAGATAAAGGGTTTTCCGCTCGCTGGATCGTACCATCCGAGATCAATGGCTGGCTGCATGTAATCCTTAGAGGCCATAAAGTTCGCCGTATCATTGATGTCCACTTCTCGGATGCGGCTCATGTTGGGAACGACAACGACACAATCATCGGGAACTCTTTGAGCAACCCATACTGCCCCGGGCTTCCCGCTCTCTGGTGTCCACATCATTCCCGAGCTTCGAATCTCAAAGATCCATGCCTCTTCAGAATCTGTAATTGTAAGGCATTCTCCCTCACTTCCGCAGGAAGGAAACCATATTTTTCCCCTAATTCGCCGATGACCTTAATTGCCTCTCGAGCTGTTTTTGCCCTTTGCAGGGCGAAAACTTCAAGCTGTTCAATAGTCATAATAGCTTTAGCATCGGGGCGGAATGTCTTTAATTCATCCTTTTGTCCAATGGTTGTCTCTCCAATGGCGACTCCATGTTCATTCATAAAGGGGTACCCTACGTGGAAGTATGTATAAGTTTCTTCAACTTGTGGTATTTCACCGATTTTTTTGGGCTCGTAGTCTTCTTCCATAATAATGTTCCAAAACACGTCAGCTTTAGTTCCCGCTGGGTGTTTTTTGCCAGGAATTGTGCGAACCCTTGCATCGTAAAAAGCACCGTCAGCTGTATGACAGGTCATAACGGAGCCGTCTGCGGAAGCATTTTTGCCCACAACAATATCTGTGCAACTCTGGGCGGGAAAAGAAGCAACCACAAGGATAAAAATGGAGAAAAGTACCCATTTTGACCACTTTCTGAAACTCATCACTATTCATCTCCTCTCTTATTTGGGGACATAGGAGGTATATAAGAGCAGATTTGGTGAGAATTACGATATGATTTTTAGAAGAGGATGTTAATTAGGTTAAATTAACATTGATTTTAGTGCTCTTTATTATACACCAATCCAAATTTTTTGGGCAGATATGATATAATATACATGTATTTTAATTTTCAAAAATTCCTTTAGAAAGAGATCAGGCAACAGTGTATAAGTGTTGGCCTGTTCTTTTTTTGCGCTTTATTGCTTGGGGAAGAGTATGTATAATATCGCTATGTGATAAAACCAGAGGAGGATAATTCTCTTTATGGAGAGCAAAAATAAGCAGACCAAAAGAGACGCTACAAGAGAAGAGCTTGCCACCTACATGGGGAAAGTTCGTGATCTCATCCAGGAGGGCCAGACCAAGGGATTTGTGACTCAGAAAGATATTGAGAAATTTATTCCTGTTGAGTTCTGGAGTGCAGATGTTCTTGAAGACGTTGTTTCAAACCTTATGGAAATGGGAATTGAAGTGACCGAAGAAGAGGGCAAGGAAAGAGCTCAGCACATTGCGGAGGAAGAAGCTCTTGCTCAGCCTGCCGATGGAGAAATCGGGAAGCTGGATGATATCCCTTTGACAGATCCTGTCCGTATGTACTTGAGAGAGATCGGGAAGGTGCCCCTTCTTGAGCCGGCACAGGAAGTGGAGCTTGCAAAGCGAGTGGAGGCAGGGGAAGAAGAGGCAAAGCAACAAATAATAGATGCCAATCTTCGCCTGGTGGTAAGTATTGCCAAAAAATATATAGGACGGGGAATGCTGTTCCTTGATTTGATTCAGGAAGGAAATTTAGGTCTTATCAGGGCTGTTGAGAAATTTGATTATAGAAAGGGCTTTAAATTCAGCACCTATGCAACATGGTGGATACGCCAGGCAATAACCAGAGCAATTGCAGACCAGGCCAGAACGATCCGAGTACCTGTCCACATGGTGGAAACGATTAATAAAATGGTGAGGGTGTCAAGGCAGCTTGTTCAAAAACTTGGTCGAGAACCTTCAGATGAAGAAATTGCGGCAGAAATGGAAATAGAACCGTCTAAAGTAGAGGAGATCAGGCGTATCGCCCAGTTGCCGGTGTCACTTGAAACTCCAATTGGTGAAGAGGAAGACAGCCAGCTTGGAGATTTTATTGAAGACAGGGATTTGCCCAGCCCGGAAGAAGCGGCAGCAAGCCATTTGCTGCATGAGCAGATAGACGAAATGCTTGAAGCCCTTTCAGAGAGGGAACGGGAAGTTCTTCAGTATCGCTTTGGCTTGGAAGATGGCCGTTCCTATACCCTTGAAGAGGTGGGCAAGCGTTTCGGCGTTACACGGGAACGGATTCGCCAAATAGAAGCAAAAGCCTTGCGAAAACTGCGACACCCTAGCCGTAGTAAAAAATTAAGAGATTTTCTTGATTGATATCTATATAAACAACGCTTAAAGACGCGCCTCGAGGCGCGTCTTTTTTGAGCATTTATGCCAAGGAGGGAATATAAGTGGTTATTGGTAAACTTTTCGAAGCTCTTATGGTGATTTGTTTTGGACTTGCATGGCCGGCATCTATTTATAAGTCATGGAAATCAAGAAGTACTGGCGGTAAAAGTCTGTCTTTTTTAATTATCATTTTAATAGGGTATGCTGCAGGGATTCTTCATGTTATCCTAGACTATGATGGGTTCAACTGGATTATTATTTTATACGGTATGAATGCTATGATGGTGGGAATTGATACCTGTTTGTATTTCAGGAACAAAAGGCTTGAAACTCGATAATATAAGATAAGCAGAGGTGCTTTATGATTGAGTTAGAGCAGAAACTTTCGCAAAAAGAATTGATGCTTCTTGTTGGGGAAGGTTTGGAAAAAGATCCAGCTCTGGAGCGCGTTCTTTTAGAGCGGGATTATTCTATGATCGCTGTTTCTGATCTCGAAGATGCTTCGATAGTGATAAAGCGAAAGCCTCCCTTTGTAACGTTCGTAAAGCTCTCCCTTGTTACAGACCAGAAAAAATTAGCCCTGCTCAAAGGTCCTGAGGATTTTTCCTTCGGAAGAGTTGTTTTCATCGTAGATCTCTTTAGTGATGAGGCCTATCTTTTGGCACGGGAGATCAAAAGCAGCATTTTTATCTTCCCCCCTTTCGATGGCGAAAAATTACGCTCGCTTTTGAGCACATTGCATCCTGAGAATAAAAACCCCCTGCCTGTCCCTCGCAAAAGTACTCTTAAGAAGAATACTGGTGATATCATACCTATAGCACAATGGACACAGGATTTTTCCGCACAAAAGAAGTTTTTAGAAGAAAACATCCCTTTGAAGGCAGAAAAGAATGTACAGGCCTTTTTACTTGAAAACCACCGCCTTCTCCATGCATGCACAGCCCTTACACGTATTTTAGAGGCAGATAGGAGCACCCTTGACTTCTTTTGCGTTTCGTCCCCGGAAGCTCTTCAGGTTCTTTTTCAAGACTCTTTTTCCAGCAAAAATGCCCATTTTTTTGCGACCCAGTATGAGGCTCTCTTTGAAGAGAAAAATTTTTTTCAAAAAAAGATTTTGCTTAACCTCACCGGTAGGTCTACCGAATCCCAAATTCTTGTAAGATGGTCAACACCTTTCGATTCAACAGTTTACTCGACTGTCAATGTAGTGGCCCTTGATATTTCCATCATTTGTCAAAATCTTAGAGAATTGGAACTTCAGAAGGAAAAATTTGAGAAAATTTTTCAAAGTTCCCCTGCCGGAATAGTCATTTCGGATCCCTCGCTGAAAACCCTTGAGGTAAACAACGCTTTTGTAAAAATGTTTGGGTTTGCCTCTAAAGATGAAGTTATGGGACAATTTCTTGGGGATCTCGTTATACCGCCTAAATATCACGCCCAGTTTCTTTCCATATGTCGAATGGCCCTTGATGGAAAAAGGGTTTTTATAGAAACCCAGCGTCGTCGAAAAGACGGCCGAATAATCGATGTTTTTTTAAATAGCTCCCCTTTGGAAATGCCTGGCGGCATTGCTGCTATCTGCTTTCTCTATACCGATATTTCTGAGAGAAAAAGGGAAGAGATGCTTTTAAAACGAAAACTGAAAATAGAACAGATGGTTTCTGAAATTTCGGCGGATATTTTGAATTACCCCTCGCTAGAGAGTGCTTTGAGGGGTGCTCTTCCTAAAATGGCGTCATACATCACAGCTGACCGCGTGAGCCACGTGGTTGTGAGGAAAGGAGCCATGCGTTACTCATCAGAATGGTGCCGCCACAATGTTTCCTCTTTAAAAGCTTTGTATGAAGGTGAACGGGAAGCTCTGCCCCTTCAGGAGGATCCCTGGTTCTGTGCAAATCTTGAAACCGGAGACGCTTTTAATATAGAATTTGATGAAAATGCTGGACTAGCAGAAGAAACCATGGCCATACAAAACTTTATGAGCCAGCATAAAATAGGCTCCTTTCTAGTGATCCCTTACCGTTTTAGGGGAGAGGTGGATGGTTTTATAGCTTTTGAAAAAATTAAAAGTTCTTTCAATTGGACTAATGAGGAAATAGGCCTTTTCAACCTTTTTTCAGAGATGCTCTCCAGCCTTAAGGATAGAGATGCGGCCTACGAAATGCTTCGTCAGGATAGAGAAAAGTATCGCCTTCTTTTTTGGCAGATCAGTGAGCCTTTTATGGCCTTTGACATCATATACGACGAGTTTGGAACCCCATCTGACGTGCGCTTTGTGGAGTTAAATGAACAGGCTAAACGTTTTTTAAAAAAGCATGGATACGATGAAGTGCTGGGCCGTTCTTTTCTTGAGGTCTTTCCTGGAGCCGAGGATGTTTTCAAAGAGAAATTGAATGATGTCATAGCGAAGGAAGAACCCCAAACTTTAAGCTTTTACAATGATTTTTTTAATTGTTCAATGACTATTAGTTATTTCATTCCCCATAAGGAACAGCTCGTTCTTCTTGTTTCTCACACACAGAAAGAGTCATAAAAAGGAGGAATAAAAGTGATCATTTGCAAAGATCGGCAACAGAAGCTGAAGAAAGATAACCCTTCCGGAGGCACTGGTTCTCTCCATTGTTTGTATGCTATCCCAAAGGGAGAAGGTTTTTCTGGAAGCTCCTTTTCTATGATTGGAACCATGACCCTTGAACCGGGGGCTTCCATTGGAGCCCATCTGCATGAAAATGACGAGGAGTGCTTCGTTATTTTGTCAGGGGAAGGACTTTACGAAGAAAATGACGGGACATTGCATAAAGTTTGCGCTGGGGACGTGACCCTGACCTTCCGTGGAGAGAGACACGGCTTGAGCAATACAGGTAAAGATCCCCTTGTTTTTATCGCTATGATCGTTCAATAAGGGAGTAAAAAAGGAGAATCCATTCATGGATTCTCCTATATCCTGCAATTCTATGTGTAATAGACAGGTTCCAGTTTTACTGGGAAATGGCGTTTACCGGGCAGACTGAAACGCAGCTTCCGCACTCAATGCAGGTATCGGCATCAACTTCTGCTTTGCCATCTACCATAGATATAGCTTCCACAGGGCAAGCACCTACACAGGTTTCGCATCCAACGCATGCATCTTTATCAACGACTGCTTTTGCCATTATGTATACCCCCTCTGTTAATTGATATTAGCTTCACAGAGCGGATTATATAATACTTTAATAACGGAGGCAACTCGAAGGCCCTTATGACCAGAAAATAGCAGGTGGATATTCTGGCTTGGGGTCTCGGGTGAGAAGATTCTCAAGTTCCTCCTTCGGAGAAGTACCCTCGTATAATAGTCGATACACAGAGTCGGCTATAGGGAGTTCAACGTCGTACTCACGAGCCAGATGCACTATGGCCCGAACAGTAAAAGCACCTTCGGCAACCTGTCCAAGTATCTTTTTGGCTTCTTCCAGGTTCTTGCCTTCTCCAAGCAGTTTCCCCAGCCTGAAGTTTCTGGAGTGAAAACTATAGCAGGTAACAACCAGATCCCCAACGCCAGCAAGGCCTGCCAGGGTGAGGGGGTGGGCTCCCATTTTTGCTCCAAGTCTCATGATTTCAGCAAGCCCCCGGCTTACAAGGGCCGCTGTAGCATTATCCCCGAGGTTCATTGCTTTAGCAATTCCAGAAGCAATGGCTATAATGTTTTTTACGGCTCCTCCTATTTCTACACCGGCTACATCGTTGCCAGTGTAGACCCTGAACCGCGGCGAATTAAAGAGCCTCTGCCAGTATTGGCAGGTTTCAAAAGAAGATGAAGCCACAATCGTCGCAGTGGGGAAGCCTCTGACAACTTCTTCTGCGTGGCTTGGACCTGAAAGGACGGCGTAGAATGTATCTGGGAAAAAATCCTTTGAAATTTGGCTGATACACTTCAATGTTTCAATTTCAATCCCTTTAGCTACATTGCAAAGGGATATAGGGGGGGTAAATTCTTTCAAAGAGGTGAAAAGAGTGCGAATTGCCTGGGTAGGTACGGCAACAACCCAATTTTTAGAATATGTCGCAGCTTCATCTAATTGCCACGTTGCATAAATACCAGCGGCCAGGGGTATGTCTTTTAAATAATCAGGGTTCATTCTTTTTGAGTTGATGAATTCAGCTTGTTCTTGCCGACGGCACCAGAGGCAGACCTGATGCCCATTGCTGGCCAGAACATGGGCCAGGGCGGTTCCCCAGCTTCCGGCGCCGAAAACAGAAAGAGTTGTCATGTTGCATTCCTCCTTTTAAAATGTAAACAAAAATCATATTCTCTAACTACCTTTTTCATTTAATGTTACAATGATAAATAAAAATACTACCTTGGGGGTAGTCTCTTGAAAGATTGGTTAGGCAGTATTCTTTTCCTCCTTGTTTCAGCCGCTGGATTTTTCTTTGGTAAGGAACTAGGCTGCGGAATCTATCTTTTCCCAGCGACCCTCCTTGTGTTTCTTCTCGTTTTTTCCATATATGGGACAAAAAGAGCGAACGGAATTATGCTTTTATTTGCTTCTGTTTTAGTCCCTGCCCATATTATTTTTTTCCATTTCCCCCTGAAGATAGCTCTTCCATTATATGTCATGATCTTTGCTGTGTACTGTCTTTCGGAATTCCTTCGGCGCCAATCCGCAAAAGAAATGGCGGTCTTCCTTGACTACATTAAGCAGGCTGGCTCTGCCTCAACAATAGAAAAGGTGTGTGTTCCGGCATTGGATCTTATTAAGCGCCTCATGCCGGATAGCGCTCCTGCCGTTGCCCTTTATGACAAAAAAAGAAATCTTTTTCAGATATTAAGCGCTCACGATGAATATACAGGAGAAGGAGTGAATCCTGACGGAACAATTCCATTCGAGAACCATGTCTATTCGAGGGTTTTTGTTTCAGGAAAGCCTCTGATCGTAGATGATATTCGATCTCACCCTCCTTACGTAGAAGGGACGCCTGGCGCCCGATCCGGTTTGGTGGTTCCTATCGTCTGGAGAGATCAGAAAAGCGGAGTGATTGTTGTTGAATCGAGGAAACTGGCCCGATTTTCATCCACAGATCTTCGTGGTCTTCAGTTTTTTGCAGTAATTTTAGGTGAGATTTTAACCCATTTGCAGGTGGAACAGAAATTGGAAGCCAATGTCGCAGAGCTGAAACGGACCAATGAGGCTTTCAGTTCTACACAGAAAGCCCTTTCCAATGCTCTTGACGTGTCGCGGGAACAGAAAGCCAACCTGGAGGTTTTGCTTAAAAAGTTTAGAGACCTTTTTGATATTGTGCAGGGGATGTCCCTTTGTCGTTCTGCGGAAGAGCTTTTCCCCCTTGTATCCTGGCAGCTTTCCCAGAGGCTTGGGTATAAAAATGTATACGTTTTTTCTAGAGAGAGTTTTTCGAAGGAAATAACGCTGCAGACATGGGTGGGAAAACTTCCCGAGGAATTAAAGGATTTGAAAGGACTAGAAAAGGGTATATTGCTTCATGTTCTCGAAACAGGGGAGCCTTATCTTGCGACAGATGTTTCAAAGGATCCTCTCTATTTGAATCTTGACAGTGATGTGCGTTGCCAGTTGATAGTTCCTGTTATTTCAAGTAACGGCTTGTGGGGAGCCATAGCAGTAGATGATGATGTGATAGGCGGCATAACCAATCAGGATCAGGAGTTTTTGGGAGTTATAGCGGCACATATGGCACTTGAGCTTGAAAACAAAGAATCCTTCGCCCGTCTTAACGTGGAAGTGAACCGCCTCAGGACCCTTCTCGACATCGTACAATCTTTTTCAGTAGAGAGGTCCGATTTTGAACAGGTGGCACCCCATATAGTGCAGATGTTGACATCAGTTTTCAATTATGAAAAAGTATCCATTTTTAGAGTGGAGAAGAAAGCAGACGCATCTTTTTTCCTCAGAGCCCTGGCTTCCAACTTTGTAAGTATGGCAGATCTGGACGAGTACTCGCAGAAACTTTACGAGAATGGCGGCGGGCTTGTGATCAGGTGCGCTGAAAGGGGGGAGATCATTAATACGCCCAACCTGGCGGCTTCTTCCTATTATGTAAATCTTTCTTCAAAGAGCACCACTTCCCAGCTGGATATTCCGATTCTTTTCGGCGGGGAGGTTTTCGCCGTCATTTCTATGGAAAAAAATAGTCCCTTTGTTAAAAGTGACGAAGGTTTCTTCATGATCCTCTCAAAGCATCTTGCTGCCCTTGTGGCAGTACAGACGGCCATGGAAGAAACAAAAAGGAAAGCCCTTATCGATGATTTGACCCAGCTCTGGAACAGGCGGTTCCTTTCCATGCGTATAGCGGAAGAGCAATCTCGCCACGAACGTTTCGGGGATCCTGCCAGTATGGTTATGATAGATATGGCTAATTTTAAACTGATTAACGATACCTATGGACACCTTGTCGGAGACAAGGTGTTGAAGTCATTTGCCTCTCTTTTAAGTGAGTGTGTGAGGGCTGGTGACATAGCTGGCCGATTTGGCGGCGATGAATTCCTTTTGATACTGCCGGGGACTGTTCAGAAGCAGGCTTTTCATCTTGTTAAGCGGTTGCAAAGCAGTCTTGAAGCTCTTCGTGTGGAAGGAGTGCTCCATAATATTTCAGCTGATTTTGGAGTGGCCACTGTTCCGGAAGACGCGTCTTCTCTTCATGAAGCTTTGAAGATTGCTGACGATAGGATGTACCAGAGTAAAGTAGAAAGAAGACGGCGGCAGGAAGAAAACAAAGGAACTTAGCGTGGCTAGACTCCTTTAAGGGCGGCTCTTCACCATGGCGCAGAAAATAAGGTGCATTGAAGGATCGAGTAAAAAGCCCCCCTCAGATCTTTATTTCTGAAGGGGGTTTCCTTTTGTATTTTTAGCTTGCTTTTTTTGTGGATTTTCTTCGTTCCTGATAATCAAGAACAGCTTTTCTCATTCTTACAGATTGGGGTGTTACTTCCACTAGCTCTTCTTCTGCAATCCACTCCATTGCTTTCTCAAGGGACATTTTACGAGGGACATCCAGCTTGGTTGTCAAGTCTTTTGTCGCTGAGCGGTGGTTCGTAGCCTGCTTCTTTTTAGTTGGGTTGCAGGGCATATCTCCGGGGCGCGAATTTTCTCCCACGATCATTCCCTCATAAACAAGCTCTCCCGGTTCTATGAAAAGGGTTCCCCGTTCCTGGAGGTTCTCAAGCTGGTAACTTGTCGCTTCTCCAGTATCAAGGCTGACGAGGCTTCCTCGATTGCGTGGGGATATGGTGCCGACCCATGGGCCATATCCGGCAAATACGGTATTCATAATGCCAAGGCCTCTCGTGTCTGTAAGAAATTCTCCCCGATACCCAATAAGTCCCCGAGTAGGAATCTGAAAAGAGAGCCGTACGAGACCTGTTTGGGTATTATCCATAGAGACGAGTCGAGCTTTTCTTCGGGAGAGTTTTTCGAATACTACTCCCTGATATTCCTCTGGGACATCAATAGTGAGGTCTTCCATGGGCTCAAATGTTCGTCCATCTTCTTCCCTGGTAATGACTTCCGGTTTGGATACGCAAAATTCGAGACCTTCCCGTCTCATTTCCTCGATGAGAATGGAAAGATGAAGCTCTCCTCGTCCTGACACCTTTACTCCGTCAGGACGCCCAATATCCTCTACCCGAAGAGCGACATTGACATGTTTTTCTCTTTCAAGGCGGGCTTTTAATTGACGCAGAGTAATAGGTTGTCCTTCCTGCCCTGAAAAAGGTCCGGTATTGACCAAAAAGAACATAGATACGGTAGGTTCCTCTATGGCCAGGGGAGGGAGGGTCTTCCCTTCAAGCTCTGGCGAGCAGAAGGTGTCTCCGATGTTGATCTCCTGGGGGCCGGAGATCCAGACGATATCCCCTGCCGATATTTCTTCCACTTCCTGACGCTCTAGTCCTCGCGTAACCCACATTTTTACAGAGCGGGTCTGTTCTTCATCGCAAATCTCCCATTCTTCTCCTCTGAGATTGGGCTTTTTCCATTTTGTGGAGTAACGGATAAAATTTTCACCTTTACGAAGGGTTCCCTGAAGTACTTTACCGCACCCGATTCGCCCAGTGTACTCATTCCACGCAAGGGTACTTACCTGCATGAGAAAGGGAGCATGTAGGTTCACCTTTGGAGCAGGCACATACTCAGCAATAGTTTCGAAGAGGTGCTTCATTCCTTCATGGGCATATTTATTCAGATCTCTGACAGCCCATCCATCCAGGCCTGATCCGTAAAGAACAGGGAAATCCAGCTGCTCTTCTGCGGCTCCTAATTCTATAAAGAGGTCAAAGGTCTGATTTAACGCAGACATGGGGTTGGCGTGAGGGCGGTCCACTTTGTTGATAAAGACAATAGGACGCAGCCCCATGGCCAGAGCTCTCATGAGTACATATCGTGTCTGGGGCATGGGCCCTTCGTTGGCATCGACGAGCAGAAGGACAGAATCAACTGTTGAGAGGACGCGTTCCACTTCTCCAGAAAAGTCAGCGTGTCCCGGAGTGTCTATAATGTTTATCAAATATCCATTCCATTCGACAGTACAATGCTTGGCCCTTATGGTGATGCCTCGCTCTCTTTCAAGTTCATTGCTATCCATAACGCGTTCTTCTATATGGGCCCCTTTTCTAAAGATTTGTGCGGCCTTAAAAATAGAATCGATCAGCGTGGTCTTCCCATGATCAATATGGGCTATAATTGCCAGATTGCGAATTTTTTCAGCTTGAACCATCTATAACAACTCCCTAAAGTATACAGTTTTCTGAAAATAATCAGAAACAAACAAATATTTTACGCCAAATTTCTAAAAACAGCAACCGTAAGAAGCAAATGTTGCCATTTAGACAATATCTCTCTTTGACTGTCTTTTATTTTGTTGTTTAAAGTTTATAAATGAGAAACAAAAGTGGGAATATGAAAATCGCTTCGCAGGCTTTATGCTGGAATAATTGTCAACTGAGTCTGGAATCTATTAATGCCTTGAGCTCTTCCCATGAAGGAATTCCTTCGTAGATTTTCTCTCCTTCCAATATCCATATCGGGACATTGCACCTAATATTATAACGGATATTGTCAATAAATGATTAAGATGTTTCGTGGATTTACCATGGAGACCTCGATTTTATCTCCATAGGATTCTCGTATTTGAAAAATGGGAAATGCCAGAAATGAACGCTGTCGGTAAGAGAAGTGGCAGAGAATTGCAGATAGATCATATCTTTTTGTTATAAAAAGAATTCTTCTAAATAGCCTTTGATTATTGTGATATTATTAAAGAGATTTTTGAGAGGAGGGGAGTAAATGACAGAAAAAAAGAGCGGCTGCACTGTACCTATAGCAAAAATCGAGAAACAGGAATCTCAGAAAGAACAAGTTGAAGCAAAATCCTCACAGAAGGAGGAGGGTAAAATGACCATTATGGTAGGAAGAAAAGCTCCTGACTTCACAGCTCCAGCCTATTATAAAGGAACTTTTACGACCGTTACATTGTCTGATTTCGCAGGCAAATGGGTTTTGCTATGTTTCTATCCAGGAGATTTTACTTTCGTCTGAGCTACTGAAGTGTCAGCAGTTGCTGACAGATATGAAGAAATTAATGGCCTTGGCGTAGAAGTTATTTCCGTAAGTGTGGACAGCCAGTTTGTTCATAAAGTATGGAATGACACAGAGCTTTCGAAAATGGCGGAAGGCGGAGTTCCCTTCCATATGGCTTCAGATGGTGGCGGAAACATAGGGAGCGCCTACGGAGTATATGATTCCGTAGCCGGGGTAGATGTGCGGGGCCGTTTCATTATTGATCCGGACGGCGTTATACAGGCCATGGAGGTTCTTACTCCACCCGTGGGGCGCAATGTAGACGAAATGATTAGGCAAATAAAAGCCTTTCAACTTGTAAGAGAGACTGGTGGATCCCAAGTTACCCCGTCTGGCTGGCAGCCTGGCGGCAAAGTTCTTGAACCAGGTATAGAGCTCGTGGCAAAGGTCTGGCAAAAATGGAATCCACGTGACGTTTACAAGAAGTAATTTGAGTAATAAGGAAGAGCAGAGAAGTAAAGGGGTGCAGTGATCAGCACCCCTTTTATTTTGCCCCCACAGCGTGTAGCGCAAGTGTAATAATTCAAAAATATGCGATAATTACAGTTTTTGCGATCTTTGCCTAGTCTATAGGCTATTTCTTGCCCCTTAGAGCTCCAGGAGAAGCCGTGGAGCTTTTGCGCGTTGCCACAAAGGGGAATAGAATAAAGATGCTTAAAGGATCGGCGAAGGAGGGGATGGGAAAATAAGTGTAATGGAACCTTCTACGTACGAACAACTGAATAGAAGTCGACCTCAGGAAGAAATTCCTGATATATTCCCGGTAGGGAAAGGTTTTCGACGGAATGGTCGAAATGCCAGAAAGTGAAGAGGGGCGCAGAGTAAAATGAGCGTCCCTCTTGGTTTTATTGGGGAACTGTGTATATAAAATAAAGACCAGCCAGGAGAATGAGAACGCCGCAAATGTTATTAACGATAGTGAGCCCTTTTGAGTGTTCATCCCATTGAAGAAATTTAGAAACGAAATCTGCTGATGTTCCGGCAATAACGATGACAGAGCAGTGTCCCAGAGCATAAAACACCACTAGTGAGAGAGCGAAAACTAAATTGACAGCGGCAGTTTTTATGGTTAAGGCCAGCAGAGGGGCTACATAGGCAAAACTACAAGGGCCGAGGGCCAGGCCAGAGACAATTCCAAGAATAAGAGCTCCTGAAAGTCCTCTGTTTTTGCCCGCCTTAATCTCTTTTTGTCCAAACCAGGGAATTTGAATGACTTTGAGAAGGTGGAGGCCGATGAGAAAGAAGACACAGGCCACAATGTAGTTTGTATATTTGCCAATATCTGTCATTAAAATTCCCGTGGAGGTAAGCACCATGCCAACAAGGGCAAGATTAACGAATATTCCACTGGAAAAGGCCAGGGAGATTGTAAAAGCACTAGCACTTTTTTCAGTTCGGGTGCTTTCGATATACCCCACCACAAGGGGAATGGTCACCAAGTTGCAAGGACTTAAGAGTATGCTGAAAACGCCCCATACAAAAGCTGCTGTCAAGGCCAATCCGCTAGAAGCATGGAGGCTGCTGTAAATTGACTCAAATATTTGCTGCATGTTGGCCTCCTCGCCTACTTTGATGTCAGAGTTATTCCATACTCTTCCAATTTTATAATAATCTCTTCCAAAGACAGGTAGCCTACTTCTTTCCCTAAGATGTTACCATTCCCATCTTCAAAAACCAGGGTAGGAACATATCTGACCTCATATTTTTGAGCTAACTCTGAATTTTGCATTACATCTACCCTTTCCACGCGAACCTGATCACCATATTGAGCAGAAAAATCGTCCAAAACTTTGGACATCTGAACACACGCTGGTCAGCCTGCCGCACTAAGATCTATAATGACTGGCAGGGCTGTAGGCGCTTCTGCTATGATCACATTGTGCTCCTTTTGTTGTCTTCCGTTTTCCCGTATGTAAAATGTTCCTCCAATTGCTAGAAGGAGTATTGTAATGATAATAACATTTCGCATTTTCACAGAATATGCACCTCCGTTTTTATGATCTTGATTATACGGGACTTTGGGTACCCGTCAAGGGTATATGATCCCTATTGTAGTCTTTTTTACCGCAAAAATTTGATATGATACCGTAAAAAAGATAATTAATGTTCTTGGAACGGGTGGGAGGCTGGCCATGAGCTTTAAAGAACTGAATTCTTTAGCGCTGGAAAAGAAAGAATATCTTATTGCGTTACGTCGTAGGATCCACGAAAATCCGGAGCTGGACTTTAATTGTGAAAATACGGCAAGGCTTGTCGAGAAGGAACTCGATGACCTTGATATCCGCCACTTCCGAGTGGCGGGAACGGGTGTCGTTGGCGTGCTTCAAGGGGGTAATGGAGGCAAAACCGTAGCCTTTCGGGCGGATATGGATGCTTTGCCGGTTTATGAGGCCACAAAGGCTGTCTATGCTTCAAAAGTAGAAGGACGAATGCATGCGTGTGGACATGATGTTCATACTGCCTCTCTTCTTGGAACAGCATCCCTTCTTGCGGCCATGAGAGAAAAATTCAGTGGAACTGTGAAGTTCTTTTTTCAGCCTGCCGAAGAAACAAATGGCGGAGCTCTCCCCATGATAGAAGAGAAAATAATGGAGGCCCCAAAGGTGGATGCGGTCTTTAGTCTTCATTGTGATCCTGGGTTGGAAGCTGGAACCATTGGCATTGGCTACGGTAAGTTCAGGGCCGCTTCTGATATGTTCCATATAGTTATCCATGGTTCAGGGAGTCATGGAGCTGAGCCCCACAGGGGGATTGATGCGGTGGCTGTAGGATCAGAGATGGTAGGCGCCCTTCAGCACATAGTGAGTCGGCGTACTTCTCCTTTTGACCCTGTGGTGGTTACTGTAGGTTCTTTTCACGCCGGAACGGCAGGAAATATTATTGCGGACAGAGCTGAGATGAGGGGTATTATCCGAACAATGGATCCCGATACCCGGCTCTTTGTTAGAGCGCTCCTGCGCCGTGTCGCCCAGAATATTCCTGATGCTCTGGGTGCTATAGGAGAGATCTCTTTTACAGAAGGGTATCCTAGCCTTGTGAATGATGAGGATATGACACACCTGGTAGCGGCGTGTGGGCGAGAATTGTTGGGGGACGACAGGGTCCACGTGATGAAAGAGCCTAACATGGGAGTTGATGATTTTGCCTATTTTCTTCAAAAAGCGCCGGGATCATATTTTCTTTTAGGTACGGGCAACACAGAAAAGGGATTGGTTCATCCCCTGCACAGCCCTTTTTTCGATGTAGATGAAGCCTGCTTGCCAGTGGGATCAGCGCTAATGGCAGCAGTGGCTCTTCGTTTTCTTGAAGGTAGATAGAATAGTGGCAAAAAAGGATTACCAGAAGAAATCAAAGAGCATTCCCACAGGAAAACCGTAAAGCTTTTTATTGGCGTATCGTGCATAGAGTTTTCGTTTGGCTTCATCCAATGCCGGGGATGTAATGCCTGTCCGCATGGAAAGAGAGGCCTCTACAAAGGCAGAGAACTTATCGCATGCTTCGATAACTCTGCCGTCTATAGGGTTTTGCTCATCATTGTTCAGGGTTTCTTCTATTTCTTCAGACTGAAGAATCTGGGGAGATGAGTTATCTGCGGGCCAAATGCGATTTAAGAATTCATCTTCTGTAAAATAGCGAATCTCCCTTCGCCATTCAAAGGGAATCAAGGGGTAAACTTTTTCTTCCATGGCCTGACGTTCGTATTCCTTAATAAGGTCATCAAGTCCCTCCACTGAGTTTTTTACGGGAGAAATAATATCACGGGTGAGAACCTCTGGAAGGTCGTGGAAAAGCCCACCGAAGAAATCATTGTAGCTTCGCCTGGGACAGGCTCCTATTTCCAGGGCTATAAAATATGAAAGGATAGCAACTATAAGCAGGTGTCCCAGAACAGATGTTTCCGGGATCCTGGGGGTTTGAGCCCAGCGTTTTTGAAAACGCAGCTGCCCCACAAGAGCAATAAAACCATAGATCCCCTTTTCTGTATCAGGGAGTTCACGGTTCATTAACATAGTCTGTACCGCGCCGAGTTCGCGGTGTTCTTCTATTTGCCTGTTTATTTCGTCCTTTGTAGCGTCTATGCCGTAAAGAGGGCGGCTCCATTCGTAAATATAGTCAAATTCCCACTTTGTTGCGAGATAATGGGCTGCCCGCAGTATTTTACGCTCCCGGTTAGAATCGGGATCTGTCAGAAAGTAGTGGCTGAAACGGTTGAAAAGAGCGGGGGAAAGGGCTTCCAGATCGTTTTGCAACCGTTCCACAACCCATAAGTTCAATTTATCCCGTTCTTTTTTATGGGCCATCAGTTTATGGAAAACAGGTGGTTTTATGTCGGTGAGGATAACTCGGTGGAGAAATTCAAAGATACCTCCCTCGATCAAGGATTGCCAATGAAGAGATTTTCCACGATCCTCTTCATGTCGAGCAATAACATAAGCGATGATCATTTTATGGGCCTGTTTTGCCAGCTCTGTAAATTGAACGGGCCGAGGGTGATCGTTCCACCTTTCAATGCTTGCGGCAGCAAATATTTTTTCGATAAGTGACCTGCTGATCATACAGGCGCCACTCCTCCCCATAGAATCATTCATTAATCTTCTGTCCTTCGAATTATAACACTTCGCAGAAGCCTGTTCTTCTCCCCCCTCCCTCTCTTTTCAAGTTTGTCAATTTCTTGCTCCGGAATCAAGTCAGTTGGTGGACTGAAGTACAATTCGCCCGGCGAGATATCCAGCTCCGAGGCCGTTGTCTATATTGACTACCGAAACGCCGGTGGCACAGGAGTTGAGCATGGTTAGCAGGGGAGCTACCCCGCTAAGGTTGGCTCCGTAACCGGTGCTGGTTGGCACTCCTATAACCGGACAGGAAACGAGGCCTGCCAGGACGCTGGGGAGAGCCCCTTCCATTCCTGCCACAGCGACTATTGCCAGGGAGGACTGAAGGGTTTCAATATGGGCAAGCAGACGATGGAGTCCCGCGATGCCGATGTCGTACAGTCGTTTTGGGGCGCACCCCATATATTCTGCTGTTACTGCCGCTTCTTCTGCGACGGGGATGTCGCTGCTTCCTGCGCTGACCACTGTGAGGCCTGTAACAGTTGTTTGTGTTTCCCGGCGTTTTATGCCGATCATCTTGGCCTTTTCGTGGTAGTATGCATCGTGAAGTATAGAGAGAACTACCTCATATTGATGGGGCGCGGCTCGGGAAAAAAGAACATTTTCTTTTGTATTTGCAAGAGCGCGGGCAATATTCTCAAGCTGTTCATCACTTTTGCCTGGACAATATACGATTTCAGCGAAACCCTTACGGAGGGCGCGATGGGTGTCTAGTTTTACCTCTCCCAGATCCTGAAAAGGCAAACTCTTTATTTTCTGGATAAACTGGTCTGTGTCGAGAGTGCCGTCTATCAATTGACGAGTTAGTTTCTTGAGTTCTTGATCATCCATTTTAATCACCAAAACTTTCCTGTTTGGAATATATGCAAATGATTGTACTTGATCTGAAGAGCATAAAACAAGGAGGCGCTTCATATGGCAGAAAAGGTGTTCAGGGCCTTTTCCTTCTTTCATGAATTGAATGAAAGAAAGGATGTGTCTATTTTATGGATACCGCTCCGCGCGGAAAGGATCCGTGTTGCCCCCTATCATTTTTTGCTTCTCGACTATCATCTCATTCCTAGGCAGAACCATTCTCTCGCCAAAGGGTATTGTGACGAGTTCTTTGGCCTTCAGGAATTGACCCTTTTCCGAAAATTTATGACAGAGGAGCGTCAAATTATTGTTGAAGCTGAAGAATACACATTGCCCCTTTTATGGAAAGATGAAAACGAAAATCCTTATTACCCTATTCGATGCCACCCAGATTGGGAAAAAGTTATTTCTGTAAAGGGTAATGAAGTTATAGATCTTCCCTTTGAAGTGGATGGGTACTGGGAGATATTGAAATGAAATAAAGAAGAAATGGCGAAGATGTTTTACCATCTCTTTCTTTGAGGCCGTCCCTTTTAGGGGCGGCCTCTTTTTAATTAGCATTTATGAAAGAAATTCTGCCCTCATTTCTTCGCGAAAAAACGAATCGAGGAAGGTTCGAAGAGCTGCTCGTGCCAAAATACGAGCTCCTGTTTTCAGGGTCTCCCTGGCTTCGGGAGTTGTCACAGCCTCAGCAAAAGCTCTTGTATGGTGAGGCGTTGGCACTTGGGTAATGGCAAGTAACGGCTGAAGGGCGGGACAGTGTTGACTCACATTGCCCATGTCGCTGGAGCCTCCAGGTCCGGGAGCGCTCACTGTATCAACTCCACATTCTTTAAATATTTCTTCCATCATCTCTTCCGCAGTATGGTTTGGACGCATCTCATCAAAACTGAATTCCACATTTTCCCACTGTATCGACGTTTCACTGGCCATAGCCGCGCCTTTCGCGCAGTTAAAAGCTTTTTCCAAAACTCTATCAAGATACGTTCTCTCCATGGCTCTAAAATAAAATTTAGCAGAAGCTCTGTCTGGAACTATATTGGGAGCTTCTCCTCCGTGGGATATGATGCCATGCATTCGAACGGTTGGTTTCACATGCTGTCGAAGCATGTCAATGGCGTGAAAGAAAAGCTGCACCCCATTGAGGGCGTTCCGTCCCTCCCATGGAGCGCCGGCAGCATGGGCAGTTTGCCCCTTAAAAGTAAATTCAATGGCGTCCATGGCCAGGGATCGGTACTGCACATAGTTTGTGGTGTCATTGCAGTGGATCATCATGGCCAGATCCATGGAGTCAAAAACGCCATTTTTTGCAAGTGTGACCTTTGCGCCATTTGTTTCTTCCGAAGGGGTTCCAATGACGTAAAGAATGCCGGGAATTCTTTCAAGGAGCGGAGAGAGGGCGAGCCCGGCAAGCAGGGTCATGCCGCCATGAAGGCAGTGACCACAGCCATGGCCTATTTCAGGCAAAGCGTCATATTCTGCCAGAAGGGCCACAGACGGTCCCCTTTGCCCTCTTTGAGCGTTAAAGGAAGTCGGTATATTGCAGTATGGATAAGTTATTGCGAATCCGCTCTTCTCAAGCATGTCTTTCATTCGCCGGCTTGCTTCGTATTCCTGTCCCCCCAGTTCTGGATGGGAGGCCATGTAGAGGTTCAGATCCCAGACTGGATCTATATTTTTTTCTATGGCTTCGTCAATGAGGTCTGTATAATCACTGTAGTTTTTCATAGAAGCGCCTCCTTTTTATGTAAGAAAATCCTATCATATATTCCTCTTTTGCTCTTCTTGAGATTTCAAAGTAAAATTAGCACTGATTAGCGATGTTTTTGAACTTGGGACTCTTGATCTGGAGAATGGAGGGCTGAGATGGTTATAAGGTTAGAAAATGCAATATGGGACAGGCTTCAAGAAGATTGGGACAAACCGGTCTTGTGGTGGAGCGAAGAGTGGTGGACAGGCCAGAAACTTGGGGAATTGACAATTGAGTGTAAGAAAAAACTTGAAGATGATGGTTTTGGCAAGGGTCATCGTTTGGCAGTGATGATGCCGAACTCTCCTATGGTTTTGGCACTTTCCCTTGCAGTGTGGTCTTTAGGGGGAGCTATTGTTCCCATTAATACAAAAGCCGGAGTTCCTACTTCCATAGGAATTCTAGAGCTTGTAGATCCCTTTGCTGTTGTGCTTGGTGCCGAAATGGAGGATTTAGAGCAAGCCCTTACAGAACATTCCCTAACCTGGTGTCTCTCTCCTCTCGACGCGCCCTTTACGGCTATTGCCGGGCGTCCTTCTCTGGCTGGAAAAGAAGACCTTGCCGTAATTTTTGCCACGTCAGGGACTACAGGCCTTCCCAAGGCGGTCCCCCTTTCTCATGGGAACCTTATGCATAATGCCCAGACTGTTTTCAAGGAGCTGACAGAACTGAAAGAAGGGGATATCCTTTTGAATGTCCTCCCCAATTTCCATTCCTTTGGTTTCACGGTGGCAGGGCTTATGCCCCTTATCTGCGGCATGAAACAGACAGTATTGCCTTCTTTCATGCCCCCTCATAAAACTCTTGAAACTATATGCGTGTCTCAGACCAATGTGTTGATCATTGTTCCTACAATGTTAACTTTCCTTACCTCTTCCATTGATCATGGAGCTCCTTGCCCAAAGGGTGTGAAGCTTATCGTAAGCGGAGGAGACAGACTCAACGTCCAGCTGGATAAAAAAGTGGAGGATTACTTTGGTGTCGGAGCCCTTGAAGGGTACGGTCTGACAGAGTGTTCCCCAGTTGTTTGTGTCAATCCATCTTATGAGCGGCGCAAGCTCGGGACAGTGGGGCCCTTTATCTCTGGTTACGAATGGCGTTTGACTAACGAAGCAAAAGAAGATGTAACGTTAAAAAGAGAGGGGATCCTATGGGTTAGAGGGGCTTCGGTGACGTCTGAGTACTTTAGAGACCCGGATAAATCCGCAGACCGCTTTGACGGCGACTGGTTCAACACGGGAGACTATGTGCGTATTGATAACGAAGGGTATGTACAGATCCTTGACCGTGTGACGGATATTATCATTGTTGGGGGTTTTAATGTATATCCTCAGGAGGTAGAGGCTATTCTGCAAACTCATCCTGCCGTTGAACAGGCAATTGTTGTGGGTATTCCTCACCAGGTCAATGGAGAAGTGCCCAAGGCGTTTGTAAAAAAAACCCAGGGGATGGATCTGACACAAAGAGAAGTTATTGAATTCTGCAAGAAACATCTTGCCCACTATAAAGTGCCAAGAAGCGTTGAGTTTATGGATACTTTTCCTCTTTCCAACACAGGGAAGGTGTTACGCCGTCTTCTAAAGAAAGAAGCTTGTACCCGATCATAAATATAAAGGGCGGTCCAGCAATTATCCTGGACCGCCTTTCTCTCCGAATTTAATTTCAGGTTTCTAAAAAGCTCTGAATCCTACAACGTCTTCCCTTATAGTCATATACCGTTTTTTCGTAATATCCATATGCCCTTTCTCCATATCTTTTAGTTTATTAAATATGATAGTTGCTTCTCCAGAAGATTCGTTGGCCAAGCGTTCGTAAAATTCCATAGCTTTCATTTCTGAAAGATAAGCTGCCCCGGCAATTCGTAGAAGAGAAGTTTCTTCACCAAAGTCCTTTGTCTGTACCTTGAGCTCAGGTGAAACGACCATATTGGGATCAATGGGGCACTCCTCTCCATACATTTTCAAATAAAGCTTTTTCAGATCGTCTTCATGGTTTTTTTCCCATTCGGCAAGCTCCAATAGTTCTTTTTTAAGATATCCTTCTGTGACGTGGCCAGCCCAGAGTTTATAAAAGTTTTTAGCCTCGATCTCAGCATGAATCCCGTATCTGAGTGCTTCTTTCATTTCAAAAGGTTTCTCACTCATCCAGACCCCTCCTGTCTAAACCAAAACGTTAGATTGTAAAGCAATTATACACTTATCATCTTGGTTCTACAATAAAAGCTCATGAGATAGAAATAGTGTATGATCAAAATACCGTAAGTAGTATGGAAAAGGAGGTAAAAGATGGGTAAAAAATTAGACTCAGTCGTCGTTACCTTCTCAGCGAACTCCGAAATCCGTGAGAGAATAGAACATCCCCTTGATTCTTGGGCCCATGTCCTTTATTTAGAAGATTTCCATGGATCTGCAAGGCGGCAGGTGTTACAGAATGCCCATGTACTTCTTTCCTTTTTCTTTAACAAAGAGATCGAGAGGGAAGAGTACGATTTTTTAAAAAAAGTCGGTCTCCTGCAAACAATTTCTACAGGTGTAGATTACCTTCCCTTTTTAGATATCCCTTCCCATATTGCCATAGCCTGTAATGCTGGGGGATGGGCGTACCAGATCGCTGAACATGTATTGGCCATGACCATGGCGCTGGTAAGGCGCTTGGTACCTCTCCATGAGAAATTGGCTCGGGGCGAATTTGATAAGGATACATGGTTGTTAAGAAACCTCAAGGGGATGACAGCGGGTATTGTGGGGTATGGCGGCATAGGCCGCAACACTGCGAATCTCTTCCGGGCGTTGGGAATGAGAATTATGGCCATCAATACCAGTGGCCGAACCCAAGATACAGTAGATTACGTCGGGACGTTAGAAAATTTGCCCTATGTATTGCAAGAAGCCGATGTAGTTGTTTTGACGCTGCCCCTTACAAAGCAGACCAAAGGGCTCATTGGGGGAGAACAACTGTTGATAATGAAAAGAGACGCAATTCTTATTAATGTGGCCAGAGCCCCCCTTATTGTTGAGAAAGATCTCTATGAGCATTTACAGCGGTTTCCAGATTTTCAGGCTGGAGCGGATGTCTGGTGGAATGAACCCACATGGGGGAGGGGCGAGTTTCAATTGAACTATCCATTTTTCGAACTTTCGAACTTCCTTGGATCTCCCCATAACTCAAATTATGTAGCCGGAGCTATGGAGGACGCATGCCAGGCTGCCGCGGAAAATGTACTTCTCTTCCTTCGTGGAGAACCATGGCATGGGAAAATCCGTCGTGGAGACTATATGGATATAGATAAAAAATGTAAATTTTAAGGAGAGGGAGTTTGGTGAGAGGCGGGAATATTAGCCATCAGGAAATGGCAGGATCTCTTCTGGTTCTTTTCGCTGGCGTTTTCTGGGGTACCTCTGGTACGGCACAGGCCTTTGCACCGTCTGGGGCTTCTCCCTTTACTGTGGGAGCTATCCGTATTACAGGCGGAGGCATATTTCTTTTCATCTTGTTGATTTTTCGAAAAGGCCTCTCATGGTTGAAGGGAGGATGCCCCCTAAAGGTTCTTCTTCCCGCATCCTTGGGAATGGCAGGTTTTCAGTTTTTCTTTTTTGTGGCTATTAAAATGACAGGAGTGGCAGTAGGAACAATGGTGGCTGTTGGCGGCGCACCCATGTGGGCAGGTTTGTTGGGTTATATTATTTATAAGGAGCCGCCGGAGAAAATGTGGTATTTTTCCACTTCACTGGCTGTAATAGGGTGTGTTTTGCTGAGTGCCGGCGGGGAAGGTTTACAGACAAGTCTGCCCGGTATTTTTATGGCCTTTTCCGCAGCTTTTTCTTATGCCCTTTGCGGTATGGGGTTGAAAGGCCTTCGATTTCTTTATGGTCCGATAGAAAGTGCCGCTCTTACTCTTTGCGGAGGTTCACTTTTTCTTTTGCCCCTGCTTTTTTTCTTTGATGTTTCCTGGCTGACACAATGGCGTGGAGTGGGTGTTGCGCTCCACCTTGGTATTGTTGCAACAGCCCTGCCTTATTCTCTTTTTTCCATGGGAATTGGAATCGTTCCCGTAGCAAAGGCTTACACCCTTACTCTAACAGAACCCTTGACAGCATGTATCCTGGGAGTGTTGCTTTTGGGTGAACGCCTTTCTTTCACTTCGATTGCCGGAATCTTTTTTATCTTTTCCGGGTTGGCCTTGCTTTCCTTGAAGAAGAAAGGCGAAATTAAAGATAATGGTGGCTAGTTAAATCTCCTTCGGTGGATAGTGTGATTACTCTATAATAAGCGGAGTCAATCAACGTCCCTGCGTTTGTGAAAATAGGTAAAGTGGATATTATTCGAGAAAGGCCGGTGAGAGCGGTGACGATGTTGAAGATTGCTACTTTTAATGTTAATTCAGTTCGGAGCAGAATGCATATATTGTCTCAATGGCTTCATGATAATAGAGTGGATGTTCTCTGTCTGCAAGAAACAAAGACTGAAGACCAGTTCTTTCCAGCCTCAGAATTCGAAGCTCTGGGATATGAGGCGGTTTTTAAAGGTGAAAAGGCTTATAACGGAGTAGCACTTTTAAGTCTCCATCCCATCATGAATCCCCATTTCGGATTAGAAGATGGAGAAGAGCCTGATTCTGCCACTCGTATCGTGCGGGGAACAGTTCTGGGAGTTCATATAATAAACACCTATGTTCCACAGGGTAAATCTATAGATCATTCCGATTATCAGTACAAAATGCGTTTTTTCGATCGGCTGAAGACCCTTTTTGATAGAGAGTACTCCAAAGCAGACGATCTATTATGGGTAGGCGATATGAATGTTGCCCCTACGGATATAGACGTGACCAATCCTGGTAACAAGAGGGATCATGTTTGCTTTCATGAAGACATAAAAAAGAAGTTTGAAGAAATAAAAGCCTGGGGTTTTATAGACGTCTTTAGAAAATACCGGCCAGGAGAAGGAGAGTTTTCCTTTTTTGATTATAGGGTTAAAAATGCTTTAGAGCGAAATATCGGCTGGAGAATAGACCACATTTTAGCTACTTCTTCCCTTGCCCATCGATCAGAAGACTGTTATGTAGACAGAGGTCCGAGAGGTTGGGAAAAACCTTCTGATCATGCTCCCGTTGTTGGTGCTTTCAATATTGATGAATAGAGTGGTGATTGGCTCATGTATCGTCCCTGTATTGAAATTGATCCTGAAATAGAGGATTGGTGCTATCCTCCGTCTATGGAGGCCCTTGATTTTGTTTCGGAGGGAAGTCACCTTTACGGCGTGATCTATATAGCCCAGGGGATACCTCCTCATCCGACCATTCTGTTTCTTCATGGTTTTCCGGGCACAGAAAAAAATTTAGATCTTGCTCAGGTGCTAAGGCGGGCGGGGTTCAACACCGTGGTTTTCTCATATAGGGGGTGTTGGGGAAGCCAGGGCTTTTATTCTTTTTCCCATGTTATCTCTGACTCTATTAACGCCGTTCGTTACTTGCAAAGTGATTTCGCCCAGAAGAATTATGGGGTAGATCCCGAACGCATTCTCATCTTTGGGCACAGTATGGGTGGGTTTGCCATGGCTAAAGTTGCCGATGCCATGCCGGGTATACGGGACTTTTGTTTTATTTCAGGATGGAATCTTGGATTTGATGGAAAAAATGGTTTAAATGATTCTGAGAGCCAGAAAAAACTTGATCTATTATTGAAACTCGGCGCTCCTCCGCTCCATGGAACCAATAAAGAAGCATTGCTTGAAGAAATTCGCTGTCACTTACATGACTGGGACATAGTGAACTCTGCTTCTTCCTTTATCAACCGCAATATTCTTGTTTTAGGGGCGAAAAACGACAACATCACACCCTTGCGGACAAATCATGCCCCCTTTGTAGAAGCTCTCAGAAAATATAACAATGAAGGGACAAAAGAAATAATAATGAATACGGATCATTCCTACTCTGACTGTCGTGTAGCCCTGGCCGGGCATATTTTAGACTGGCTTGAAAGCCTTGGTTATTGACTGCACCTGATCAAGATTGCTTCCGTGGAATGATTTTTAAAAAGATGCCTTTCGGGGCATTTTTTTATATTTGAATACGAGGTGAGCATGTGATATAATCTCATTATATAAAATAACGTTCTCATGTTATGAGAAGAGGTGATGTGGTGCCTGCTAAGAAATCTGCACCTTCTTTTAAAAGCCTTCATCGTGCCCTGGCTATTCTTTCTAGTTTTTCCTTTAGTCGCCCGAGGCTTTCGGCATCAGATATTGCTTCCTATACGGATATTCCTAAATCTACTGTGCATCGTTTTTTACGAATTTTTGTGGAGCAGGGATTTTTAGAAGAAACAGAGTCACCAGGGCAGTTTGCTCCAGGACTTAAACTTTTTGAGCTTGGGAACATCGTTCATCAAAATCTTGATGTTCGGCTAAGCGCTAAATCTCCTATGGACTGTCTGGCAAAAGCGTACAACACAACAGTGCACTTAGTAATTCGAGACAGGGATGAGGGTGTATACGTAGAAAAAGTGGAGCCAGTGGGGCAACATGTTCATTATTCCAACATTGGCAAACGAATTCCCCTTTATTGTACCGCAGCAGGGAAAATACTTCTTTCAGATTTAACTGATGAGGCTATTTTTAGCCTTCTTCCTTCTCGACTTCCTTCCCTTACCCCCCATACTATTGTGGAAAGGGAAGTTTTGCTCAATGAGATCCATAAGGTGCAAGAAAAGGGCTGGGCGGAAGACAACCAGGAGCTGGAGCTGGGATTGTGCTGCGTAGCTGTGCCTATAAAAGATCATCAGGGACACATCGCGGCCGCCATGAGCACTTCTGGCCTGGCTGCTTCTTTCGGTCCAGAAAGAAAAAGTGAACTTATTAAGGGATTGCAAGGGGCCTCAATGGAAGTTTCAAGGCAGCTTGGCTTTCCCTGATCATTCAAATGAACTAAGGAGGCGAGTAATTATGGCAAAGAAAAAAGGACGTTTGGAATTTGTCAAAATGAAACAGAGTGGCGACAAAGTTGCATGGGTTACAGCTTACGACTTCCCAACGGCTTCATTCGCAGAGCAGGCAGGCATGGACATGATCCTCGTGGGAGACTCTCTCGGGATGGTTGTTCTTGGATACGAAGGTACGATTCCTGTGACTATGGATGACTGCATTCGCCACTGCCAGGCAGTCCGCCGCGGAGCCCCCAACACCTTCTGCGTAGGGGATATGCCCTTTTTGTCCTATCAGATCTCTGATGAAGATGCAGTAAGAAACGCAGGCCGATTTATGAAAGAAGCAGATATGGATGCTGTAAAACTTGAAGGCGGGCGTCGGGTTATCAGCCGTATCAAAGCTCTGGCCGATGCTGGCATTCTGGTAATGGGACATATTGGCCTGACTCCACAGAGCTCTGGTCAGCTTGGCGGATTCAAGGCTCAGGGGCGGGATCCCGAGAGCGCAAGAGAGCTGATTAGAGATGCCTTGGCCATACAGGAGGCTGGAGCCTACTCTATACTCCTTGAGGCTATTCCACCAGAGTTGACAGAATATATTGCAAAGAAACTTGAGATTCCAGTGTACTCCATAGGAGCAGGTGCGCCTTGCGACGGCCAGCTTCTGATCTGCGGAGACATGTTAGGTCTTTTCGAGGCTTTCACTCCGAAATTTGTTAAGAAGTATGCTAATTTGGCAGAAGAAGAGATTAGAGCCTTTAAGGAATATGTTGAAGACGTGAAGACTGGGAAATTCCCCACAGATGACCACGTGTACCACATTCTGCCAGGCAAAGAAGAAGAATTTGCTGCCATGCTTAAGGAGTTCGAATAGAAATACCTATAAAAGAAAGTAAAGGCGGTCTGGCATTTAATGCGGGGCCGCCTTTATTGAAAAGGAGGAGCTTTATGAAATTCTCTCAGCGTATTTGTTCAATGCAGGCTTCGCCTATCAGGAAACTGGCTCCCTATGCCGCAGAAGCAAAAGAAAAAGGGAAAAAAATATATTTTCTTAATATAGGGCAACCTGACATTAAGACGCCGCAAGCTTTTTTTGATGCGGTAGGGGATTTTAAAAACGAGGTGCTGGCCTACGGCTCTTCTGAAGGCGATACTCGACTCATAGATGCTATTTGTGACTATTATAAGGATTATGGTGTGGAGTTCAGAAGAGAGCATGTGTTCATTACAGCAGGGGCCAGTGAAGCCATAGTCTTCGCCTTTGCGGCTCTTTGTGATCCGGGAGATGAAATATTGGTTCCCGAACCCTTTTATGCCAACTACAATCCTTTTAGCCAATGGGTAAGCGCCAAGATCGTGCCCATTACTACACGGGCAGAAGAAGGATTCAGGCTTCCCTCTGTTGAAAGCATGGAAGAAAAAATTACCCCGCGTACAAAAGCCATAGTTATGTGCCACCCAGGAAACCCAACAGGGATTGTTTACACTAGGGAAGAGATGGAGCGAGTCGCTGCTTTAGCTCGTAAACACGATTTCTTTATCATCGCAGACGAAGTGTACAGGGAGTTTGTGTATAACAATCTTGAGTACGTCAGTTTTGGGAACTTGAAAGATGTGGAAGACCGTGTCGTTATTTTAGATTCCGTTTCAAAGCGATACAGCGCATGCGGCGCCCGGATTGGTTGTGTTATCAGTAAGAATAAGGAGCTTATGGCTCAGATTCTTAAACTTTGCCAAAGCCGCACCAGCCCTCCCACCCTTGACCAGGAAGGTGCCGTTGCCCTTTATTCCACCCCTAAATCCTATCTGCAAGAAGTGAACAAAGAATACGAGAAACGAAGAGACATCATGTACCGGGCACTCAAAGATATGCCAGGTGTGATTTGTGAAGAGCCTAAAGGCGCTTTCTACATGATGGTAAAACTCCCCGTGGACAATGCTGAAAAGTTTATTGTATGGATGCTTCAGGATTTTGATCTTAATGGGGAGACTGTTATGGCGTCTCCAGGTGAGGGCTTTTATGCAACTCCGGGGTTAGGCAGAGACGAAGTCCGCCTGGCTTATGTCTTGAAAGAACAGGATTTGTCCAGGGCGATGGAAATTCTAAAAGCAGGGCTCGAGGCTTATCCTGGAAGAACGGCGCCAGTTATAGCAAACTAGCAAAAACTTTTTGTGCAACCGCTTGCATTAAATCTTTTTTCCTGTTACACTTTCTCAGAACATTTGAGGAGGATATGAGTATGGCGGGAGTAAGGGGTTTATTCATTGCGGAAAGAAATAAATTGAACAAGGCCATGGGCCGTGAAAACGGCTTGTGGCCTTGTTTTTTGTTCTGTCAGGAAAAGGGGGATAGGAATGGCTCTTATTGAAAAAGCAATTGTTATGTCAGAAGGAGATATGGAACGCATCCTTCGCCGAATCGCTGTAGAAATAGTGGAAAGGAATAAAGGCCTTGAGGATGTGGTGCTTTTAGGTATTCAGCGTCGAGGCGTTTATTTGGCTGGCCGCCTTCGCAGCATTTTGAAGGAAACAGAGGGAGTAAAGGTTCCCGCTGGAGAGCTTGATATCACCCTCTATCGAGATGACATTACAACATTGCAAGAACAGCCCATCGTGCATAGCACCTCTATTCCGGTAGATATTGCGGGGAAAAAACTTGTTCTTGTGGATGATGTGCTTTATACAGGCCGAACTATACGGGCAGCCCTTGACGCCCTGATGGATCTGGGGCGGCCTGATCGAGTGCAGCTTGTTATCCTCGTAGACCGGGGGCATAGGGAGCTTCCCATTCAGGCGGACTATATCGGGCGAACTGTTCCAACGTCTAAGGCTGAAATAGTTGAGGTTAGGGTCAGGGAGCTTGATGGTGAGGATAAAGTAGTGATTTGTGAAAGAAACGGGGGAGTAGCGTGATGCAGTGGAGGCATAGGCATCTTATTTCTCTTGAAGACTGGACAAGAGAAGAGCTTGAGTTCTTTTTAGGCCAGGCGGACTATATGGAAGAACTGATGAACCGCCCCATAAAAAAAGTTCCCGCTTTGCGAGGGAAGATGATCGTCAATTTCTTTTTTGAAAGTTCTACGCGAACAAGGGTTTCTTTTGAGCTCGCTGAAAAGATGCTTTCGGCAGATGTGGTCAACTGGTCTACTTCGGGATCAAGCGTGAGTAAAGGGGAGACTATGAGGGATACGGCCTGGACCCTTGAAGCCATGGGGGCTGATGCAGTGGTAATACGTCATTCGGCCGTAGGAGCGGCAGACTATCTGGCCAGAAAGCTTCATCGGGCCTCCGTTTTTAACGCTGGAGACGGAACAAATGGACATCCCACCCAGGCTTTATTGGATCTTCACGCGGCACGGCGCCGTTTTGGCAAGCTTGAGGGAAAAAGAATGGCTATTGTTGGCGACGTTCTTCATAGCCGCGTAGCTCGAAGCGACATTCAGGCCTTTAGTAAGATGGGAGTGGAAGTTGTTCTCTCCGGACCTCGTACATTAATGCCTTTGTACCATAACGAACTCGGAGCCGCTTACGAGCCCGATCCTAAAAAGGCCGTTGCAGGAGCCGATATGGTATATCTCCTCAGAATTCAGAAAGAGCGGCAGGAAGAAGGATTAATACCCTCTATAGACGAATATCACAGACGATATGGAGCTACAGAAGAACTTGTTGCTCTGGCAGATGCCGATGCAGTGGTAATGCATCCTGGTCCCATCAACAGAGAGGTGGAAATAGCCTCATCTGTGGCAGATGGGGATAGGAGCATTATTTTGAAACAGGTTCGAAGCGGTGTCGCAGTTAGAATGGCGCTGCTTTATTTGTGTCTGGGAGGTGTACGCAATTGATCTTACTGAAAAACGCCCGCATTTTTGATGGAAAAGAACTCAATGAAGAAAGCGCGGATGTATTGCTGAAGGGGACCACAATAGAGAAAATAGCACCTTCTATCAATATAGAGGAAGGAATGCAAGTTATAGATCTTGATGGGAAAATACTTGCCCCAGGGTTTATTGACCTTCATGTACACTTCAGAGATCCTGGTTTTGAATGGCGTGAAGATATAGAGAGCGGTTCGAAGGCCGCCGCCGCTGGAGGATATACTACGGTCGTAACCATGCCAAACACTGACCCTGCTGTAGATACACCGGCCCTCGTAAAGTACGTATTTGAGAGAGGGCGCCAGGCTGGGGGTGCCAGAGTTTTGCCGGGAGCCTGTGTCAGTAAGGATAGAAAGGGAGAATTGCTGGCAGAACTGGGGCTTTTGCGTGAAGCCGGGGCAGTTCTTTTCACTGAGGATGGCGCCCCGGTTCGTACGTCCAAGCTTCTTCGTACAGCTCTTCTGTACTCTAAAGATATCGGTGCCATCATTATGGAGCACCCGGAGGAAATATCTCTCACTGAAAAGTGCCAGGTCAATGAAGGGCGAATTTCATCTCTGAGCGGCTTGAAAGGCTTTCCCCACTCCGCTGAATATATTGATATTGAGCGTGGAATAGCTTTATGCCGAGAGACAAAAGCCCCAATTCACTTCACCCATGTAAGCACATCTCTTGCTTTCAAGGCCATAGCAGAGGCAAAAGATGAAGGGTTGCCGGTAACATGTGACGTAACCCCCCATCATCTCTCCCTTGATGAAAACAATGTTATCGTGAGCCGGTATCATTCCGTATATAAGGTCAATCCACCCCTTCGTAGCCGGGAGGATGTAAAAGCTGCCTGGGCAGCTGTAGCTGATGGCACCATTGATGCCATAGTTACCGACCATGCGCCATGGCATGAAAACGAAAAAGACCTCCCTTTCGAAGAGGCCCCCTTTGGCATTGCTTCCCTTGAGTGCTCTGTGGCCGTAGTGCTTGATACATGGCTCAAAATGGGGAAACCTGTTTCTTTGTCCAGAGTCCTTGAACTCTTCACATCCGGACCAGCGGCTATCCTTCCAGAAGAGTGGCGAGGCCTGGGGCATATCGCTGAAGGCGCTGTGGCGGATTTGACGATTATCGACCTTGACGAATCAAAGGTGGTTGACGTGTCCACCTGGAAAAGCAAGGCCCGCATGACACCATGGAATGGGGAAATCCTGACTGGTTGGCCGGTCATGACCTTCCTTGAGGGCCGATTATTTGATGGGGGAGGGAGTTATGGAGAGAATTGACCATAACGGGACAATTTTAAAGGTAAGACTTATCAGTTCAGAAGTTATAGAAGTGGTGCTTCATTGTCCAGCTGTCGCCCTTTCTGCGAAGCCTGGCCAGTTTGTCATGCTTAGGCTGCGGGGAGTTCTTGACCCCCTGTTAGGGCGTCCTTTCGCTATAGCTGCTACTGAAGCGGAAACTGTGACACTCCTGGTCCAGGTTGTTGGCAAGTTTACACATCTTTTAAAGACACTTCCACCGGGGACAAAAGCGAATTTGCGCGGCCCCATGGGGAACGGGTATCTAGAGAGGCCATCGGATAAAAAAATTATTTTTGTTGCTGGAACAGTGGGGGCTGCCCCCCTTCTTTTTGCCTTGCAGTCTTTTCCTGAGCTTAAGAAAAGGGAGTTTGTTCTTGGAGTTCCAGGAAAGGGCTGGGGAGGTTTTGTCAGTTATGTAGAAGAGAAAACACAAAATATAAAGGTTTGTTCAGACGATGGAACTCTTGGAATCAAAGGAAACGCTCTTGCGGCATTGCCAGAAACCCTTGGTAATAATGAGGAAATATGGGCCTGTGGCCCTCTTCCCATGCTTAAGGCCATGGCCCGGAAGTACATAGAACAGGCAGGTCAGGTGAGGGTCAGCCTTGACATGAAGATGGCTTGCGGTATCGGCGGGTGTCTAGGGTGCGTTATTTCCACTGATAAGGGGCCTAAGCGTGTATGCGTTGATGGTCCTTTTTTCATGGCAAAGGAGGTCGACTGGAATGACATGGAGTAGGCTCTCAGACACTCTAGTTGGCATTCCTCTTAAAACGCCGGTAATTATTGCTTCAGGGGTCTGGCCCTACGATGCGGATCTTTGGGATAAAAACAATCTGGATGGTGTTGGTGCTATTTGCACAAAGGCGGTGAGCAATAAGTCAAGGCGAGGCAATACAGGAGTGAGGGTATGGGAAACATCCTGTGGCCTGTTGAATAGTATCGGTCTTCAAAACACTGGTGTTCACGACTTTCTGCAGAATGCTCTTCCCGTGATCAGAAAAGGTGGAATGCCTTTTTTTGTGAACGTTGTCATGGAAAGTATAGAAGAAACGCAGGAAACTCTGAAGGCCCTGGCTGAACATGATGACATTATTAAAGGAGTAGAATTGAACATATCCTGCCCCAACGTGGATGGCGATGGAATGGCATGGGGAGTTTCTCCGGAAAGTACGGCACAGGCGGTTGCGGCATCCCGATCAGTGTGGCAGGGGTCTCTTCTTGTAAAATTGACTCCCCAGTGCCACGATCCTTATGGCGTCGCACTGGCTGCTGAAGCTTCGGGGGCAGATGGGCTGGTCGTTGCGAACACCTGGCTGGGTATGGCTATTGATATTAATCAGTGCCGGCCTGTTTTTAACAGAACCTTTGCAGGTTTTTCAGGGCCGGCGGTTTTTCCCCTTGCATTACGGCTGGTCTGGCAGGTCTGCGAAGCCACCTCTCTCCCGGTTATTGGCTGCGGGGGTGTTTCCACGTGGCAGGATGCTCTATCTATGATCCTTGCTGGAGCGAGTGCCGTAGAGCTGGGAACAGCTATGTTTGTGCATTCAGATATGCCGCGGTCTATTTGCAAGGGGCTGGATGCCTACCTTGAAGGCCATAAGATTGATCATATTCGTGAATTAAGAGGTAGGGCCCAAGCTCGGAAAGGAGTTTTTTAAATGGAGGAGAAAGGCCAGGAGCGTCTCATATTGGCCCTTGACGTAGAAAACCTGGAGGAAGGCCGTCTTTTGCTTGGGGTTTTACAGGGCGAGCTGCGATACATAAAAATAGGACATCAGCTCTATGCAAAGGGGGGACTCCCCTTTATTAGAGAAGTAATGTCTATGGGCTATAAGGTGTTTCTGGATCTGAAAATGCACGATATTCCCAACACTGTCCGCATGGGGGTTGAGGCTTTGGCCAATGAAGGCATTTGGGCCCTTACCCTTCATGGAGCAGGAGGAAGGGCTATGCTTGAAGAGGCTTGCAACGGCCGGGACAATGTTGGTGGAGAAATGATCCTTTTAGGAGTTACTGTATTGACAAGCATGAATAATGAGCTTTGGCAGGAAGTCACTCCAGGATGTTCTATGGACCATGCCCTTAGAGCCAGATCCACTGTCTGTGCTGAAGCAGGTATTGATGGTCTTGTCTGCTCTCCTCTCGATCTGCCCATTATTAATGAAACGAGGGGGAAAGAGCTTATAAAGGTGGTGCCGGGAATCCGTCCTTCAGCGACAGGGGATGATCAGGCCCGTACAGCGACCCCCAAAGGTGCTATTATAGCAGGAGCAGATTTTCTTGTAGTAGGCCGTCCTATTTTAAAAGCTGAAAATCGTCTGGAAGCTCTACGTAACATACTGAGCGATATAGGGGAGGGGTTGCGATGGAAAGAGGATTAGTAGAAGAGCGTATTCAAGAAATGATGCGCGATAGCGGGGCCCTTCTAGAGGGGCATTTTCTTCTTACTTCTGGTTTGCACAGTGCTTTTTATTTGCAATGCGCCCTTCTTTTACGTTTTCCAGCCTATGCTGCTTTTGCAGGAAAAGAAATAGCCCGCTTAGTTCAAAAACTCCAGCCTACTGTGGTAGTGGCCCCGGCCATTGGTGGACTCATTATTGGCCATGAAGTTGCGAGAGCTTTGGATATCCCGTTCATTTTTTGTGAAAGAGAAGATGGGAAAATGCGTCTTAGACGTTTTCCTTTCCCCGAAAAAGCTGGAGTTGTTGTAGTTGAAGATGTTATCACAACAGGGGGGTCTGTGGAAGAGGTAGGCACCCTCATGGAAGAAAAGGGAGCGAAATGGCTGGCAACGGCTTGCATCGTCAACCGCAGCGGTGGAAAACATATTTTGCCCCATGATCCCCTTTCCCTTTGGAATCTTTCTTTTCCAGTTTATAGTCCGGAAGAGTGTCCCATGTGCTCTAAAGGAATTCCCTGTGTAAAGCCTGGGAGCCGAAAATAAAGAAAAAATCCAAACGATAGAAGATGTTCTCAGTGAAGGATTGGAGACAGAGCCCCAAGCACGTACAATAAATAGACCTTAAAGGAATACGGAGGCTTTTATGAAGAAAAAGCTTTTTATTGCGCTTGTCTGTATTGCCTGTACAGTGGTATTGTTCGTGGGTTTTACAAACAACAAACCAACTGATCGTTTCCAAGAAGGACCAGCAGGAACAGAATTCCTGCTAGCCAGGGCCGATAAAGCTTTAGCTCTGGCCGAAATTGTAAAAAGCGCGGGAGATTCAAATGTAGAAGGGCTTGACGAGGAATCTAAAGAAATCGTACAAACAATATTGCAAGAAGTTGAAAGCAAACGTCAGCAGCTTTTCAATGTGCGGATAAAAGTTTCTCCTGCTGCAGACACGAAACTTCTTCAGGATTTGGAGGAAAAAGTGATTGCCCTTGAAAATGAACTTGCCCCCCTAGTTCACTGATAAGAAAGGAGAAGTATGGAGTGCGGCCAGAAACCCTTGAGATAGCAAGAAGAACAAATAGCGTATTACGACAATACATGAACATTCAGAACGACCTTTTCAAACCTTCTCTTCGAAAATTAATACGTCTTCCCGGGATTTATACCCCCGTAGACTACCAGGGGAATCGTTTGGCCCTCACCGCTATTTCGGTAGAACTTGAGGACATTAAGCGCTCCATAAGGGATTTTCGTCCAGACAATGAATCGGAGGACGGAAAATTTCTCATTCTTCAACGAGCCTATGTTTCAGGAATGGCCAGAGCAGTTTCTTGTGTAAAACTCATAACTGAAAAACTCTATCAAAGAAGTATGGGAAACAAGGAATATTCAAAAAAAGACTATGGAGAAGACATCGAGGTCTTTAAAAAAGTCGAACTAGAATTTCTTGAAATAGGGTTGAAGTTAAACAAAATAATCCATGAGAAACAGCAGAGTCGTTAGTTCTTTAAATTTTAATATTTATTTCGATAGAATTTTGTTGTATAAATCGTAAGCTTCTTGGCTAAAGCATACGAAAATGACCTTTTCCAGTCTTGAGTCTTTTTGGATAAAAGAAGAAACCTCCCTTATGGCTATCTGAGCGGCCTGATCAAAGGGATAACCATAGACCCCGCAGCTTATCGATGGAAATGCAACAGATTTACATCCATTTTCCACGGCCAGTTCGAGACTTTTACGGTAACAGGAGGCCAGCAGATCGGGTTCCCCCTTTGTGCCTCCCCTCCAGACTGGACCTGGTGTATGGATAACGTATCGTGCAGGCAAACGGTAGCCCTTTGTTATCTTTGCATCCCCTGTGGCGCATCCGCCAAGGGTACTGCATTCTTCAAGAAGCTCCGGCCCGGCGGCTCTGTGAATAGCTCCATCAACGCCACCTCCGCCAAGAAGAGTGGTGTTTGCTGCATTAACTATGGCATCAACTTCAACTTTTGTGATATCGCCTTTTAACAATTCAATTTTTTCATTCATAATCCATCCCTCCCGATACAAAATTATATCTCAACATCAATACCTTATGTTATAAGCACTATTTTCACAGTTAAAGTCAGCCCCTTGCGTCAAAAGGGCAACGGAAAAAGGCCATGAAGACTTTTAAAAGGCGGGACTTGAATTCTTAGAAAAAAATGAATCTAAACAAAATAATTCATAAGAAATAACACGATTATTAACTCTTTAGATTTTAATGTTCTCTTATTAATTCGTCTTGACATGACATAGGATTCTAGATATTCTTTATAGTGTACAAGTTGTATGTTACTTGTATGCAGGCTTATATCGATAACAGAGGTGAGCTTATGTTAAAAATGAGAAAAAAAGATATAGCCTACGAAAAGATTAAAGAGTTGATTCTCGACAGAGAGTACATGAAAAACCACAATATTTCAGAAAACTTTCTTGCAGAGAAATTAGAGATGAGCAGGACACCTGTCCGTGAGGCCCTGCAAAGGCTGCAAGTGGAGGGCTTCATAGAAATATTCCCCAACCGTGGGATAGCATTGCGAGATGTAACAGTTCTCGAAGCAAACGAAATATTTGATCTGAGAATGGCCATAGAAGAATTTGTCGTTAAAAATGTTTCCCCACTGCTTACAGATAAGCACTTCAGAGAGATAGACCGTAACCTTTCATTTCAAAAGCAAGCAATAGAAAAAGGCGATGTAACGGAGTACCTTCAGTACGATCGTGATTTTCATGATTGCTTTTTGCAAATCTATTCTAATTCCCTCATTATTTTCACAGCCAAACGAGTGCAAGACCGCTTTTTTTCTGTCGGAGTCAATGTGTTAAAAGGTCCTGGAAGTGTAGAACGGTCTTTTCGCCAGCATTGCGAAATTGTAGAGGCTCTTCGCAAAGATGATTCGAAGATGGCTGTTGAAGCTATGCACCTTCATCTGCTCACTGGGAAAAGAAATCTGATGGCCTGATTTTATTTTTTTAAAAAATTATTTCAATATTCAAGACTGTATCGTGAGGAGGGGTCTGTATGCGTGCGGAAGTCGTTCGTAAAGAACCTGCGATTCCAGTCAGAGATTTTGACAAAGAGACCCTTCGATCTCTCTACGAAACGATGGTAAAGATCCGTCATTTTGAAGAGAAGGTCGAAGAGTTCTTTTTTGCTGGTGAAATTCCAGGTTTTGTCCATTTGTACATAGGAGAAGAAGCTGTAGCCGCTGGCGTTATGGCAAACCTGAGAAAAACGGATTATATCCAGAGCACTCATAGGGGACATGGCCATACTATAGCAAAGGGAGCCGATTTAAAGCCTATGATGGCAGAGATCTTCGGAAAAGAATCTGGTTATTGCAAAGGGAAGGGCGGCTCTATGCATATTGCTGATTTTAGCATAGGGATGCTTGGGGCCAATGGAATAGTTGGAGGGGGTTTCACCCTCGCGGCAGGAGCGGCCCTGGCCCAGAAAATGCAAGGAACAGATGGCGTTTCAGTTGTTTTTTTTGGGGACGGAGCTTCAAATCGCGGTACATTCCATGAGGGTATAAATTTGGCAGCGGCCTGGAAACTCCCCGTTATTTTTGTCTGTGAAAATAACCATTGGGCCTCAACAACGCCCTATCATACCACTACAGCAGTTGAAAACATCGCGGATAGGGCGCTTGGTTATGACATACCCGGAGTCATAGTTGATGGGAACGATGTTTTCGCAGTCTATGAAGCGGCCCAAGAGCTTATAGAAAGGGCCAGGCGAGGCAGCGGACCAGCATTGCTGGAGGCCAAAACCTATCGGATCAAAGGCCATTTTGTGGGAGATCCCGAAAAGTACAGAACGAAAGAGGAAGTGCAGAAGGTTTTTGATGAAACAGATCCCATCCCTCGTTTTGAACAGAAAGTAATTGAAGGGGGAGTGATGTCCAAGGAGGAGTTGACAGCCATTGAAGAGGCCGTGAAAAGGTCTGTTGCAGAAGCTGTCGAGTTTGCTCGAAATGCTCCTGAACCTGAGCCTTTCGAACTCTTTGAAGATCTCTATGTATAGGGCGGTGAATGAATAATGAAGATTATCAGCTTTTCTCAGGCGACCCTTGAAGCCATGGAAGAAGAAATGCTTCATGATGAAACCGTCTTCGTCATGGGAGAAGACATTGCCAGGCAGGGTGGCATTTTTGGACAGTTTAAAGGTCTCCCTGACAAATTTGGTACAGAACGAGTTAGAGACACCCCCATCTCTGAAACGGCTATTGTGGGGGCAGCGGTAGGAGCGGCCCTTGCGGGGATGCGTCCTGTTGCAGATATGCATTTCGCTGATTTTATTGGCGTTTGTATGGATGAAGTGTTTAACCAGATGGCCAAGGTCCACTATATGTTTGGAGGACAAAAGACTCTTCCCATGGTTCTTCGGGCTCCAGATGGGCTTATTAATCAGGCTGCGGCTCAGCATTCCCAGAGTGTAGAGGCGTGGTTCCAGCATATTCCGGGATTGAAAGTTGTGATTCCTTCAAATCCAGCCGATGCAAAGGGGCTTCTAAAGTCCGCGATTCGCGATGACAATCCTGTTATTTACTTTGAGCACAAGGCTTTATTCAGCATGAAGGGAGAAGTTCCCGAGGAAGAGTTTTTTACTCCCATAGGAAAGGCGAAAGTCATTAAAGAGGGTACAGATGTAACCCTTGTTTCTTATTCCATGACTATGAATCTGGCTGTCCAGGCAGCGGAAAAGCTTGAAAAAGAGGGAATAAATGTAGAGCTTGTCGACCTAAGAACCATTTCACCTATAGATAAGAAAACGATTTTAAATTCTGTAGCGAAAACGAATCGTCTTGCCATAGCCCACGAAGCGGTAAAGCAGGGTGGCGTTGGTGGTGAAATAGCGGCCATTGTCGCAGAGGAAGGTCTCGACTATCTTGATGCCCCCATCCTTCGAATTGGAGCCCCCTTTACCCCCATTCCCTTTGCCAAACCTTTAGAGCAGGCCTATCGTGTTACTGCCGACAAAATTTATGAGGGCGTAAAGAGCATGATGTAAGGGAGGGATTCAGAAGTGCAGGCCTTTTCCACAGATGTATCAAGAATGATCGTGGCTCGCTTTGGTCCTGATGAAGATATTTTTGAGTCACTAAGGCTCCTTTGCCAGAAAATGGATGTAGAGTCAGGGTGCATCAGCACCATGATAGGCAGTCTTCAATGTGCCACGTTGGTTTGTGTTACAGAGGATTTTCCAGGGGGACAGGCTCGTTACCTTGATCCGGTTCAAATGGCGGGTCCCCTCGAGTTTATCGGTGCTCAGGGGATTATTGGAAGAAATGAGGATGGAGAGATTGATATCCATCTTCATGGTGCTGTGGCAGGAGAGGATATGCATGCTGTTGCGGGGCATTTTGCCCCGTCGGGGAACAATAGAGTGCTCGCTACGGTGGAAGTGGTCATCAGCGTTTTTTCTGATGTGCAAATGCTTCGTTCCTATGATGAAGAAACCGGATTTAATCTTTTTAAAGTGACGGAGAAGAAGCGAGAGTAATGGTTGTTCATTCACATATAGTTCCAAGGCTAACTACCTACATAATGAGCGGGGGTGAAGGCTAGGGAACAGCTAATAGAGGAGCGCTGCGGGCGTGAGGTGTTTTTATTATCCTTAAAACAGGAGGGAAAAGGATGCGTAAGCTGATTGCTTTTTTAACTTTGTGTGTTCTTGTTTGTGGTCTGGCTGTCCCGGCTCTTGCTGCCTATAAAGACGAGTATAAGCTGACTTGCAACGTTGCTGCACAGAGTGCCTGGGGTAAAGGAGCAGGTAAGTTTGCGGAACTGGTGGCAGAGAAGTCTGGCGGTAAAATTAACGTTAAAGTCTACTATTCTGCCCAGCTCATGGCAGGAAAACAGACATCAGAGTTTATGATAGTACGCAATGAAGCGGCTGACTTTGCTCTTTCATCTACCATTAATTGGTCTCCTCAAGCAACAGAGTTGAACCTTTTTGCCCTTCCTTTCTTTATTTCCAGTCAGCCAGATCCCTATAAGGCACTTGACGCCATTGAGGCCGGCAAAGCTGGGAAGTTCATTGCCGATGCTTTGCAGAAAAAAGGTGTTACAGTTCTGGGCTGGGGTGAGAACGGCTTTCGCGAACTCACCAACGGAGTCAAGCCCATTTCCTCGCCCGAGGATATGGCCGGGATGAAAATTCGTGTAGTAGGAAGCCCTCTCTACCTCGATATTTTCAAGGCGCTGGGAGCCAATCCCATCAATATGAACTGGGGAGAAGCTGTAACCGCATTTCAGCAGGGAGTTGTTGATGGGCAAGAGAACCCTGTTAACTCTGTAATCCTTCCATACAAAGTATTCGAATTCCATAAATACCTTACAGATTGGCATTATGTGGTGGATCCCCTTCTGTACGCAGTAAACAACAGGGTGTGGACATCTTTTAGTTCAGAAGATCAGAAAATGATAATGGAGTGTGTGGAAGAAGCTTCCAAATACCAGAAGGCCCTTGCTCGTGTTGGTCTTGACGGTGATATTTCCCTAGCCTATCTCAAGGAGATCAATGAAGTGCCTCAGGTCATAGAACCCTACAAATACCTTGAAGAGCAGGGAATGATGATAACAAGGCTCAGCGCTGACCAGATAAAGGTTTTTGTCGAAAAGACAAAGCCTGTTTACGATACATGGAAAGAGAAAATCGGCAAAGACCTTGTGGAAGCCGCAGAAGCTGATATGGCTTCTGTAAAGTAGTCATACTCTGTAATAAGGAGGAGGAGCGCCTTTCCTCCTCCTTATAAAAAAGGGGTTGTTGGCCTTATGCTAAAAAAACTTTGGGACCACTTCGAAGAGCTTGTCGGCGCTGTGATGCTGATGATTATGGTCAGCATAGCTTTTATCAATGTTGTAACACGGTATTTTATTAAATACCCCTTGTCTTTTACAGAAGAGATAGAGGTCAATCTTTTTGTATGGCTCGTTATGCTTGGAACCTCTATGGCCTTTAAACAGGGGGCTAATTTAAGTATGACCTTTTTTTACGAGCGTTTGGCGCCAAAGAAACGCCTGATTTGCTTTGTTTTCTCTACGGCGGCATCAATTCTGTTTTTTGCTGTTCTTGCCTATTATGGATATGTGGAAGTCATAGATGAAATAGCTTTGGATGTTACTACAGAATCCCTGGATATCCCAGTCTGGATCTATACCATTGCTACTCCTGTTTTTTCGGTGCTCATTATTTTACGGCTTTTGCAGCATTCTATTCAAACCTATAAAGAACATCAGTTTTGAGGGGGCTTATATGATGACTGAAATTCTTAAAGATATAATCTTGCAGAGTTTGATACAATTTAATTATCCTAAAAGTTGCTGTGCTTAGGGGGGTGCAAAGGCAATAAGGGGTGTGCAGTGGTAGAGAAGTCGATCAAATTGAGATATTTAAAACTGTAAGAGAAGGTGTATAAATTTGGGGTAAAATCTGGGTGTATGGCTTTAAATTGTAAAAATGGTATGAATGGGCAATTAATTAAGCATAAAGTATTAACAAAATTAATCAATGGGAATTTTTATTAATTTATAGATAATAAGGTGATAACATATCATTAATATTGTCAAATATAATAGATACAGAGACTAGAAAAAGATAATATAGTGCTTTCCAGAATTTCCGGAGTATAGCAAAAAAGAAATAAGTAAAAAAATATTTAGATAGGAAGGTAAGATAAATGAATATATGGACTAATAAAAGTATTGAATTAGCAAATCAAAGAGATTATTTAGATCAATTATTTAAGGTCTATCCTATGGCAAATAATTTAAAAAGAGAACTGTCTGATGAAACTGCAGATGAACTAAATAAAATCTTTGAAGAAAAAAACAATGTAAAATTAATTACATTATTATTGGAACAAGAATTATTTCCAGTAAAGGATTCGTATGTCGCATATTTAAGAAGAGATAAATCAGCCATCAAAAGAAATCCTAGAACAATAGATAGATTAGCTGGTATGGTCTATGAAATGGGTATGGAAGAAACAGTTTTTAATATGACACTACCAAAAGAAACAAACCGACAAATAGGACCGTTATTTTCTAATTGGTTAAGAAAAGGTTCTTTAGGTGTTAAAACAACACAAGATCCAGAGGAATTTTTGAATTATGAAGATAATATTATTTTTGAAGCAAGTGATAATGCTATGCAAGAATTTGCTACAACTCACTTAGGTTATCGCCACAACAAAGGTTTGGACTTTATAGCTAAATTTAATAACAAATATATTATTGGTGAAGCTAAATTTCTAACTGATTTTGGTGGTCATCAAAATGCTCAGCTTGCAGACGCTCTAAATGTAATTAGAAGTACTTTTGTCGATACCGAGAAAGAAGTAATTAAAATTGCGGTTTTAGATGGTGTATTATATATCCCAAACAAAGGTAAAATGCACAAAGAATTATTAGAAGCGGATGATGATGAAGTAATAATATCTGCGTTGTTGTTAAGAGATTTTCTATATTCTTTATAAAGACCAACTATTAAAAGTCAATAAATAAATTAAAATTATTTAATTTATTTTGCCTTTGTGATTATAGAATTTCTACCAGAACCCGTCAAGGGGAAGAGAGTCCCTTGACAGAACCTGCTATAAATTCTTATGTAAAATTAGGCAAAACAAATAAGCCTAGACTAGAAAAGAGGAGGAAAAATGAAATTAGATTATAATTTAAAACAATCAGAAAAAACTATTTTAGATAAGATAGATTCATATAATGGATTTAAATTAGAACCAGAAAAAGAGAATATAATTTTACAAGGGGAGAATTTTAAAGCATTATCGATCTTATTAAAAAATGGTTACAGATCAAAAATAGATTTAATTTATATTGATCCACCTTTTGCCACTACTAATGATTTTATTATTAGTGAAGAAAGAACAAGTACAATAAGTATTCCTAAAAATGGAATAGTAGCTTATTCAGATAAATTAGAAGGTCCAGAATACCTTGAATTTATAAGAGAAAGGCTAATTTTATTAAGAGAATTATTGTCAGGTTCAGGATCAATATATTTGCATATTGACTATAAAATTGGACACTATGTAAAAATTATCATGGACGAAGTTTTTGGTGAAAAAAATTTTATAAATGATATTACACGAATTAAAGGTAATCCCAAAAACTTCCAAAGGAAAGCTTATGGTAATCAAAAAGATTTAATTCTATATTATGCTAAAAATAAAGGTGAACATATATTTAATCACATAACAGAACCACTTGATGAATCAGAAATTATTCAGAGATTTAATAAAGTAGATGATGAAGGTAGAAGATACAACACAATTCCTTTACACGCACCAGGTGAATCTTCTGGCGAAACTGGCGGTGAATTCATGGGCATACTACCACCAGAAGGACGGCATTGGAGAACATCACCAAAAAAATTAGAAAAATTAAATGATGAAGGATTAATTGAGTGGTCTAAAAATGGTGTTCCTAGATTGAAAAAATTCGCAGATGAACACAAAGGAAAAAAGATTCAAGATATTTGGTTAGATTATAAAGATCCGCAATATCCTGAATATCCTACACAAAAGAATAATGAGATGTTAGAGATGATAATTAAACAATCATCTCATGAAGATTCTATTGTGTTAGATTGTTTTTGTGGAAGTGGTAGTACATTATTTGCAGCACAAAATCTTAAAAGAAAATTTATTGGTGTAGATGAATCTCAAATTGCAATTAATGTGGCTACAAAAAAACTTACAGACTTTCAATTAATTCATTTATCAGATGAATTAGAATCAAAAATTTTTGAATCGGAAAAACAAGATATACAATTGTCCATTGAAATATAATAAAAAGGGTTAATTTAATAAACATCAAATGGATAATTCAACTTTTTAATTTTATCGATATATTTTAATTTTGTTTAAGTGATATTAAAGGTGTGTGCATTAAAAAATAAAGAAATATGGTATAAAAATAGAATCTTATAAAAGAATATTATAAATTGTTTTTTTATTGCTCTTGAAACGAGGACTCAGTTAAAGCCCTTGGTTTCAAGAGTTTTCTTGTTGTCAAGAATCTTAGATACTTTTATTATCCTTTTCAATTGTATCAAACTCTGTACGAACATAGACCCCGCTTTGTGGGCGCTTATTATTTTTGTAATACCCCTTTTGCTCAAGTTTCCAATAGCAGTGGCCCTTGGGGGATCGGCCCTTTTTGTATCGTGGCATTGGAGCCTGGGGCACCAAATGATTTCCTATAACTTTTATGCCGGCATAGCTAAATTCCCCCTTCTGGCCATTCCTTTCTTTATTTTAGCTGGGGTCATTATGGAAAAAGCTGGCATTGCGGTGCGGATCATCAATCTTATAAAGGAACTGGTAGGCTCCGTCACGGGAGGACTCGCCATAGCGACTGTAGGGGTGGCCACCTTCTGGGGAGCGGTCAGCGGCTCTGGCCCAGCAACTGTTGCTGCCCTCGGGTTGATCCTTATTCCCGGAATGGCGGCTGCCGGATATGATAAGGCTTTTTCTGCCGCTGTAGTGTCTGTTTCTTCTGGTTTGGCAATAGTTATTCCGCCAAGCATAGCATTTATTGTGTACGGTGTTGTTACAGAGACTTCAGTAAGCGCTCTTTTTGCGGCTGGTGTTTTCCCGGGTATAGTGGTGGCTCTGTTTTTAATGCTTTTTGTTTATTTTATAAGTAAAAAACACGGATATCACGGAGAGCCCCGTGGGGGGAGAGAAAAGCTCTTAAAAGCATTTAAAGAATCATTTTGGGGTTTGTTGACTCCGGTTATTATCCTTGGAGGAATCTACGGAGGTATTTTTACTCCCACGGAAGCCGCGGCTGTCGCTGTTTTTTATGGTCTCTTTGTGGGTGTTTTTGTCTATAGAACCATAACTGTGAGAGTTATGTACGAAATTCTTGTTTCAAGTGTTATCTCCACTGCCGTTGTCATGATCGTCGTTACCTGTGCCGGTCTCTTCTCATGGGTAGGTGCCACAGTAGGGCTTATTGATAAGGCTGCGGATCTCCTTCTAAACCTTTCTGGTAACCCTATGGTTATTTTGTTGCTTATCAATGTTATTTTGCTTTTGGCGGGAATGGTTCTCGATGCCATTTCTATCTACTACGTTTTTCTTCCCATTCTCATACCTATTATGGCTCACTTTGGATGGGATCCTATCTGGTTTGGCGTCGTAATGACGGTTAACCTCGCTATAGGGCAGGTGACACCTCCTGTAGCTGTCAACTTGTATGTGGGAGCCAATATCAGTAAACTCTCTATGGAAGATATCAGTAAACCTGCAATGCCTCTGGTGTTAGCATCCATATTGGCCCTAATTGTAATTACGCTGTTCCCCACGATCTCTACGTTCTTGCCTAAAGCTTTTAATCTTTATTAAGCAATATGGAAGGAGGTTTATTATGGCTACGCTGGTAACCATGCCAAAATTAGGACTCACCATGAACAGCGGTTCTGTCTCTGAGTGGAAAAAAAAGGAAGGGGATGCTGTCAATAAGGGAGAGATCCTATTTATCGCCGCTACGGATAAATTGACCTTTGATGTAGAATCGCCGGAAGAAGGATTCTTACTGGCCATTATTGTGAATATCAACGAAGAGGTCTCTGTGGGTTCTCCTCTCGCTGTCATAGGAGAAAAAGGTGAAGATTACTCGCCCCTTATAGGTGTTTCTCCAGAGCTGACTTCAAAAGGTTTCATCAAAGCATCCCCCCTGGCGAAAAAAACGGCCAGAGACCTTGGAGTTGATATATCTCAGGTTCATGGGAGCGGGCCAGAGGGGCGTATTGTAAAAAAAGATGTAGTAGCCTTCGCTGAAAGCCCATCTGCCTATGAGAAGGTCAAGGCGTCGCCAATGGCAGAACGTATGGCTGCAGAGCTTGGTGTGGATCTTGCTGCCATTGAGAAGCAGGGGCGTATTATGAAAGAAGATGTCATGACCACTGTTTCCTCTCTTCCATCTCGCATTTTAGCAGAGGACCATTGTATTCCTCTGTCAAACATGAGGAGGGTCATTGGCGAGAGAATGCTTCTTTCCACAACGTCCATTCCGGCAGTCTCATACAATATGGAAGTTGACTTTACATTTCTTATAGCTTTCAGAAAGAGTGTGAAAGTGGCTGTTTCGAAACAGGGCGTGAAAATCTCTTACAATCATATTTTCATGAAAATATGTGCTCAGGCTCTTATGGAGCATCCCATGGCCAATGCCTCCCTTGAAGGGCAGGAAGTAATTCTTCACGGAAATGCAAATATCGGATTGGCTGTTGCTCTGGAAGGCGGCCTTGTAGTTCCTAATGTGAAGGGGGTTCAAACTAAATCCCTCTCCCAGCTTGCTGTAGAAACAGAAGATCTTGTGGCCAGGGCGCGTGCTAACCAGCTTGAACTGGAAGAGATTCAGGGCGGAACCTTTACTATTACAAATATGGGAATGTTTGGCTTACACAGTTTTACTCCCATAGTGAATCCACCAGAAGCATGTATTTTGGCTATTAATACTATTGTGGATCGTCCAGTAGTCATAGACGGAGAACTTAAGGTTCGCCCTATGGCCATGCTCTCCCTTAGCGCAGACCATCGCCTTCTGGATGGGGCAGATGCCGCTAAATTTCTCGCCAGGATTAAGGAACTTGCAGAAAATCCCTACCTGTTGCTTTTGTAGGGATAAGGAGGAGGTTGGCAGCGGCTTATGGCACATTCTATAACAATGCCGAAACCCGGCTTGACAATGACAGAAGGTCCAGCTCCCATAGCAGAACCCCTTCCTTCTGTTGGAGAGCAAAAGAAACATGTGGTTATCATTGGGGGAGGTCCGGGAGGGTATGTAGCAGCCATTCGCGCTTCTCAGCTGGGCGCCCGTGTGACCCTTGTGGAGAAAAAACGTCTTGGAGGAGTATGCCTTAACGTGGGCTGCATCCCTACAAAGGTTCTTCTACATTCAGTAGAACTTTTTACAGCCATCAAGAAGGCATCCCATCTTGGAATTGTTGCAGAGAAGGTTTCAGTGGATTGGAATGCCCTCATGAAGCGAAAAGAGAAGGTTGTGGATCACCTGACAGGCGGTGTTGGCATTTTACTGAAATCCAATGATGTAGAAGTAATTGATGGCTTCGCGAAGTTTTTATCCCCTCGCTCTGTGGGTGTAAAACTGAAGGATGGCGGGGAAACCAGAATTGAGGCCGATTCTTTTATTATCGCTACAGGATCCGAGCCTGTAATTCCTGCCATACGGGGGTTTGATATTCCAGGTGTTATTACCAGCAATGAGGCCTTAAGCCTGGAAAAAGTGCCTTCGTCAATGGTTGTAGTTGGCGGAGGAGTTATTGGGATGGAGTTTGCATCGATCTATGCTTCTTTGGGAACGAAAGTTACTGTGGTAGAAATGCTGCCAGACATTCTTCTTAATATGGATGAGGAATTGGTTCAGATCATTAAAGGAGTTCTCGCCCGTTCAAAGGTTGTTTTTCACACATCTTCTAAAGTGACAGAAGTAAAGGAGAGGGCGGGCGTGCTGGCAGTCAGCGTTGAAAGTCCTGATGGAACAGTGACCGTAGAGGCCGAAAAGGTGCTTGTATCTGTAGGACGCCGCCCTGTTATCAATGGCCTTGGGCTTGAAAAAGCCGGAGTCATAACAGAGAAGGGGCGTATCCGTGTTGATTCTTATCTCCGCACCAACGTGAGTCACATTTATGGAATAGGTGATTGCGCTTCTCCCATAATGCTGGCTCATGTGGCCTCTCGTGAGGGAATTGTAGCTGCGGAGAACATTATGGGAAGGTCTGTTACCATGGATTATAAAACTGTTCCCAGCGCAATCTACACCTCACCAGAGATAGCGTCGGTCGGGCTCACTGAGAGGCAGGCTCGGGAAAAGGGGTTTAAGGTGAAGGTCGGGCGGTTCCCCCTGGCTAATAACGGAAAGTGCATTATTATGAATGACATTGATGGATTGGTGAAGTACGTGATCCATGAGAAGTACAATGAAATTTTGGGTGTACATATCATAGGGCCAAGGGCCACAGATCTTATTGTGGAGGGAGCTTTGGCCCTTCGTCTGGAGGCCACGGCGGAGGAGATTATTTCTACAATCCATGCCCATCCCACCATAGGAGAAGCTTTGGCAGAAGGGGCTCTGGCAGCCTTGGGGCGGGTTATTCACCTGCCAGCAAAAAAATAGCGCAATGAATAAGCCGGAGGATGTAATTTCCCTCCGGCTTATTCATTGCCTACGAATCTTCTTCAAGGCGGAAAAGGGCATCTTTAAAACATTCAGTAAGGGTTGGGTGGGGGTGGATGGTTCGGGCCACGTCTTTTGCCTTCATTCCCTGGGCTACAGCGAGAGCTGCTTCGCCGATAAGAGAAGAAGCTTCCGGACCTATGATATGGACGCCAAGCAGACGGTCATCTTCCTGAGAAGCAATAACTTTGACAAATCCGTCTGTATTATTGAGGGCCTGTGCCATTCCGTTCCCCAGAAAGTACGCCCTGGCAACCTTTACAGAAATATTGCGGGCCTCAGCTTCGTCTTCCGTTATACCGGCTACAGCGATTTCAGGGTCGCAGAAGACGCACCATGGCACATGGTCAGGATTGATGACATATTCTCTTCCAAGGATATGCTCGATTGCGCTCAATCCGTGATACTCTGCCAGATGGGCGAGCATCATTCCGCCAGTAACGTCTCCGATGGCATATACCCCGGGAACATTTGTTTCCATATGTTTATCTACTTTTATGCCTTTTTTCGAGTATTCTATAGCCGAATCCTCAAGTCCGTACCCATCAAGAATGGGGATCATGCTCGAGGCAAGAATAAGGCGATCGCAGTTGATGTCAACAGCTCCCTTTGGCGTGGTTCCGCAAACCTTGACCTGTTCTCCTTCGAGAAGAGCCTTTTCAGGGGCAAAGTAATCTACCATGGTGATCTTCATCTTCTTGAGGGATTGAATGAGTTTCTTTTTCACATCTTTGTCGGCACGGCGCAGAACCTGGTCTGAGTGTTTAAGGATGGTGACTTCCTTGCCCATGCGTCTTAAGAGAACAGCGAGTTCCACGGCGATAACACCCGCTCCTATGACAGCTACAGATTTTACTTCTTCACAGTCGGGATATTTCCAGAGTTCTGGATAGGTTACAGCGTAATCCCCTGTAATGATGCCAGGGAGGTCTGCCCCTTCAAATTCCATGGCCAGGGAACGGGCACCGGTGGCAATAATAAGGTTTCTCCCTTCAATTTGCCGTATCCCTTCGCTGGTCTGAACTTCTACTATTTGGGTTTCTCCAGTGCTGATGATTTTTCCCGTACCCAGTACGACTTCCACGCCTGACATTTTCATGAGAGTGGAGATTCCACTGTTGAGTTTCTCAACGATTTGCTCTTTATGGTTCCACATTTCTTCAATGGTTCCATGGCCGCCTATGATTCGCGCAAAATATGCTTTTGTAGGAATGCAGCCGCGGTTCAGGCATGTTCCGCCGAGACGGGCTTTTTCTATCATCACTGTTTTTAAACCGTTTCTGGCTGCGAGCTCAGCTGCCTTATTGCCGCCAGGGCCGCCGCCCAAAACAATAACGTCGTACATATGCACACCTCCTGTTCTTAACTTTGAAATAAAATGGACCCGGCGAAATGGTATTCTGCCGGGTCCCCACGACGTACCGGTTTTACTCTGCTGGATTCCAGCGAAGAACTGGTTTTCTTGCGGCCAGGGTTTCGTCAAGCCGTGAAACAATTGTTCCATAAGGTGCTTCTTTGAAGCGTTCAGGATTCTCCTTGGCTTCCTTTGCCACAGAAATCATGGCCTCTATGAAAGAATCCACTTCTTCTTTGCTTTCGCTTTCAGGCGGTTCCACCATGATTGCTTCTTCCACGAGCAACGGGAAATACACTGTTGGCGGGTGGAAGCCATAGTCTATGAGCCGTTTGGCTATATCCAAGGTAGAAACGCCGCTTTCATGGTGCTGTTTTCTCCCTGAAAGCACAAACTCATGTTTGCAAATTCGCTTAAAATCGAGATCGAAGTATTCTTGCAGCTGAACCTGTGCATAGTTTGCGTTAAGCACCGCATTTTCAGCCACAGCCCTCAGTCCGTCTGGTCCCATGGTGCGGATATAGGTATAGGCCCGCACTAAGACGCTGAAGTTCCCGTAAAAGGAACGAACTTTCCCAATGGAAAGGGGGCTGTCATAGTCAAATTCGTAACCATTATCTTTTTTGACTATAGAGGGAACTGGTAAAAAGGGAACGAGTTTTTCACAAACACCCACCGGGCCAGATCCCGGACCGCCTCCGCCATGGGGAGTGCTGAAGGATTTGTGAAGGTTGAGATGGATCACGTCAAATCCCATATCCCCAGGTCGCGTTTTCCCAAGAATGGCGTTGGCGTTGGCTCCATCGTAGTATAAAAGGCCCCCTGCGTCGTGAACGATTTGGGCGATTTCAAGGATGTCTTCTTCGAAGAGACCGAGAGTGTTGGGGTTCGTTAACATGATTCCGGCAATCTCATCTGACATAAGGGCTTTGAGTGCCTCTACGTCAACATTGCCACGTTCATTGGATTTAACCTCAACCACATCAAAACCTGCAACGGCAGAGGACGCTGGATTTGTTCCGTGAGCTGTATCTGGGACGATCATTTTAGTACGTTTTGAGTCTCCACGATGTTCGTGGTAGGCTTTTATGATCATGACCCCTGTTAGCTCTCCGTGGGCTCCTGCCGCAGGCTGAAGAGATACGGCCTTCATTCCTGTGATTTCTGCCAGCATGGCAGAAAGCTCGTACATAAGGGCGAGGGCTCCCTGAACGGTATGAGGGCATTGCAGGGGATGTATCCCAGTGAAGCCAGGCAGATTAGCCATGTCTTCATTGATCTTAGGGTTGTATTTCATAGTGCATGAACCAAGAGGATATAGCCCTTCGTCCACGGCAAAGTTCAATTGAGAAAGGCGAGTGAAGTGACGGACTACATCCACTTCGCTTACTTCAGGTAAGCCGGCTTTCTCTTTCCTCAACATTGCTTCGGGAATGAGTTTTTCAAGCTTCTCTTGTGGGACGTCCATTTCTGGAAGAGAGTAACCTTTTCTTCCAGGAACGCTTGTTTCAAAAATAGGCGGCACAAGTCGAATCATGCCTTATCCCCCCTTGCTATCTTGGCAAAGCGGTGGATTTCTTCTTTGGTCCGTTTCTCAGTAACGGCTACAAGCCAGCTGTTTTTGAGTTCAGGGTAGTCCTTGGAGAGGTCATATCCACCAATGATTCCTTCCTTATAGAGTCGTTTGTTGATTGACACTGGAGCCTCTTCAGGCGTTACTACGAACTCTCTGAAGAAGGGGGCGTCAAAGGCTGATTTAAAGGTTCCGTTTTCTGTAAGAAGTTTCTTCGTATAGGCTGCTTTTTGCAGACATGCATTAGCGACCTCACAAAGTCCTTCTTTGCCCATAAGGCTCATATATATGGCTGCCATAACGATGTTAAGGTTATGGTTAGAGCAGATATTTGATGTGGCTTTTTCTCTGCGAATATGTTGCTCACGAGCCTGAAGGGTCAGAACGTAGGCAGTGTTTCCTTTCCTGTCCAGTGTTTGTCCTACGATTCGTCCTGGCATTTTCCGCATATATTTTTTTGTCACTGCAAAAAAGCCAAAACCAGGACCACCGAAATTCATGGCATTGCCTATGGGCTGTCCGTCACCAATGACCACATCTGCTCCGTAAACTGCGGGTGGCTCAAGGAGAGCAAGGGCCATGAGGTCAGTTGCCACTATAAAAACAGCACCGGCATTCTTGGCCGCTTCCCCTATGGCAGCAAGGTTTTCCAGAACGCCAAAAAAGTTCGGGCTTTGCACGATTACGGCTGCTGTGTTGGATGAAATTTGTTTGTTGAGATCCTCCATGTCAATGCTGCCGTTCTTAAAACCCACCTCTTTGACGGTAAGGTGCTGATAAGGGGCATAGCTCTTAAGAACCTTCCTGCTTTCAGGGTGGACGGATCGAGCAACGAGTACTTCGCTCCTTTTTGTAGAGGCTCCTGCCATAAATGCAGCCTCAGCCATTGCTGAAGCGCCGTCATACATGGAAGCGTTGGACACGTCCATTCCTGTGAGTTCGCAAATCATGGTCTGATACTCAAAAATAGTCTGAAGAGTACCCTGGCTCACTTCTGGCTGGTACGGCGTATAACTTGTAAGGAACTCCTGCCTGCTGACCAGATGGTTGACCACTGTAGGGATAAAGTGATCGTATATTCCAGCGCCAAGGAAATAAGCATATTTGTCCGCGCTGGCATTAGAGGCAGCCATAGAACGAATATGCCTGCCCAGCTCAAGTTCTGAAAGAGCGGAAGGAATGTTTAAATCTTCTTTTAGTTGAATTGATTCAGGGATGTCAGCAAACAGTTCCTGAATAGAGGAAACACCCACTCTATGGAGCATGTCTTTTTGCTGTTCCTCCGTGTTTGGAATATAACGTGCCATAAACTACGCCCCCTCTTTCGTTTCGAGGCTGTCACACAGCTTCTCGTAGGCCTCCCCGTCAAGAAGATTGTCAAGTTCTGAGGTATCGGACATTTCCAATACAACGATCCAGTTGGCGTAAGCGTCTTCATTGAGAAGTTCAGGTGAATCCTCAAGCCCTGAGTTGACTTCTACAACGGTGCCGCTTACAGGAGCGTACACGTCGTTAGCTCCTTTTACTGACTCCACTACGCAAAGGTCGCTGCCTGTTGAAAATTCAGCACCTTCTTCCGGGAGTTCCACATAAACAATGTCACCCATTGCATGCTGCGCGTAGTCTGTAATTCCTATACGAGCCTTGCCGCCTTCAACTTTCACCCATTCGTGACTTTCTGTGTACTTAAGGTCTTTCAATACTTTTGCCATTATCCGTAACCTCCTTTTCTCTTTTACCGTTTGTAGTGTTTTTGATAAAAAGGTCTTTTGATCTTTTTAGCTTTCTTTTCTTTCCCGTGAATAACAATGAACATTTCTTCTTCGTCAGCCGCAGAAGCTTCAACGAGGGCAGAAGCAATGCTCTTATCAAGGCTTGGGGAATAACCACCTGTAGTTACCCTGCCTACGGTTCGTCCCTGAGCTCTGACTTCATACTGCTCTCTGGGAATTCCCTTGTCTATCATTTCAAGGCCGACGATCTTGCGGGGAACGCCGTTTTCCTTGAGTGCGGCAAGAGCATGTCGCCCAATAAATTCTGTGTTGAGCTTCACAAAGAACCCCAACCCCGCCTCTAGAGGGGTAATGTAGGCTGCCAGTTCATGACCGTAGAGGGGGAGGCCAGCTTCAAAGCGAAGGCTATCGCGGCATCCCAGGCCTGCAGGAAGAATACCGAACTCTTCTCCCGCTTTCATTACAGCATCCCATACAGGGGCGCCTTCGTCCCATGGCATGTAAATTTCGAAGCCATCTTCTCCTGTATATCCGGTACGAGACACAAGAGCGTCTACACCTGCCACTTTGACATTCTCAACAAACCGGAAGAACCCCAAGCTGGCAGGATCGAAATTAGCTATCTTTTTCAAAATCTCTTCTGCTTTGGGGCCCTGGAGGGCGAGTTCACTGTACTGAGGAGATAAATTCTCAACAGTTACGCCTTCTGTAACATGGTCGTGGAACCAGAGGACGTCCTTGTCTGTGTTTGAAGCATTGATAACCAAAAAGTAGTTCTCTGTGGAAACCTTATAGACAAGAAGATCGTCTACAACCCCGCCATTGGGGTAGCACATAAAGGTGTAAATGACCTGTCCGTTTTCCATAGCTGTGATATCGTTAGTCATCATGTTCTGAAGCCAGGCTTCAGCTTTGGGTCCCGCGACTCTAACTTCTCCCATGTGGGAAACGTCGAAAAGACCAGCAGCAGATCTAACTCTCTTGTGTTCTTCGACTATACCTGCCGTGTATTGAACAGGAAGTTCCCAACCGCCAAAATCGACCATTTTCCCGCCGTGAGCGAGATGTTTCTCGTAGAATATTGTTCGTCTCACAACCTCACCTCCGTATGATGCTAAAACATATGGGCCCAATCTTTTTCGAGCCAACATGCCATTTCCTGTACCTCCTGGGGCATTGATTCTGGGAAGTTCCTTCTTAATGCCTTGGCAAGAACATCTCCTTGTAAAGGAACTCCCTTTAAAAAGGGAGCAAGGCTTGCTATAAGATCCCCGTCCATGGCATCAGAATATATATGGCACTGAGACACGCTCCCTTCTCTCACATGAAATCCCAACGCTACATGTCCCCAGTCAAAACGGTTTTCAATTTCTACGTCAAAATCTGGAGATAGCCCATATATCCATGAAGGATTACTATATTTTTTATAGAGGGTCTTAACTTCTTCTTTTTTCATGATATCTGAAAGGGAAATATTTTCACCTTCTCCGCCATATTCTTCCAGAAAAGAAGCCTTTATCGCTTTTTTGACCACATCGATAGATAGAGAAGTGTTAAATTCTTTGAGATTTGCAACACGGGATTTGACAGAATCGATCCCTTTCGCCTTTAACTTGGCTGCGGGGGGTTGAAGGTAACGGACCATCCGGTCAATGTCTACATCTATTAATATTGTACCATGATGATATCGCCCAGCTTTGCCTTGGTAAAAAGCATTGCCTGAAACCTTGCGATTTTCTACAAAAATATCATTTCTGCCGCTAAAGGAAGCTGGAATGCCTATGGAGCGAAAGGCAGCAACAAGAACTTTTATATGACGAATGAAGTCGTAACTAAGATGTGAAGCAAGAAAGGTGAAATTCAAATTACCCAAATCGTGATAGACGGCACCACCGCCCGAGAGCCTACGGACTAAAGTTCCCTTCTCTTCTGATAGAAGGCTTGTGCGGCACTCTTTCCAGGCATTCTGGTTTCTTCCGATGACAACGGTATGTTCATTTTGCCAAAGGTAAAGAATTACAGAATGGCTAGAAAGATGTGAGAGAAGATGTTCTTCAATAGCCAGGTTGATCCGTGGATCAACAAAAGGAGATTCAGCAAGAAAAGTCTTAACTTTTAGCATGGCGGTTAGCCCCCTTTGATGTAAAAAGCCCACAACAGAACAATACCTCCGTTGCAGGCTCCGATCCCCTAGAGAGACAAAACTAAAAAACCATCTCCATAACCTGGCCGTTGTTTAGATGATTCATACAGTGTCTCCTCGGCGCCTCATCGAGTCTCTTAGAACATGAAACGAAACTCGAATCGCTCTTATTCAATTTATTACAAGTCTATAAGATATGAGTATATAAAGTCAACAGAATGATGTTTAGATTATATATTCTTTAAGTTATGAAAATTCGCAAGAGATGCAAGGTGCTTTTTCTATGTTATATTGATTTTACCAGAATGAGTAGGGGTAAAAACTAAGGGTATGAGGAGGGATTTGCTAATGAAGAACAGGATTCAGATTTTCACAGTTTTTGCTGTTGTATTAGCAATGCTTTGTATGGTGCCATTCCGTGTTTTTGCCGGAGATCTCATTGTTTACTCAAGTGTGGACGAAGAAAATGCCCGTCATATTCTTGAGGCATTTACAAAAGAGACTGGAATAAAGGTCCAGATGGTTTTTCTATCTTCCGGGCCGGCTCTTAGCCGGATCGAAGCTGAAAAAGCCAACCCCCAGGCCGATGTCTGGTTTGGCGCCCCCAGTGAAAATCACATAGTAGCAAGGGAAAGAGGACTGACAGAGCCTTACGTTTCTTCAGAAGAGAGCCGCCTTGCCGCAAATTTTAAAGATCCGGAAGGGTACTGGCATGCTTTTTATATGAACCCCATTGGCATTGGAGTTCTCCCAGACGAACTGGCTGCCGAAAAGATTCCAGTTCCCCAGTCATGGGAAGATTTGAAGCATGAAGGTTTGAAAGGCATGATTCAAATGCCTTCACCCCAATCCTCCGGCACAGCCTTTGCTATTATGATGACCCTTATAAGCATTTATGGAGAAGATGAAGCCTATGCCTATATGAAAGCTCTTAATCCTAATATCCAGACCTATACGCAGAGCGGAACTGGACCCAGCAAGAACCTTGCTATTAAGGAAGCCAAGGTGGCCATTCAGTTTACCCCCGCTTTCCTGAAACTTGTAGACGAAGGATTCCCGGCAACGGTCATCTTCCCAAAAGAAGGCGTGGGTTATGAGGCGGCAGCCCTGTCCATCATTAAGGGTGTAAAGAATAAAGAAGAAGCCCACAAACTTGTTGACTGGATACTCTCGAAAAAGGGACAGGAGTCTTTAAGCGAAAACAAAACATATTTCTTCCCTGTGCGAAGTGATGTTTCAGCGGGAGAGGGCCTGCCACCCCTTTCTGAGATCAAACTCATCAATTATGACATAGAGAAAGCGGCTCAGGAAAAAAGCCGCCTTATTGATCGTTGGGTAACTGAAGTTCTCGGTCAATAAACAATAAGCGATTCTCATATTGCTATGGTCAACAATAAGGGGCTGGAGAGATCTGGCCCCTTTTTTCAGGAGGTTTTTTATGTCATATATACGTCGAGCTAAGCGGGAACTGCAGCTTCTTTGGCGTGACCCACTTCTTGCTTTTTTAGTGGGTATTGTGGCTTTTGCCCTTATTCTTTTTGTTCTTTTCCCCCTCATTTCTGTGCTGATTAGAAGCTTTCAAACTCAGGAAGGAGCATTTTCCCTCGTTAATTACCGCCGTTTCTTTACTTTTCGTTATCTTAGAAGTGCACTGAGTAATAGCCTTTTTGTAGGAATAGCTACAGGGGTTGCGGGTGTTGCAATTGGATATATAGCAGCCTTTACTATTACGAGGACAGCTATTCCCGGGAAGAAGGTTTTACATATCCTTTTTATTTTACCAATTATTTCCCCGCCCTTTACCAGCTCACTGGCCATATTGATGCTCTTCGGAGCGAATGGCCTTATTACGAAAGGATTATTAGGACTGAAGAATTTCAGTATCTATGGTTTTAAAGGAGTACTCCTTTCTCAGATATTTACCTTTGCTCCTGTAGCGTACCTAACACTGCGTGGGGTTCTTGAATCTCTTAACCCCACGTTGGAGGACGCGGCAATGAATGTAGGTGCTTCTCGCTGGCAGACTTTCTGGAAAGTAACTTTCCCATTGAGTCTACCGGGTATAGCCAGTGCTTTTCTAGTGGTGCTTATTGAGTCCTTAGCCGATTTTGGAAATCCCCTTGTTCTGGCGGGAAGCCGTTTCCCTATGCTTTCCATCCAGGCATATCTCGAGATTACAGGTTCCTTCAATCTTCCCCTGGGAGCGGCCTTAGCTGTTGTGTTGCTTATCCCATCTATAACAGCCTTTGCCATTCAGCGCTATTATCTTGAAAAACGGCAATATACGACCATTACGGGGAAACCTGTAGCTTCATCATCAAAGCTGGTGAGCCGCGGAGCACGAAAATGCCTGCAGACTTTTGTCGCCTTATTCGCTCTATTTGTGCTCCTTTTTTATGGAACGATTTTTCTCGGGGCCATGACTCGTGTTTGGGGATATGACTTTTCTCTTACAGCCAGGCACTTTGCCTATGCCCTGAGTGTAGGGTTTGATACGATAAAAGATACCTTAGTCATTGCTGCTTTGGCGACACCTATTTCTGGGCTTCTTGGCATGCTTATTGCTTTTATGGTGGTTCGCCTCTCTTTTCCTGGAAAAGGAACTTTAGAATTTGTTTCTATTCTTAATTTTGCCGTCCCTGGAACGGTTGTAGGTATTGGATATATTCTTGCTTTTAATAAACCGCCTCTCCTTCTTATTGGGACTCTCGTCATTCTTGTGCTCAATTTCATTTTTCGTTATATCCCTGTGGGAATTCAGTCGGGAGTTGCCGTTTTAAGACAAATAGATCCCACAATAGAAGAGGCGGCACAGAATCTTGGAGCTGATGGTATGACTACTTTTCGAAAAATTACGTTGCCTCTTATAGCACCGGCGTTCTTTTCTGGCCTTGTCTTCGCTTTTGTAAGGGCCATGACGGCCATAAGTGCCGCTATTTTTCTCGTTTCAGCCCGGTGGAACCTTCTCACGGTCCAGATACTCAACGAAGTTGGGTCGGGACGGTTGGGTGTGGCAGCGGCTTTCAGCGTTATTTTGGTGGCGATTGTCCTTGTAGCCATGGTCATTATCAGCCGCCTCGTTTCGGGTCGAGCCGGTGGAATGAAAGCCTTAGAGATATCAAAGGAGCTGTAGCCCTATGGAACTTTACATAAAAAAAATTGTCAAGGATTTTGGCAGTTATGATGATCCCTCCAATCGAGTTCGAGCGGTAGATCGGGTGGACCTTCATGTAAAAGAGGGGGAACTTATCACCCTTTTAGGGCCGAGCGGTTGTGGGAAAACAACGTTGCTTCGAATGATTGCCGGCTTTGAAGATCCCACAGAGGGAGATGTTTTTTTCGGGGATCGAAGGGTCAACGATGTGGCTCCCAACCATAGGAACGCTACCATGGTTTTTCAGTCTTATGCCATCTTTCCTCACCTCAATGTGTATGAGAACATTGCCTTTGGCCTGCGTCTCAAGAAAATGGAGGAGAGCAAAATCCGTGAAAAAATGGAAGGGGTCATTGATCTCGTTGGATTGACGGGGCTGGAATCCCGACAGCCCAGCCAGCTTTCCGGCGGTCAGCAGCAAAGGGTGGCTTTGGCCAGGGCCATTATAATGGAGCCGGCCCTTTTGCTTTTTGATGAACCCCTCTCTAATCTTGACGCAAAATTACGGGAGCAAATGCGTATAGAGATTCGCCATCTTCAGAAACGACTTGGCATTACCAGTGTCTATGTAACCCATGACCAGGCGGAAGCCATGAGTATATCTGATCGAGTGGTAGTCATGAACAAGGGGCGGATAGAGCAGGTGGGAACTCCCATTGAACTTTACGCAAGGCCGTCGAATTCTTTTGTTGCGGCTTTTATAGGAAAGGTCAACTTTATGCCTGCAAAAATAGAGGACAAAAAACATGTCCGCATTGGCTCTTCCCTTTTAGATGTTATGGCTATTCCTGAGGCGTGTCATGTTGGAGATATTGTTATAGCGACCCTTCGTCCCGAAGCGATAGAAATAGATAACATAAAAAGCGATGATGTACACCATGGAGAAGGAAGAATTCTCCGACGTACTTTTTTAGGAACCATAATTGAGTATGAAATTGAGGTTCACAATACGGTTTTTCACGATCATCTTATTGTTCATACTGTGAACCCCATAACGCAGACCCTTTTTGAAGTGGAAGAGGAAGTGTTCATTCGTTTTAAAGAAGAAGCCATACACCTTCTCGATGAGTCGGCATCTTCTTTTAGCCACAAATGAAAGAAACAAGCTCTTCTTTGGGTATGGAGGCGAAATATTTTTCAGTATCAATGGAAGCGAGCCTTTTTCTCAGGGCCTTTTCTTCATAGAGGCAATGTAAAAGATGACCTTCGAAAATATTAAGGTTCTCGTCGCCAAAGAAATCTCCGAAAAAACGACAGCCTGTTATAACCCCGTCTTTTATGTTAAAGCAGGCCTCCACTTTGCCGGCATTGAAACGCCGGCTCTTTTTTTCTGTAAATTCAGGGGATCTTCCCCAATTCCAGCTCCATGTACTGTATTTTTCTTCAATGAGCCTTTCAATGTTTTTACGGTCGTCTTGTGAGAGAAAGTAGGGCTTGAAACCCTCCTTTTTATCCATCTGGCGAAGAATTGCATCTTTAAAGGCTTCAATACTCATAGGGCGGGGAAGCCACTGAAGAATATTGGTAACTCGGCTTTTTACTGATTTAGCGGCTTTAGACTGGAATTTATCTTCTGAAACTTTCAATGCTAAAGAGAGCTTCTCCAGGTCTGAATTAAAGAGAAGGGTTCCATGATGAAGAAGCCTTTTTTTATCCATATGCTGGGCATTTCCAGAGAACTTTAGACCATTGATGGCCAGGTCATTCCGGCTGTTGAATTCAGCATATACCCCAAGGCTTTGCAGCACATCTACGATCGGCTGGGAGTGCTTTTGAAAATCGAAGGGATTGTCTGAATCGTTAGGTACGGCAAAGGTGTAGTTGAGATTTCCAAGATCATGATAGACAGCTCCCCCTCCGGTGATGCGGCGAATGACGTGAAGATTGTTTTCCCTTACAAAAGGCTCATTGACCTCTGCCGCTGTATTTTGAAAGCGCCCGACGATAATTGATGGGCTATTTCGCCATAGCAGCATAAATTTCTCTTTGTACGTTGAGAGAAGAGAGTAAACATATTCTTCAAGAGCAAGGTTGTACCGCGGGTCTGTGCAATTGTTCTCTATATAGTACATGTGAGTACCTCCAGATACTAAAAGTGCGGATAGCCTTTGTCTTTTTCTGACCTTAAACGTTGACTTTATAGTGTAGCGTATATAGATCTATCAGTGAGCGTATATGAAAGGCGTATTCAGTCAAGTTTGCTGAAAGGGCCAGTCCTTCGGCAAATAGAAGTCCGCGAATTACAAAAATATCAGGCGACGTGGGAAGAGGCATGAGGTAGTGTTTTTCCTGGGGTTTAATATAACGGTTTTTATAATGACGGAATGTCACCAGTTCGGGGCGGGAAACCCAGATACGCATGAAAATGCCATACAGTTCAAAACAGTCACTGAGAGAGTAGTGCCCTATTTCGGAAGGAAGAGCGTCTTCTATTGTTTTGACTATAGACGGAGTTTTAAGGTGAGTTATGGTCTTCATTTTCGCTTCATTGAGCCTGGGCCATTTGTACAGTGCGGCATTCTTAGGGTTAGGTATGGCGCACCAGTTCGTAAGGCCGATCATGGAACACCACCATTTCCAGTCTTTTACAGTTTCTCTGGGTAAAAATGACGTATCAAAGGCCAGATTATGTACCACGATTCCTGACACGTGCCACTTTTTCCAGAAAGAAAGAAGGGCGTCCACATCTTCAAGAAAATAGAGGGGATAGGGTTCTGTCTGACGGAACCAATGAATTCTTTCCACTGTCAAACCATGAATCTTTTCAGTGGCATAGTCTGGTGTTTCTGTGGGAAAGTAAAAGCGATTAAAAAAATCACGGATATGTCCTCTGTCATCAAAAACAATGGAGGAAGCTGAGACAACAGAACTTCCCTTCAGTCCGTTCGTTTCGAGGTCAAAGACAGCAAAATTCATGGCCTATCCTCCTTTCTCCAGTGTAGCAATTGATTTTAGCATGGATTACACGAAGCCGTGCCATCCTGTTTACGTACTATAAAAAACATAGTAACCTGAATATGGAAATAGAATTGTGAAAAGTACACGTTTGGAGGGAACAGCTGTCTATGGATGCCTTTTCTTTGCGACAACGTATAGAAGTTTGTGAGAAATGTGAATTATGCGGAATGAGACAGCAGCCTGTTATCGGTGAAGGCTTGGCGGAGTGCAGGGTTATGCTTGTGGGGGAAGCTCCTGGCGCTACAGAAGATGAAACGGGGCGCCCCTTCGTGGGACGGTCAGGGAATCTCCTGTGCCAGCTTATTGAAGAAGCAGGCCTTTCTCGAGAATTCTTTTTCATTACCAATATGGTTAAGTGCCGCCCACCGGAAAATCGAAAACCTACAAAGGATGAGCTGGATGCCTGCCGCCCTTTTTTGGAAGAACAGATACGCCTCCTTTCCCCGTTATTGATTGTAACGGCAGGCAATACGCCCACCCAGTGGTTTCTCAACACGAGGAAAGGGGTTACAGCCCTGCGGGGGCAATATTATCCCTGGGATTTTGAAGGGAGGAAAATAAAGATCCGCCCCCTCTTTCATCCAAGTTATCTGTTGCGGAACAGATCGAGGGAAAAGGGGCGTCCTCTCCATCAGACCCTTTGTGATCTGCGAGAAATAGCTTCCTTTTTGAAATAGAGAAAGGGGCTTGTATGAACGCAAGCCCCTTTATGTTCTCTTTTTTGAGTGAGAACCTATTACTGGAGAATAGTAATGCGTTCCTCAGATTGAAGCTTTATTTCCCCTAGATGGCGGATATATTGGGCCAAACTTTCTACATCCCCTACCTGCATGCTATAGGCTGTGGGAGCCGCCATCTTAAATACGTAATATTTATCGCCCCCTGGAGCAAGCCAGTCGGTAGTCGTCACTGAGTAGACTGTGCCAGGGTTGAGTGGGGCCCATGTTCCGTCATCGTTCTCAACCATAACCTCAACAACCCGATCCCCATTCTCCAAAAGATCCCCATCGTTATTGATCAGAGCGGGTTTTTTCTTGAGATCGTATGAGACCTTCAAACCCGATACCTGTAAGAATCCGCCGGTAGGGGTTCGAAGGTTTCCATCATACCCATCTCCCTCACGAATGAGGGCGGAGGCGGATACTTCTAAAATGTCTCGGATTTGCTCCCCAGTGAGATCAATTCGAACAAGGGTGTTTCCGTAGGGTAACATTTCGTAAAGGGTTTTGTATGAGATTTCTCCGGCGGGGTATACCTTATCGCCGCGGATGCTTCCTCCGTTCATAAGCCCTATCTGGGTCTGACCATTCCAGCGGAGGGAATCGGCGATAAAATTCCCAAGAGGGGCTTCCTTTCCCCTTACCGCTGCCTTTGTGGCGTCAGCATCCTGCGTCATGATCCCTATAGGCTCGCCGAGTTTTTCATCAAGCTTTTCCTGGAAAGGGTTAATGAGCCATGCGACACGCTTATCCATGGGGATGTCGCTGGTGAGCTCCCGCGCTTTCCATGAAGAATTGCCTTCATCAAGCTTGCCATTTTTCACTGCTACTGTGGCGATGCCTATATACCTGCCCATTGAACCGCCATGGGAGACCATTGTTTTCCACCCATTGGGTCCCGTTATTATCTCAGGAGTTTCAAGAAGTGTGTGGGAATGGCCGCCTGTGATGATATGGATGCCTTCTACTGCCTGGGCGATGGCCCGATCTGCGTAGATGCCCACATGGGTCATAGCGACAATGATATCGCATTGCTCCTCATGAAGGATCTTTACCATGTGTTGGGCCTCTTCCTTGAGATCCTGACCTACACGGAAACCGCGGCTGCCCTTGGTGACAGAGAAAAGTTCAGGGGCGATGAGACCGAAGAAACCGATCTTCAGCCCATTGGCAGCGTCTTTGATGACGTATGGGTGATAAAGGTTTTGAAAAGCGGGAAGGTCTGTATGAAGATTCGCTACGGTAAAGGGGAACCGCGCATATCTCATCAAGTCCTCAAGCACTGAAGGGCCGAGATCGAATTCATGATTTCCTAAAGTGGCAATATCAATGCCAGCCAGGTTAAGCCCTCTGATCTCAGCAAGTCCTTTGTAGAAAAAGAAAAGCGGCCCTTCATTGATATCACCCATTTCCAAAGCAAAGACATTGCCGGGATTTTGGGCCTTTTCTTTGCCTATAAGAGTGGAAGCGCGAGCAAGTCCGCCTACTTCAACCTTAACTTTTTCCCCCTTCACTTCTTTGCTGATTGTGTAAGGATAGATGTGGCTATGGATATCATTAAGGGTCATAAGAGTAATGGAGCCGTCAACGGCTAGAGCACCTGCAGAGAGGATGAGGAGAAGACAACACGCTATAAGCCCTCTGACAATTTTTTTCCTCATAACCTCAGCCTCCTTTCATTGATACTCTTATTTATACTCTTCCACAACTATTTTGCCTTCAACAACCTCTTGAGTAAGTTCTTCCAACCGATGCCGCACATCTTCGGGAACGAGCTTCAGAGCACTATCAGACCAGGAGAGCCCCACGCCGTTGTTTTTGAGATCGCAAGAGACAACCTGCCCTCTGGGATAGTTTTCCTCTTTTTTAGCCTTTATGAGGTCGTAAGCCGCGTTATCCAGTCTCTTTAACATGGAGGTGAGAACCACTTCCGGCGCAAGGTATTCCTGAGGAGAATCAACACCTATGGCATAGAAATTAGCTTCTTTAGCCGCGGCGATAACTCCTTCCCCTGTTCCCCCTGCCACCTGGAAGATCACATCTGCGCCATTATGGTACTGGTTCAACGCCATTTCTTTTCCCTTCGCGGGGTCAGACCAGCTCCCCACAAAGCCCGTAAGGACCTCGCAGTCGGGATTGATATATTTTGCGCCCTGTTCATATCCCACAAAGAAGTTGTGAATGACGGGAATGTCTTCTCCCCCCACTGCGCCGATAATGGCTTCCTTATTAACGAGAGGATCGTTTTCACGGGTGGTCATCATTGCCGCCAGAGCTCCTGCCAGGAAACTTCCCTCATTTTCTTTAAAGTCTACGTAAGTGACATGGACTGTTTTGCCAGAAACGTCGAAATAGGCGAAATCTGTGTTGGGAAATTCCGGGGCTACCTGTTCGATGGCATCAATAAATTCAAAGCCGACAACAAGCACAAGGTCAAAGTTTTTGGCGGCAGTTGCCAGATATGGAACATAGTTAGCGGGGTCAAAATTACATTCCACCACTTTCCCTACGATGTCCAGCTCTTTTTTGGCCCGCTCTAGTCCCGCATTGGCAGAGTCATAAAATGACGCGTCGCCTAATTTGTTTGCGATGACAAGGGCGACTTTGATTTTGTCGGCAGCGAGGGCTCCTCCGGATGCTATCCCGAAAAGCAGTAGGCCAGCTAATAAAAGACACCATGTTTTTTTATGCATACCCTATCACCTCATCTATATATATTTGGAATCAGGCTTTTTTAGCCAGTTTCACCCCTTTCCAGTTCTTGAAGACAAGGGCTATAATAACCAGAATATAAGGAAGCATAAGGGCGAGATGGCTTGAGAATCCAAAGGATTGAAGCTCTATTCCCGCGGCTTGAGCAGCCCCGAAGAGAAAAACCCCTACAATGGACCAGAGAAGATTGCCGTCACCAAAGATTACAGCCGCTACAGCGAGCCATCCCCGTCCAGCGCTCATACCGCTTACAAAGGCAACCAAATAGGATGTAGAAAGAAATGCGCCAGCCAATCCCACCATGATTCCATTAATGGCCAAAGCCTTAAAACGAAGGCTGACGGGAGAAATCCCCGCAGCTGAAAGGGCTTCTTCATTTTCTCCTGCCGCTTTAAGACGCATCCCGAAGACTGTTTTAAAATCAACGAACCAGAATATAAAAAAGAGAATAGCTGCCAGGAGGATAAGGAGGGAAAAATTTCCTATGTAGGGCAACGAAATGTCAGGAATACGTACCATCCGCGGATCCCGAAAGCCGCCTTTTACGTGAAAGACGCTCTTCATGAGAAGAATTGAAAGGCTGTCTGCCAGTATGTTGAGGGTCATACCAACTACCCATATATTAGCCCTGAGAAAAACACAAAGCAAGGCAAAAAGCATATTAAAAATAAGTCCCGCCGCCATACCTGAGAGAACGCCGGCAATCCAGCTTTGAAAGAAGTAATTGCCAAGGACGGCAAAAAAAGACGAGATGAGCATAGCCCCTTCCTGGCTTATGTTCAAAACCCCAGTTTGCCGAGTCCATGTTCCGCCGAGGGCAGTGAGGAACAGCGGCGTTGACATCCTGATGGTAGCTCTGAGAAAGTCAAACATGGCTTAATCCTCCCTGATCCTGTTTGCCAGGCGATTAGCTACCGAGATTCCGGCAGTTACAAAAAGCACGGCGCAGCAGACAATGATTGAAACAAGTTCCTGAGGAATGTCTGTGACGAGTTCCATCTGAAGGGCTCCGGAACTCATGATTGAATAAACAAAAGCCGCGAGAATCCCTCCGATAGGGGAGTATGTGACCATCATAGCCAGGATCATGCCTGTCCACGTATACCCTGGAGAAATATTAATGAGGAAACGGTAGTGATCTCCCATAACGAGAAGAGATCCAGCCAGACCGGCGAGGGCCCCGCTCAAAAGCATTGCTGCCATCTGACGATTTCGAACATCTATCCCTCCGTATTTGGCAAAGCGTGTGTTCATTCGGGAGCAGCGCCAATCGTAGCCCCATACAGATAAAACCATGAGCACAGTTACAATAAGAACTGCCCCAAGTGCTACATAGATACCTGTATTGAGGGTTCCAAAAACCTGAAAATGAGAGAAACGCATGGCTTCCGCAATTTTTTCAGTGCTTCCTGCACTTGTCCTTTCGCCAGCGTAGGGACCGGTGGCCAAATATGTAGTAAAGAGAATTGCTATAGAATTAAGCATTATAGTGAGAACGACAATATTGAGGCCTTGATCAAGATGGAGTTTCCCTGGGATCCATGCCCACAAAACCGCGGTTCCTATTCCAGCCGCGAGGCCAAGAGGAATAAGAATAAAGCCAGGAAGCCCGCCAAACTCTATGCCTGCAAAAGCAGCGGCAAAGGCTCCCAGAAACAGCTGTCCCTCGGCGCCGATATTCCACATCCCTCCATAAAAAGCAACAGCGATGCTCATGGTGGAAAGTATGAGGGGAACGGCCCTGGCCAGGGTTGCTAAAAGCGCGCCGGTATCTCCTAAGGCCCCAATGATCATTTCCCTGTAGGCTTCCATAGGGTTTGCTCCATAACAGGAAATGAGCACGGCGCCAATAAGAAGGCTCAAGCCAAAGGACACAAGAATGATGCACTGATCCCGATAACGTATCAGCCAGTCTTTTGAAAAAAGGATCATGATGACGTCGCCTTTCCTGGGACAAAGGAACCCTCCAGCATAAGGCGCCCGACAAGGTTGCGGGTGGCTTCTTTGCGGGGCAGAACGGCTACGATCTCTCCCCTGTTCATAACTGCTATTCTGTCGCTGAGAGAAAGGATTTCATCGAGATCCGCAGAGATCATCAGAATGGCTTTCCCAGCTCTTCTTAAGGAGAGAAGTCTGTCATGGATAAAGGAGATACCCCCAATATCCACTCCTCTGGTCGGTTGGGATACGAGGAGGAAATCCGGCTGCTGTTCAAGTTCCCTTGCCATTACAAGGCGTTGCATATTCCCGCCGGAGAGAGTTCCTGCCTGTATATTTTCACTTGCCGCCATAATGTTATAGCGTTCCATAAGATGAAGGGCGAATTCTCTGATGGATCGAAAGTTTTGAAAGAAGTTCCTTTTTAAGAAGGGCGGTTTGTATTGATAGCCTAAAAGGGCGTTGTCTTTTAAGGAAGCGAGGGGGGCAAGCCCTGTCTTTATGCGATCTTCCGGGATATAGGCAAGTCCAAGTTTCCGCCGTTTTAGAGGTGGTAAATGTGTTATGTCCCGTTTGCCCATTAAGATTTGTCCCTCTTTTACAAACCGAAGACCGGAAATAGCTTCTTCCAGCTCACTTTGCCCATTTCCAGTAATGCCCGCAATTCCAACAATTTCCCCTCTATGGACAGTAAGGGTGAGGTTTTTGACCACATCCTTGCCCCTGTCCCCGGAGACGGTCAAACGGGTCATTTCTAAAAAAGGCTTGAGCTCCCTGGAAGGAGTTTCTTCAAGTACCGGTATATGGACGCTGCGGCCTACCATAAGAGAGGCAAGTTCCTCGGAAGTGGCCTCTGAGCGAGGGAGGGTCGCAATATGTTTCCCCTTTCTCATAACGGTAATAACATCGGAAACAGCGAGCACTTCGTTGAGGTTGTGTGCAATGAAAATAATCGTTTTCCCCGCCTTGCGAAACTCTCTGATAATAGAAAAAAGCCCTTCTATCTCTCGGGGAGAAAGAACGGCAGTGGGCTCGTCAAAAATGAGAATTTCAGCTTTTCTGTAAAGAAGTTTCAGTATTTCCACACGCTGCTGTATTCCCACTGGCAATGAGTGGACGGGGGCGAGAGGATCTATATTTAGCCCGTATTGAGCAGAAAGGTGTCTTACAGCCTCTATTGCGCCATGGTGATTGAAGATAAGCCCCCTGGTGGGTTCATCTCCAAGAACTACGTTCTTATAGACAGAGAGGGACGGAACAAGCATAAAGTGCTGATGGACCATTCCAATTCCATATTTCATTGCGTCTCGCGGGGTTTTTATAGTGAGGATTTTATTATCGATCTTGAACTTTCCTGCAGTGGGGCTGTAAAGTCCATAGACGCATTTCACTACAGTCGATTTCCCCGCTCCGTTTTCGCCAACAAGAGAATGGACAGTGCCACTGGCAATTTCTAAAGAGAAATCATCGACCGCTTTGAGTGTTCCGAAGGTTTTGGTAAGGCCGGAAATCCATAGCGACGGCATCATGTCCCCTCCACTTCTGGTGGGAGATATTTTTTAAGAAACAATATTATTGTAACACGATTTTAATAGGTTCAAGAATGGGGATGTAAAAAAGCCGCCATATGGCGGCTTAAACGGTAATCTCATTTTTTTTGAGGAGGGTGTCGAAGGTCTTTCTATCTTTGAATTCCTCTCTTTTTCCTTTATTCCATTGTGATATTGGGGTTAAAAAACCCACAACCCGCGAGTATACTTCACATTTAGTCCGCTTTTCTTCACTCATCATTTACGGCCTCCTTTAAAAGGGTAAGACGCTTTCTAGTTCCTGACTCCTACAAAAGCTACATATTTTTCTGCTATTTTCTTGAATCGACTCAGTTCATGAAGAGAGAAGCTTCTTTCTTCTGAGAACTCTTCAGATAGGGTTCTGTAAGACCTGAAATTCTGAATGTAGTAAACCCTTGCCCCTTCTATCATTCTTGCAATTTTTTCCATCTCTTCTTCGTCGGTAAGACCAGGAACCACAGTAGTACGAAATTCCATTGCCACAGAGGTTTTTTTCAGTATTTCGATGGATTGAAGTATTGGTTCAATGGAACCGCCATATCCTGCTGTTACAGGATATTCTTCTGGCGATGCTTTGACATCCATAGCCACATAATCCACGAGGTCTTTTCCAATAAACGATTGAAGTCCCTTGGGGTCGCTGCCATTTGTATCAAGCTTGACGAGAAACCCCATATTTTTCACTTTTTCGATGAAAGGCAAAAGATCTGGCTGCAAGGTAGGTTCTCCTCCAGTGATAACAACGCCGTCAAGCAGCCCGATCCTTCTTCCAAGAAAATTAAAAAAGCCTTCTTCTGAGAGGGAGTTTATTTCCCCTCCTTCAACGAGCTCTGGGTTCTGGCAATAAGGGCACCGAAAGTTACACCCTTTGGTGAAAACGACGGCAGCAATCTTTTCGGGATAATCAATGAGGCTCGATGGAACGATCCCTGCAAGAATCACCGCGATTTCACTTCTTCCATATATCCTTTTTCAGCATCACAGTAGGGGCAGTATTCGTGGGCCCCCGGTATATACCCGTGGATTGGGCATACGCTAAAGGTTGGTGTGATAGTGAAATAAGGTAGATGAAAATTCTCAGCAATTCTTTTCACTAAACGTTTGGTGCTTTCCCCACTTGGCATACTTTCCCCTAGAAATCCGTGAAAGACGGTTCCGCCGGTATAAAGAGTCTGAAGTTTATCCTGGAGTTCCAGGGCTTCAAAAATATCATCTGTATATCCCACTGGTAACTGACTGGAATTTGTATAGTAGGGGTCAGCCCCTAATTGCCTTACGTTCTCTTCATTTGCAGCGTAGATACTGTTTCCATAGCGTTCTTTATCGAGACGGGCAAAGCGGTAGCTGGTCCCTTCTGCTGGAGTGGCCTCCAGATTGTAAAGATTCCCCGTTTCTTCCTGGAAGTCTGAAAGCCGCTGTCTCATAGCGGTCATGACACGGGTGGCAAAAAACATCCCTTCCGGATCCGCAATGGTTTTCCCCATAAAGTTTAGTAGTGCTTCATTCATTCCATTAATGCCAACGGTATTGAAGTGGTTGTTCCAGTACGTTCCTGTCTCTTCTTTTATCGAGCGAAGGTAAAATTTTGAGTAAGGGTACAAATTCGCTTCAGTGAGACGCTCGAGCACTTTTCTTTTTATTTCGAGGCTTTCTTTAGCTATATCCATAAGTTCAAAGGTGCGTTCTATAAAGTCATCTTCATTTTTCGAAAGATAGCCGATTCGAGGCATATTGAGGGTTACTACCCCTATTGAGCCGGTCATAGGGTTCGACCCAAAAAGGCCACCGCCTCTTTTACGCAACTCCCTGTTGTCAAGGCGCAATCTGCAGCACATGGAACGGGCATCGTCAGGGCTCATGTCAGAATTGACAAAGTTCGAGAAATAGGGAATGCCGTAACGTGCAGTCATATCCCACACAGTGTTGAGTACATCGTTATCCCAATGGAAATCTCGAGTAATATTGTAAGTTGGAATGGGGAAAGGAAAAACTTTCCCCGTAGCGTCCCCTTCAAGCATAACCTCTGCGAAAGCCCTGTTCAGCATATCCATTTCCTTCTGGAATTCGCCGTAGGCCTTATCCATAGCCTTGCCCCCCACAATTGCCGGCAGGCCTTCCAGGATTTTGGGTGGAATAAGGTCCATGGTGATATTCGTAAAGGGAGTTTGGAATCCAACTCGCGTAGGGACATTGAGATTGAAGATGAACTCTTGCAGAGCCTGTTTCACATCTCGATACGTCAGATCATCGTAATAGATAAATGGCGCCAGATAGGTGTCAAAGTTAGAAAAGGCCTGAGCCCCGGCAGATTCTCCCTGCATAGTATAGAAAAAATTAACGATTTGCCCTAACAGGCTTCTAAAGTGTTTAGCAGGTTTGCTGCTCATTTTTGTCTGAACGCCGGTGAAACCGCTGACAAGAAGGTCATACAGATCCCATCCGCAGCAGTATACAGAAAGATTGCTCAGATCGTGAATATGCAGGTCTCCTGAAATATGGCGCTCCCTCACCCTTGGGGAATATATTTCCTGAAGCCAGTATTGAGCTGTTAATTCAGAAGCAATATAATTGTTGAGCCCCTGGAGAGAGTAGCTCATATTGCTGTTCTCGTTCACTTTCCAATCTAGCTTTTCAAGATATTTGTTGATCATATCAGCGGCGCTGCCAAGAAGTTTTTTGGTGTCTCTCATTTTGGCATGCTGCTCCCGATAGAGGATATATGCCTTGGCAATAGAGGCATAACCCTTCTCAATGAGGATTTTTTCTACCAGGTCCTGTACTTGTTCTACTGTGGGCACCCCTTCTTCTTTGTAAAAAATTTCAAGAAGGGATACAATTTGGCGAGTTATTTCTTGACCTACTTCCATAGGGTTCTGGTGATCAACAGCTTTTGCCGCTTTCATTACAGCCGTTGTGATCTTGGATTCGTCAAAAGGGACTTCATGGCCATCTCTTTTCCGTATGCGACGTATCACTTTGGTGGCCTCCTTAATGTTTTAGGTAATACTCGGGCTCAGATTATACCGCCCTTCATAGAAAAAGCCAAACGGAAATATAGGCTATATGGGGTTATCAAAAATATTATAACTCTATATGTAGGGTTTCGGCTATTATTTTTTTATTTTTTTTATTTTCTCTTCTGGCCGGAATCGTACGCATATTGTAAGATGGGAAAAACCTTTACTACAGAAGGAGTGTTTATATGGCTACTGTAGGTGACTACACCGATAAAGAAACTTTTGGAAAGGTATCTTCCAGAATTAGAACCACTATAGAAACAGCATTTTTGAGCAATAACGTACTCCATGTAACAACACCTCGTGAGGCCTATGAGCTGGCTAAAAGAAGTGTCGGGACTATCGAACTGACAGGCATGCCAGTGTATGAACCTGAGTGGCAGGGGCTTCCTAAAGGGTGCAACGTCCTTCTTTTCAATGATGGAGCTGTGGTAGGGCGATGTGCCGCTGCCAGGCGTATCCTTGGCGACCCTGAAGTGTCTTTGGATGAATATGCAGCCAAACTTCGAGAAGCGGTATATCATACCCGATACAGGAATCTCTATGCAGCGAAAGCTGTTATAGGGCTTGAAAAAGATTTTATGGTCCGAGCTCATCTGCTCATTCCTGAAGGTCATGAGAATTTGCTCTATAACTGGATTCTCAACTTCCAGTATATAAATAAGATTTATAGTGAAATGTATAAGGAATCCCATGCCTATCTTGATGGGGATATTTATATACTGGCTGATCCTGATTGGAAGCATCCTGATCATCCTCTAGGACTTGCCCTCTTCGACCCAGAACATAATTGCGCGGCCATCTTAGGGATGCGCTATTTTGGCGAGTTAAAAAAGGGAACCCTCACCCTGGCATGGGGAACAGCTGTCCGCAACGGTTTCGCTTCCTGCCATGGCGGATTGAAACGGTATAATCTTTCTGGAGACCGTTCTTTTGTAGCGGCTGTCTTTGGATTATCAGGGTCAGGGAAGTCCACTATTACCCATGCACGCCACGAAAATCGCTATGATATAACAGTGCTTCATGACGATGCCTTTGTCATTAACCTGAAAGAGCGATATTCTATCGCCCTGGAACCTTCTTATTTTGATAAAGTACAGGATTATCCAATGGATTGTGAGGATAACAAGTTTATAGTTACCCTTCAGAATTGCGGTGCGGTTCGTAAGGAGAGCGGTTTGGTCTATGCCGTAACTGAAGATCTTAGAAATGGCAACGGGAGGGCTATCAAGTCAAAATTGTGGTCTCCAACAAGAGTAGATCGGATTGACGAACCGATAGATGCTATTTTCTGGCTCATGAAAGATCCCACGATACCCCCTGTGCTCAAAATTACTGATCCTGTGCTAGGAGCCGCTATGGGGGCTACATTAGCCACTCGCAGAACAACGGCAGAGCGCCTTGCCCCTGGTGTTGATCCAAACGCTCTAGTGTTTGAGCCCTATGCAAACCCCTTCAGGACCTATCCCTTAGGGGTTGATTACGGGCGCTTTAAGACTCTGCTTGAAAGTGGAGTGGATTGTTATATCTTGAATACAGGGGATTTTATGGGGAAGAAAGTGCAGCCCCGTCATACCCTTTCTATATTAGAATCTATTGTAGAAGGGCGAGTTTCTTTCAGCCCTTTAGGAGCCTTGAGTGCAGTAGAAGTGATGGAAATGGAAGATTTCCCTCTCCACCTTGATGATGTTCAGTATAAAAAAGAAATTACTGCCCGTATAAAAGACAGGGTTGCTTTTGTAAAATCAAGGGAATCGGAGCGTGGAGGGGTAGATAAGCTCCCCCGGGAAGCTCTCGAGGCTTTGCAGAGAATGACAAGGGAACTGGGATATCCAGGTGAAGTCTGATCGACGAAGGCCCCTGTTTTTATCAGTTGGGTAGGAGGACAAGATGGAAAGAGCAAGAAAGATGGGGGAGGATTCAATCCCCCGTCTTCTTTTTCATTTTTCAGGGCCGGCCATTACAGGACTTTTGGCAAATGCCCTCTATAATATAGTAGACCGCATATTCGTTGGCCATGCAGTGGGTCCCACAGGCATAGCCTCCATAGGAGTGGCTTTCCCCTTTATGGTAGCAGTGATTGCGGTGGGGTTGCTCATAGGAGTGGGGGCTTCCGCTCTTATTTCAATTTCTCTTGGAGAAAAAAAGAGGCGGCGGGCTGAAATAGTTTTGGGCAACGCCATTGCTCTTCTCGCCATTGCCAGTATTGGGGGTTTCTTATTAGGCTGGTTTTTCCTCGATGAGATTTTGCGCCTTGGCGGAGCCACCGACCTTTTATTGCCCCACGCTCGGAAATATTTACGGATTATCATTGTGGGAATCCCCTTTTCACTCTTCAGCTTTGGTTTTAATTATTTTATCCGGGCAGAAGGTGCCCCTCGTTTTGCCATGATGACCCTTCTTTTAGGTGCAGGCATCAATATTGTTCTTGATGCCGTCATGATCTTTGTATTTGACATGGGCCTTGAGGGAGCGGCTTTTGCCACGATTGTTGCTCAACTCATTGCGGCTCTTTGGGCTGTTTCTTTCTTTGTAAGAAAAAAAGGATCATTGCGAATTCGGTTTATACATTTGCGTTTCCGTAAAAATGTGATAAAACGCATTATTTCAATAGGAACGGCGCCTTTTATTCTCGAGGCGGGCTTTACTTTTATTTTGGGAGTTTTAAATCAGACGCTGAAAATCTATGGTGGGGAAATAGCCATATCTGCCCTTGGTATATTTTTTAGTCTTGACTCTCTCTTTTTTCTTCCAGTACTTGGTATAGGAGAAGGAGCCCAGCCCATTATTGGTTATAATTTTGGCGCGAAACAGATAGAGCGGGTGAAGGCCACAATCAAATGGGCTCTCTTCGGGGCTTTATTCTTCTTTGCGTCAAGTTTTATCATGGTATATTTTTTCGCAGAACCTCTTGTCATGATCTTTAACACTACAAGTCCTGAATTGATAAAACTTGCGGCGAGAGGATTGGTGATCTCTTACAGCTGCGTTGTCTTTGCGGGAATTTCCATAGTTGCTTCCTATACTTTCCAAGCTCTGGGCCTGGGACGTCAGAGTCTATTTCTCAATGTGCTAAGGCATGTCCTTTTCTTTATCCCCCCCATTCTTTTGCTTCCGCCTATGATGGGAACTGATGGAGTGTGGCTGGCATTCCCCATATCTGATGTAGGAGGTGGGATCCTGGCTTCTTTTTTGTTGCGTCGTGAGTTCAGAGATCTCGATCGGTTCATGCTTAGAGAGGAACCTGAGGGAGAACTGAATCAGGCGTAGTCATTCTTTTTAATTTAACATTAAAATCCTTAACATTGAGTTTCAAAATGGATTGTGGTATTGTGTTTTAACGGAGTTATTTCTATAAAAACAATTAAATTTAATAGAGGAATAACAAGGGGGCAGGATTGTAATGGGTATTCCGCGAAAAAGATTAATGGCGTTGTTTTTGGCCTCACTAATTATTTTTTCATGCTCTGCTGTCTTGGCAGATGCTCAAGTTTTGAGGATGGCTACAACAACCAGTACTGATAACACGGGATTGCTCGATTATTTAGCTCCTCTTTTCAAAGCAGAAACAGGAATAGAACTGCAGTGGGTTGCTGTTGGCACTGGAAAGGCGCTTGAACTTGGTAAGAATGGCGATGTGGACGTTTTGCTTGTTCATGCTCCAGACACCGAAAAAAAGTATGTTTCAGATGGTTACGGAGTGAACCGACGGGAAACTATGTACAATGATTTCATCATCATCGGCCCTAAAGCTGACCCCGCCAAAATCAAAGGGTTGGAAGCAGTAGAAGCCCTGAATAAGATTGCAAGCTCCGAAACGCCTTTTGCAAGCCGAGGAGACAAGTCTGGTACCCACATAATGGAGATGGATCTCTGGAAAGGCGCGGGGATGACCCCCGATAGGGAGTCATGGTATATCCAGACTGGCCAGGGGATGATTAACACCATTAATATAGCGGCAGAGCGAAATGCCTATACTATGACTGACCGGGGGACCTTTATTAAATACGAAGATGTGAATAAGGAAAACTCCCCCTTCGCCATCCTTGTAGAAGGGGATGCCGCACTTAGAAATCAGTATAGCGTCATTGCTGTAAACCCCATGCGCTGTGAAAATGTCAGATATGATCTTGCCCTTGAGTTCATAGACTGGATGGTTTCTCCTGATGTACAGAAAAAAATTGGAGACTTTACGTTGCTTGGGAAACAGCTCTTTTTCCCCAACGCCCGCTAAAAGAGGATAATATGTGATGAAAAAGCGCTGCCTAACCTGAGGCGGCGCTTTCTTTTATGGGAGGAACAGCTGCCATGGATTACATTTCACAAGGAATTGCCACTGCCTTTCAACTGCTTGCCAGGGGAGATGCCGAAACATGGTCAGCAGTTATTACCACATTGAGGGTCTCTTCCCTTTCTATTCTCATATCTCTTCTCCTTGGAATTCCTGCGGGATTTTTACTTGGAAGCATTTCCTTCCCCGGGAAAAATAGTATTCGAACCCTGGTGGACACTCTTCTGGCTCTCCCTACAGTGGTTGTTGGTCTATTAGTCTATTCCCTCATATCAAGAAGGGGGCCACTTGGCGAATTCGGTCTGTTGTTCACTCTTGAAGGAATTGTTATAGGCCAGGTTGTTCTAGGGTTGCCCATAGTGGTGGCTCTTACAGCATCAGCTATTGAAAGCCTGGAAGTACAATTGCGTCAGACTCTTCTTACCCTAGGAACAACGAAAAAACAGTTGGTTCTAAGCACCCTGTGGGAGGCTCGATATGCCGTTACTGTTGCTGCTATTACCGCCTACAGCCGGATTATTTCTGAGGTTGGCGTATCTATGATGCTTGGTGGAAACATCAAGTGGCATACACGAAGTATAACGACGGCCATGGCCCTTGAGACAGGTAAGGGAGAGTTCGCCATGGGCATAGCTCTTGGAATGGTTCTCTTGTTCATAGTTCTATTGGTCAATCTCTTTCTTGCTGAATTTAAACGGAGGAGCGCGGCATGAAGGCTATGTATCGATTAAAAAATATAAAGCATTTTTATAGTCAGCGGTGTGCTCTCCATATCCCTTCATTAGAAATAGGGCAGGGGGAAATATTGGGTCTTTTAGGAGCAAATGGCAGCGGCAAGAGTACTTTGCTTCGTATCCTTGCCTTCCTCGAAACACCAACGGAAGGAACGCTCTATTTTAAAAAAGAGCGTGTTGAAACCTTATCAGTGAACTACAGAAGATCTGTGACCCTTTTGCTTCAGAACACCTATCTTTTAAAACGTGCTGTTTGGGAAAATGTGGCCTTTGGTTTGAAAGTCCGAGGAGTAAGGGGTAAAGAGCTAATGAAAAGTATGGAAGAGGCCCTTTATTTTGTCGGCCTGGCCCCCAGTCAGTTTGCAAGAAGAAAGTGGTTTGAACTCTCTGGAGGGGAAGCTCAGCGAGTTGCTTTGGCCAGTCGTCTAGCTATAAAACCGGAAGTTTTGCTGCTTGATGAACCTACAGCCAGTGTCGACAGGGTAAGCGCTGAACTTATAAAGCAGGGTGTCAGAATGTGCCGCGAAAAGTGGGGAACCACCCTTGTGCTTGTCAGCCACGATGTCCTTTGGGTAAAAAGCCTGTCAGATCGCCTTCTTATCCTCACAGAAGGTGAACTTTCCACCTCATCCAGCAGTAATAATCCTTTCTTTATGTCCGAGTAGAACAGTACGCAACCAAATATCTTTGAATAATGGACGCAATATACACTTTTCCTTCGGGTTGTACAGTCTTTGCCCATGTGATAGCATGAACGTGAAAATTGAAAACTCCTTTTTTTCTGATTACGACCTCTATGAGATACATATGGGGGGTATTTAAATGAAGACAAAAACAGTATCCCCTCTAGAAAACAAAAGAGTAAGCCGCTTTCGGAGGGGAGCGGCTTTTATCTATATTTGCGGATAGAGATATATTGTATAAAAAATACCCAGGAACTTTGTCTCCTCGATTTGTGAAAGGGATAACGATTAGTAATAATTAGTTTCGTTCATTTATATATGATTAACGTTGAGAAATACTTCCCAGAAGCACCAATGGAAGTTCACAACAAGGAGGGGAATCATGTCACAAGTGGAGTTGAAAAGGATCCAGAAAACGCGGGAAATTGTGGCGCCCTGGAAGAATAAGAAAGGTGGTCTTATTCCGATTCTCCAGGAAGCTCAGCATGAGTTCGGGTATCTTCCCCCAGAGGTAATGGAAACCATTTCCAAAGAACTTAAGATCCCGAAAGCTGAAATTTATGGGGTTGCGACTTTTTATGCTCAGTTCCATTTGAAACCACGAGGTAGACATGTAATTCGAGTTTGTAGAGGAACAGCCTGCCATGTTCGCGGAAGTCTCAAGATCCTTGAGAAAGTCAAAGAACTTACCGGCGTCAGTGAGAACGAGACGACTGATGATTTAAGGTTTACGATTGAGCCAGTCGCCTGCCTTGGCGCATGTGGACTAGCCCCAGTCATGATGGTGGACAGCCAGACCTTTGGACGTCTTGCTCCTGATATGGTGGCTGGAGTACTTGCAAAGTTTGAATAACAAGGAGGACGGCAATGGCTAAAATAACTAATCTGGAAGAACTGAAAAAAATTCGCGAGTCATCAAAGGATTTAACATCTGCTCGTTCTGAGGGGAAAGTCGTTATTATTGTTGGAATGGGTACGTGCGGTATTGCTGCTGGTGCACGAGAAATCATGACCGCTATTATGGATGAAATAGAAAAACGGAAACTCAATGAAGTAAATGTCCAAACGACTGGGTGCATTGGCATGTGCCAGGATGAACCTCTTGTAGATGTTATTCGTGACGGGAAACGTATTACCTACGGTAATGTGAAGCCCAGTGACATCCCTGTCATCATCACTGAGCACGTTGTCAATGGCCATATTGTTGAGAAACTGGCCATTGGCAGAGCCGACTAAGGGGGGGTAGTGAGGATGCCAATCTATCGTTCGCACGTTCTCATCTGCGGAGGAACAGGATGTACCTCTAGTGGATCTCATGAGGTGATGGATGCATTCCGTGAAGAACTTCGAAACCAGAAGCTCGACAGAGAGGTTCTCATCGTCCCTACAGGCTGCCATGGTATGTGTGAAATGGGTCCAATAGTGGTGGTCTATCCGGAAGGGACCTTTTACTGCCAGGTAAAAACAGAAGACGTAAAAGAAATTGTAAGTGAACATCTTTTGAAGGGACGAATCGTTCCCAGACTTCTTTATACTGTTTCAGAAGAAGCCCCTAAAGTTCCCCATTATAAAGAGATTCCTTTCTATGGCAAACAGCATCGCATTGCTCTTGAAAATTGTGGTTATATCAACCCGGATAACATCGAGGAATATATTGTCCGCCATGGATACGAAGCATTGGGCAAGGCTTTGACTGAAATGACCCGGGAGCAGGTTATAGAAGAGGTAAAAATGTCGGGATTAAGGGGTCGCGGAGGCGGCGGATTTCCCACTGGACTGAAGTGGAGCTTCTGTGCCAGAGCCCAGGGGGATAAAAAATATGTCATCTGCAACGCTGACGAAGGCGACCCAGGTGCCTTTATGGATCGCTCCATTCTGGAAGGCGACCCCCACTGTGTCATTGAAGGAATGATGATAGGGGCCTATGCCATAGGTGCAGATGAAGGCTATATATACTGCCGTGCTGAATATCCTCTGGCCATCCAGCGCTTAAAGACTGCTATCGAGAAAGCTGAAGCCTATGGACTTCTCGGAAAGAATATTATGGGCACAGATTTCTCATTTATAGTGCATATCAAAGAAGGGGCAGGAGCTTTTGTCTGTGGTGAAGAGACAGCTCTCATGGCCTCTATCGAGGGTCAGCGCGGAATGCCTCGTCCCCGCCCGCCATTTCCGGCCAATAAAGGTTTGTGGGGGAAACCCTCGAACATCAACAACGTGGAAACATGGGCAAACATTCCTTATATTATCCTTCATGGCGGCGATCATTATGCTTCAATGGGGACTGAAAAATCAAAGGGGACCAAGGTCTTTGCTCTGACCGGTAAGGTTAAACATACCGGACTTGTGGAAGTTCCCATGGGAATTACCCTAAGGGAGATTATCTTCGATATAGGCGGCGGAATTCTTAATGATAAGAAGTTCAAGGCCGTTCAAATTGGCGGGCCAAGTGGCGGATGTCTCACTGAAGAACATCTTGATCTTCCTGTAAGTTACGAATCCCTCGCAGAGGTCGGCGCCATTATGGGATCCGGCGGAATGGTCGTTATGGATGAAGACAACTGCATGGTTGACGTAGCTAAATTTTTCCTTGAGTTTACTCAGCGTGAGTCTTGCGGAAAATGTACTCCTTGCCGGGAAGGAACGAAGCAGATGTTGTTGCTTCTCAATAAGATCTCTGAGGGAAAGGGTACGATGGAAGATCTCGACACCCTTCATGATCTGGCGGTTATGGTTAAGGAAATGTCTCTTTGCGGATTGGGACAGACAGCGCCTAACCCCATACTTACAACCCTGCGGTATTTCAGAGATGAATATGTGGCTCACGTAAAAGACAAGAAGTGTCCCGCAGGTGTCTGTTCCGCCCTAATCGAGTACTCCATCGACCAGGACCTTTGCAAGCGCTGTGGTCTGTGTGCCCGTAACTGCCCGGTACATTGTATCCCCGGGGACAGAGCTTCGGGATACACTATCGACACAGAGAGATGTATCCGTTGCGGCACGTGTTTTGAAAAGTGCCCCTTCGGAGCCATTATCAAAGGTTAGAGTGGCAGGGAGGATGCGAATATGAGCGAAATAACTCTTAACATTGACGGAAAGGTTTGTAAGGGTACAGCTGGAGATACGATCCTTGATATAGCCCGTAAAAATGATGTCTATATTCCTACCCTTTGTTATTTAGAGGGTATATCAGCTATAGGTTCATGTCGTATGTGTGTCGTAGAAGTGGAAGGAAGCAACAAACTGCTGACCTCCTGCACTACTCCTGCCACTGATGGCATGAAGGTCCATACTCAAACAGAAAAACTGCGAGCCTACAGATTGCAGATACTTGAACTGCTCTTTGCTGGGCGCAACCATTTCTGTATGTTTTGTTCCCAAAGCGGAGATTGCGAGCTGCAGCGTCTTGCCATCGAGCATGGCATGGATAAAGTGAGATATCCCTATCTCTATTCTGATTTTCATAATGACGCTTCCGACGAAGACCTGCAGGTAGACCATAACCGTTGCATTCTTTGCCTTCGCTGCATCAGGGTTTGTGGTGAGAAGGTTGGAGCCCACACCCTTGATCTGGAAAAACGCGGATGGAATGCCAGCGTAGTATCTGACCTGGGGAAAGTCCTTGGTGAGAGCGATACTTGTGTTTCCTGCGGAGCTTGCGCTCAGGTTTGTCCTACAGGAACGATTACAATCCGGGATTTTGTCTATCGTGGACGCCGTAACGATTGCGACGAAGTAGTGGAAAGCATTTGCCCCCTTTGCCCCATAGGCTGCAAAATCAAAGCCTATGTAAGAACAGGAAGTGTTGCCAGAGTCGAAGGGGCTTCAATTGATACTCCTGACGGCGGGCAGCTTTGCCACAAAGGCCGCTGGTGGCTTCCTGAATCTACAGAGAGAGAACGTCTCTCTGTGCCCATGATCCGTGAGGGTTCAACCTTCCGAGAAGTATCATGGGATGAAGCACTTGACCTTGTTGCCGACAAATTGGGGAGGGCCAAGGCCACAAATAGAGCGGGAGCACTTATATCCGGGCTTTCCACAGATGAAGAGCTCACAGTTCTTTCTGACTTCTTCCGTAAATCCTTGAAGATGGATAAGGTCGATTGCTTCAATGGAGATGTGCTTCGCGGCTTTGAAGAAGGTTTCCGCCCATTTATAAGCCAAGGGGTTCAACCGTTTACAGCAGCCCACAACATACTTGATAGCGATGCAATCATAGTCATTGGCGCTGATCCTCAGAATGAAGCCCCTGTCGTTGCCAGTTATATCCGTGTGGCTACGGTGAAAAATGGAGCCAAACTGATCAATTTCTCGGCCAAGGACAATCCCTTCGAAGGGATTACCGATGTGGATATCCGCATTTCTCCCGAAGTCCTTCACGGGGCCCTTGTTTCCTTTACTGAAGCGGTTGCCGGGAAAGAAGATGCGGAGAACAGAATTTCATCAGTAGCGGATCTTGCCAATATGAAACCGGAAGAAATAGCTATAGCCGCTAAATACCTGGCTGATGCCAAAAAGCCGGTTGTTGTTCTTGGTTCAAGACTGGCCAAACACCCTCAGATAGTTATGGAGGCGGTGAACATGGCCATTACGGCACAAGGCTTCTTCGAAGACGGATTAGCTCTTGTTCCTATGGTTTTGAGCGGGAATAGCCTTGGCGCGTGGAATACAGTTTTAGGCAAAAAAGCGTGGCTTGAAACAGAAGACCTTGATTTCCTTTATGTTAGTTCAACAGGCATGGTACCGGAAGATCCCAAGTCATTGGAAGCCGTCAATAAGGCTAGATTTGTAGTAGCACATGTACCCTACATGGTTAGTCCTCTGGTTAACATGGCGGACGTTTTGCTTCCCATGCCAGCGTGGTATGAGAGAAGCGGTCATTTCTGCACATTGGAGGGAGAACGCCGCCGAATGAACATGATTGTTCCCCCAAAAGAAGGGCTTCGTGGGCTTTCGAAGATTTTCCAGGATCTTGCGTCACGGATGGGCGTTTCTCTGGCAACCTCTTCTTCAGCATCGCCCTGTGAAAACGTATTTAAATCACATGTTTCACCTGATAAAGCCCAAGTGGTTTCTTCAGAGGAGGTGTAGGGTATGTCTAAACCGAAGGTAGCAACAGTCTGGCTTGAGGCATGTGCCGGGTGCCATATGTCTTTCCTCGATATTGATGAACGAATAATAAACCTCCTTGATTTGGTGGAAATAACGGCTACGCCCATAACAGACTTTAAAGAATTCCCTGAAGTAACAGTAGGAGTCATTGAGGGAGCTCTAGGAAACGAAGAGGAAGTACATCTAGCTAAAGAGATGAGAAAGAAGTGCAAAATTCTCATTGCATGGGGAGATTGTGCTGTTTTTGGCGGCATTAACTGTATGAGAAACTTTGCGAAAGTAGAGGATGTCCTCAAAGAGGGGTATATAAATACCGTTTCTACGGTGAACCCAAAAGGTATCCTTCCCGGAGAGGATATTCCTAAGCTATTGCCTCACGCTATCCCTGTGGACTATGAAGTAAAAGTTGATGTATACGTTCCAGGGTGTCCTCCGGATGCGGATACGATCTATTTTGTTTTCGAGGAAATATTGCAGGGGCGTATCCCCAAAGTGCCGGTAGACATGATGAGGTACGACTAGGGAGCAGGGAGGAGATCGAAAATGTGTGCAGAAAAAGCAAAAACCATTGTTGTTAATCCTGTCTCCCGTATAGAGGGACATGGAAAGATCACGGTGACTTTAAATGAAAAGGGCGAAGTTCATGACGCTCGCTTTCACGTCACTCAGTTCAGGGGATTCGAGGCCTTTACCCAGGGACGGGATTTTCGGGAAATGCCTGTTATTACCCCTCGTATTTGCGGCATTTGCCCGGTAAGCCACCATTTGGCTTCTGCGAAGGCATGTGACGCTATTCTAGGTGTCACCATAACACCTACAGCCCATAAGCTTCGTGAGCTTATGCATATGGGGCAGTTCATTCAGTCCCATGCCCTTTCTTTCTTCCACCTTTCGAGTCCGGACCTGCTTTTTGGCTTTGATGCAGATCCAGCCATACGAAATGTGGCCGGTTTGGTCGCTAAATTCCCGGATTTGGCGGTTATGGGTGTGACCATGCGCAAATTTGGGCAGGAAGTTATAAAAACTCTTGGTGGAAAAAAAGTCCATCCATGGCATAGTATTCCCGGCGGCGTGAACCGCAGTCTGAAAAAAGAAGAACGGGAAACCATTCTGGCGGGGATCCCTAAAATTAAGGAAGACCTCCGCAAGGCACTTGATCTGATCAAAAACTATCTGGCAGAACATGGAGATGACGCAAAGGAGTTTGCCACTCTGGAGACCTCCTATCTTGGCCTAGTTCGCGAAGGAAACCTTGAACTGTACGATGGCCGCATTCGTTTGCGGGGGCCAAGGGGACGTATTACTGATGAATTTAACTCTGAAGAATACGTGAACTTTATTGGCGAGCACGTGGAACCTTGGAGTTATCTGAAGTTCCCCTTCTACAGACCGCTGGAATTTCCCCACGGAAGTTACAGGGTTGGACCTTTGGGACGTGTCAATGCTTGCGATACAATCTCTACTCCAGAGGCTTCTGCCGAATTGGCGGCTTTTAGAAAGCTGACAGATGATGGCATAGTGCACTATACTATGTATTATCACTACGCCAGATTAATTGAGATCATGTATGCAATTGAGCGTATGGAAGAGCTTCTTCACGATGAAGATATTGTAGGAAGCGAACTTAGGATCACATCTAACAGCCTTCAGCCTGAAGGTATCGGTGTCATTGAAGCACCTCGCGGAACCTTGATTCACCACTATCAGGTGAACGAGAAAGGTGCCATTACAAAGGTCAATCTCATTGTGGCCACTGGACACAACAACTATGCCATGAATAAGGGCGTAGAGCTTGTGGCGAAAAAGTACATTCATGGGGAATCTGTGGAGGAAGGCGTACTTAACAGAATGGAACATGTCATTCGTTGTTATGACCCATGCCTCTCTTGCTCAACTCATGCAGTGGGCAGAATGCCTTTGAAGCTGACAGTTGTAGATGTAAATGGACGAGAGATCCGTACCATAGAGAAACACTAAGAGAAGAAGCCTATCTCGTAACCTAAAGGGGATGACAGCGGGGCTGGGGACTTCTTCTGGCCCTGCTGTTTTTTCAAACAAAGGAGTTAAGAATGAAGGTATTCATCGCAGGATTTGGAAATCCTTTTCGTGAAGATGATAGTGTCGGGTTGCAACTTGCCCCCCAAATTGCAGAATGGCTTGAAGAAGAAGGATTTGAGGTTAACCTGTGGATAGGCCAGCAACTTCTTCCAGAATTGGCCTATGACCTTGAAGGCGCTGAGATTGCCCTTTTTATAGACGCTGATATGAGAGAACTTCCTGAAGGGTATATGCTGGAAAACGTTTTATCTGACGCAGCCCTCGAAGGATTGAATATACACTCCATGGGACCGGCCTGGCTGCTATCCCTTATGGATCGCCTTGAGATACCAAAACCTGAAGCATGGCTTCTGTCAATATCAGGGTATTCTTTTGATTTCTCAGAAACCCTTACAGAACAATGTTCTCTAAATGCTCACAAAGCTGAAGAAGCTTTTAAAAAATGGTGGAAGCAAAGAAAGGGAGGCTCATCATGTGTAAAGTAATAACCCCGCAATCATCAGAAGAACATCTTCATGTACATGGTCCATTAGAAGAAGCAGAGCTTCTTAGGGAGACCATCTGTGAAGAATTAGAAGGAATGACAAGTCTTGTGGCCCGTTGGCACGCCGTATCAGGGCATGAGGCAAAACATGCTTTTGTCCATGCTATCGAATCAAAAAAAACAGCTTTAAGAGACTTATGGAAAGCTCTGGAAGAACTGGAAGAAAACCTTTTCTCAGAAGAGAGCGTAGAACATCATCACCACCATCATTAGATCGGGCTAATTACCGGGGAAGAAAGAGAGCAGCCCCAGCATTTCAATGTCTGGAGCTGCTTTTTTGTAACCTATAGAGACTTAAGACACTATTTTTTAAAACTATCCATCAATTTAAGAAGGGCCCCTTTTTGAAATTCTATGGCGTTATTAGGGCATACTTCCTGGCAGCAGAAACAGCGAATGCATTTGTTGTAATTAAAATGGAGTTTCCCGTTCGAATCCAGAATGACGGCATGGGCGGCACAAATTTCTTCACATTTTCGGCATCGAATGCACAGGTCGGGATTTTGAACCGGTCGAGAAACAAGAAAGCGTTTCGAGAAAATATCAAGAAAAGCCGGGATCAGGTGAAGAGAGTCAAGATGAGGTATATCAAAATCATTAAAGGCAAAGGATTCTGGCGTATCGTGGGTAAAAAGGATACAGGGGCTGCTGACAATAAGGTTTCTCCGCTCTGCGGCTCTGTATAAGGGAAAGGATTCGGGAGTTGCGTGAAGAATGCGGCTAATTGCAATATCGAGATTAACTGCATCTTCTGATGCTGCGAGAAGACCTAAAAACCGTGGGGTTCCGTTCCCTGGCCCATGCCCTTCCATGCACCAGATGCCGTCAAGAATTGTAAAGGAGGAAGGGAGGGCCTGATAGATGTCAAGATGAAGTTCAGCAAAAAGGTCTCGATTAAGTCCGACATTGTAATGCCATGAAGCTTTCTGCTGACCTACAACTGTGCCGAATAGATTTTTTACCCCTAAAGTGAGAAGCATTTGAGCGTGGGTCTTAAGTTTAGGCAGATTAATAATAAGGTCTGCTTCTAATGCAAGCCGCGCCAGATCAATACGGTGGAAACGGGCAGAGGAAGAAACAGGTGCGGGTATGGGATCTGTCAGTTCTACTATAGGAATGCCAAGCTCATCGGCCACAGCTTTCATGCCGGTTTTCTCTGCTACGGAAGGAAAACGGTCAAGCCCGGGACTATCTCCTATGACAGGCTTGCCTAATCTGTCGAGAACAGCCTTTGCCGCCGTTTTCACAATTGCGGGGTCTGTAGTAATTCTCTTTTCAGGGGAAGAAGCAGAAAGAAGGTTGGGTTTTAATAGAATAATATCACCTGGGCGGATGGGATTTCCCTTATCAAAATGGAACTGAAAAATATCCTCTATCTTCTGTCGCAACGATGTTTCTTCATAGGTGTTTTGCTTCATAAGCGTAATAGTAACCATATTTTTTCCCCCTATAGATCTTTCTCCATTGACAAAGTATAGGGGTTAGATAGAATATCTTCCAGTATATACTACATCCTGAAGGGGAGTAGCTTGCGAGGGCAGGATCAACATCATGGCTTTACAGCCTGGTCCTGTCGTTGGTGAAGGCCAATAAGCGAGACCTTTGGTGTGGCGAAAGTCATGCTGAAGGTCTTTTTTTATGACTATTATTAAGAAGACGAAGACAGGAGAGTGAACTTGGTTGGGATTTATTTTCGAAGGCATTGCGTCGATAACAATTCAGCAAGGGGTCATGATAGGCTTGGGATTATTGCTTATCTATCTGGCAGTGGTGAAAGAGTATGAGCCAGCCTTACTTCTTCCCATGGGTTTTGGAACTATCCTTGTAAACATCCCTCTTACATCGGCTCTGACACAAATTGTTGCAGGGGTTTCTCATCCTGGAGCGTTGTCATTGCTCTTTGATATAGGGATTTCTACCGAACTTTTTCCCCTTCTCATTTTTATAGCAGTAGGGGCCATGATCGACTTTACCCCCCTTTTCCAGTCCCCACTTACGGCTCTTTTTGGTTTCACAGCCCAGGCAGGGATTTTCTTGACCATGGGATTGGCTCTGCTTTTCGGGTTCAATTTGAACGAAGCGGCTTCCATAGGAATTATAGGCGCTGCTGATGGTCCCACTTCTATCTATGTTTCATCCCGTTTCGCTCCCCATCTCCTTGGCCCAATTTCTGTGGCGGCATATTCGTATATGGCTCTTGTTCCTCTTATTCAGCCTCCAGTCATCAAGCTGCTTACAACATCAGAAGAACGCCGCATTCCTATGACCTACACAGAAAAACCCGTTTCAAAAACAGTGAAAGTGCTCTTCCCTCTTGCTGTTACTCTTGGGGCAGGAATGTTAGCTCCAGCCTCTGTTTCCCTCATTGGCTTCCTTATGTTTGGCAATCTTCTTCGGGAAAGCGGGGTCGTTGACCGTCTCGCCAAGGGAGCTCAAAACGAACTGGCTAACATTGTAACAATCCTTCTCGGCCTGGGTATTTCCGCTACTCTGACTGCCGACCGTTTTTTGCAGCCTTCAACCCTTGCCATCCTTGCCATGGGACTCGTTGCCTTTATCCTTGATACAGCCGTAGGAGTGCTGTCCGCGCGCTTCATGAACCGCTTCCTTTCTCGAAAGATCAACCCTATGATCGGGGCGGCAGGCATTTCCGCCTTCCCTATGGCAGCGCGGGTGGCTCAGAGGATGGCCTATAATGAAGACAAGAATGTCTTTATTCTTATGCCGGCTGTGGCGGCGAATGTTTCGGGACAGATTGGGTCAGTACTTGCGGGAGGGCTTCTCCTTGCCCTTTTAGGGTAAAAAAGCCATCAACACTAAGCCCCCTCATTTGTTTTTAAAAAAAGATCGCACAAATCCTGATATAATATAGTTATTCACGGCGGATGATCGATGTGGAAGATTTCATTTTTCGCGGAATTTTATGGGCGGCCCTCAAAGTCGCCCTTTTTTATTACTTCTGTCGAGGAGGCGCGTGGTACATGGCTTGGAAAGAGATAGAACATACGGCAGACGTAGGTTTTGAAGTGGAAACTCAGTCTCTTAACGACCTCTTTATAGAGGCTGCCTTTGCTTTATACGGAGTCTGCTATGGAGATATATCTGTTTTAAGGGGCATTCGTCATGGGAGCCATGAAACGATTATGATCGATGGTATCGATCTGGAAGAGCTCATGGTATCGTGGCTAAACGAGCTTATTTATATTTGGGAAAGCAAAAACGTGCTCTTCATCCCTCTCCATGTCAATGTGAAAAGAGGTTCCTGGCATCTTGAGGCTGACGGTCTTTTTGCCGTATATCGCCAGATACAGCTGCCGATCAAAGCCGCGACCTATGGAGGACTGGTCATTCGAGGAGAACCCAGGCCCTTCCTTAGAATTTTCCTGGATGTCTGAATGAGAGGTGAGAGAATGAAAAATCTATTGAAGAGGATGGATAATGTTCGTTTGTTACTAGAAAAAGAGGCTTTCCCGGGCATGGCCGTACCTGGGTTGATCTATGCGGATCACTATATAGAAACCATGCTGGAACAGGATAGTGCTCTTGAGCAGGTTGCCCATGTGGCCTGCCTTCCTGGCATTGTAGGGTATAGCTACGCCATGCCTGACATCCATTGGGGGTATGGCTTCCCCATTGGAGGAGTAGCTGCTTTTGACGTGAATGAAGGAATTATCTCCCCAGGGGGAGTGGGGTACGATATTTCCTGTGGTGTGCGTTTGCTTTCTTCATATATAAAGCTTGCAGATATTAAGCCCGTTTTAGACGCTCTAACAACAGCTCTTTTTTCAGCAGTACCGAGTGGGGTGGGATCTTCGAGCGCAATAAGACTTTCCCTTAAGGATCTTGACGATGTCCTCCGCAAGGGGGCTCGCTGGGCGGTAAAAGAAGGTATGGGAATGCAGGACGACCTGGACCGCACGGAAGAGGGAGGCTGTCTTGACGGAGCTCTATGCGAATTTGTTTCTAACAGGGCAAAGGAGCGGGGAAAGAATCAGCTGGGAACCCTGGGCTCAGGCAACCATTTTCTTGAGATACAAGTTGTGGATGAAATTTTTGATAAGGCAGCTGCTTCTCAAATGAACCTTGAGTCGGGAAGCATAACTGTGATGATCCATTGCGGCAGCCGCGGCCTGGGTCATCAGGTTTGCGATGACTATTTAAAGGTCATGCGGCGAGCCATGGCAAAATATAAGATTGATGTTCCGGATCGTCAGCTTTGCTGTGCTCCTATACAATCGGAAGAAGGACAGCAGTATATTGGAGCGATGAAGGCTGCCGCTAATTTTGCCATGGCGAATCGACAAATAATAGGGTCAGTTGTACGGGATGTCTTCGCCCAGTTTTTCCCAGGAAAGCCTCTTTTCCCTGTCTATGACGTAAGCCATAACATGGCCCATATAGAAAAACATATATGGGAAGGGCGCAAACGTGAGGTTTGTGTCCATCGTAAAGGGGCAACCCGAGCTTTCGAAGGTCAGCCTGTGCTCATTCCAGGCAGCATGGGAACGGCAAGCTACGTTCTGGTGGGGACAAAAAAAGCAGAAATGGAAAGTTTTGCTTCAACTTGCCATGGCGCGGGACGCGTATTGAGCAGAAATGAAGCTGTAAAACGAACGAGAGGACAAAACCTGGTTCGAGAGATGGCTGACCGGGGAGTGACAGTAAAGGCAGATAGTTTCCGTACCTTGGGAGAAGAGATGCCGGAAGCCTACAAAGATATTTCTGCAGTAGTAGAAGTTGTTCATCAGGCTCAATTAAGCCTTAAAGTGGCAAAATTAAAGCCAGTGGCGGTGATAAAGGGGTAGTAACAGTTGCTTAATGGAGAGGCAAAACACAGCTTGCCTCTTTTTTTTTAAATGAGTACAATACGATGGGGATCAAAAAGCATCAAACATATCTATTCATTGCTGTATTGCTGATGATCTTGCATACGATGAGTAGAGGAGGTAATGCTACGAATGATGCTGAGTGATATTGAGATAGCGCAAAATGCCGAGTTGAAGCCAATTGTAGAGGTGGCTGCGCAGCTGGGAATCAATGAAGATGAGCTTGAGTATTATGGAAAATACAAAGCGAAGGTGACTTATGGTCTTTGGAACAGGATCAAGGATCGCCCCGACGGCAAACTTGTATTGGTGACGGCCATCACGCCGACGCCAGCTGGAGAAGGCAAGACAACCACAACCGTTGGCCTTGGCCAGGGATTGGCGAAGTTAGGTAAAAGGGTATGCATCGCTCTAAGAGAGCCCTCGCTAGGCCCGAGTTTTGGGGTGAAAGGCGGAGCTGCGGGAGGAGGTTACTCTCAGGTTGTTCCCATGGAAGATATCAACCTTCATTTTACAGGGGACCTTCACGCCATAACATCTGCTCATAACTTGCTTTCCGCCCTGATCGACAATCACCTCCATCAGGGGAATCCATTGAATATCGATCCTCGCCGAGTCGTTTTCCGCCGAGTTGTGGATCTGAACGAACGGGCCCTCCGTCACGTCATCGTTGGCCTGGGTGGTAAAGCTGACGGTGTGCCTCGGGAGTCAGGATTTGATATCACAGTGGCATCGGAAGTTATGGCCATTCTATGTCTTTCGGCAAACATCAAAGAGTTGAAAGAGCGCCTATCCAAAATTGTTGTGGGCTATACTTATGGTGGGACTGTTGTAACGGCAGGAGATCTGAACGCCCATGGTTCTATGGCGGCGTTATTGAAAGACGCATTGAAGCCAAACCTTGTCCAGACCCTGGAGCATGTTCCGGCCTTTGTTCATGGCGGTCCTTTCGCCAATATCGCTCATGGCTGCAACAGCCTTCAGGCGACGAAGTATGGTCTTAAGCTTGCCGATTACTTCATTACGGAAGCAGGTTTTGGCGCGGACCTCGGCGCGGAGAAGTTCTTTGATATAAAATGCCGCATAGGCAATCTTACCCCATCGGCAGTAGTCATTGTGGCTACCGTCCGTGCACTGAAGATGCATGGCGGAGTGGCGAAGAACGAGCTTACTGGGGAAAACCTTGAGGCACTCTCCAAGGGCATCCCGAACCTTGAGAAACATATAGAGAATATGATGGGGTTTGGAATTCCGGTCGTTGTGGCCATTAACCGTTTCCCCACCGATACTGAGGCTGAATTGGAACTTGTAAAGGAACACTGTGTCGCGTTAGGTGTTCAGCAGGTATTGTCTGAAGTCTGGGCAAAGGGTGGCGAAGGCGGCATTGAGCTTGCGGAACGGGTTCTTGAGGCGGTAGAGAAACCCAACACCTTCCACAAGTTGTATGATGCTTCCTTGAGCCCTAAGGAGAAGATAGAAAAGATAGCCAAAGAAATCTACGGTGCGAAGAGCGTTGCCTATATGGCTCAGGCGGAGAAGGATCTTGAAGAGATCCACCGTCTGGGGAAGGATAACCTGTTGGTATGCATGGGTAAGACCCAGGCATCCATTTCCGATAATCCGGCCCTCATTGGGCGTCCGGAAGGATTTGAACTGACGGTTCGTGAAGTGAGGCTGTCAGCAGGCGCGGGATTCATTGTTCCCATAACTGGATCAATAATGACAATGCCCGGTCTTCCCAAGGTTCCTGCAGCAATGAAAATCGATGTAGATGACGACGGCAATATTACAGGACTGTTCTAGTCAAGGGAGGATCTGTTGTAATGAAAGCTCATATATTGGATGGAAAGAAAGTAGCAGCTGATGTAGTCGCTTCTATCAAAAAAGAAGTGGAAGAAATAAAGGCCCAGGGTAAGCACGTTCCGGGCCTTGCCGTAGTTCTTGTTGGTGAAAACCCAGCATCAAAGGTCTACGTTGGGCAAAAGGAAAAGAAATGCAAGGAAGTGGGTTTCAATTCCTTTCTCCATAAACTGCCTGCGTCTACAACAGAAGAAGAACTGTTGAAACTTATAGACACTTTGAATAATGACAGGGCGGTAGATGGAATTCTTGTTCAGCTTCCTCTTCCAGAACAAATTAATACTGACAAGGTGCTCATGGCAATCGCTCCCTCTAAGGATGTTGATGGATTCCATCCTGTAAATATGGGAAATCTTGTGACAGGACTGCCGGCAGTACATCCCTGCACCCCTAAGGGAATTATGTACATCCTTGATGCCTACAATATAGACATCGAAGGCAAACACGCAGTAGTTGTAGGAAGAAGCAACATTGTAGGTAAACCTATTGCCCATCTTCTTCTTGACCGCAACGCTACTGTTACCATCTGCCACAGCCGTACAAAAGATCTTGCGGCTATCGTACGGCAGGCTGATATCGTTGTGGCAGCGGTGGGACGTCCCCGCATGATCACCGCTTCTATGGTTAAAGAGGGGGCAGTGGTCATTGATGTGGGTATTAACCGCCTTGAAGATGGCCTTGTGGGAGATGTAGACTTTGAAGGGGTTTCTGAAGTGGCCTCCTGGATTACACCAGTACCAGGCGGGGTAGGCCCTCTCACTATTGCGATGCTGCTTCAGAATGCGCTGGAAGCGGGGCTGAAAAAGTAGCGCCCGCCACAACACATACGATTGGCAAGAGAGAAAACGATAGAAGGGTCTCCTTGTAATTAATTGTTAATTATAAGGAGACCCTTTTTTATCCTTTCCTCTTCATGTTACAATACTACAATCTTTTTTTGAGGGGTGAGATCCTTTTTTGTCTACAGTACGTATGTGCAAGACTCTAGCCAGTTTTTCCTTGCTTGGGGGAGAAAAAGGTCTTGATAAAAAAATAGATAAAGTCATGCTTTTTGATGACATAAGGGCGGAGCGGAATTTTTCTTCAGGATCCTTCATAGTAGGAAGATGGACTGGAGATAATAAAAAAAGAAATCTTGTTCTTTTAACAAAAGTATTTAATTCCGGCGCAGCAGGTGTTGCCTTTCAGGGAAACCTCCCCCCCCGAACTTGTTCATTTGTCAGACGAGCAGGGGATTCCTTTGTTTCACATCTCTTCCGATCACGTGCTCCTCGATGTCCTTTTGCACCTTCGCAATGAATTGGTGGCCGAAGAAAAAGGGTTGTATTCCTCCTTTTCGCCCTTTGCCGATATTTTATTGGACGACGGCGACATAGACCGCATTCTCTGGGCCCTCCGTGACGCCATAAAATGCGGCGTAGCCTATCGAGACATGATTCAGAAGAAATTGTTCGTCGCCTCCTATTCCGACGAATTCAAAGAACATGTAAAAATATACCCTTTAAAAGAAGTAATGCGGCTTCACGAGCATGTGGAAGTGCGCGTGGGGGGCGCAGTAAGCGGGTACCTTATCCTTAACCGCTCCCATCAGCCCAAGAGAGAGCTCACCCTTTTTGAGAGATCCGCAGTGGAAAACGCTCTCATTGCGGTGAAGCTTGTCATAGAGAAAAAAATATCAGCTCAGAAGGTAGAGCGAAACTATATCGACGAATTTGTGAGAGACCTAATTTATAACAAAGTACAAAGAATGGAAGAACTAGAGAGCCGGTCGCGGACCTTTGGCTGGAGCCCCGTTAACGGTGTTGTGGCAGTGACCCTTGAAATGATAACCGAGAGCGGCGAATCAGGGGGGAGAGAACTACAGGTTTTCTTTTCCACATTGCGATCGAAATTCCTGGCTTTTTTCCCAAAGTCCATTTATACGTTGTTAACAACGTCGGTGATCTTCCTTCTTTCCCCGCCAGATCCGGACAGTGGCGCTAAGACCTTTCAAAATAACATGGTCAAAGTGGCGGAACATTTGAACGAAGAGGCCATGCGAGAGTTTCGGTGCCAAATCCTTGTCTCCGTTGGGGGCTATAAGCCAGATCCGTTAAACACCCATGAGAGCTATCGAGAGGCTATTGGGGCTCAAAGAGTTGCCAAACTCTCATCCCACGCTCAAAAAGTAGTATTTTGGGACTTCTTAGGGGCAATGAAGCTGCTCTCCATGATATCCCAGAATCATGAAGCTGCACTTTTCTGCCATAACGTGCTGGATAAAGTTATAGAACACGATTTGGAAAGCAATGGAGAGCTTCTCGAAACGCTCAGGGTTCTAAGCCAGTGCAACTGGAACATTAAGCGTGCTTCAGAGGCAATGAAGTTCCATTACAATACAATTAAATACCGGAACAAGAAGATAAACGAACTCCTGAATTTTGATCCTGAAAACAGCGATCATCGCTTCAATATAGCCCTGGCCCTTAAATTATATGACCTTGGCGTATTCTGAGTTTTTGTCAAAACTTGACAAAGAGACGAAATAAAACTTATCAATTTACAACAATGCTTCCGTGGTCTGCCTCCTATAAAATACTTACAAATCTTTAAAGTGGCTTTCATGAGCTGTTCGTAAATTTTGTCTGGCTCTTAGTAAAAACCTCAGGAAAGGGGTGAGACCGCAGATGAAGGGAAGTTGTATGCTGAGCGAAACGGCCATCGCTATTCTACAGCAGCTTATACGTATGCGTACCCCTCAGCCCGCTGGTGATGAGCGTGATGCCGTAATTTATATTTCCTCATTATTCCCGGAAAATCGTGTTGAAAAAAGAATTATAAGACATGAAAACAATAGGATCTCACTTATTGTTACTGTTCCAGGTACGGATCAAAATCGGGGTGTGGCTATCTTAGGACATCTTGACACCATCCCCGTAGGGAACGCGAAAGAGTGGGCTCACTCCCCCTTTGGAGCAGAAATAATAGATGGTCTTATATATGGTCGAGGTGCTGCCGATATGAAGGGCGGAGTAACCTCAATTATTTTTGCAGCGTTATCCCTCCTTCGGGAAGACTTTAAGCCTGCCGTAGACATTTTCTTTTGTTTTACAGCTGATGAGGAAGCAGGTGGAACAGGAGCACTCTCTCTTGTAGGCGGCGGTTTTTTGGACAAAGTAGAGGAAATTATCATTGTTAAACCCACAAATGAAAAAATAGGGTTGGCTGAACGAGGAGCTATTTGGCTGCGTGTGAAATCTGAAGGAAAATCAACTCATGCTGCTATGGCTGATGCTCAAATTAATGCTCTTTTTGCTTTTAATAAAATTGCAGAAACTATAAAAGCCTTATTTTCAAATGAAAAGAAACACGATTTTCTTGGTTATACCACGTGTTTAGTTACGTCTCTTCATGCTGTAAGCGATCAATGCAGTATTGTTCCACATTATGTGGAAGGTACGTTGGACATCAGAACCCTCCCTAGCGTCGATCATGATTGGCTCTTTCGTGAAATTAATGCATGTGTGAGTTGCGTTGAAAGGGAATGCAAGGATGTTCGTGTTTCTCTAGAAGTCATTCTAAATAGACAGCCAGTGGGCATGGATGAAGGGGCTCCTCTTGTTCAATCATTGAAGAGTATTTATCTGGACCTGAATATTCCATGGGAAACTACAGGGCTGAATTATTTTACCGACGCTTCCATCCTTATCCCTTCTTTAGGGGTTCCATTTGTAATGTTTGGACCAGGCGATGAACTCTTTTTCCATCAGCCGGATGAATATGTGCGAATTGACTCCGTTATTCGTATGGGAGAAGTCCTTACTCTCTATGCGAAAAGCAGACAGTGAAAATGTGGGATTTTTATAATGAAATATCTTAGCTTGTTGGATGCTCTCTGTGAACAGTTTGAAAGATTTGCTGATTCCTGAAGTATTGGCATTATGGCGCTCGTGGCCATTGTCAATGTTCTTAGCCGTAACCTTTTCAACCACAACCGTAACGCGAAAGGTGTAAATCTTATAGGCTACTTTCTTGATGCAGATTTTAATAGAACAGTTATCGAGTGCTTGTCTCGGAGAACTAAAGCTTTTGAAAGGAGCACTTTTAAATATGGCGGCAAAATCCTATGAGCTTATCGATATGGAGAAAAAGACAGAGAGTTCGCCTGGGGCCTGCAAGACTCCATTTAACAGCAGGTGCTACTATCGTAAGTGTCGCACCTCGCAATCTTGTGGCTGGTTAATATGATTTTAAATACAACGGACTTGGAAATTGGCAAGAAAATTGCTAAAATGCTGAGGGGTCCAAGCGGCGGCTTCAGTACAATCCGTGCCGTTGCCTTCAAACCCGATGGTTATGATAATGTCGCAGTTTCCATGAACATGTTTGATTATGTCAACACTCCAGTCTACCGTGCCTTCCAGGTTATTGAAAATGAGGCTAAAAGAGATATGGATTGTGCGTAATTGGAACCCAGTTCTGTGGTACACTTCCTCAGGAAGTCCTTTTGAACTGTGCTCATTGTTTTCTTCGTGTTGTAGATTTTGATCCGAACCAGAGTTTAGAGAACAATATTTTAGCTTTTGATGATGAGGGGTAGAGTCGTATGTTGGTAGAAATGAATTTACAGGCTTTTGTAAAAGAATTAGCATCTGATTCACCGGCTCCAGGCGGCGGAAGTGTTGCCGCTCTCTCAGGAGCTTTAGGAGCAGGCCTTATCTCTATGGTTTGTAATTTGACCATTGGTAAGGAAGGATACGAAGCCTATGAATCGGATATGGTTGAGGTGAGAGCAAAGTCAGAGAGCCTCTATGCCAGCTTGCTTGAAAGAATTGATAACGATACAGAAGCCTTCAACAAAGTAATGGCTGCTTTTAAGATGAAAAAAGAGACAGATGAAGATAAAGCTGCTCGAAAGGCTTCCATTCAGAACGCTTTTAAAGGAGCTTGTGATTCTCCTTTTTCTATCGCTGAAGAGTGTCTTGCCGTGATCCGCCTGGCTGATAGTATTGTGGATAAAGGCAATATCAACGCCGTGAGCGACATGGGAGTAGCAGCAGCTCAGGCCCTTGCTGGCCTTGAAGGTGCTGTTATGAATGTGCGGATAAACCTTCCTTCCATCAAAGATGAAGCGTATGTGGAAGAAAAAAAGGCTGCCGTTCAGAAAATGCTTGATGAGGGCATGAGCCTTCGCCAGGCAGTCCAAGAAAAAGTAGACGCCAAGTTATAAGTTATTTTTAAAGCGTTTTCACGTTTGTTCCCTATTAAGGGGCAGAATTAATTCTGCCCCTTAATGTCCTTTATGGGGTATATAAGCTGTAACAAACAGAGGAGGTAGTGCTACTAATGATGCTGAGCGATATTGAAATTGCGCGAAGTGCCAAAATGAAGCCCATCGTTGAGGTGGCCGCGCAGCTGGGAATTGACGAAGAAGAATTGGAGCTTTATGGGAAATATAAGGCTAAGGTAACCTATGGCCTTTGGAATCGGATCAAGGATCGCCCCGATGGCAAACTCGTGCTGGTTACTGCTATTACGCCGACGCCAGCTGGTGAAGGCAAGACTACTACTACAGTAGGATTGGCTCAGGGACTTGCGAAGCTAGGGAAAAAAGTGAGCATCGCCCTTCGAGAGCCCTCACTTGGCCCAAGCTTTGGAGTGAAGGGAGGAGCGGCAGGCGGAGGCTACTCTCAGGTTGTTCCCATGGAAGACATCAACCTTCACTTCACTGGTGACCTTCATGCCATAACGACAGCTCACAACTTGCTTGCAGCCTTGCTTGATAACCATTTGCATCAGGGCAATCCATTGAACATCGACCCGCGCCGAGTAGTTTTCCGCAGAGTTATTGACCTTAATGAACGGGCTCTTCGTTATGTCAACGTTGGTCTGGGCGGCAAAACAAACGGAGTTCCCCGTGAGTCAGGTTTTGATATCACAGTGGCTTCGGAAGTTATGGCTATACTGTGTCTCTCTGAGAGTATTAAAGAACTGAAAGAGCGGCTTGCCAAAATTGTTGTGGCCTATACCTATGATGGCACGGCCGTTACCGCTGGAGATCTGAATGCTCAGGGATCTATGGCAGTGGTGCTGAAAGATGCATTGAAGCCCAACCTTGTGCAGACCCTTGAGCACGTTCCGGCCTTTGTCCACGGTGGCCCTTTCGCCAATATTGCCCATGGATGCAACAGCCTTCAGGCAACAAAGTATGGGCTTAAACTTTCTGATTATTTTATTACAGAAGCGGGTTTTGGAGCCGACCTCGGCGCAGAGAAGTTTTTTGACATTAAATGCCGTGAGGGAAACCTTCATCCCTCAGCTGTAGTCATAGTGGCTACGGTCCGTGCGCTAAAGATGCACGGCGGAGTAGCGAAGAGCGAACTTACCGGAGAAAACCTTGAGGCACTGTCCAAGGGTATTCCTAACCTTGAGAAGCACATCGAAAACATGCAAGGATTTGGAGTTCCGGTTGTTGTGGCAATTAACCGTTTCCCCACCGATACAGAAGCTGAACTGAAGCTTGTTCACGAGCGCTGTGCTGCTTTCGGTGTCCCAGTAGCTCTTTCAGAGATCTGGGCAAAGGGTGGCGAAGGCGGAATAGAACTTGCAGAGCGGATTCTTGAAGCGGTAGAGAAACCCAATTCTTTCCACCCGCTTTACGATGTGGCCCAGAGTCCGAAAGAAAAGATCGAAAAAATTGCTAAGGAAATTTACGGAGCGAAGGGTGTCACCTATACAGCTCAGGCGGAAAAGGATCTTGAAGAGATTCACCGACTTGGAAAAGACAATCTTGTAATATGTATGGCGAAAACCCAGGCCTCTATTTCTGACAATCCGGCCCTCATCGGGCGTCCGGAAGGATTCGAACTGACTGTCCGTGAAGTACGACTGTCAGCAGGTGCGGGATTCATTATTGCCATAACCGGATCAATAATGACGATGCCCGGTCTTCCCAAGGTTCCTGCTGCGATGAAGATCGACGTAGATAACGACGGTAATATTACTGGACTATTCTAAGTTGAGATACTAGAATGTTTTTTAGAGGCGATTGGCATCGTTATAATGATGCCAATCGCCTTTTTTTATGTTTTTGTGGTAGTTCTAAGAATTACCGTCAAAAAAACCACTAAAATCTTCTAGGAAGGGATAAAATAGAAGGCATAATAAATAATTGAGGTGGAGGTATTTCTATGGCTGTAAAACCCTGGTGGCGCGAGGCCCTCGAAACAGTACTCTGGGCCGTAGCTCTTGCGCTTGTTCTTCGTACCTTTGTCGTTCAATCATACTGGATCCCGAGTGGATCTATGATTCCCACTCTGCAGATACGTGATCGTGTTATGGCTGCAAAGTTCTGGTATCGGTTTTCTGAACCTCAACGGGGCCAAATCGTTGTCTTTAAATTTCCTGATGACCCTAAAAAAGATTTTGTAAAACGGATAATTGGATTGCCAGGGGAAACGGTGGAGATTCGAAATGGGGCAGTGTATGTTAATGGAGAAAATCTTAATGAACCCTATGTGAGGAATCATGATTCAATGTCGATGGAACCAACGATTGTTCCTGAAAAACATTACTTTATGCTTGGAGACAACAGGCCCAACTCATGGGATGGACGTTTCTGGGACCACCGTTTTGTTTCCAGGGATGAACTGAGGGGCCCTGCATTTTTCCGCTTCTGGCCTTTATCTAGAATAGGAATTCCCAAGTAGAAGACAATAGAATGGCGGCAATGGCAAAGCATATAAGGGGCTATAATGAATTATTTGTCCAATTCATTATAGCCCCTTATATTTTAATGACTATTCCCAATAAGGAACCTTCGTGCCAACACCTTGCTCCAGAGCCTTTCTGTATGCACGGGTAACTACGGCTATGTCCTCTATTCCCATACCCACTGCGTTGAAATAGATGGTTTCATTATTGTTTTCGCGCCCAGGCTTTTTACCGTTAATAATCTCTCCGATTTGTGCAGTTATATCTCCATCGGTTATGAGCCCCCTGTCGTACATAAGGGCGACAGTACTGATCTTCCGATGTTTTATGTTCTTCCAGTTATCCACGACGATTTTATCTGCCAGCCTTACGCAGTCATCGGTAAATTCGTAGTCGGCCATGTTCATCATCAGTGCGCCTTTCTTGATCCAGTCTGCATGAACGATGGGCTCAGAGGCGATGGTGACCGTAATGATAATGTCGCTCTTTTTACAGTATTCCCCAGGTTCCTTTACCGCGGTAACTGCCACACCGTATTTTTCGCTCATCTCGTTGGCAAAGGTCTCTGCGCGCTCAAACATGACGTCATTGATATAGACGGTTTTAATGGAAGGACGAGCCAGCAATGCCGCCTCGAGCTGTGTTCTGCTCTGTGCGCCGGCACCGAATATGGTCATTGTGGTCGCATTTTTAACCGAAAGATATTTTATGGCAATTCCGCCAACAGCACCTGTTCGTTTTGCGCTGACTGTGGTGCCATCAGAAATAGCGACGGGAATCTTGGTGATAGGATCATTCAATATTACAAGAACCGTTGCTCTTGGCAGTCCGATCTTGTAATTCTGAGGGCTGCTTCCAATCCATTTGATGCCAGCCATATCATACTCGCCGCCTATATATCCAGGCATAGCATTAAGTCTGCCTAGAGTGTTTTCATCCTCAATGGTCTTTCCCCATGGCATCACGGCTTTGTCAGGGCACATCGCATCGCCGCTGTCAAAGAGAGAAAGAACTCTTTCCATATCATGCATTACTTCTGACATGTTGTTTGCTGCGAGTTCATTTACTTGTTTATCGCTCAAAAAAAGTATCTCAAGTTTGTTGGTCATCGTGATTAATTCCTTTCTTTGTTCATATAGTTGTGCAGTCTATGTTAGACCGTTTCAAATTGGGAAATAATCTGCTATACCGTTATTTTTCCAGATTAAAGCTCTTAACAAGTTAATATCCTGTCATCCGTTCATTGATACGCCGTAACTTGCCTACGCACACTGCCTGTTTGTTCTTCTAGCATCTAGTATCTGCCATTTTAGAGTGGTAGTATGAAGTCTGTAAAGGGCCCCTTCACGGCATTTTTATAGGTCATTTCCTCCTTTCTTATAATGATGTGAAGCACATCAATTGTATTTCTGCGGTCTCTTTTGCTCTGGCTTAATCAATCTTTTTTATCTATGGGGTGAGGCTTTTTATATATCTTACCCTAATTTTCTTGCAGAATCCTATTGAACCTTTTAAGTATTCTGTAAAAAATCATAGGATAATTGGCTTAGAAGCAAGGGGCGCAATATGAAATATCGTTGATTGGAGGGAAGTTTATGTTATTAAATTCCCAGCTTGTTAACGATCATATAACCTTTGAAACCGCTGCCCAGCATGCTTTCATGCAAGTACCGATTGTGTTGCCCAATCAGAATGCTGGTGAAGTACGCCAGATGATGGCAGGGCGGCAGTATGAGATAGCTAGCCATGTAGTAGTCTGTGGTGAAAAAGGTCTATTCCTTGGTGTTATTAGGATAGAGGACCTATTTGCCGCTCAATGCGAAACTCTCATGGGGGAAATTATGGATCGGAAGTCGCCGGTTGTCACTCCTGGAGTAGACCAGGAGGTTGCCGCATGGAAAGCTGTCCAGAGCAAGGAGTCTGCCCTCTCGGTTGTAGACCAGAATGGGCTTTTTGTTGGCATTATCCCCCCTCACCGACTTCTTGCTGTTCTGCTATCAGAACATGAGGAAGACCTATCGCGCTTGGGAGGTTTCACAAGGAGTACTGAAGAGGCTCGCTCCACTAGTGAAGAACCGGTGCAGCGCCGATTTCAGCATCGTGTTCCATGGCTTCTGGTTGGCCTCGGAGGGGCACTGCTCGCGGCAGATTTTGTTGGCTGGTTCGAGGTACAGCTTCAGCAGAATGTAATGCTTGCTTTTTTCATTCCGAGCATTGTTTATCTGGCGGATGCAGTGGGTACTCAAACTGAAACCGTTGTAGTACGGGGGCTTTCGGTAGGTGTTGAAATGAAAAGAATGGTAATGAGAGAACTATTGGCAGGGCTGGCGATTGGTTTGGCTCTGGCTGCGGTAGCGGGTCCATTGGTGTGGTGGCGTTGGGGAATCCCTAGTATTGCTTTATGTGTAGGATTATCGGTTTTCGCCGCCTGTTCCACAGCCACATTGGCAGCTATGATGCTTCCATGGTTGCTGAACACCCTCTCTCTTGACCCTGCCTTTGGAAGCGGGCCTTTGGCAACTGTGATTCAGGATCTCTTATCTATTCTGATCTACTTTTTCATTGCGACAGCAGTCTTGGGATAAAAGAAAACAGTCAGTTTGTATTTTGCGGGTTTATTTGCAATTGAAAAGAAAGTGTTTCTAGAGGCAACTAATTCACGCTAAAACAAAAAGGGTTATCAAGATCGATCAAAAAAATCTTGATAACCCATAATATTTCTAAAATGGCGGAGGACAGAGGATTCGAACCCCTGGAGGCTTGCACCTCAACTGATTTCAAGTCAGCCGCCATCGACCACTCGGCCAGTCCTCCGCAATGGGCATGTGCCCGGGCATGTATTATACACATTGCTTATGCGGCCGACAACCCTTTTAGTTATAAAGAAAGGATATAATGTAAAGAATTTCTTGCGAACCATAGAGAAACAGAGGGGGATTAATGTGGAGAAAATGGACATAGTAAGGATGTATCTTTGTAAGCCATCTGCTATTGCGATTATAGGAGCCTCCCTGAAGGAAAATAGAATTGTGTATAAGGTTATGAAATATCTCCAGGCAGCTGGACATAGACTTTATCCAGTGAATCCAGCATACAAAGGCCAGATGATACTCGATTGCCCCTGTGCAGGTTCTGTTTCAGATTTATCAGAACCCATTGATATAGTTGTTTTTTTCCTCTCTCCTTCTTTGCAGCAGCCTATAGCTGAAGAACTGGAAGGAAAGAAAGAACACCCCGTTGTCTGGTTTCAGCCAGGAACAGAAAATGCAGCCTTGGAATTATGGCTCAAAGACAAGGGGTTTTCTGTTGTGAACCATGATTGCATAATGGCCGCCCATATCAAGCATTGTAAATTTACTTTGTAAGTTAGAATACTTTATACAAACTTTTTCCAAGCTTTTAATTTTCACACTTTTTGTGTCTATGGTATATAATTCTAGAAAGGACGGTTTTTTTTAATCATCCTGAAATCCTTTGCACATTACTTTTCCGTCTAAGGAGGTTCCTCTTTGTCTCAGGAAGTCACCATTTCTTTACGAGTCCGTTATAGTGAAACAGATCAAATGGGAATTGTGTATTACGCCAACTATCTGACCTGGTTTGAAGTTGGGCGAACCGAGTATTGCCGTATTCTTGGCACCCCCTACTCTCATTGGGAAAAAGAAGGGATTCTTTTGCCTGTGGTAGAAGCTTCCTGCCGCTATAAGGCCTCTGCCCGTTACGATGACCGTATCAATATCACTACATGGGTCGATGAGCTTAAGGTGTCCAGCATACGTTTTAGCTATCGAGTTACGAGGGAAGGAGATGGAAGATTGTTGGCTGAGGGTGCTACTCGTCATGCTTTTATTAATAAAGAGGGGAAACTGCTTAGGGCAAAGCATCCATTTTACACCATGATCCAATCATTTATGGATGAAAAATAATGGAGGTGGCATGTACTGTGAGCACAAAAGCAATACTCTTGGGCAATGAAGCTATAGCTCGCGGTATTGTGGAAGCCGGCTGTGGAGTGGCTACGGCTTATCCAGGAACTCCCTCTTCGGAGATTCTGCCAGCAGTAGCCAAATTTGCAGACGAACTGGGGACTTCCACTGCTGTTGAGTGGGGCGTTAATGAAAAAGTAGCTTTTGAAATGGCGGCATCAGCTGCTTTTTCAGGAGTGCGGTCTTGTGCGATTATGAAGCAGGTGGGCCTTAATGTTGCGGCTGACCCTTTTATGAGCGCAGCCCATTTTGATATGAAAGGCGGAATGTTGCTGGTTGTGGCTGACGATCCGGGCCCCCACAGTTCTCAAACTGAGCAGGACAGTCGGTTTTTTGCATATTTTGCAAAAGTGCCTTGTTTTGACCCTGCTACAGCAGCTGAGGCCAAAGAGATGGTTTTCGATGCATTCGATCTTTCTGAAAAGTACCATATCATCACAATTCTCAGGCCGAGCGTTCGTGTAGACCACTGCCGGCAGGATGTAGATCTCAACGAAGTAATCAAGCTTGATAGAGAAATACGGTTCGAAAAAGATCCTGCCCGGTGGGTCTGCCTTCCTGCAAGCGTGCGTATAAATCACCCTAAATTGAATCAGAAGAACGATGAAATCCGGGAAGACTTTGAAACCAAGTATAGCAAATACAATTATGAAGTTCCTGCAAAAGGAAGGGCGAAGCTCGGCATTATCGCTTCTGGCGTTTCCTTTTCTATTGTTGTTGATATTCTTAAAGCAATGGGAAGAGATGACGTTTCTGTATTAAAAATAGGGACTCCCGTTCCCCTACCTATTAAGATGGTTTCTGATTTCATTGATCGCCATAGCAATGTTCTCGTTCTTGAAGAAACCTACCCGGTTGTGGAGATGCAGCTTCTCGATCGCACGAAGGTTAAAGGCCGATGGAACGGGTATGTGCCGAGAGCAGGAGAGCTTCTGCCGGAAGTAATAGAAGAAATTATTCTTAAATCTCTTGGAGAAGAAAAACAGATAGGTGCCGACAGTGATTTAAAGGCTGCTCTAGAGGATCTTAAAATAACGCCGAGGAAACCTATGCTCTGTCCAGGATGTCCCCATCGAGCGAGTGTCTTTGCTATTCGTCAGGCCATTCCCAGTGCCATCAATCCTTCAGATATTGGCTGCTATACCCTTTCAGTCAACCAGAAAGGGGCAGATGCAGTTATGGATATGGGTGCTTCTGTGACTATGGCGTCGGGACTCTATCTTGCTCATAAGGTGGCAGGTAAAGAACAGCCCATCGTTTCTACCATTGGGGATTCGACCTTTTTCCATATGGGTATTCCTGGGCTTGTCAGTGCCGTTTACAACAAACATGCCTTTGTATTGTGCATCCTCGATAACAGGACCACGGCTATGACAGGAGCTCAGTCTAACCCATCTGTGGGTGAAAAGCTCCGAAAGGGGGACGAGGGCAGGGTTGTAGAAATAGATTCGGTTGTAAGCGGGTGTGGCGTGAATTACGTTAAAACCCTTGAAGCCTATGATGTAGAGGAAGGGAAAAAACTTGTAAAAGATGCGTGGGAGTATGCTAAAGCCCACCAGGAACCAGCGGTGCTTATATTCAAACACCCCTGTATGCTACTGCGGGAAAAACAGGATAAGATTCCTATGAAGGTCGATCCTGAAAAGTGTATTGGATGTAAGTTCTGTATTAATTTCTTTAATTGCCCTGGGCTTGTATTCGATGAAGCCGGTAAGAAGGCATACATCGATGAACGGTTCTGTGTCTCTTGTGGCGTTTGCTCGAAGGTGTGTCCACACGGGGCCATAGTTGCTATGGAGGAGGTGTAGGCCCATGCAATATGTCATCGTAGGTATAGGTGGACAGGGAATTTTGTTTTCCACAAAAGTATTGGGTCATATTGCCATGTCCCGCAACGAAAAAGTTATGGGAAGTGAAGTTCATGGCATGGCTCAGCGTGGTGGGTCTGTTATCAGTCATTTTAAAGTGGGAGATTACCAGAGCCCCCTTGTAAAAACTGGTGAAGCGGACATCCTTCTTGCTTTTGATCAAAATGAAGCCATACGAAACCTTCACTTTCTAAGGGAAGAAGGAAGCCTGTTAGTAAATATTTTTGACGAAAAGGCCCTTGAAAATACCCATCTCAACGAGTATCTTAAAAAGAGAAATATTAAGGTATTCAAAATAAAAGGGTACGATATACTCAAAGAGCACATGGGCGGGAATTTCCTTTTTCTGAACGTTCTTATTCTTGGAGCTCTTTGCGCATGTGACGTAAGCACCGTAAAAATAGACCAGGTTCGACAGGCTATTCAGCAGTTATCCCCAGAAAAATTTGCAGACGCTAACCTCAAGGTATTAAACCTCGGTTACGATGCCATTTTTTAACAAAAAAAGGAGCATTTTGCGAGGGGGCTCTTTTGAGCTCCCTCCCTTTGCTCACCGCGGAACAATGCTTATAGAAGTAATTCTTGTTCTTGCCATCACCCTGGCAATATCAGGGGCAGTAGTTACACGTTTCCGCCCTCTCTCTGTTTTGGGGTCTCCTGAACAACAAGCGCATAAAGAAGCGGAACGCCTTGCTTTATGGTTCGAGTCTCGTCTGTGTAAAGGGAGATTGCAGCAACATTCCTGTGAAATTCGCCTCTTACCGGGAGATCGCCCTGTGGATCAGGTAAGAATCACTTGGGACACAGGAGAAAGGGAGATCTTTGATTCTCGTGGAAAAGCCTGGTTTCAAATGGCATCATTTAATCGCGTGTGTACCTATAGTCCGCGATGGCACACAGTTTCTCCCGCTTTTGCTCTAGAGGTGATGACCGCACCACAGTCAGGTGAAACAGTTTGTTCAGTAGTTGTTTCCCTTCACAGTTTTGTCAGCATTAAATAAAAGTAAAAAATATATTTATTTCTATTGAAATCTTGAAAGCGCAGGAGTATAAAAAAACAATTCCAACATCGCTTTTATAGAAAAGGGGGACAGTTGGATGGCAGAGGGGAAGCCTTGGTGGAGAGAATTTGTTGAGACTATTTTATGGGCTCTTGTTATTGCTCTTATTTTACGGACTTTTATAGTACAGGCTTTTTGGATTCCCAGCGGATCCATGGTCCCTACCCTTGAGCCGGGAGATAGGGTTCTTGTGGCCAAGTTCTGGTATTCTTTCCGAAAGCCAGAACGTGGAGATATTTTCGTCTTTAAATTTCCCCTCGACCCGAAGCGTGATTTTGTAAAACGAATAATTGGTCTTCCTGGAGACTTCCTCGATGTTAGAGACGGGATCGTTTACATCAATGAAAAGCCCCTTCATGAAAAATATGTGAAGTGGAGAGATGATTTTTCACTTTTCCCAAACATTCTCTTTCCTCAGGTTCCCATAAGAATTCCCGAGGGAAGGTATTTTGCAATGGGGGATAATCGATCGCATTCACAGGACAGTCGTTATTGGGGGTTTGTCCCAGAAGAATATATTCGAGGTCCAGTTTTTTTCCGATACTGGCCTTTTCGCAGAATAGGAGTTGTGCATTAATATGCCACGTACAGTCTGGTACCCAGGCCATATGGCAAAAGGGAAACGCAAATTAGAAGAACTGGTTCAAAAGCTCGATCTTATATTAGAAGTTCGAGATGCGCGGGCTCCTCATCTTACCTCTTCGCCAATGTCAGATCAGCTTTCCAGAATTTGTCCCGTCTACATTGTACTTTCACGAGCAGACCTTGCTGAGGAAGGGGCTACAAAAGCATGGCTTCAGTTTTTTTCGTCTATTAAGCAAAAGGCCTGGGCATTCAATTTTCTTGAGGGGAGAATACAATTATTGCGTCGGGACCTTGCGAAACTTCGGCCTGCTCACCGTGAACTTCGTCTTGCTGTTGTGGGAATCCCCAATGTGGGCAAATCCCTTTTCCTAAACCTTCTAGTAGGTAAAAAACGAGCTCCCGTTGGAGGAGTTCCTGGCATTACCAGGGGGGTTTCATGGTATAAAGGGCAAGATATCCTTGCTGTAGATTCTCCAGGCATTCTTGACCCCCGTTCACATAACGAGGTACACCGCCGCCTTGCCTGGCTCGGCTGCAGCAAAGCGGAAGTTATTGGCGGCACGGATGTCGTAGCACTTTCCCTTATTGAGCATTTAAAAGAGCGAGGACATTGGCATCTTGTTGAAAAAAAGTGGAATATAGAAAATGTGGAAGAAGAGCCACTCGTTACTCTTGAGAAAATAGGCCATCGTTTAGGATGTCTTGTCAGCGGCGGCCGTGTTGATCTTTTATTGGCAGGGCAGCGTTTTCTCGATGCCTTTTCTACGGGTAAACTTGGGCGAATAACATTGGAGTGGCCAGGGGAGCGATATCCATGGGAAATAGAGTAATAGCTGGTGTAGACGAGGCAGGCCGCGGCCCTTTAGCTGGTCCAGTTGTAGCGGCGGCTGTTGTTCTAACACCCTCTCAGCTTGATGCTTTGGCAGCGTTAGGATTAAATGATTCAAAAAAGCTTACGCCCTTAAAGCGTGAAAAAATCTTTAAGGCAATGGTAAGCCTTGGAGTAGCATGGAGAGCCCAGGCTGCTTCCCCTCGGCGTATCGACCAAATGAACATCTTGCAGGCTACCTTATGGGCCATGAGCAGATCAGTGAACAAGTTACCTCACGTTTTTGAGGAAGTCATTGTAGACGGCAGTGTCCTTATCCCCGGGCTTAGGAGTTATCCACAAAAGGCGATACCCAAAGGCGACAGTCTCGTACCAGAAGTGGCGGCAGCCTCTGTTGTAGCTAAAGTTCTTCGAGACAGAGCTATGGTCGCTCTGGATATGGCCTATCCTCAATATAATTTTGCCAAACACAAAGGTTACCCCACAGAGGATCATCGTCGTCGTATTACTGAGTTTGGGCTGTCACCCATTCATCGCAGAAGCTTTACGTGGAAGACTGTTTCTCCTGAGTAATCTGGGGCGTTTTTCTGGCATGGTATTAAGCAACCATCCCGGTTATCCCTAAAAGGATAAATCCTAATCACCAGGGTTAAGCTCATACTGTGAAAGGCGCTGCGGATACAAGGCCGTAGCGCTGTTCTTGCTTTTCAACAACTTGACAAAGGAGATGGATAAAACCATGGATCATGTTGCACTTGGCCGTTGGGGTGAAGAAACAGCCAGTGCGTTCCTTCAGAAAAAGGGGTGGCGCATTATTGAACGTAACGTTTCATTTCCTCGGGGAGAGCTGGACATTGTAGCCATGGATAAAAAAGAACTTGTCATAGTGGAAGTCCGCACCCGATCTGTAGGACGCATTATGCCTCCGGAAGAATCTGTAGGGCCTGTAAAGATCAGGCGACTTATCAGAACCGGCTTTCTTTATATAGATCAGGTTCAATGGTCAGGAATATGGAGAATAGATCTCGTGGGGATCACTTGCCATAATAATATGTCCTCCTATACGGTAAAACATTATTCTGATATTACCAATGGAATGATGTTATCATGAAACCTGTTTACGGCATCACCCTCCAGGGAGTGCGGGCTCTTAAAGTAGAAGTGGAAGTAGAGATAACGGGAGGACTTTTTGTCATTGGTATAGTTGGGCTCCCGGATGCGGCGGTACGGGAATCTCGCGAGAGGGTTCGAGCCGCGTTAAGGAACCTTGATATACCTGTCCGCGGCCGTGTAACCGTCAATCTTGCCCCCGCCGATTGCCCCAAAGAAGGGGCTTTTCTAGATCTTCCCATTGCTATTGGCATCGCTCAACAACTAGGCGTCATTTCACTGCAAAGCCCCACCCTTTTTATGGGGGAACTGTCCCTTGACGGCAGATTGCGAAAAACGAGAGGGGCAGTCCCTGCTGCCTTTTTGGCACGAGACCTTGGAATGCCTCTTTTTGTTCCCAGGGGGAATGCTTTTGAAGTTTCTCTGGTTCCAGGCGTAGAGGCCTATGCCCTGTCAACTCTAAGCCAACTCTTTGATCATCTGCAAGGAGAGGAGATTTTGCTGCCCCTGGAAAAACAGCGTTTGCCTTCGCAGAAAAATATTCCCAATCCAGACCTTGCGGATATCAAAGGACAGGCCGGGGCAAAAAGAGCCTTGGAAATAGCTGCGGCCGGTCATCATAATTTGCTTTTTATCGGATCTCCAGGGAGTGGGAAGACCATGCTTGCCAGAGCAATCCGGGGGATTGTCCCTCCCCTTTCCCATGAAGAGCTCTTAGAAAGCCTTCAGATACACAGCTCAGCAAGGCCAGATTATAAGCCGTCCCTTGAGCCTCCTTTTCATATAGTCCATCCCACAGCGAGCACTGTGGCCATATGCGGCGGAGGAGCCTCCCTGCGTCCAGGAGAAATAAGTCTTGCCCATCGAGGTATACTTTTTTTAGATGAGTTTACGGAGTTTCGACGGGATCTTCTGGAGGCACTGCGGCAGCTCCTTGAAGATGGAAGTATCGTTGTTAGCCGGGCGGCTGGAAGGGTAGAGTTTCCTTGTCGCGTATTGCTTTTGGCAGCATGCAATCCTTGTCCTTGCGGCTGGGCTGGTGACCCGGTGGAGTCATGCAGCTGTTCAGCTTATGAGAAAGAAAGATATAGCAAGCGCCTTTCCGGCCCAATACTTGACCGCATTGACCTGCATGTTTCAGTTCCGCGCCTTCTGCCCAAAGAATTGATTTCTTTTGAAGATCAGAGTGGGGAAGATAGTGAAACTGTCCGCCAAAGGGTGTGTGAGGCAAGGGAAAAACAGCGATTGCGATGGAGAAAGTATGGTTTTCACTGCAATGCTGAACTTCCAGAGCGCATCATTAAAAGAGAGCTCAACCTCGGCACCGACGTTCGCCCATTTTTAATCCGGATGGCAGACAACCTGCGTCTTTCGGGCAGAGGCATAAGCAGGGTTTTAAAAGTGGCCAGGACCATTGCTGATCTTGATAATTCTTCTCGGGTACGGGTTCCGCACATATCAGAAGCTCTCGCCTATAGGGGAGGGGGGGGTTCTTCATGACGCCGCGGCAACAAGCCCTTTTATTGATGAACGCATTGGAAGCAGATAGCCGTTTATGGAATAGGCTGGTTGCCACAGAAGAAAGTATGGAGGCTCTGCTTTCCGCAAATCTCACAGAAGAACAACGGGGAGCTCTTTCACCGGGAGCTTGCGAGCGCATTGTTTCTTTAATTAGGTCTAAATGGGTGAAAAGACAAGAAAATAGATGGCATTCCATGGGGATTCAGGTGCTATATTATGGAGAAAAGGGATACCCCCCCTCTCTCCAGACCATGGAAAATGCCCCCTTGGTTCTTTTTGTACGAGGACGCTCGAGACTTGAAAAACCTATGCTGGCAGTTGTGGGAACTCGCAGAAGTACGTTTTATGGCCAGCAGGTAGCTCGTGCTTTAGGACGTGTTGCGGCTGAGCGGGGTTGCATCTTGTTGAGCGGCGGCGCTCTTGGCATCGATGGGGCGGCTCACGGTGGGTGTCTTGAGTCTGGTGGAGAAACAGCAGTAATTCTGGCTCATGGGCACAACCGTATTTATCCAAGGCAGCATAAGGACCTTTTTAGCAAGATTGTTGGTTCGGGGGCCCTTATTACTGAATATGGGTTAGGGGTTGATGCTAAACCCTGGCATTTCCCGAAACGAAACCGTATTATAGCTGGGTTGGCAGATGTAATTGTTGTGGTTGAGGCTCCTGTTCGAAGCGGAGCCATAGTAACAGCCCAATTGGCCCTTGACCTGGGAAAAGAAATCTGGGCTGTTCCAGGACGTATTGATGAAAAAGTGTGCAAGGGTTCTAACAAACTTCTTTTTGACGGAGCTAACCCCCTTATCGATGTTTCCGATTTTGCTGAAACCCTATGCTCGAAACAGCTTGATCTTTGGGGTTCTGATGTGCGGAAAAACAGGCAAAATCAATTGGATATAACAGAAAAAGAGCAAAAAATTCTCAATCTTTTTCAAATTCATGGAGATCGGACAGTTGACAACCTGTCTGCTGAATGTAAAATGACTGCCGCCGATGTTATCTCTTGCATAAGTCATTTGTCGGCGTTAAATCTTATCTATCAATCTGGGCCCGGTCGCTGGAGGGCCTCTATCGATCCCAAGTAAAGGAGCGTATCGTATTGACGCGATTGGTACATGATCTTGAAAGAATGTTTCTAACTGAAGATGCTCTAGACCTTATACACTACCTTCTTATGACTGAAGAATATCCACGAAAAGTCATAGAAATAGCTATTGAAGATGCCATCATGATCGGACAAATTCGGGGCGGGCATATTGATGCCCCATCTTTTTTGAACATTATTCAGAGGGCTGTCGATTCCAGCCTGGCAAGTTTTGACCTCATGGGTTCTCTTTATGACTCAGTTAAAGGTCAATATTTCGTTCATTAAACAAGGAGGATCTTATGACGAAGAAAGAATCGGGAAAAACCCTTGTTGTTGTTGAGTCTCCTACGAAAGCAAAAACTCTATCGAAAATATTAGGTTCAAAATATACGGTTAAAGCGAGTATAGGCCACATTAAAGATTTGCCTAAAAGCCGTATCGCCATTGATGTGGAGAACAACTTTCAACCTGAATATATTCTTGTAAAAGGTAAAGCCAAGATTAAAAACGAGTTGGTGAAACTAGCCCGGGGAAGTCAAAAGATTTTGCTTGCCTCAGACCCTGACCGGGAAGGAGAAGCTATTGCATGGCATCTTTGCAACATTCTTGATGTTGATCCTCAAACGTTATGCCGCATCCGCTTTTATGAGGTAACTCCAAAGGCTGTTAAAGAAGCTCTTAAAAAACTAGAACCAGTGGATATGAATCGGGTGAATGCTCAACAGGCCAGGCGGGTGCTTGATCGCCTCGTTGGCTATACTCTCAGTCCTCTTCTTTGGAAAAAAATTCGTTATGGTCTTTCTGCCGGCCGGGTTCAATCTGTAGCTCTCAATCTCATCTGTGAACGGGAACGGGAGATAATTAGTTTTGTTCCCTCTGAATACTGGCACATTAGCGTATTGGCCTCATCCCTTGATAAAACGAGGAATTATGATCTGAAAGTGATGAGCTTCAAAAATAAATCTTTCTGGAAAGAAGGCAAGCCTCTTCTTATTTCCAGCTCAGAGCAGGCGGAGAAAATAGCGTCAGATATTGCTAAACAGGAGCTTGTGGTAAAGGAGTATAAGGTCAAGGAAGGGAAAAGAGCCCCCTTGCCCCCTTTTAAGACGAGTACTCTACAGCAGGAAGCCGCTCGCCGCCTGGGTTTTTCTCCTCGCCGGACCATGAGGATTGCTCAGAGTCTTTTTGAAGGTGTCAGCGTACCTGGGCGAGGTCCAGTGGGCCTAATAACCTATATGCGCACTGATAGTCTTCGCATTGCCCCGGATGCCATTAATGGGGCCAGAACCTTTATTTCGGAAAGATATGAGGCAAAATATCTTCCAGCGAAGCCAAACTTCTTTGCGTCAAAGGCGAGAAGCCAGGATGCTCATGAAGCTATCCGGCCTACCGACGTGACATTAACGCCAGAGATATTAAAAAATGTTTTGAATTCCGAACAGCACCGTCTCTATACCCTTATCTGGAACCGTTTTGTCGCTTCTCAGATGGCCTCGGCATTAGTTGCCAATGCCATTCTTGATGTAGCGGCCGGTTCCTATGGTTTGCGCCAGACAGGAGAATCACTTATATTTGATGGCTGGGGAGCGGTATGGCCCCTTGAGTTGAAGGGGGGACAGCTTGATCCAGCACAGCCTGAAGAAACTCTTTTGTGTCAAGAGATTGAAAAAGAACAGCGTTTTACCAAGCCGGCCGCCCGTTATTCCGAAGCGACTCTCATCAAAACCCTTGAGGAAAAGGGAGTTGGCCGCCCATCGACCTATGCCACCATTGTAGAGACCCTTTACGATAGAGGATATGTGGAAAAAAATGAAGAAAAACGTATTGAGCCCACACAGTTGGGTATGACTGTAGATGACTTTTTACTCCAATATTTTGATTCTAAAAGTCAGTCCCCCATAGTTGATACTGGATTTACGGCCCAGATGGAAGAACAGCTCGACCTTATCGAAGAAGATCAACTTCAATGGGTAGAAGTAGTGCGATCCTTTTGGAATGGATTTACTAACACCCTTGAAGAGGCTAAGAAAGCTTCCGCTGTTGAATTGCCTGAACCGGAACCGATCGGTGAGGATTGCCCCGAATGCGGCAAGCCCTTAGTTAAAAAAAGAGGCCGTTTTGGGGAATTCATAGCCTGTTCCGGATACCCGGAATGTCGTTATACCAAGCCAATATTAAAAACTATAGGTGTTAAATGCCCTCTCTGTGGAGAAACAGAGGGTGGGGAAGTAGTTCGGAGAAGAAGTAAAAAAGGGAAATTCTTTTATGGTTGTTCTCGTTACCCTGAATGTAAATATGTTTCATGGAATGAACCAACTGGAGAAAAATGTAAGGAATGTGGCGCTTCTCTCATTCGCAAGAACAAGAAAAGTCTTCCAGAATGCCCTGAGTGTGGCTGGAAGAAAGAAAAAAAGGGCAAAAAGGAGAATAAGTAATATATGAGAAGATCTGATGAGATTCTAATTGTCGGAGGAGGGCTTGCAGGAAGCGAGGCAGCATGGCAGCTGGCTCAAAGGGGTTACTCTGTTTGCCTTGTAGAAATGAGGCCAATTGCTACCACTCCTGCCCATCAGACCGATATGATGGGCGAGCTGGTATGCAGTAATTCTTTAGGAGCAGATAATTTGACAAGCCCAGCCGGGATATTGAAAGGGGAGTTGCGCTACCTTAACAGCCTTATTATGGAAGCGGCTGATCATTCTTCTGTCCCGGCAGGGAAGGCTCTTGCCGTAGATCGGAATGTCTTTGCTGGCTATATTACAAAAAAACTTTCGGGGCATCCCCGAATTCGAATCGAGCGGCGAGAAATAACTGAGCTGCCTGAAGAGCCTGCCATTATAGCCACAGGCCCCCTTACGAGCCCAATTTTTGCTGAAAGGCTTCGGCAAGTGACAGGCCAAGAATATTTTTCTTTTTTTGATGCCATCGCGCCAGTGGTCTTTTATGACACCATTGATATGAATAAGGCCTATCGGGCTGGTCGATATGGTCAGCAAGCAGACTATATCAATTGCCCCATGAATGAAGAAGAGTACATAAAATTTTGCCAGGCCCTCCTAACGGCAGAACAGGCTCCCCGTCATGAGTTTGAAAAAGATGTCCGATATTTTGAGGGATGTCTGCCTGTGGAGGTCATAGCCTCCAGGGGAATTGATACTCTTCGTTTTGGTCCCCTCCGTCCGGTAGGACTTCCAAACCCCTCTACCGGAGCAGAACCCTACGCAGTAGTCCAGCTTCGCCAGGATAACGCAGATGGGACACTCTTCAATCTTGTAGGTTTTCAGACAAGCTTGAAGTGGGGAGAGCAGAATCGGGTTTTCAGAATGATTCCTGGCCTTGAGAACGCGGAGTTTGCCCGTTATGGCGTAATGCATCGGAACATATACGTCAATGCGCCTAAAGTGCTTGACGGTTCCCTTCGTCTGCGAGGGAGCAAGGCGTTGTTCCTTGCTGGGCAGATAACCGGCGTCGAGGGATATCTTGAAAGTACAGCTATGGGACTCGTCGCAGGACTTCACGTGGCTTTCTGTGCAGCCGGTTTGCAAATCCCCCTTTGGCCTAAGGAAACAGCCATTGGTTCCCTTCTTCGATATCTTGCGGAAACCGACCCAAAGGTATTCCATCCCATGAATGTTAACCTGGGCATATTCCCCTCCCTCGATGTTAAAATCCGCCCAAAAAGCTTGCGATGTCAAAAGGTGGGAGAACGAGCCCTCCGCGCCTTGGAAGAATTTGATAAAAACTGTTTGAAATAGGACTTCCCCCCTATTTTCCTAATAGACTATTGTTGTATAATGTATAATAATCAATTCCAATGATTGTTAAACTTTTTCGTTGTTGTATCCTTGGCATTTTTCTGACAATTCAAGTTGCAAAAGTTGCAATTTTATGGCATTCTGATTCTTTAGAAAAGTATCAAGTAGCAGGAAAAGAATGATAAAATATGGTTATGGTTGAAAAGTTATCTTTTGCGCTGGATTATTATTTGGAACAGATGCGTTTTGCCAAAAGCATGTCAATGTGTACAATAGAGAATTATGCTGTTGATCTCAATCAGTTTGTCAATTACCTTCTAGAACAGAATGTTACCCTTCTGTCTGAGGTCGATACTCGCGTTATTCGAGAATACTTGCGTGTTCTTGGCTCTTTGGGATATGCAAGATCCTCTGTTGCGAGAAAGCTTTCAGCTATAAAAAACTGGTTTGCCTTTCTTGTAGATAAAAAACTGGTGGGGAAGGATCCGGCAAAAAATGTTAAGGGGCCGCGTCTGCCGGGACGGTTGCCTCGCGCGTTAAGTGTTGAGCAGGTATCAAGGCTTATAGAAGTGGGATGTGCAAAGAGCGCTGATCCTCTTCGTGATAAAGCTGTTCTGGAATTGCTCTATGGCTGCGGCCTCAGAATCGGCGAACTAGTGGTCCTTCGCTGGGAAGATATAGATTTTGCGGAGAGATGGGTGCGTGTGCGGGGCAAGGGGAATAAGGAACGCATGATCCCTGTCGGAAAGATGGCTATAAAGGCTCTCTATAACTGGCGAGATAGTTGCCAAATGGGTATTTTTCTTTTTACCGGAGAAGAAGGGAGTCATCTTACAGTTCGAACAGTTGGCAGGATTGTCGATCGAGCCGCTAAACGCGCAGGCCTATCTGGTGTGACGCCCCACATGTTGCGCCATAGTTTTGCCACTCACATGCTTGAAGGAGGCGCCTCTATCCGTGTCGTGCAAGAGTTGTTGGGTCACGAAAGTCTTATCACCACCCAACGGTATCTCACAGTAACGGCCGAGCATTTAAAACAAAGTTATATAGAGGCTTTTCCGAGAACTAGGGGAGATGATTAAGCTGTTTAAAGGAACTACGATTTTATGTGTAAGACAAGAAAATTCAGTGGCAATGGCCGGAGACGGACAGGTTACCCTGGGAGACCAGATTATAAAAGCGGGGGCCCGTAAGGTCCGTCGACTCTATAAAGGCAAGGTTCTCGCCGGTTTCGCGGGAAGCACAGCTGATGCCATGACCCTTTTAGAGCGTTTTGAGGCCAGGCTGGAAGAAAATAGCGGAGATCTAATGAGAGCAGCTGTCTCTTTGGTAAAAGAGTGGCGTTTGGACAGGGCTTTAAGAAAACTTGAGGCTCTTATGCTGGTGGCAGATGAAGAACATACGCTCTTGCTTTCTGGTGCTGGAGATGTCCTCGAGCCTGAAAATAATGTGGCTGCTATTGGATCTGGTGCTGGTTTTGCCTTGGCCGCCGCACGGGCCTTTATGGAGTCCAGTGACAAAAAAGCGTCTGACATAGCTCGCAGGGCCATTGAGATTGCGGCGGATATTTGTATTTATACAGATAAGGAAATAACGGTAGAGGTGATTGGAGAATGATCATTCTGGCCGATGACAAACAGGATCTGACGCCCCGCATGATTGTGGAGTGCCTCGATAGATATATCGTGGGGCAGGAAAAGGCGAAGAGAGCTGTTGCCATAGCTCTTCGTAACAGAATGCGCCGGCGAAATTTGCCCCGGGATCTTGCAAATGAAGTGGCGCCGAAGAATATCCTCATGGTGGGGCCTACAGGTGTAGGAAAAACAGAGATTGCAAGGCGTCTGGCCGATCTCGTTTTGGCCCCATTTGTGAAAGTGGAAGCGACGAAATTTACTGAAGTGGGCTACGTTGGACGGGATGTAGACTCCATGATACGCGACCTCGTAGAAACAGCAGTAGCCATGGTGAAGAGGGTAAAAATAGAAGAAGTTCAAGGTCCTGCAGAGGAACGGGCGGAATGGCGGCTTGTGGATGCCTTGCTGCCACGGCCGGAGCGAAAGACATCTATGCCGGATTTTATGAAAATATTTTCAGGTAAGGAAGCTGAAGAAACGCCGCCTCAGGAAGAAGACACCATCCGGGAGTCTACAAGAAATAAGGTCTATGCCCTTCTTAAGGCTGGAAAGCTTGATGAGCGGGAAGTAGAGCTGGAAGTTGCTGAGAGCGCGTCCATGGGCATTCCTATTCTTGGAGGAGCAGGGATGGATTCCATGGGTATGAATATAAATGAAATGCTGAGTGGATTGCTTCCTAAAAAAACAAAAAAGCGTCGAATGAAAGTATCAGATGGAAAGAAACTCCTACAGGCAGAAGAAGCAGAAAAACTGATAGATATGGAGTCTGTAGCCAGAGAAGCACTGGATAAGGCCCAGGAAGAGGGCATTATATTCATTGATGAGATAGATAAGGTGGTTGCTCGAGGAACTTCCAGCGGTCCTGATGTAAGTCGAGAAGGAGTGCAACGAGACCTTCTCCCTATCGTAGAAGGATCTACCGTGCAGACAAAATACGGCACGGTAAAAACAGATCATATCCTCTTTATTGCAGCAGGGGCATTCTCAAGTGTTAAGCCCTCAGACCTGGTACCGGAACTCCAGGGCCGTTTCCCCATTCGGGTGGAATTGCAGCCCCTTGGGAGAGAAGAGTTGGCCCGCATACTTGTGGAGCCCGAAAACAGTTTAATTAAGCAATATCAGGCACTTTTAAGCACAGAGCGCATTGAAGTGCGGTTTTCAGAAGATGCCATTGAGGAAATAGCGGCAATGGCCGAAAAAATGAATGCTGAGATGGAGAATATAGGAGCCCGGCGACTCCATACCATGGTGGAGCAGCTTCTCGAAGAAATTAGTTTTACTGCGCCAGAGCGGCAAGGTGAAGTGGTTGATATTAACGCTCAGTTTGTAAAGGAGAGGCTTTCGCCTCTTATGGAAGACACAGACTTACGAAAGTATTTGCTTTAAATCATGCAGGAGGGATCGGAAATGGTAAAAAGTGACAAAAAAGTAGCAGAGAATAAGATTGGAATAGTTGATGACCCAGCAATGAAAGATTTGCTTGATAAGACTCGCCAGGTAGGCAGGGCCCTTCAGAGTCGGCGGGAAGGGACGAAACCAGATTATAGCAAACTGGCAAAACTTCTTTGTGAATTCTCAACAGCCAATGTCTATATCATTAACAGAGAAGGGCGGATACTAGGGCATTCATGGGTTAGCGAGTATCATTCAGAAGCAGTGGCGAATTTCCTTGAAAGGGGATATATGCCAGAAAGTTTTGTGGAAAAAATGAACCAGCACAGGGAGTCCATTTTGAGTGAAACAGATGGATATCTTTTCGATGATGAGGTCGCCTCGAAGGAAGCTCCAGAAAAGCATCTATTGTATGTTCCTATCTATAGCGCGGCAGAACGGCTGGGGACATTGCTTCTCGTAAGGTTCTTCAACCCCTTCTACATGAAAGATCTCATTTTGGCAGAATATCTTGCCACTCTCGTAGGTATCGAAATACTCCATGATCGAACACGAAGTATAGAAGAACGGGCGAGAGAACGCCTTGTGGTACAGATGGCTATGCGTGCTCTATCCTACTCCGAAGTAGAGTCTGTAAAGCATATCATCGCAGAGCTTGGAGCTTATGAAGGAGTCGTCATTGCAAGCAAAGTGGCGGATCGTGTGGGAGTTACAAGAAGTGTCATTGTAAATGCCTTGAGAAAGCTGGAAAGCGCTGGGATTATCGAAAGCAGAAGCCTAGGCATGAAAGGAACCTTTATTAAGATATTAAGTCCTCTTTTTATAGAAGAACTTGGGATGGTTCTTACCCAGAATAATTAACAATAAAACAGTGAAAGGGGCTGATCAGCCCCTTTCACTGTCCTTTCCCTTTCGAGTGGAGCACAACACAGGAGAGATGAATGCATGGGAAAAAGAGTGCTCGTAGTTGACGACGCCGTTTTTATGAGGATAATACTGAAAGATATTCTTTTAAATAATAATTTTGAGGTTGTAGGAGAAGCTGAGAATGGGAAAGTTGCGGTGGAAGCTTATCAGAGGCTTCATCCTGACATCGTGACAATGGATATATCAATGCCGAAGATGGATGGCATTGATGCGCTCAGGGCCATAAGAGCTTTAGATCCTGAGGCCAAGATTATTATGGTGAGTGCCATGGGACAGCAACCTATGGTCAGAGAGGCGATCAAAGCCGGGGCTCTGGATTTTATTGTGAAGCCTTTTCAGCCGGATCGGGTAGTGGAAGCTTTGAGCAGGGCCTTGGCCTAGATTATTCCATAGTTCACCAATAGAGGCACGGTATCTATATAATATAAATTGCTTCGAATAAGAATAGGATATTAAAGAGACTGGAACGCCGGTAATTTGGTATAATTCCAAAACAGATCTTTTTTGTCTAACTAGTTTTTAAAAAAGATTTTATATTAGCCTTCTGGAGGGTAGAAAAACTGATGGTAGAAGATAAGAGGAGTGACCAGGCTCCCGTGAGTGTCGGGGATACGGTCGAATGTGAAGTGGAGCAGATCATGCCTTATGGTGCTTTTGTACGCCTTTCCACGGGACAGAGAGCGATGATTCACATTTCAGAACTCTCGTATAGCTATGTTAAGAAAGTGGAAGATGTTCTTGAGGTCGGCAAGAAGGTAACGGCGAAAGTGATCAAGATTGACGAAAAAAACCGGATTGATCTTTCCTTGAAAAAAATGGAAGAACGTCCTCCTGTTGCTCCTTCTGCTCCTAAAGAGACAGAGGATAACTTTGAAAAAAAGCTATCAAATTTCCTAAAAATTAGCGATCAGAAAATAGCGGATCTCAATAGCAAGTTAAATAATGCGAAAGCGAGCAAAAAACGGAGCAAAAGAAGCAAATGACCCGAATAATAACAAAGCAGGGGAGCTTAAGCTCCCCTGCTTTGTATTGGAGCCTTACGAAAGAAGATACTGAAATTGTGAAGCGTCAAATGGTTCATCGCAAGTTTAAAAACGACATCGTGGCAGGAGTAACCTATTACTGCCAATGGGGGGCTCCACAAGTTCTCCTATGCAGGCCAATGGTGAAGAAAAGGCCTTTCCCCACGTCTTTTTGGTTAACGTGTCCCTATCTCATTCAGAAGTGCGGCGAACTTGAATCTCAACAGGGCGTGAAGGCTTTAGAAGAATATCTACAGAAAAGGGTTTCTCTCCATGATTGGGTTCTTTACCATATGCTTCATATGAATATACGCATGTCCCTTTTTCCTCCGGCCCAAAGAATGTACCTTCAAAAAAGACGGCCTTCATTATGGAAGGCTTTGCGTCGGGGAGGGGTAGGAGGGATTCAGGATAAAAATTCTTTTAAAGTAAAATGTCTTCATCTTCATGTCGCTTCATGGCTAGCGCTGAGAACACACCCTGCCGGAGAGTGGCTTCATCAAAACCTGCAACAGGTTAGCTGCCCCGTTCCAGAGAGCTACCCATGTTTTTATAAAAGGAGGGGGAAGGAATGTGGAAAGGGCGCTTTAGTGAAGAAACAGCAGAAATCGTTTTGAACTACACCCAGTCTCTTGATCTGGACTGGTGCCTTGCTCCCTTTGATATCCAGGGGAGCATCGCCCATGGGAGAATGCTTGTTTCTGCCGGTCTTTTGTCCCCTGACGAAGGAGAAAAAATAGAAGGCGGACTTCGTCAGGTCTTACAGGAAATAGAAGAGAAAAGTTTTACCCCCTCTATTGAATTAGAAGATGTGCATATGAACATAGAGCACCGTCTTACCCAATTGCTCGGACCTCTGGGGGCGAAGCTTCATACTGGGCGTAGCCGCAACGACCAAATTGCTACGACGTTGCGCCTTTATTTGCGTGATAGACTGCAAAAGGTTCAACAAGGCATGTTCACCCTTCTTGAGGCTATTCTGGAAAGAGCCCATGCTCATCGCCATATTGTTGTTCCGGGATACACTCACTTGCAGCAGGCTCAGCCAGTAAGCATGGGCCATTACTGGATGTCCCATTTTCAGGCATTTCGAAGGGATTGCATCCGTCTTCGGGCTGCTCTGGGCTCACTGGAAGATTGCCCTCTTGGCGCAGGGGCTCTTGCGGGTTCAACATTGCCTCTTGATCGTTTTTATACTGCAAAGGAGCTTGGATTTAAGAACCCGACGGAGAACAGTCTTGATTCTGTAGCCCATAGAGATTATTTATTTGATTATCACTATTTTGCGGCGGTGTTTGCAATACATTGCAGCAGATTGGCCGAGGATTTTATTATTTACAATAGTCAGGAATTTGGCTGGCTTAAACTTCCTGACGCTTTCTGCACGGGCTCAAGCATGATGCCCCAGAAGAAAAATCCTGACGTATTGGAGCTGACCCGTGGAAGGACAGGACAAATCATAGGACACTTCGTTGATTTGCTTGTTATGCTAAAAGGACTGCCCATGACATATAATCGGGATTTGCAGGAAGATAAACGAGGTCTTCTGGCATCTCTTGCCGTTATTCTCTCGATTATAGAAATTCTGCCAGAGTTTTTGTCTCGTGTAGAAGTTGATGAAAAAAGAGCTGTTTTAGGAATGGAAAATGGTATGATCCTTGCTACCGATGTGGCCGAGTATCTGGTTAAGGAAGGTGTTCCTTTCAGAGACGCTCATTGGAAAGCCGGACAGCTTGTTCGCTATTGTCTCGATAACGGGCGGTCTCTTCTGGATCTGACCCTGTCTGAATGGAAAGCTATTATTCCAGAAGCGAAAGAAGACCTTTTATCCATTCTTTCTCTTAAAGAGAGTGTCGCCAGGCGGCAAACCTATGGAGGAACAGGTTTTATATGTGTAGAGCGGCAAATAGAAGAAGGGGATGGGTGGCTCGCGTATCAAAAGAAGAGAGATGACGCCTGCTCTTCCAGTTGAATATGAAACCAAATAAAGGCAGGCAAAAGCTATTTTACAGGCCGAGATTCCCCTTGTCAGAAAACTTTCAATCCTGAGATTTTTAAAAAGGGCTTGACTTGCGGCGTTTTTTCTGTAGAATAAACCCTTGCGTAACGGCAGTAACAGGTCGAATGCACGAGCCGTTAGCTCAGTCGGCAGAGCACCGGACTTTTAATCCGGGCGTCGTGGGTTCGACTCCCACACGGCTCACCATAGCGGTCCCATCGTCCAGTGGTCTAGGACACAGCCCTTTCAAGGCTGCGACACGGGTTCAAATCCCGTTGGGACCGCCATTTTTCAATTTATCTGCCGGTGTAGCTCAGTTGGTAGAGCAGCGCACTCGTAATGCGCAGGTCGGCGGTTCGAGTCCGCCCGCCGGCTCCAGAGTTAGCATAAGTATGTTCCCCATGTGAACCCTTTCGTTCTCGTAAGCCCTCTGCCGATCCAAAGCATATTGAAGGCGCCATCGCATTTCGCTAAAAAAGCACCCCAGAAGTATACTCAGCCAATCGAATTTATTGCCGCCGTTTTTGTTGGAAACGAGAAAAACGGACAAATTACCGCACTATTATCGAAAAAGAATCTCCCGGTTCTCCCGCCAGGAACACCAGGCTTCCCCCGGGTACGGATATTTCGCTGCTGTCTATAATGCTGTCGTAAACTTTCTCTACCTGCCGTCTGGGAAAAATGATCACCCTGCCATTTGCTGGCTTTTCGATGGACATGATCCCTCCCTGTTCGACTTTCCTCCATTCATTTTCGCCCTCAGATCCGATCACTATGGTATTTTCCCCTGGTACTAGCGTTCCTGCGATATCTTCGCTCGAATAGACGAACTGGATTGCCTTCAAACGGATTGCGCCGTCTTTCTTAAAAAGCTGGATATTGCACTGATCGCGAAAGCCTGTTGCGGCAATTGCCCCAAAATCGGGGGTTTCCACCCTGTTCACTCCAAAGAATTTCACATACCCGGGAAGATCGCCGTACTCTTCAGATTTTACCAACAGATCGTCAGGAAGCTGCGCAAAGGGAGAGGCGTTGCGTATAAGCCAAAACCTGTCGTCCATTACCACCGACAGACTTTCTGGTTTTTCTACTGGATCAATCTTCTGGTACATGGGAATATCTGCCCCGTACTGCGGGACTTCTTCCATGACAAGATAAACTGTCTTTTCTCCCGTGAGAAAGTAATATCGGTAACCAGTTGCAAAATCATGAAATAAGCCTCCGTTGTGAACCAGTGAAAGAATCGGCTTCTCTTTATTCTCTTTCGCTTCTTCGTCTTCCGAAGGAGAAGCGAGGGAGTAGACGTTCAGCGTATGACTCTCTTTGTCAAAGATCATGCGAACAGCTTCTTGTGTGTTTACATAGAATCCCGCGAGTTTCAAAAACTCATCGGGAATGGGCTGTGGTTCTGGAGGTTTGACTGGAGAAACCGGTTTCGGTCCGGGGAGCCCCTTGTCCTTCATGAGCGCCTCCATAATACGGTGCGTAGCTTTTGCGGCGCCAGCTTGTCCGGAGTACGTCACTGCAACCGCCAGCCGTTCCTGTGGAAGGATCTGGAGATTGGTTGAATAGAACAAGGTCCCGCCGCTCTTGCCCAGAACCTGGTACCCGTTCTCCCGGTAGGCTGGAAGGAGTGCATAATCCCAACCGAAGGCATCTAAAAGGGCATCCCCCTTCAATAAAGAAGAAAAGGGGGTGGGCTGTTCCTTCAGAACATCCTTTAGCGAGGAATCTGAAAGAATGTTCATTCCGCCGGGGGCAAAACTGTCTCCAAACCGGCAGAGGTCCTCCGGAGTGGAGGAGAGCCCGCCTGCGCCCAGCACCGTAACTACCTCTGGGGGATATTTATTTCCCTCTTCATCGTAGAATTCGGCAATCTTTCCTCCAGTAACGCCAACACTCTCACCCGAGTTCCGCATTTCAAGGGGAGAAAATATCCTTTCGGTGACAAACGAGGCGAATGACTTTCCTGAAACACGCTCAACGATTATCTCGGCCAGGGTAAAACCATCATTGCAGTAAATACTCATTTCACCTGGGGTGTGCTTGAGAACCGCATTCTTCAATGTTTCAAGCAATAGGGTCTGGTGATCCTCGTCAGCCCTGTACCCAAAAACAAATGTGGAGCCAGGCAGGCCTGAAGAATGATTGAAAAGCATCCGCACCGTAATGTCCCGGTATCGGGGGTCCTTCATTACGAATTCAGGTATATGCTTTACCACGGGGTCTTCAAGGCTTAATTTACCATCATCTGCCAGCAGCAGAATTGCTACGGCAGCGAACATTTTGCTCGTCGAACCTATATTGAACCTGGTGTCTCTGTCCACGAGACGGTTAAGTGAGCGGTCTGCCGGTCCGAATCCCTCCGAATACACTATATTGCCCCTGTCCATCACTGCTACCGATGCGGAGTTTCCCCCTCCGGATATAATAGTTTTCCATATTATTTCTCTCGCGGTCGAAACTGTGTTCGGGTAATTAACGACATTGCCAGAACACGGCAAGATGAAGATGAAAAGAATTAATACAACACACGAAAGACTCATAAGAACAGGCAACGCCTTACGGGTTCTCATTAATGTTTCCTCCCTTTCACACGTTTTACTGCTTCAAGTTTGAAATCCTGTGTGTAATATTTGCACCTCTCTAATCTCCACTATATCGTCTCTTTGTACTGTCCATTAATTCGGGGGCTCTGCGATCAGGTATGCCCTTAACCCGAGTTTTCGCATCAAGTGCTTTTTGTGATAGGATGTCTGTAGCAAACGTACTTTATTTTTCTCCACTCATTTCGACCTGGTACGCAATCGGCCTTTTTACTGGTGTCTCCGTTAATTTCATTTTGACACCTTCTATGTATGTCGCATAATACAGCCAAAGTAAAATAAAAACAATAAAAGCGCGAGGCAATTAAAATCTATCTATTTTACGTGGGGATTTTTAAGATGGCTTGCAAATGGCAACGTTCCTCGGCTTGTAATCGCACTTGTAATGCGCAGGTCGGCGGTTCGAATTTGCCCGCTGGCTCCAGGTCCGCAGAGAGAATATAAAAGGCTTTGAGTCTTATTGCTGTTAGAGCAAAAGCCCAAAGCCTTTTTTATTGCGCAACGGTATAATGGCACAGAATGAAAACATAAAAGGGGATTTCAAATGGCACTGAAAAAGCAGATACTATTTATTCGTCACGGACAAACAGATTGGAATAATGAGATGAGGTATCAGGGGCAAAGCGACGTGCCTCTCAATGCGGAAGGCCTTGAGCAGGCTGATCGGGTTTCCCTTCGCCTGGCGGCATCCTTTGAGGCAGATCTTATCGTATCAAGCCCTTTGCTCAGAGCACGACGGACTGCAGAAATAATAGCAGCGCGGCAGAGCTGCAATGTGCTTCACGTGCGTGAAGGCCTAAAAGAAATTGCTTTTGGCGAATGGGAAGGACTTTCTGTCTCAGAGGTTGAAGCGCGGTTTTCTGAAGAGCATAGCCAATGGAGAAAAGATCCTTCAACCCTTGTCCCAAGGAGCGGGGAATCCTTTAACGAGGTTCGACAGCGAGTTGCGGAAATCCTTGATGAAATATTGAAAAGGGATGAAGAACGAATCCTTGTAATAGCCCACGGAGGTTCTATACGTACGGCCCTTGTTGAACTTCTAAAGGTCAGCTCTTCCCTTGTATGGCGTATGCGTCTCGATAATTGTTCTATTTCTTCCATACACGCTTACAGAAGTGTAATGATGCTTTCTTTTCTGAACGATGCTATGCATCTTTACGTACCGAGGGAAATCATTCAACAACTTCCCCTTTCTTCTTAGACAAGATAGAAACTAACTGGTAAAATTCCCATAGTTATGTCTGCATAGGGAGAGGAGGCTTTTTTTGAGCGGGAGATGGGATGAAGAACAGAACCAGTTACGTCTTTCTCCAGAGAAAGAAGAGATGCTTTGGGCCCGTTGTCATTTAGATGACGATGCCCGGGAGGAACTGATTATTTCTTATCGGCCTCTTGTTTTCTGGCTTGCTCAAAAATTCTATGTCTCTCCTTCACTCTACCCCGATTTAATTCAGGAAGGTATGGTTGCGCTTATTAAATCCGTAGATAAATTTGAGCCGGAGCGCCAGCTTAAATTTACCACCTATGCCTTTTACCGCATAAAAGGACAAATGGTTAATTTTCTCCAGAGAAGTGAGGCCAAGGCGCCTATTCCCATGGACGATGAAGACATGAGAATACAAGACAATTTTTCTTATGAGACCTACGATCTCCTTCTTACCCTTTCTCAGGAAATAAAGAATTTACCTGACCGTGAAGGGGAAATAGTAAGGGAGATGTTTTATAAAGGACGCGAGGCAAAAGAGGTTGCTGACAAACAGGATCTTGATATTAGCCACGTATATCGTCTCAGACGAAATGCTGTAGCACGGCTTCGGAGTTGGATTTTTCCCGACCATACCACTAAGAAGACCTAAAAAGTGATAAGTAAAGAGAGGGTTATAATGACGGCAGTGTCTTCAGGAGTGATGGCAGTATGGAAAAACGCATCGCAAGGGTTGTAAGATGGCTTGAAAGGTGTGTTTCTGCGTCAAAAAGCAAAGCGTGGCATAATGCGCTGACAGAAATGGAGTGCGCCAGGGCTGAGCTTGAAGAGGCAAGAAGGGAACTGTGGGAATTGGCTGCGGAAAATGAGCAGCCGAAAAGAAATATGTTTGTTGTTGATTTAAGTCGGGTCGCGGCCCTGGCTATATTTTTCCTGTGTGTTCTTTCTGTCCCCCTTTCGGCTCCCATAGGCAATAGTCAGAGAAACATTGTTATGAATAATGATGATCTTATATTGGAATGGGTAACTTCTGATGAAAAAGCAGTTTTAGCAGGCTTGCGGAAAAGTCTGAGCGAAAGCAACCTTGAAGCTTTAAAAAGAGAGCAAAAAAACGAGTTGGAAAAAATTCCTTTGCCTTCCGCTACAACTGTGTCAAGTTTTAAACTTGTTCCTGTCCAGCCCAAAAAACAGATTTCTTTTGAACCTGAACAGCATGTTTTCCAGGATCAGAAAAAAAGCGATGAAAAACCTGTTGCCCTAGAACGTATTTTGACCCTTATGCAAATTGGGCAAAATGCCTTGCGAGAAGAAGGGCCTGCTATAATCATTAATAGACAATAAAAACTTCACCTTCCCGGAAGGAGAGATTACGTGTGAAACGACCAGTTTTTATATCGATAATGTGTTTCTTTTTTATGATGTTCATGTCTCTGGGAGTTTGGGCTCAAGAGCCTCCTGTCGTTTCGCGGGATGTACGAGGTAATGAGCATGTGGTATCAGAGCACATCCTTTCGGCTACTGGAACGAAAATAGGAGAACCATTAAACCGTGAACAGCTTCAGAAAGATGTAGAGGCAATTTATGAGTTAGGATTTTTTTCTTTTGTAGATGTGGATCTCGCCGTTGTGGAAGGTGGCGTTGGAGTTACCTATGTGGTGAAAGAAAACCCAGTGGTAGATAAAATTGAGTTCTCAGGCAATACTGTTTATAGCGATGAAGATCTGTTAAAACTGGTTTTCACCGCGCCTGGAGCTGTGTTTAACAGGGTCTTTTTCCGTCACGATCTGGAACGCATACAAGAAAAATATCAGAAAGATGGCTACGTCATGACTCGAATTGCCGATGTGCAGATTGAGGGCGGCATTATTAATGTGCAGATTATGGAACCTATTGTAGGTGACATTATTATTCAGGGTAACACAAAGACGAAGAGCTACGTCATAGAGCGCCAGATCAAGGTTAAAAAAGGCGACCTTTTTAATGCCACTGTGCTTCGCCACTCCATTAACAAAATTCAGCAGATGGGCTTTTTTGAAGATGTGAACGTGGGCTTTGAACCTGGAGATACTCCCCTTGCTACAAATGTTGTGGTAACGGTAGAAGAGAAAAAGACAGCTGCTGTTGGGCTTTCCATAAGCCATGGCACTGAAAGCGGCTGGTCAGGCGGACTATCTTATGGAGATTCCAACTGGAGAGGAAAAGGGCACAATGCCGAAGTAGGCTTTGAAACGGGAGATAACGAGCAGTACTGGCTGACATATACAGAGCCCTATATGGATGATATATATTATGCTTGGAAAGTGGGCGCCTACAAGCGTGTATATGAGGAGCGAGGCTTTTACAGAGCGGGAGCAAAGCGCCTTGAATACGATGAGGAACGGGTAGGGTTCTATATTGGCGCCGGTAAAAAGTTCAGTTTCGATCCACGCCTAAGCTGGTATCTGACCCTTGATTGGCATGATGTTGATGTTTCTAATGTCGTAAAACTGCCTGCCGGAACCCAGGAAGACCTTGATGACCTGACCACGGGAACCACCTTTGCCGTTATCGGGACATTGACCTGGAACACGTTAGATGAATACCTCAGTTATTCCAAAGGCCACATTATTGATTTAAGTGTTGAACATGCCCTGGATATGTTGGGCGCTGACTGGACCTACACTAAATATTGGGCCCAGGGTCGCTACTATATTCCTGTCATGGGATTAGGGGATTTTTTGGATTTCAATTTAGGGAAAGAAGACAATCCACCTATTTTCGCTACCCGCATCAAGGCCGGCTTTTCTTCCGGTGTCCTTCCTTCTGCCGAAAGGTATTCTTTAGGGGGATCGAACTCTCTTCGAGGATACGATGGCGGCGAGTTTGAGGGGGATGAAATGTTTCTCGCGAACGTAGAAGCCCGCATTCCTATAGAGAGTGCCTTTGGATTTGTGCTTTTTTACGATATAGGCAATGCGTGGCGTGGAGAAGACAACTTCAGTTTCTCAGATCTTCATGACTCATGGGGTGTGGGGGTAAGAGTGAAAACCCCCCTTGGGAACCTTCGTCTGGATTACGCGCAGGGAGAAGATGAGAACAAGACCCACTTTGGTTTTGGAGAACTTTTCTAAGGGGTGAGATCGCCCATTATGACAAGAAAGAGCAGGGCTGTAGCCGCTGCGTTTCTGGCTGCGGCCCTTCTTTTTATGTCGCTCCCTCTTTACGGAGCCGTTCATATAGAGGGAATGCCGGCATGGATGGCAGAAAGCGCGGAAAAAAGCCTGAGTGCTGTCTGGGGGGAGATGGATACTTCCATCTCTTTGTCAGAGCGCTTTAAGATGCTTACTCTCGTTGCGGACCGATTGCTAACGGGGTACGTGTTCAGGTCGCCTCGTTATCGTAACAACCAAGTTGAAGTAAAAGCCCATGCTGAAGAAGCCCTGGCCTGGGAGGTGGAATTGCAAATGCCATCCCTTCCTTCCCCTGGCGATAAATGGTTTCAGGAGGATACCGTTTCTCTCCCAGCCCTCATCCATTCCCACATCGATGGGGTGCCCCTTGCTGCCCTGGCCTGGGCGGATACGGCATTGAAACGGGAGATACGAAGTCTGACAGAAACCCGTGCTCCAGGTTGGGATATCGCGGTTTTTGTGGAATTGCCGGCAAATGCCAAGTCAAACATCCTTAAAGTTTCCTTTCTTCCGCAACAACCCTTTGTTCTGGCTGTAACCCCATCCGTCCAATCGGGATCCCTCCCTGTTGCATTTCAGTCTGATCTGAAAGATAATTTGCAGTCGGGCCTTTTTCCCATTGTAGGTCTGCCAGTAGAATGGGTTTCCCACCACAAGAACGATATTGAAAAACTGGCAGAAAAAGCCTTGGAAGACCGCAACATAGTGGTCAATTCAAAAGCCAAGGTTAGTGTAGATTTTCGCCCTGCGCAGATCTCACGAGCAGATGCTCTTGTAGAGAGTTCCCGGTTTACTGTTCAGGCGTGGGCAGCCGCCTACGGTGGAACGGATGATAAATATCCCGAGGTGGGACTTCACATAGGCAGAAAATCCCTTCCTGTAAGTGGCTGGGATGTTGAACTTTATGGCGAGTGGATTCTTTCCACCAATGATTTTGATCTTGAAAGTCGCTGGGGGGCGCGGTGGAAGGTTCATCCACGAATGCTCCTAGGGGCAGAACTGGCCTATCCTGGAGGAGAAGTATGGTGGAGATTCTGGTTTACTGGCAAGGTCAAGGAACCCTACGCATGGTGGCGGTTTAGTGAGGATAGTTACAGTAATTTTGGCGTAGGCTATCGAATAAACGAGTTTTTATCTATTGAATTGCATTATGACGAACGTGACGAAGATCAATGGAGTATTCGCGCGGTCGGCAACTTGTAAGGGGGCAGCAAAAGTGGACAAAATATCTGACACACCCATGACTCTTGGTCAGATTGCAGCATATATTGGAGGGAAAGTTATTGGGAACCCTCATATTTCAGTAAAGGGACTTGTTTCTCCCGAAAAAAGCGGAGAAAAGACCTTGAGTGTGGTCTGGGAAGAAAAAGAGCTGGGGATGCTGTCTGCAGAAGCTTTTTTAGCAGCCCCTGAAAAATTTTTTACAGAATCCCGACAAGGTATTGTCACAGAAAAACCCAGGGAAGCCTTTGCAAGGTTGCTTTATCTTTTTAAGATTCCCCAATCCTTCCCTTATGGGATTCATCCCTCAGCGGTGGTTTCTGAAAATGCTCGCATTGCAGATACGGCATATGTCGGGCCTCTTTGTGTTATAGAGGAAAATGCTGTAATTCATGACGAGGCTATTTTGGAAGCTCAGGTTTATGTGGGTGCGCGATGTTCTGTCGGAAAGGGTACGCATATTGAGCCCATGGCAGTGCTTTATGAGAATGTGACCATTGGAGAGAGGGGATTGATCCACAGTGGCGCCATTATAGGGTGCGACGGCTTCGGCATTATTCCATCCTCCCATCCTGATGAGCGCCCGCAGAAAGTGCCTCAGATCGGGGGGGTCGTTATAGACGATGATGTGGAAATAGGGGCTTGTACCACAATTGACAGAGGGACTCTCGACGATACGTATATAGGAAAAGGAACCAAAGTAGACGACCACGTCCATATTGCCCATAACGCTCGCATCGGTGATAATTGCATTGTTGTAGCCATGACGGGCATTGCGGGAAGCGCAGAGATCGGCGAGGGGGTTATATTGGCGGCTCGAAGCGGTGTGCGCGACCACGTTAAGATAGGGAATCGAGCTCAGGTAGCTGCCAATGGCGGAGTCATTAAAGATGTTCCTCCTGGTGAAATAGTATCAGGATTTCCCGCTCGTCCCCATAAAGAGCAATTCAGGGCCCAGGCCCTCTATCTTCGTCTGCCGGAACTTTTTTCGCGAATTAAGGCTTTGGAAAAAAGATTGGCAGAATCCGGGGAAGATTCTAAATGAGCTTTTTGCGCACCATAAAGACCCCTGTTTTTTTTCAAGGGACGGGTCTTCATTCCGGGGAACCGTGCAGGGCAGAAATAATTCCCTTTTACCATAAAAGGGGAATAGTTTTTGAAATTGGAGGCCGCCGCTACCCCTTGAGGGATGCAGTCTTTGAAGGAAGCGGCCGAGGGACGGAAATAATTTTCCCTGATAACACAGTAGTCAGGACCGTAGAACACCTTATGGCAGCCCTTTATGTTTTGGGTATTGGCCAGGCTTTGATCAGGATAAGTGGGCCTGAAATGCCTATTCTTGACGGCGGCTCCCTGACATTTGCGCAGAAGCTCAGCGAGGTGGAACTGGTAGAAACAGAGCATCACGAAGATCCGCTCTGCCTCTTTGTGCCTGTTGTAGAAAGAGATGAGACTCAAAAAAAGATCATCTGTGCATTGCCCGGTGAGGGTCTTTCTATTACCTATGTGATCGAATATGAAAATCCGGTCATCGGCACTGAAATCTATGACTTCAGGGTGACTGCGGAAGGTTTTTTAAAAGAGATAGCTCCATGCCGCACCTTTGCTCTTGAAGAGGAAATGGATACTCTAAAAAAGCGAGGGCTCGCAAAGGGAGGAAGTCTCGACAATGCGGTTCTTGTGACTTCACAAAAGGCGCTAAACAAAAGAGGCCTTTATTTTTCTGATGAATTCGTCCGTCACAAGATTCTTGACCTTATCGGCGATATAGCGTTGTTGGGGCGGCCTTTACATGCCCATATAGTGGCTATTCGAACGGGGCATGACATGCACCTTCGCCTCCTTCGCCGATTAAAACAATTAGAAAGCCGGCAACAATGAAAGGAGATAATATAATGATCGATATTGATAAAATTATGAAAGCCCTTCCACACCGCTATCCATTTCTTCTGGTAGACCGCATCTTGGAAGTAGGGGAAAATCGAGTGGTTGGCCTCAAAAATGTTTCAATTAACGAACCTTTCTTTACCGGCCACTTTCCTGACGAACCGGTGATGCCCGGTGTTCTTATTCTTGAAGCCATGGGGCAAGTGGCGGCCATGATGATCGTTTGCCGACCAAACATGCAAAATATGGTGACATACCTGACAGGAGTGGACAAGGCCCGTTTTCGCCGCCCTGTAAGACCTGGAGATCAGCTCATTACCACAGCTGAAATGGTCAAGTCGCGGGGGCTTATGGGAAAAGTGAAAGCAAGATCGGAAGTCGACGGAGAGCTTGCCGCAGAAGCGGAGTACAGCTTCTTCATGGCAGAGAGGCTTTCCAAGAAAGAAGCTATGGAGGAAAGGATTTAGCCATGTCCGTAACCATTCATCCTACGGCAATAGTATCGCCAAAGGCGGTTCTTGAAGATAATATTGTTGTGGGGCCCTATTGTATTGTGGGAGACCTGGTACATATTGGCGAAAACACCACGCTGGAGGCCTTTGTTCGTATCCTCGATTTCACCCGAATCGGGGCAGGATGCCACATCTATGAAAATTCCATCCTTGGCCGGGAACCGCAGGATAAAAGTTTTGGCAATGAAGAAAGCTGGGTTCATATTGGGGATAGGGTGGTTATTCGAGAAAATGTGACAATACATCGCGCCTGTGGTGAGGGAGCGATTACAGTGGTGGGCGATGACTGCTTCATTATGGAAGGTGTCCATCTGGGCCACAACGTACAGATAGCAAAACGTGTTACCATTGCAAACAAAGCAGGTTTCGCCGGCTACGTTTCTGTGGGAGAGGGTACAGTCGTAGGCGGCCTGGCAGGTTTTCATCAATTTGTCCGGGTTGGCCGCTACTGTATGATAGGGGGTCTGTCGAAAGTTGTGAAAGATGTAGCGCCATTTTTGCTTGTTGACGGCCATCCGGCCCAGGTACACGGTATAAACAGCGTGGGTCTGAAAAGGGCTGGTTTTTCTTCCTCTGACAGGAAAGATATAAAAAATCTATATCGGCATCTTTACCATAGCGGTCTTCCAATCAGAACGGCGGCTCAAAGTCTTGCTGCCGGTGAAAACGCTCTTGCTGCCGAGATCGTTGCATTTGTGGCACAAGCACACCGGGGGCTGGCGCCATGGCCCCATGGTTCTAAAGGAGAGACAGATGATTAAACTCCTTGTTCTTGACGTAGATGGAACTTTGACTGATGGCGGAGTATATCTTGATGGGCGGGGCAACGAGTTTAAACGTTTTGATATACAGGATGGCATGGGCATTTCCCGTCTTCGCCAAGGGGGCGTAGAAGTAGCCATTATAAGCGGCCGTTACTCACCTGCCACAGAAGGGCGGGCAAAAGAGCTTGGCATAGCCCTCCTTCAGAATGGCGTAAAAAATAAATATGAAGCATTGAAAAAACTGGCCTCTGATCTCGCTCTCCCATCCTCTCAGATTGCTTATGCCGGCGATGATGTGAACGATGTTGAATGTCTTCAGTGGGTCGGTCTTGGTTTTGCGGTGGCCAATGCCGTATCAGAGGCCAAAAAGGCGGCAGACAGGGTTACCACCAAAGAGGGCGGCCGGGGCGCTATTCGCGAAGCTGCCGAATACATACTCGCATACAATAAAGAATGGGTAACAGGACGTGGGGATAGTGGGAAATAGAGGAATTCTCGATCGTTTCATATGGAAAGAAATGGCTGGATCCTTTGTTTTTGGCGTCATGGCCTTTACCATGGTGTTTGTAGCGGGCGACCTGCTTTTCCAAATTGCCAGCATGATTATAGAAAAAGGGATATCCATTGGCGTTGTCTTGCGGCTTTTTATCTACAGTTTGCCGGAAGTGATCATTCTGACACTGCCCATGGCGTGTCTGCTCTCGGCACTCCTTACCTTTGGCAAACTTTCTACAAACAGTGAAATAGTGGCGCTGAAAGCCTCCGGAATTTCCTTTCAGCGAATTTTGAAACCTGTCATTGTGGGATCTCTCCTGGTAGGGCTTTCTGCTCTTATCCTTAATGAAACAGTGGTGCCTTTTTCAAATCGTGCCGCGGAAAATCTCATGAGATTCGAAGTGATGCGAGAGAAGCCCTCCGTTCTCAAAGAACAAGTTTTTTTACGGGACGAAAGCAATGGGCAGCTCAACAGGGTTATTTACATAGAAAAGCTTCAGCCTCGAAAAGGAACTATGACCAATGTGCTCGTTCAGGAGTTCGAAAAGGGAAAGCTCAAACGGATAACCGTGGGCAAGACTGGCCTCTGGAAAGATGGAAAATGGTGGATTGATGATGGTGAAGTATTTCAGGTAACGAATGGTGGAAAAGTAGAACTCCTTTTTCGTTTCGAGCGTCAGCAATTCGATCTAAACCTCTCGCCTCAGCAGGTTGAGCAGGCTTCCCGCAAACCGAGTGAAATGAGCGCCCTGGAACTTATGGCCCAGATACGCCTTCTTCAGGCCCAGGGTGGGAACCTTGCGCCGTTGTGGGTTCTCTTCCACCTTCGATTCGCTGTTCCATGGGCGAGCGTTGTTCTCGCCATATTAGGAGCCAGCCTTGGCGTAAGATCCCATAGAACCGGGTCCGGCGTGGGGTTTGGCCTCAGCGTCATGATTGTTTTCGTCTACTATGTAGTGATGTCCCTTTGCAAAGCCTTTGGGGAAACAGAACATATGCCCCCGCTCTTGGCTGCTTGGGTGCCTAACGTCCTCTTTTTGCTTGTAGGAGGATACTTCGCACGAAAGGCGAATGATTAATATGAAAAGAACACTTGCTATTATTGCCGGGGAGGGCTGCCTCCCTGAAATAATTTGTGCCAGGCTTTTCAAAGAGGGAATGCCCCCTTATGTTTTTTCAATGGGAGCGGATATAGAGCGCCTCGCTCCTTTTGCAAGGCAAATTTGGACAGTGGCAACACCTGATCTTGAATGGATTTTGGGTCAGATGCTTTCCCATAAAGTAGAGACCATGATACTGGCAGGTCAGGTTCCCAAAAGTCTCATGTACCAGCGAGAAAACCTCGACGTATTGCTGAAACAGTCTCTTGATGCAGAAAACAACGATGACCACGCTCTTCTCAGTCGTATCGTCCGTACTATAGAAAAAACTGGAATTAAAGTAGCAGGGTACAGACAGATCCTTTCTGATCTCCTCACTCCTGAAGGGCAAGTCTCAGCCCGAGGCCTTTCAGATCAGGAAGCAAAGGATGTAGCCTATGGCTGCTCAATCCTTTTTCATCTTCTGCCCCTTTCTTTTGGCCAGAGCATCGTCATACACAGCGGCGCGGTTGTGGCAGTGGAAGCTATGGAAGGAACAGATGCCATGCTTCAGCGGGCTGGAACATTGGTCCATGGAGGCTCTGTGATAAAAATGATGCGGGCAGACCAGGATGAACGCTTTGATATCCCTGTAGTGGGAACTCATACCCTCCACATGATGGAGAAAGCCGGACAAACCTGCCTGGCTCTCGAAGCCGGCCGTACCCTCATGCTTGAGAAAGAAGCTTTTCTTGAGCTTGCTGCCCGGCTGAACATCGCAGTGGTGGGAGTGCCCCCATGTCTATCTATATAAGTTGCGGCGAACCTTCAGGGGATCACTACGCAGGCTCTATCATCCGGTATCTTCGCAAACAAACTGACGAGCCCATCATGGGGATGCTTGGTCCCAGGGGAGTCGCAGAACAGGGGGAGGCTCTCTGGACAATCGACCAACTGAGTCTTATGGGCAGCACAGATATCCTGGCGGCTATCCCCAGGCTCCTTCGCCTTAAAAATACCATGGTGAAGTTTATTCTCAAAGAGCAGCCCAGGCGGGTCATTGTTATAGACAGCCCGGATTTTCATCTTCCACTTATCCGGTCGCTGCGAAAGAAGGGGTTTGAGAATCCTATTTTCTACGTGGCCCCGCCCACTGTCTGGGCGTGGAGAAAAAAACGAGTCAGGACACTGCGGCGGTATTGCACTCTTCTGCTGCCCCTGCTGCGCTTTGAACACCTCTATTTAACAGAACATGACGTTCCATCCCTTTGGATCGGCCATCCCTTCCTTGATGAGACCAGTTCCTCTGGTGTCACAGAACCGTCAGGCCGAATCATTGCCCTTCTGCCAGGAAGCCGCACTGGGGAAGTGAAAAGGCTGCTGCCCATACTTGTGGAAAGTGCCCGACAATTTCAAAGTATGGGATATGAACCTGTCTTTTCAATTGCCCCAGGCCTTTCTTCTTCTATCCGTGAAAAGATGAAAAGAGACTTGCGAAAGTGGACTCTTTTTGAAGGAAGGGGAAAGGAACTTATGGAACGGAGCCGGATGGTAGTGGGGGCGAGTGGAACAGCCTCCCTTGAGGCCATGATGGCAAACCGTTTCATGATCGTCGTGTATAAAGGGTCATGGCTATCGTGGCGCATCTATAAGAATTTTGTTAAGACTCCCTGGGTTTCGCTTCCTAATATTATGGCCCACGAAACAGTTTATCCCGAGCTTCTGCAAAAAGAGGCCTCTTCTTCCCGTGTTATGGAAGAGGCGATCCTTTATCTTGATGATCCCGAGGTGGAAAAGCAGAAACACGAAGCTCTTATGAGAGGCAGAAAGGATTTGGGAGTGCCTGGAGCTACGGAACTTTGGACTCAGGCTATTCTCAAGGGGGGGCTGCCATGAATTCCGTGACTCTTCTTGTCAATGGCCCGGGCGAACTTTGGGGATGGTGCCGCCCCCTTACGAGAGAACTTAAACGCCGTAATAAAAATGTTACAATCTGGATTCTTCCATGCCAATTTGCCAGTGGGCGGGAAGGTCATGCGGCCATGGCACTGGGAGCGGATGAAGTGAAGGGGCCTTACTCTTCGGCAAATACTTTGCGGGCTATGAACCATCATGAAACTGATGGTATTATTCAACTGGGCGGCGATCTCTTTTTTGGGCGCCATATGGGCCAAAAAGGAAAAGTCCCTCTTTTCTGCTACACTTATGGCCGTAAAAAAGGATTGGAACACTGTAGTGGTGTCTTTACCGCCTTTGAATCCATGGCCCGGTCCATATCTCCTAATGCGGCAGTAGTTGGCGATCTTGTTAAAGAAGGGATCCTTATGGATGACGGCCCTTCTCCCTGGCTGGATAGGCAAGGTCTTAAACTGGTTTTATTCCCGGGAAGCCGCCCTGCCATACGCGCCAAGGCTCTGCCCTATCTTATGGAAGTGGTCTCTTTGCTGCGGGAACAGACAGGGCCGCTTCAGGTTGCAACTCTCCTCTCTCCCTTTTCGAAGGCTGAAGAGCGGGAAACCTGGCGTTCCGCGGGTTTAAACCCGGCGATGGCTGGAACAGGTGTGGTTCTTAAAAATGCGGACATGGCCTTAACCCAGCCTGGAACAAACACCCTTGAGCTTATGCATATGGGAATACCCGCACTCGTTGCCGTTCCCTTCGCTTTTTTGAGGGAAATCCCCATAAGCGGCTTAAAGGGGCTCATTGCATCCTTGCCGATTTTTGGTCCGGCTGTTAAAGAGAAAGTGCTGCGGTGGAAAGCGAATCATAGAACCTCCTACCTGGCGTGGCCTAATCGGCTTTCTCAAAGCCAGATAATGAAGGAAGTAGTTGGAGAACTGAGCTCGAAAGATGTAGTTAGGGAAATAAGCGCCCTCTGGTTCGACCACGAAGAACGAAGAGCCCAGAAAATAAAATTATGCCAGCTATCCGGGCGGTCTATAGAAACACCTTCGAAAAAGTTATGTGACATGATCGAAAGGCTGTGTATCAATGAATAAGAAGCATATTTACGTACGTCTTTTAGAATATACCCGGCCATATTTCCCGAGGCTCTTTGCCGCCCTTGGGTGTATGGTTCTGGCCTCTGTCTTTACTGTCATTCCCCCGTGGCTTTTAAAAAACGTGGTGGACGATGTTCTCATCGCTAAAAAGATGGATGTTCTCAATGTGCTTACCATCGGTCTGGTGCTCCTTTTTACGGGCAAAGGTATCGCTTCCTACGGCCACCAGTATCTTATGAACTGGGTGGGGCAGCATGTGGTCATGGACCTTCGTGTGGGCCTCTACGATCATATGCAGAATCTATCCCTGCGATATATATACGGCAAGCGGGTAGGCGAGCTGATGTCGCGCATCACCAACGATGTCAATGTACTGCAGAACATGGTTACTACTGTCATAGTGGATCTTGTGGTACAGGGCATCACCTTTTTGGGCATGCTTGGGTTCCTCATATATATCAACTGGCGTCTTACCCTTATCACCTTTGCCATTCTGCCCCTGACCTTTTTCATTCTTGACCATGCCTCCAAAAAACTTCGCTTTGTCGGGCATGCGATCCAGGAAGAGCTGGCCAGGCTGTCTGCCATCATTCAGGAAGCCCTGTCGGCCATACGCATCGTGCGTTCCTTTGTGACGGAAGCCATGGAATCTCAACGCTTTAAGGACCAGAACAGAGCGAACTTCAAGGCCCTCATGCATGGAGTGCAGGTACAGGCTGCCCTCTCAGGTGTTATCGAAGTGGTGCTCATTGCGGCCCTTGCCTTAATTCTCTGGATAGGGGGGAGAGATGTTATAAATGAAAAACTCACTCCTGGTGAACTCATCGCCTTCTTGGGATATCTTGGTTTTCTGGTTCACCCTATCCGGGTCTTTACCCGCGTGGTCAGCAGCATGCAGCTGTGCCTGGCTTCGGCGGAACGCATCTTTTCAATTTTTGATACCCCTTGTGAAATACGTTCGCCAGAACATCCCGTTCCCCTGGGAGTCATACAGGGTGCGATCAAAATGGAAGATGTCTGGTTTGCCTATAAAGACGAACAGTGGGTGTTAAAAGGCGTCGCTCTCGAGGTCTGTCCTGGAGAAAGGGTTGCCGTTGTCGGCGAAACAGGCGGCGGGAAATCTACTCTCATGGACCTTATTCCCCGCTTTTATGACCCTTCCCGCGGGAAAGTGAGCGTTGATGGTTGCGATGTGAGAACCCTTGATCTCACAGAACTGCGGAAACAGATTGGCATTGTACCCCAAGACCCGGTTCTCATGAAGGGAAGTCTGGCCTTTAACATCAGCTACGGTTTTCCCCAGGCTACAGAAGAGGATATAGTGAAGGCGGCTCAGATTGCCGGTATCCATTCCTTTATAACCAGCCTTCCCGAAGGATATGACACTGAAGTGGGAGAACGGGGAGTTACCCTCAGCGGCGGCCAGAGACAGCGCGTGGCCATAGCTCGTGCCATTATACGGAATCCCCGCATCCTTATTCTTGACGAGGCTACATCATCTCTTGACGTGGCCGTTGAAAGCCAGATACAGGAAGCTATGGAAAAAGCCATGGAAGGCCGAACCTCCTTTGTCATCGCCCACCGCCTGTCCACTGTGCGGAGTGCGGACCGCATTCTTGTCCTCAGTAAGGGGCACATTGTGGAAAGCGGCACCCACGACGAGCTCCTTGAAAAGGGTGGAATCTACCGCCACCTGTACGAGCTGCAATTTGGGGGAGAGAAGAACAATGAAACTCGTCCGTAGTTATCTTGAATGGGCCAGGGGAGAGCGGCAGTTCAGCCCCTGGGCCTTGCTCGTCCCCTTGGCCTGTGTTTCTCAAAGTTTTGCCCGGTCGCGTAATTTTGCCTTCGACCATGGTCTTGTGGCAAGCTATGAACCGCCTATTCCCGTTATCAGTGTAGGAAATATTACCCTTGGCGGAACAAACAAGACGCCTTTCGTAGAAATGCTTTCCCGCCATTTCTACAATATGGGGGTTCGTGTGGGCATTGTAAGCCGGGGTTATGGAGGGCGGACAAGCGAGCCTGTTGTAATAAAGGGTACTTCTTCTGAAAGAGAGATCGTTGGAGACGAGCCCCTCCTTCTGGCCTCCCGTCTTCCCCATGTGCCAGTGGCAGTTTCGAGAGATCGTTTAAAAGACGTGGAAGCCTTGCAGAAACACAATGTGGAACTCATTGTCGCCGATGACGCCTTTCAGCATCGCCGTTTAGGGCGGGATGTGGATATAGTGCTCGTGGACGCCTGCTGCCCCTTCGGAAACGGACGCCTTGTACCGGCGGGCATTTTGAGGGAACCTCCAAAAGCTATTCAAAGGGCCCATATAGTGGTCATAACAAAGGCCGATCAGGTTTCAGAAGATGAGCTGCGAAGCCTCCGCCAGAAGCTTTTGCAATATATTCCGGCAGACCGTCTGTTCACATCGAGGCTGGAACTGCGATGCTGGTCTTTATGGGACGGTTCCTGGCAGGATATGGAAGATTTTACTGTGAAGTCCCTGCCTGTGGTGGCCTTCTCCGCCATTGGAAGCCCGGAAAGTTTTAGGCGGACACTGGACCAGGCAGGTTTGCGCGTGCTCAGGGAACAGCGCTTCAAAGACCACCACCGTTTCGACCTGAGAGATATGGAACGGCTTGCCGCCCTCAAGGAGGAGCTGGGGGCCCGATATCTGGTCTGCACTGAAAAAGACGTCTACAATCTTCCCAAGGAGCCCCTTATCTCTCCTCTTCTTGTGCCTATAATCTCAACAGTCATAGACGAAGAAGACCGTTTCTGGAGTATTGTTGCAGAAAAACTTCGACCTCGGCTGGTAGTGGCCTCCAACGGATATGGAGAAGATGCCATGGGAGCTCTTTTGGCTCAAAAAGTGAAAAAGCGGTTCCCGTGCGCTTACGTTACGTCCTTCCCTATTGTGGGAAAGGGAGAGCAGTACGAGAATGCCGGCATCTCTGTGGACTCTGTACCTTCTGAATCCCCCTCAGGAGGGGTAATCAAATATCACATTTCAGATTTGCTAAAAGATCTGAAATCGGGGCTTGTCCGTCATATATTTTCCCAGCTCAAAGCCTGGAAAAAACTGCGCGGCGAGGTGCGCACCCCTCTCTGTGTTGGAGATGTCTATCTTTTACTTCACACCCTCTGGGGGCAGGGACAACTTCCAGTTCTCGTAGCCACGGCCAAAACCGTCTATCTGAGCGGCCATTGGCGACTTGAGCGGTTTCTTTTAAAACATCGTTGCCGCCGGGTTTGGACACGGGATTCCGAGACCGCTAAAGAGCTTGTACGTTCCCACGCCGACGCGGTGTTTGCGGGGAATCCAATAATGGACCTCACATGTGATAATAATAGTGGATATTTTCAATGGCCCAAAGAAAAGGGAGCCAGGGTGCTTTTGTTGCCGGGCAGCAGACAACGTGCCTATGATGATATGAAAATGCTGCTCGACGCTGTGGAGATCCTTAATAAAAAGACGTCGTGCGTATTTGTGGCAGTTATTGCCCCCTCACTGGACATAGAGCAATTGGTGGCAGCGGCCCCTGGGTGGCGGCTGGCTGACGATGGACGAGGCATTGTAAAGAACGGATTACGGGTATTGTTCTATTTAGGTCCTCTTGTATCAGTCGCAACCGACGCCCATATCCTTATAGGTCTTGGAGGAACGGCTAATCAGGTCTGTGCAGGCCTTGGAGTTCCCGTTGTTTCCATAAGGGAGAAAGGGAAGCTAGTGCAAAAAAAACTTCTTGGAGACTCTGAAATCCTTGTTTCCCCCGATCCACAGGTTCTTGCTGATACGGCTTTCGTCATTCTGTCCGATTCAGAACTTCGTCAATCTATGGGAGAAGAAGGCAAAAAGCGCCTTGGCGGTCCAGGAGCATTAGACAATGTAGTAGAGTATGTGGCACGAGAATACGGTTGGGATCTCCGATGTCGCGTCTATCAGAAAATATCCCGCATTATAAATCAGGGAGATGACATTCATGGTTCATACAGTACCAATTCATAATTTTTTTGTAGGTGGAGAAGCCCTTACAGTCATTGCTGGTCCCTGCTCTCTCGAAAGCCTGGATTTGGGTCTGGAAATAGGGCAGACAGCAAAGGAAATATGTGATCGTCTAGGCATGAACTATATTTTTAAAGCTTCTTATGACAAGGCAAACAGAACTTCCATTCACAGCTATCGCGGTCCAGGCCTTGAAAAAGGCCTTGCCCAGCTGGCAGAGATAAAAGAAAAGCTTTCAGTGCCGGTACTGACCGATATCCATGAGTCATGGCAGGCAGAGCCTGTGGCAGAGGTGGCTGATATCTTGCAGATTCCCGCTTTCCTCTGTCGCCAGACAGACCTTCTCGTAGCTGCCGCCCAGACCCGGCGCGCCCTTCATATAAAGAAAGCCCAGTTCCTGGCCCCCCAGGATATGAAGCAGGTTGTGGAGAAATGCAGAGAAGCGGGAAACGAAAAGATCTTGTTGTGCGAAAGGGGCACCACTATGGGCTATAACCAGCTGGTTGTGGATATGCGTTCTCTTGTTTTGATGCGGAGTCTTGGATGTCCTGTTGTCTTTGATGCCACCCATAGCGTACAGATGCCTGGCGGAAAGGGAACGTCCAGCGGCGGAGACCGGCGTTTTGCCCTTCCCCTGGCAAGGGCTGCTGCCGCTATCGGCATTGACGGCCTCTTTATTGAAACCCACCCTGATCCGGACAAGGCGAAAAGTGACGGACCCAATATGGTCCCCCTTAAAAAACTTGAGTATTTTCTCTTTCAGATAAAAGAAATATGGAATTTTGTAGAAAACACCATCGAAAAGGTAAATCTTGATTGGGCGGAGGAGGCGTAGAAAATGGTCTGTCTTCCCAGAGATCGGGCAGGGATCGATCTCGATGACGAACGGCTGCTTTCCATAGGCCGAGATGTATTAAAACAGGAAGCGAGCGAATTGTTGCGAGTGGCCGACGAAATGGGCCAGGAAATTGTTAAGGCGGCAAGGGTTATTCATTGCAGCAAAGGCCGTCTTGTTGTGATAGGCATGGGCAAATCGGGGCTTATCGGCAGAAAAATAGCGGCAACCCTTGCATCCCTGGGGACGCCGTCTTTCTTTCTTCATGCTGCCGAAGCGTCCCATGGCGACCTCGGCATGGTTTGCAGAGAAGACGTTGGCCTTTTTATCAGCAATAGCGGAAAAACAAAAGAAGTGGTGGCCCTCCTTCCTTTCTTTAGGCGGTTAGGAGCGCCTGTTATATCCATCACTGGCGGAATATCTTCTCCCCTTGCTAAAAACTCTGACATAGTCTTGAACTCAAGTGTCAGCAGGGAAGCGGATCCATTGAATCTGGCCCCGACGAGCAGCACCACTGTACAGCTTGCAATTGGCGATGCCCTTGCAGGCATGGTAACGGAACTCCGGGGGCTTGAAGAAGATGATTTTGCCCTCTTTCACCCAGGGGGTGCCCTTGGCCGAAGGCTTTTGACTAAGGTCGAAGATGTTATGGGATCTGGAGATAAGCTGCCGGTGGTCATCGAGCATGTCAAGGTAAGCGACGCCCTTTTCGAGATGACGAGCAAGGGATACGGGGCAACGCTCATTGTTGACGAAGAGGGAAAACTTGCCGGAATATTTACAGATGGCGATTTGCGTCGCCTTATTGAGCGGTGCGGAGTGGAATGTCTTGAGTCTGATGTGTCCAGTGCCATGACAAAAAATCCTGTCACGCTGGAAGCTGGCCGTTTAGCTGCGGAAGCCGTCCATATAATGGAAGAAAGGGAAATTTCAGTGCTTATTGTTGCGAAGGCAGGCAAGCCCATTGGAATTATTCACCTTCACGAACTGCTTAAAGCGGGGGTGGCCTGATCTGAACTATTCTGCGTACAGGGCCCTCATATCAGCAGCCTATCTCATGGCGTACCCATGGCTGGCGCATAAATACAAAACGGGGCTGAATGAGCGGAAAGCTCTTTATACAGAAGAAAAAAAACAATTGTTTCGTAGAAAAAACCCACTTTGGGTTCATTCCGTTTCAGTAGGAGAGGTTCAATCGGCCTGGCCCCTTCTTCTTGCGGCCCACGAAGATGTTCCGGATCTTCCTGTAGTGTTGTCTACGACAACCGTTACAGGAAAAGATATGGCCCATCAGCTGGTATCAGAACTATTTGACGCCCATATCTATTACCCCTGGGATACTCCGTGGATCGTGGCTCGCGCTCTTGACGCCATACAGCCCAAAGCCTATGTGGTTATAGAAACTGAGATTTGGCCCAATTTGCTCAAAGAGCTGGTAAAACGGCAAATTCCGGCATTTCTTGTGAATGGCCGGTTTTCAGAAACGACATCGTTAAAGGGGAAAAACCACCCGGATTTCTGGCGGAATATTTTTTCATGCTTTACCCGCCTTATGGTTCGCTCAGATAAAGATGAGGAATATCTGCTTTCTTTAGGGCTGGAGCCAGAGAAAATCGCAGTGACGGGAGACTGCAAAGTTGACGCTCTCAGATTGAGGCAAAAAAGTGCGGACTTCAGCTGGGCTAATAAACTTATTGGCCGCCGAAAACCGGTTTTTTTAGCCGGCAGCACCCATACAGGAGAAGATGAAATTGTCCTTGAGGCCTATTCACAGGTCAAAAAGCAAATACCAGAGGCCCGGCTCATCATAGTTCCACGCCATCCCGAACGGGCCGAGGCCGTCACTGCTTCAGCTCAGAAAATTGCCAAGGCGGAGCGCCTCTCTGCTGTAAAAAATGGATGGGACATCCTTATAGTCGATAAAATAGGGGTTCTCTTCGACCTCTACGGTGTTGCTGACAGTGCCTTCGTGGGAGGAAGCCTGGTTCCTAAAGGGGGGCAGAACCTTATGGAGGCCGCAGTCTTCGGCATACCGGTCTGTCATGGTCCGAATATGGAAGATTTTCCCGAAGCGGCAGCAGGTCTGGCAGCACACCATGGGGCAGTAACTGTGCGAAATGCGGAAGAAATGGCTGAATGGTGGCAGAAAAGCCTCTCTCCCTCTATGAGGGAAAGAGTAAAACAGGGAGCGGCACAGTATTTTGAAGGAGTGGGGGGAGCGGCATCCTTATCCTGGAAAGAAATACGTGAGGTGATGGGTTGATGAAAATAAATGAAAAGCTTTTAAATTCCTTTTATCAGGAATTAGACGAAAGATCAAAAGCCAGTCTGGACGAAGCTGTAAAAATAATGACGGCAGTGAAGAAAAAGGGCGGCAAAATAATGGTAGCCACAGGCAGCGGCCCTAACATTCACGAAGGTGTCACCACCCTCATAGCAGAGCTTATGGATAAAGGGATCATTGACGGAGTAACCACCAGCTCGGCCGTTGTGGGGCACGAAATGGCAGGTGCTCTCGATAAGGTAAAAATGAGCAGCGGGACGGAGTTCGGATTTGATGAAAAGTATATGCCTCGGGGAAACGTATTCGAATTTACCCAGCTTACTCCCCAGGAAATGAACACCCTACGGCGCGAAATGGTTCTTGACGAAGAACTGCTTAAACGGGGCGAAGAAATAGATGGCCGCATTGTTTTGAAAGCGGCAGGCAACATGGCTTATCCTATGGGGTTGCGCAACGAAATGCTGGCTGCGGAAATATTGAGCATATGCAAGGTCTATGGCCTTCCCTTCGAAGTTGTTGCCGGATGGGGAGCCGACCGGCGCACCATGATCGGAATTGGCGCTGAAAAGGGGTTGCCTGTTCTCGTCAGCATTCCTCAGATGATAGGAAGCGGCCATGTGGGCATGGCTATTGGCGACAGTATTTCTGTTTTTGAACGGTCACAGAGAGTGGCCAGAATGCTTGATGAGGCCGATGTGATCATCGAATCGGCAGTGGCCCTTACCCAGGAAATCCACGATGGGCCTTTCGAATGCTACACTGGCCATGGCATCTGGTCGTGGTGGAAAGGCCTTCATACCTACAGCCTTAGGGACAAGAAACTCATTCGCATCGATCTTGATGAAAACCTTCGCAAAGCCCAGGATCTGCAGAAACAAAGCGCCATGATACAAGAGGCCATTAACAAGGGATTGCCCAAAACAAAGATCTCTAAAATCCCTTTCCGTATGGAAATGTCGGCCTTTGCCAGGCACGAGGGAAGCATCCCCATCATTGGCGATATTGGTCAGGTGTGGCCTGTCATGGCCTGGCGTGTGGCTCAGGAACTGAATGTTAAACTTGACTTTATGAGCTACTCCCAGGAAACTGAGGATGGCAAAGCCATGAGAGAGTGGATAGTCAGGGAGATTTCCTTCCTTGACCGTGATAAATTACTACAAAAAGCGAAGGAGCATCGTATAAAGCTATGAATATACTAGGCGTAATACCTGCTCGGTACGGATCAACCCGTCTTCCGGGAAAACCCCTTGCCGATATTTGCGGCAAACCTCTTATACAGCATGTTTATGAGAAGGCGTCCAGTTCTTCTCTTGGAGCCTTGATAGTAGCCACTGATGACGAACGGATCATCAAAGCCGTACAGGCCTTCAATGGCAATGCCGTTCTAACTTCAGAAAAACATCCCAACGGAACAAGCCGGGCGGCTGAGGTGGCAGAAAAGATGAATGTGGATTACGTCATCAACATTCAGGGCGATGAACCCCTCCTCGACCCACGCATGATCGATGAGGTGATCCATGCTCTCACAGAGAATGAGGACGTTGTCTCCGCGACCCTTTGCGCCCCCATTCTCGATAAGGCGAGTCTTTCAAACCCCAATGTGGTTAAAGTGGTGAAAGACCGTCGGGACTTCGCACTCTATTTCAGCCGTTCTCCCATCCCCTATATGAGGGTTGAAACAGCCCTTCCAGTGTACGAGCACATAGGGATATACGGCTATCGCAAAGATTTTCTTATGAAATATGTGGAGCTTGAGGCTACGCCTCTTTCTACGGCGGAATCTTTAGAACAGCTCAAGATCCTTGAGCATGGCTACTCTATGAAAGTGGTGGAAACGGCTGTGACCCATCGTGGTCCCAGTGTGGATACCCCCGAAGACCTCGATGCCGTTCGCCGTATCATTGGCTGCTCAAAGGAATAGATGAAAAATATGAAGGGCGGGCCAGGGCTGGTCGTCATCTTAAGCGACGGAATACGGGGCCATCTCTTTCAGAGTAGGGGCATTGCGGGCTGGCTGGCCCAGGAAACGGGGACGATTGTAGAAGAATTGGAGGTTCCCAAAGTATCTGGATTTCGAAAACTTTGCCTTCTTAAACTCAAGGGGCGGCATCTTCCGTCCATGGACAAAAAGAGCCTTGAAGATTGGCTGGCAAAGACTGGCGCCACGCAATTGATGGAGCAGTGTCAGACTCTTTTAACTCGACATAGGGCAGAACCCCATGAAGTGCTTTTTATCTCTGCTGGAAGCGGCACGGCTGCCTTTAACCTCGCTCTTTCCTCTTATTTGGCGGCGAAGAGCTGCGCCCTCATGACGCCATCATTTATTGGCTCAAACCCCTTCGATTTTGCCATTGTGCCTTTACATGACAGGCCGAAAGACATACAAAACGTACTGCCAACCCTTGGGGCGCCGAACTCTATTTTCCCTGAAAAGCTAAAGCAGGCCGCAGAAGAGCTAGCCACGCTGTATCCACAAGAATCACAGGATCGATGGGCCCTGCTCATTGGCGGAGACGATGGGAACTATCGTATTAGCGGACGATGGGTTGAAGAAAATGTGAAACCTATTGTCAGCGCTTCAGCGGCCAAGGGGGCGGATCTGTACATAACCACTTCCCGGCGCACTGCCCAAGACGCTGAAGACGCCCTTGTTCATATGGCGGCGAACCAGCCTCACGTTAAAATGCTGCTTCTCGCGTCCCAAAACCCCCTTAACCCCGTGCCTGGGATGATGGGGTTGTGCAACAGGGTGTTTTGCACAGAGGACTCCGTTTCCATGGTATCTGAAGCTATTACGGCGGGACATCGTGTTATATTGATGGGGGTTGAGCATCGCAAGGGCATTAAGGGAATTCTTCAACAGGTGGCGAGCCCCTTTTATTTATGGGGAATTCCTCGCTTTAACACTCTTTTCGATGCCTTTAAAAAAAAGGGATGTCTTGTTGAGTATTCCCCACAGTTTCTGGAAAGCGGCGAAGGCCTTAAGGGGATTAAAGATTTTAATGAAGCCAGACGGGCGGCTTTATGGATTATAGAGAGGTGGAAAGAATGAAAATCATTCAGCTCCTTCCAGAATTTATAGAGGGGGGAGTGGAGCGCCATGTTCTTGGCCTTTCAAACGAATTGTCAAAAATGGGGCACACCGTTCTAGTTGTTTCCGGCGGTGGAAAACTTCAGGAGAAACTTGAAAATGTGGAACACTGGGCACTTCCCGTGTATCAGAAAAATCCTCTAACAGTCATATACGCAGCGATTAAAATAGCAATGCGGATCAAGAGGGAAGGCTGGGAGCTCATTCACGCCCATTCCAGAGTTCCCGCGTGGATCGCGTGGTGGGCCAGCCGCCTTTCCGGAATTCCATTCATTATTACCGCCCATTCCACTTATTCAAAAAATATGGGTATCGCCCCTTTTAAAAAAGCTTTGGGAGCTATTTCGATCAGCAACTGGGTTCAAGACTATCTGGATCATTACTTGCCTCAAAAAAGAGTCGTTATTTTTAACGGGATGCCGCCCCTTCAAAACCAATGGAAGGGGAGTCTTCAATCGACCCCGTTCTTATTTTTGTTTATCGGCCGTCTGACAAAGATAAAGGGACTTCATATAATAATGGAGGCCTTAAAAGATTGCTCATTCCACGATTGGCGCCTGAACGTCGTGGGAGACGGCCCTCAGAGAGAAGAGCTTGAGACTTTTTGTCACGAAAACCATCTTTCAGAGCGTGTGTCTTTTTATGGTTTTCAAAACAACCCGGATAAATGGATGGCGCAATGTTCGTGCCTGCTTTTTCCGTCACTGTCTGAAGGTATGGGGCTAACGTTAATGAGGGGCATTCAAATGGGAGTGCCTGTTCTTGCTTCAGACCTCCCTCCCGTGAGGGAACTATGTAAAAATCCTGAAGAGCTGATTCCCCCTGGTAAGGTGGAACTATGGAAAAACGGCCTCCTTGAGATACTTAAATCGCGAGAGACAAGGCAACATTTTTTTCAAGAAAAAATATCAGGTGAAAAAGAAATGGCTGAGCGTGTAGCAAGCTTTTATCGTAAGATTATTTTTTAAGTCTGCGCGGGAGTGATTTGTATGAGGGTATTGCACTACGTCAACGAAGGGAACTTATCGTGGGCTATCCCCTGGATTCAACTTATACTAGGCATGCAATCAAAGGGCATTGATAACGTAGTGCTTTGTCCCGGGCAGGGAACACTGTCAGCTCAGTTTCAGGAAAGAGGAATCCCCGTTTTTCCCTACAAGCCCGTTGTTTCCTGGGCTCCATGGGTGTGCCAGGGGTTTGGGCAGCTTTTGAAGCGGCTTTCTCCCGACCTTATCCATACCCGTCTTTTTTCCGCCGCTGTCATAGGCGGATATTGGGGGAAAAAACTTGGAATCCCTGTGGTGGGCACCATAGATTCAAGACCGAAAAGCAAGTATTTTCGCTTTGTAGATAGAACCATTGCTATTTCTTCTTATATCAAAGAGCAAGCCATAGAGAGCGGCATGGATTCGCAAAAGATTGATGTCATTCCTAATGCCATAGATGCTCATTATTATCACAGACCTCCTGGCTTTAACCCCCAAACAGTCAGGGGCAAGTATGCTATAGTCCCAGAAGACAAGATCATTATCGGGGCGGGGCGATTTGTTGATTGGAAGGGTTTTGATGTTCTGATCGAAGCCTTTAAAAAACTTGATCGTGAAGATACATGGTTGTTGTTGGCAGGTACTGGTGAAGAAGAAGAAAAGCTGAAGAACCTCGCTGGTTCAAATCCGCGAATAATCTTTTTGGGCTTTGTCGATGATATTCGCCCCTATTTCTGGGCCGCAGATGTATATGTGTTGCCGTCTCGTTTGCCAGAGCCCTTTGGCCTATCCCTTTTGGAAGCCATGGCATCAGGGTTGCTTTGTGTTGCCACTCATATGGGAGGTCCGCTCGACATGATAACCCACTCCGCAGAGGGCTGGCTGGTTCCGCAAGACAGCGCCGCCTCCATGAAAATCACTCTGGCTCAGGTTTTGGATGCAGATACGGCCACTAAAAACCTTATCCTCGAAAAAGCTAAACAGAAGGTTTCTTCCTTCGATGTAGAAAGAATTTCTTCCCTGTACGCCGGCTATTACAAGTTCTTAGTGAAATAGGAGAAAAATATGCGTATAGACCCTGCTCACATCTCCCGCGTGTTGGTTATAGGTCTTTCATGCATTGGAGACATGTTGCTCTCAATGCCGGGAATTAATAACCTAAAGCATTATTTGCCAAAGGCGCGTTTTACCCTTTGGGCTGGGCCTACCGTTGTCAATGTTTTCAAACATGATCCCATGTGGAGTGATCTGGTTCCCTATGACCGCTGGTCTCCAACATCTGAGTTCTACGGTTTCAAAGGGCGGCTTCGGGCACTTCGTATTATGAGAAAGGGACATTTTGACCTTGTGGTAGACCTTCGTGAAACCCTTATGCCTCTTTTTATCGGGGCCCGTTACGCTCCTCTTCTTCTCTTGAAAAGGCCCTTTTTGCCGAAAACGATTCATGAGGCGGAGCGGGTTATACAGAAGATATATGCTCTGGGAGTCCCTATCGTTTCCCGTTCAATGAGCTATTATGTTCCAGAAGAAGAACGACAGTATGCAGAAGAAACGCTCTTATCTTTTCCTCAAAAAAAGCTCGTAATTGCAAATCCTGGCGGTCGGGAACATAAGCGCTGGCCAGTTGAAAATGTTATAGAGCTTTCTCAAAGGCTTATAGAGAAGCGTCAATGCCTCATTGGAATTATGGGATATACAGAAGAGGAGCAAACCATTGCTTCTCGTATTGTCAAGTCGTTGCCGTCAGACTATACTCTTAATTTGTTTGGGCGTGTTCCCATGCCTCGAATAGCTGCTATATTGCAAAAGGCCGACCTTTTTGTAACCAATGATTCAGGCCCCCTCCACCTGGCAAGCGCTATGGGGACTCCTACTGTGGCAATATATGGGCCTTCTCTCCCCGATAGATTTGGACCATGGGGAAACCGCCATATTGTTCTTCTTCCACAGCTTCCTTGTGCGCCATGTGACGAAGGGAAAAAATGTCTTTTAGGCAATCGTCTTAAATGTCTCGGGCATATAAGTGTGGAAGATGCTTTGCAGGCATGTGACAATCTTTTAAAATAGTTTTCACAACACTTTCAAAGGAGCATTGCAATGGTTGCAGATCGCATTATTGAATTTGGCTTTTTATGGTCTCTTTTCTGGTCCCCCTGGGGGCCTGTCCCAAGATATCTGGGATGGCTTTTGGTGTTTATAGGGCTGGCGCTGAAGGCTATTAAAAGAGAATCGCTGCCGGCTGTATTTGATAGATCGGTTTCCTTTGTGTTTATAGCCCTTCTCATATGGGGAGGAGTTGTCACCTGGTTCGCAAAAAACGACTTTGCTTTATGGGGCCGCGGTTACTCGATGCTCGTGGAGTTTGTTTTTGCGTGCTGGTTGGCTGCCTACGTGTTGCGAAAAGAGAAAAATGTAAATAGATGGGTTCATGTCTGGTACATGACCGTTATTGTTACCATGGCCTTTTCCTTCTTCAAAATAGCCCAGAACCCCCTGGGTGAAGGTGTTTATTCCAACATCAATTCCCTTGGGCTTTACGTATGCCTTATTTTCCCCTTTGCCCTCTTATATCCAGGCAGCGCCAACATGGTAGAAAAATCCCATATTAAATCCTTTGGTTATATTGCTGTAAGCATCCTGGTTTTTATAGCCCTTATAATAAGTTTTACGACAGCAGCCTGGATGGCCTGTGTCTTTAGCTTGTTTTTCCTCCTTTACTACAGTAAAAGGGTTAGAAAGATAACGGCACTTTTTATTCTTATCTTTATATGTGTCGCGTTAGTAGGGCACGTCACCGCGGACTCTACCTTTAAGAAAGTTTTTCATCGTTTCTCGAAAGAGGTTCAACAAATTACGAGTTTTCATGATATTTCACATTTAACCACAAACAGGTCTGATATATGGCAAGTTGCCTATTATATGGTGAAGGAAAAACCGATTACTGGGTGGGGATGGGGCAGATTCCGAGAAGAATTTCAAGAAGTGAAAAAACGCTACGTTCCGGAAAATCACATAAAGGAAGCCCCTGATGCACATAATATGTATTTAAACTTGTTAATTTACGGAGGGATTCCAACCCTTATAGGAATGCTCTATCTATTTGGGGTTGCTTTGAAAAAAGGGTTTCAGCGTTTTAAAACCGGCGCTGACAAGTGGCGGTGGCTTTTTCTTGTCTGTTGGGTTACAATATTGTCAATACTTTTATACAGTATTGGAGGGGATGTCTTCTCCTTCCGATATAAGGCGGCCGTGTTATTCTGGACTGTTCTCGGATTCAGTCTACAACGGGAGAACTATGGAATTGAGTCTTAGGGCCTATTCCAATCGTAGGGATTTCACGGTAGCATAGTCAGCGAAATTACTGAGTCCTTTGACAATTTGACTTGGTTCACTAGCTTCATTCATCCGTAATAATCTCTGAAGGCAAGAAAGGAGGTGCCGACAACCCCCAGCCAAAAAGAGGGAGCGGATGTTGAGGGCGGAGAAAACACAGTTCTTGAGTGAGGACACCAAAGAAGGAAACGAGGAAACTTCTCACTAGTCTTCCGATAAGAATGTGTGATCCCGCAAATATAAAGACAACCAAGGGGGTTGCACAAATATGAAAAAGATTCTTGCACTCGTAGCAGTAGTAGCATTGGTTGCTTTCGCCGCACCGGCGTTCGCTGCCAATCCTTTCATGGATGTACCTATGAACCATTGGGCCTATGACGCAGTAGGCCAGCTTGCTTCTCGCGGTGTCGTTTCCGGTTATCCCGATGGTTCCTACAAAGGAAACCAGCCCATGACCCGTTATGAAATGGCTTCTCTTGTAGCCCGCTCATTGGCCGTAGTTGACATGGAGAAGGCCAGCAAGCAGGATGTTGAGATGCTGAAGAAACTTGTTGTTGAGTTCAAAGACGAGCTTGACGCACTTGGCGTGAAGGTCGACAAACTCGACGGCAGAGTAGCCGTTCTCGAAGAGAACCTTGGCGGCTGGAAATTCTGGGGCGAATTCCGCTTCGACGCGAAGTTTGCTGATCAGGCAGGCGGCCTTTACACAGGCGCAGGCGGCAGCGATGTAGACTTCAACCTGAACCGTTACCGCATCTGGATGAGCAAAAAGGTTGATGATAAAGTTAAGTTCACAGCTCGTCTTGGAAACGCAAATGGAAACGTTGCCTGGCAGCGCTACTGGATCGACGTGGCCCTTCCCTGGGACGTCAATATGATGGCAGGTCTCTGGGCATTCGACTGGGAAGACGACGATGGTCTCTATACAGACAACGATGCCTGGTTCACCGACCGTTCTCTCAATGGTTTCTACTTTGGCAGACCCTTCAGCATGGGCGATTTCGCGATGTATGTTGCACGTAATGACGATGCTGCAGATGAATACTATGAGTACGCTGGCCGTGTGAAGTTCAACTTCAACGAGAACTTCTGGATGTCTGGAAACTACATTGCACGCGCCTATGATGTAGCTGATGACGAGTCAGTCTGGTGGGCAGCTCTTGGATTCAACTTTAATTCTGACTGGGGATTCAAGGGAGCTTACTACAATCAGGATCTCAATGTTGCCGCTGGCGAAGATAGCCCAGCAGCATGGCAGGCCATTCTTGATGTGAAACAGGCCGCTCTTGGCTTCACTTCTCTTTGGGTTGAATATACAGACTTTGACGAGAACTTTACAGCATGGACAGATGGCCCGTGGGATAACTACGGTACAGTTACCGATACAGGCCTTGGCGCATATGACAACATTCTTTTCGTAAGCCTGAACCAGAAATGGAACGACAAGTGGTCAACCTTCCAGCGCTACCTGAGCGGAAGCGCTCGTGCAACAGGTGCGGGCTTTGACGATACAACCAACTGGACCGTTGGCGTGAAGTACTACTACACACCAGCTCTTTCTTTCGAGCTTGCCTATGATAAGATCGAAAATAGCCAGACTGTGGCTGCCAACGACGACAACGTCATCAGACTTCGTACCCGCGTAACATTCTAATTGAACTGAAGAACGTTGCTTGTTAATCAAAAGGGTCTCCCGTACGGGAGACCCTTTTTTTATATTTTCTACTTGCAAAAAAAGTGATAATTTAGTACCTTATTAAAGTAGGGTTTTTGTTTTATTAAAGAAATTAAATAATTTAGAGTGTAATTGAGTTGAGCGTACGCGGTAAAAAAGAAGAGCCGACAGCTTTTAGCCGCAAGTATAAAGACAACCGGGGGGTGCGCAACTATGAAAAAGATTTTTGCACTCGCAGCAGTTGTCGCATTGGCCGCTTTCGTCGCACCGACGTTTGCTGCGAGTCTTTCTATAGATGTACCAATGATCCACCGGGGCTATGACTGGGAAGGTGACAATGCCCTTGGGTTCACTTTCCTTTGGCGTGAGTACGTGAATTTTGATGAGTACTTTTATGTTTTGACATCCGGGCCATGGGATGATTATGGCGCGGCGGCATATAATGCAGCCCTTTACTTTGCTGGTGCTCCTGATCTTTATTATAGGGGAGAGTGGGACAATGTATTTTCTGTCCTTTTGACCCGGAAATGGAATAATCAGTGGACGACCTTCCACCGCTATTTTGCGGGCAAAGCCCGCTATGTTGATGCAGAAAACATGAAGAACTGGACCTTTGGCGTTAAATACTACTACACGCCGGGCCTTTCTTTCGAGCTTGCCTATGACAAGATCGAAAACAGCGGGACAACGCCTGGCAAGGATGACAGGGTTATCAGACTTCGTACCGTAGTAACTTTTTAAGGGTCCTTCCGTAATGTGGGGAGGTCCTTTTTTCATGGGCTTTTCCAGTGTATAATGACATTCAGCTTGTGTAGAACCTGAGGAGGGACTTTCTGTGAAGCTAAAAAAATGCCTTGTGTGTATATGTGCTGCCGTGCTTATATTGAGTATTATGGCACCAGGCTTTGCCGATGAGAAGATATTGCGGCGATGGTCGAAGACAAACCATTATAAGGATGATATGGGAAGCGAAGTATGGATTACCGCAACCTATTATGCCGCAGAATATATAGAGGCCCTGGTGCAGAGTGAAGCTAATAAGAATCTGTGGACGTCTGATGAGGCAGAGCAGTATAAATATGAACTTCTGAAGACACTAACTTTAGAAGAGTACATTCCTATTTTTATTGAGTTTGACAATAGGGGGCCGTCCATGCACATGGCGCCTTTTGGCGACCAGCTTACGCTGTGGGTGGGCAAGAACAAACTGAAACCCGTGGACTACGATAAGCGTTTTAACTTTAAGTTGCAGGGCAAGCGTGACGGCTTTATCTATTTCCCCCGGTTTGACGAGAAGGGCAAGCCCATTCTTGAGGGGGTAAAATCCATTCGCCTCGTAGTAAACGGCGGGATTAGTTCTGTGACCATGAGCAAAACCATTGAATATATATGGGATGTGGTGGATGATAACCCCGAGAGGCTCTATGCTGGCAAGGCCGCGGCCCGCCTTGAGCTTGACCGCCTTATAAAGCGTCTTGATGTGCTCAATGGCCAGAAGAAAGACCTTGAAGGACAGCTGGCAGAAGTGGAAGAAGAGTTGCGGCAGGTACAGAAACGTGTGGAAGAGTTGCAGCATCAGTAATATTTTGTGACAATAGGGGACGGCATAGCCGTCCCTTTTTTATTTGTAGAGGAGGAAATGACGACGTGAAAAGGGTTGCAGTGCTCACGAGCGGAGGAGACGCCCCAGGTATGAACGCAGCTATCCGGGCAGTGGTACGAACGGCCATTTATCACCATCTCGAGGCGGTAGGCGTTATGCGGGGGTTTGAAGGGCTGATCGATGGCGATTTCGTGCCTTTGAACAGGGCTTCTGTGGGGGGAATCATCCATAGGGGCGGTACGATTCTTAAGACAGCCCGAAGCGAACGGTTTAAAACAGAGGCTGGATTGGATCGGGCCCTGTTCCAGTTAAAGAATGCGGCAATTGACGGACTTGTCATTATTGGTGGAGACGGATCGTTCAGAGGGGGGCAGAAACTTTACGAAAAAGGGGTTTCTGTCATAGGAGTGCCCGGTACCATCGATAATGACGTGGCGGGCACAGATGAGACCATAGGCTTTGATACGGCCGTTAATACAGCTCTTGAAGCCGTTAAAAAGCTTCGTGATACGGCCAGCAGCCATGATCGGCTTTTTATTGTTGAAGTAATGGGACGGGAAGCGGGCTTTATTGCCCTTGAAGTGGCTGTTGCCAGCGGAGCTGAGTATCTTGTGGTGCCCGAACTGCCTTTCAGCCTGGGGCGCCTCTGCGACAAGCTTCACGATACGAGGGCCCGGGGCAAGACCCACTCCCTTATTATAGTAGCGGAAGGGGCCATGTCTGCGGCGACCCTTCGCAGTGAGCTTAAGGATACGGCAGGATACGATGCAAGGGTTACGGTTTTGGGATATATTCAGCGAGGGGGCAGCCCAACGTCCTTTGACGCCATTCTCGCCTCTCGTATGGGAGCCTTTGCTGTTGAATCCCTTCTTGATGGCAAAAAGGGGATGATGGTGGGGACTGTTGCCCATCAGATGAGTCTCTGTTCTCTCTCCGATTCATGGCAGGTTAACAAAATATTGAGTCCCGAAAAATTGGAACTCGTTGAGAAGCTGAGCATATAAAAATGAAAAACCTCGCTGATCTTTGTTCCCTGGTGGGTGCTGACAAGGGTGGAAGGTCTGCGTCCAGATTATGTAAGCCTCTTTATCTGTCGAAAGCACTGAACCTGCTGGCGGGCTCTTCTTCTGTGGCTATTGTAACGGGGTTCTATATTCCTTCAGCCCGGGCGGCAGAAACCGATGGCCCTTCTGGCGCTGCTGTGCTGGGGCGGGCTCTTGTTTGGTCTGGCCGCTCTGCGGTGATTTTTACCGACCCCCTTTGTAGTTTGGTGGTGGAGGCGGCAAGCAAGGCCATAGATGGACCGCCGGTAGTTGCGGTTTCCACGGCCGAAGAAATAATGGAATATGCCTCTTTTGATGTCTTCATCTATATTGAGCGCCTTGGAAAAACTTCCTCTGGCGGCTATCACAATATGCGGGGAGAGGATATAACCCAATGGACAGCGCCCCTTGATGATGGGATATTTCTTGCTCAGCAGAAAGGAATTCCAGTCCTCGCCGTTGGCGATGGCGGAAATGAGGCGGGGATGGGACTTCTCTTTTCAGAGCTTGCCCGCCTTGTGCCAGAGTATGAAAGCTCTTTATCTGTAACCCAGGCAGACATAGCTTTGCCGGTGGATGTGTCAAATTGGGGAGGATATGCCTTGACAGCCCTTCTTTCTCTACGGGAGTCCCGATGGCTCGGGCAATCATTGCAAGAGGAAGAAGATCTTCTTACGGCGGTTTTTAAGGCAGGGGCTGTGGATGGCGTAACGAAAAGGAGGGAACCCTCTGTTGACGGATTCCCCCTTAATGAACATCTTCGGTTGGTAAATGCCTTACGCGACTGGTGGCAGGCTGCTATGAGTTTGAGAGAAAAGAAGGCTTCAGACGTTTCTCTATCATAGGCGACAACACCAACGCAACGATGGCGCCTATGCCTGTCTGCAGAAGATCGGTGGCCAGCTCCACTGGGGCGGCCTTTGCGCCATAGAGAATGGCGGCCATGGTGGTGTACCCTGTGATCATAACGGAGGCGCCGGCTGCGATGGCAAGAGTCTTATTCTTGTTGCGAAGCTTTCCCGCGACATAACCTTCCAGTCCCTTAATAACAAGGGTAAAGGGGGCCCACAGAGGATAGCCTAAAATGAGATCTGCAATAGAAGCGCCAAGACCCCCGCATAATGCGCCATATCGAGGGCCGAAAATGAGAGCAATAGTGTAGATCACTCCTTCTCCCATGTTAAAATAGAGCCTGAATCCTGGCATGGGAATACTTATGAGGGTTGCCACAGCTACTATGGCGGCCATTACAGCTCCAAAAGAAACTCTTGATGCCTGAGATCTTTTTTTCATAACACGATCAGCTCCGTCCTGAGGAGAATGTTTTTATATTGTATAAGTGTATTACCGCTGGTATTAGTACCAGATCAGGCATAATTAACGACATTTCTGGATCTGAATAAAATCTTTTTATATTACGAACTTGTCATATTCGAGGGGCGATGGGTATAATGTCTAGGAATGGGAGATTTTTTCTCCTTCTGGTAATGTCTTCTATTGTGCTTCTTCTCGGTTTTTCCTGTTGGGCTGTTAAACACAATCGGCGAACGGCAGATTCTTCCTTCCAACTCGAGAACATGGTGCTCTGCGACGAAGTGGACGAAAAGATGCGTCCTCTCCATACGGGAACGCAGTTTATGTCTGGAATACGTCAGCTTTGCCTGTGTTTTGACTATAGTCTTGCCAGTAAAAGAAGTGACATTCGAATAAAGTGGTATTATGGAGATCACCTTGTCTATTCAGAAGTTCTTCTGCTTTCTCCAGGAAAGGGATCAAAGGTGTTTTGCCTTTTGCGGGAAGATGGTTCGCCACTGCCCGTTGGAGCCTATGATGTGCGGGTCTGTTACGAGGGAACAGTGTATTCCAGCCTGAATTTCGAAATTTCCAGTTTGGTAAAAGTTCCATAATAAATAGAGTGAAGAGGGGATATAGGTGCAATTTTTCCTTGATACGGCTAATCTTGATGAGTTAAGACAGGCTGCTGCCTGGGGAGTTATATCAGGAGCGACAACAAACCCTTCTCTTGTAGCCAAAGAGGGGGCTGTGGATTTTCATCAGCTGATCCGGACAATTACAGGTATTGTGGAAGGTCCTGTCAGCGCGGAGGTTATAGCAACAGATACTGAAGGCATGATTCGAGAAGGGCTTCAGTTGGCTGCACTCTCGCCTCACGTTGTAGTGAAGATTCCAATGACGCCACAAGGTATGGGAGCTGCTAAGGCGCTTTCAAAAGAAAAAGTTTCTACTAACGTGACCCTGGTGTTTTCACCTCAGCAGGCCCTGCTTGCCGCCGCTGCCGGGGCAACATACGTGAGTCCCTTTGTCGGACGACTTGACGATATCGGCGAAGAGGGTTGCGGTCTTCTTCGAAATATCGCAGATGTGTTTCATATACATTCCATTGCAACAAAAATTATAGCAGCCAGCGTTCGCCATCCAGCCCATGTGCTGGAGGCCGCCCTTGCTGGCGCTCATATTGCGACGGTGCCTTTCAAAGTTATGAAGCAGATGTTCAATCATCCATTAACAGAAAAAGGCTTGCAGCAATTTATTTTAGACTGGGAGGGGTATCGGAAAAGCCATGACAGATAATCAGAATCCAGAGAATAATATTCTCGATGTTACACCTGAGGTGGAGACACCTGAGATGAACGAAACAGAAGCTGAGGCGGAGACCGAAGTGACTGAAACCAAGACAGTCCCGAGACCGAGATATAATTTTGCAAAGCTCTCTTCACAGCTCATAACTGAACTTCGTAAGATAGCAAAAGATATAGGAGTAACCGGCTTCTCTAATCTTCGCAAAGATGATCTCATCATTTCTATACTTACAACACAGGCAGAACAGCTGAATTATCGCTTTGGCGGTGGAACCCTTGAGATATTGAACGAGGGTTACGGTTTTTTGCGGCCAAAGGGATTGTTGCCCAGCGATCACGACATATATGTTTCTGCTTCCCAGATTCGGCGTTTTGGACTTCGCAACGGCGATGTCATCTGGGGAATGGTGAGGCCTCCAAAGGATCAGGAACATTATGAGGCCCTCTTACGGGTAGAAATGGTGAATTTTGCCGATCCTGAAGCCGCACGGAAGAGGCCCCATTTCGGAACCTTAACCCCCATATTCCCCGATTCCAGATTGACGCTAGAGACAGACCCTGACGAAATCTCTACTCGACTGATAGATCTTTTTGCTCCTATAGGAAAGGGGCAGCGTGCCCTTTTGGTTTCTCCCCCCAAGGCAGGGAAAACCACGGTTTTGAAAAAGATAGCTAATGCGGTGACCGTCAACCACCCCGATATCATACTCATGGTGCTGCTTATTGATGAACGCCCTGAAGAAGTTACGGATATGGCCAGATCTGTGGATGGAGAAATAATCGCATCCACCTTTGACCGTCCTGCTGAAGAGCACCTTCGCGTAGCTAATCTCGCCCTTGAAAAAGCGAAAAGGCTTGTGGAAACAGGCAAGGATGTAGTGCTCCTTTTAGACTCCATTACCCGTCTGGCAAGAGCTTCAAACCTGGTTGTTCCTCCTTCTGGGAGAACACTGTCAGGTGGTATGGATCCCGCGGCCCTCTATTTTCCCAAACGATTTTTTGGCGCGGCCAGAAATATAGAAGAGGGCGGGAGTCTCACAGTTATAGGAACAGCTCTCGTGGATACGGGAAGCAGAATGGACGATGTCATTTATGAAGAGTTTAAAGGTACAGGCAACATGGAGCTTCATCTTTCACGAAAACTTGCGGAACAGAGAATATTCCCCGCTGTTGACATTACCAAGTCTGGAACACGCCGGGAAGAGCTGCTTATGGGTGAGGAAGACCTTGGCAGAATCTGGCTTTTACGGCGCAGAATGGTGAATGTGGACGAAGCGGGAGCCTTATCCCTTATCATAGACAAACTGAAGAAATCGCCAACAAACCGAGATTTCTTGTTGACCATTAAGATGGCGTAGTATAGAGTAGTAGGAGTGTTTAAGGAGGGACAAGGATGAAGGATTCTCCAGCCAACAGCAACCACTCTAAGTCTGGCCGTATGGGCTTTATGATTGTTATGCTCCTTATGTTCAGTACGGCCATATTCATCACTGTCTGTGCCAGTAATCGTTCAGCGGGCGTGGCATGGGGAAATCTTCAGGATGACCAGGAAAACAAAGATGATAATGCGCAATTTCCGGCAGGTTTTGTTGTAATAGATATGTCTGGTGCCGTTGCCAATGATATGGATCTCACTGATGAAACCATAGGGATAGGTCCCCTTCCCGAGGAAGAAGGCCTTTCAGACTATGGTTATGGCGGTGAGGTTCTTATGGCCAGTAGTGAAAGTTCTGATTTTGCCACAGATGATGTAGATCCAGAAGTCGATGTCATTGCTCCTGAAGAGGAGAAAGAAGTTAGAGTAGAAAAAGAAAGTGCTGAAAGCGCAGATAAAGCAGAGGGCGCAGAAAAAGCAAAGGTGCCGGAAGGGACAAAAGAAGTCAGTGAGGTTGTCCTTTCTGAAGTCAAGACGAAATGGGAAGAGTATACGGTAAAAGCAGGAGAAACCCTTATAGATATCGCCTCCCGCTATAATGTTACGGTGGAGGATATCACCAAAGCAAACGAGTTGAAAAATCCCAATCGTTTGACGCTCAATCAGAAGCTTCTCATTCCTCATTCACCAGATGATGTGGAGATAGTTCTTGAAGAAGTGAGAACTCGAAAGGCCAGACTGGCAGAGAAACAGCGGAAAGTGAAACCACTGGAGGTGACCACATACACTGTGGCAAATGGGGATAGTCTCTGGTCTATTTCCAACACTTTCAGTCTGGAAATTGATACCCTTTTCGGAAGCAACGACCTAAAGGATCCCAACGTTTTAAAACCTGGAAAGCAGCTGAGGATTCCTAATCAGGATGGAATCTTCTATACTGTGAAAAAGGGAGACACCTTAGATTCCATAGTAAAGAAATTTCAGATTTCGATTGATAAGGTCAAAGAGATCAATGAATCTCGTGTGGATCTTGCGATATTGAAGATCGGTGAAGAGTTGTTTCTTCCCGAAGCCCGTCCAGAAGTTTCAGCCTTTGGTTCTTCTTCTGGCAAGGGATCCTCCTCAAAATCCGGCGCCACATATTCAAGATCTTTCAGATGGCCGGTGGTGGGGCGTATTAACAGTCCCTTCGGGTGGCGGCGTCATCCTATTACCCGCCGTAAAAGTTTTCATACGGGAATCGATATAAAAGCGTCCCGTGGATATCGCATAAGGGCAGCAAAGGATGGACAAGTCGTTTACTCCGGATGGATGGGCGGTTACGGACGTGTTGTGGTGTTAAGTCATGGCCAGGGCTATTCAACCCTTTATGCCCATTGTTCAAGTTTGAGCGTTAAAAAAGGCCAGCGGGTCAGCCAGGGACAGGTGATTGGTCTCGTGGGCACTTCGGGACGGGCTACAGGGCCCCATCTTCACTTTGAAGTGCGAAAAAATAACAGCCCGATAAATCCCTTAAAGGTGCTTCGATAGGCTGGTGGCCCCATGACAAGGGAGTGTAGATTCGATAAACTGGACCAGGGGGTTCTTGCGGCCCTGGTCCATCTTTTTTGATATTTTTATTTCCTAGGCGGAGGATTATTCCATGACAAAGTTTATTTTTGTGACAGGCGGCGTAGTTTCTTCTCTCGGAAAAGGTATTACTGCGGCGTCTTTAGGGGTGTTGTTGAAGAAGAGAGGGTTTAGAGTTTCCATTATTAAACTTGATCCCTATTTGAATGTTGACGCTGGTACAATGAATCCTTTTCAGCACGGAGAGGTTTTTGTTACTGACGATGGGGCTGAAACAGATCTGGACCTCGGCCATTATGAGCGTTTCATAGACGAGTCCCTTTCTGCCGATAACAACGTAACTACGGGAAAGATCTATTCAACAGTCATATCAAAGGAGCGCCACGGCTGTTATCTCGGAGGGACAGTGCAGGTTATTCCCCACATAACAAACGAAATTCAGGATCGAGTCCTTAAAGCCGCGGATGACAACGATATAGTTATTGCCGAGATTGGGGGAACTGTGGGGGATATCGAGGGGCAGCCCTTTCTTGAGGCCATTCGCCAGATGGCGACACGTGTTGGACGACAAAATGTTCTGTATTGCCATGTGACCCTTGTTCCCTATCTTGAAGCAGCCAGGGAACTTAAGACCAAACCCACCCAGCATAGTGTGCAGGAACTGAGGCGAATCGGTATTCTTCCCGATATTATAATTTGCCGTTCACACTATCCTATATGTGACGAAATGAAAGAAAAAATCGCACTCTTCTGCAACGTTCCGAAGGAGGCAGTTATCGAAGCTCTTGATGAGCCTACAATTTACCAGGTGCCCCTGAGCCTACAGGCCCAGGAATTCGATCGCCTTGTTATGAGATTGCTCTCCTTTACCAGTACTCTTGAACCCAACCTTGACGATTGGAAGCAAGTTGTAAAAACCTTCTGTGATCCGGAAGGCGAAGTGGAAATAGCTATGGTGGGCAAGTACATTAATCATAAAGATGCCTACTTGAGCGTAGTGGAATCTCTCAACCATGCTGGCATTCAAAACAAGGTGCGGGTTCGAATTCGAGCGGTAGAGGCTGAAGAAATTGAAGAAAAAGGAGCCGAAAAAGTACTGTCAGGAGTCCATGGAGTGATTGTCCCAGGGGGCTTCGGCGCACGGGGCATAGAAGGCAAGATAGAAGCGGCACGTTACGCAAGGGAAAGGCGCATTCCCTATTTGGGGCTTTGCCTTGGCATGCAGGTAGCAGTTGTCGACTTTGCCCGGAATGTCTGCGGCATAAAAGATGCAAGCAGCGCTGAAATAGATGAGTCGGCTGAGCATCAGGTGATCCATCTTATGGAAGAACAGCGCGAGCTGGATGAGATGGGGGGAACCATGCGCCTGGGAGCCTACCCCTGTACCCTTGTTAAAAACACACGTTCTTATGAAGCCTATAATGTAGAGGTAGTAAATGAACGACATCGCCATCGCTACGAATTTAATAACGCCTACCGCCAGGAAATGGAAAAGGCAGGCCTTAAAATAGCGGGAGTATATAAAGAAAAAGATCTTGTAGAGATCGTTGAAATACAAGATCACCCATGGTTTGTGGGGGTGCAGTTTCATCCGGAGTTTCGGTCTAGACCGGTTAAACCCCATCCCCTTTTTGTTGGGTTTATTCGGGCGGCTGTGGATTTGGCGAAAGAATAATTTGATTAAAAGGGTGCGAAGGAGGGACCACAATGAAGAAAATGCTGAAGTTGTCTACGGCGGTAATGGTTCTTATAGTCCTGTTCTTAGGGGTTTCCAGTTCTGCTGTCTGGGCACAGTCCGATGATGGGACATCTACCTTTCAGACGTTGAGTCATATTGAAGATATTTTATACGGCAGAACAAAGTCAGGCGGCTTGATTGAGAGGCTTGGTAATATTGAAAAAGACCTTTTTGGCCGGGAACTGCCAGGAAGCATCGCCGAACGTCAGAGAGCAATTCTTGATTTTCTTGAAAAAGGAACCTCCGGCCAGCCTTCTATGATTTTTAAACTGGGAGTGGCCGAGTGGGCTATTAACCAGAAAGTGGATGCTTATGGTCCGGTAAATAGGCGTGTAGACTCTCTTGAGACCATCCTCGAAGGGACAGCTCATCCAGATAAGCCTGTGGCCATGAGATTGGAACGCATTTTAGGACTCATCCTTTCTGAAAATGTCACGTGGCAAGATGCAGAAATACCTCAGGGACAGGTATTGCGGGTAAAGTTTAAGGATACATTATCCCCGGCAGCTGTTAAAGCAGGTGACAATGTGCACCTGGAACTTGCGGAAGATCTTGTTTCGGGAAGCATGTTGTTGGCTCCAGCTGGCAGTCGCGCTTTAGCCCATGTAGAATCTGTAACAAAGCCTCGAAGTTTCGGACGCCCGGCGGAAATAAAGATTGGAGCGGACACCCTTCTGCCTTTAGGGCCAGAGATGATTGCCCTCACCATCGGAGAGAAGGCAGATAAGGCAACAAAAGCGGAATCTGCTCAGATTGCGGCAGCCGGCACGAGTTTCATAGGGGCCATTCTTCTTGGTCCTGTTGGCCTTGCAGGCGGAATGCTTGTTAGAGGTGATGCGAAAGAAATTGCTGCGGGCACCGAGCTTTTTGTAGAAACAGCAGAAACAGTTCGCATATCGGCCTACCCCGTTCCTGCGGGGCTGCAGGGGATGGTGCGCCCCGCGGCGGTTTCGGAAGAAGGATCATCTGATACGGTGTCGACAAACGAAACTCAGGGAGTAGCAGAGGCACCAGCGACAAATGATGACACGTTAACGCCGATCAACTAATAGTTTCTTACGAGGTGTCGTCAGCAGTGAAGGAGTTGAAGTATATGATGAAATACGGAAAGAAGAAATTGGCGGCTGTGGTTCTGGCCTTCGTTATCTCTTTGTCCGGCATGGCCTGGGCTATAGACCTGGGCGATCTCATTGGAGTAGTGGGCGGAGGGTTTATTGTTTCTCAGGTGGCGGGTCCCCTTAACGATTTCATCAACACTGTCACCTTTAATAAAGGGGCAAAGGTTGAGGGCCATACGAAGGTGGTTCCCATCGTATCTCTTGGTTCTGGAACCCGTATTGGAGCAGCTCAGGTGGCTGGCCCGCGTGGAGAAGCAATACAGAAGACGAAGGCTGTGGCTCAGCTTGAAGTAACTTTTAGAGACAGACTCAGAACGAAGATACTGATCCCTATAGATTCAGAGAACCCTGTGAAGCAATTCAAGAGGGTTCAGGGGGTAGGAGTGTCGGCTATAATTGATTTCAGACTATAATATCCTGAAGAATCGGTAAGCCCTGGGTCGATTTTACATCGGCCGGGGCTGCCATGTTCTGTAGGGGAGGAAAATGATGGCTGGCAGGTTCAGCGGTAAAAAAAAAATCTATATCTTCCTATTGGTTCTTGCTGGCCTTATGGCCTTTTATGGGTGGATAGCCTGGAGAGACCTTCACCTGGATCCTGATTCCATTAAGAAAGTGGTAAAAGAGGGACCAGCTATTGTGGTTGAAAGTCTTTCTATGGAAAAAGAAGTTTCTGGCGGCATATGGCATATCCATGCTGAGCGGACAGAGCGAAAATCCGGTCTCATTGCGGCAGAACAGATTACGGTTACGGGGAAGACCTCTGAGGGCAATCGCTGGAGAGTTATCGCTCCTTCAGGAGTTTTTGATGAGGGCTCTTCAGACGGCGTGTTATATAATCCGGAAGGTGTAACTGAGAGTGAGACCTTTACTGTGAGCTGGGAAGCACCTGAGGCTCAGTGGAACAGCGCCAAGGCAGAATGGATTTTCCCAAAAGGAATTTCGGCCGACCACACTCAGGGAACATTAAGGGGAAACTATGGGCGCGCCACAGAAGATGGTGTATTTTATGTGGAGAAGGGGGCCGCTCTGACGTGGAGAGAATAGCTCGTGGCAGTGCAGTCGGAATAGCATTCATACTGGCCCTCGCTGTTATTATGGCAAAAGGTATCTGCTGGGCTGCACAGCCTTCAGAAGTGTTTCTGGAAGCAGAAACAGTTGCCTACAATGAAAAGGGATCCCTGGCCACCGCTGAAGGGAACGCCTTGCTTCGTTATGGAGCCATTAGAATATATGCCGATTCCATAGATTTTGATATTGCGTCTCAGGAGGCACTGGCGAAAGCGTTGCCTGGCAAAAGCGTCTCTATTATTTCTGGGACACAGAAGCTGTACGGTGAAAGTCTTTTCTACCACCTTCCAACAGAAGAAGGCGTTCTGGAAGGTGCAAAAGGAGAGATGCCGGCAGGTGTGGGGCAATTGTTTGTGCGGGGGGAAAAGCTGGAGTTCGCCCCTACAGAAAAGGCTGCTGAAAAAGGTTGGATCAGCAGCAAGTCAGCCCGCCGAATAAAAGAAAAGGTCACCATTGGAAAATGGAGCGACACCGAGCTGACCACGTGCCCTGAGAAAAATCCCCACTACCGTGTTGTCACAAAAAAACTGACCATTATACCGGGTAAAAGCATTGTAGCTAAAAAACCAAAGGTTTATATAGGAAAATCATATCTTTTTACCTATCCTTTTGACTATGTGGTTAGTCTGAATAAACTTGAATCTGAACTTATGCCCTCTATAGTTTATGATTCGGATAAAGGCGTGGGGTTGGGTTATAGCGGCCCCATTGTCTGGGAAGATGGCGGCGCCCATGTGGGGGCTGTCTTCTGGACGAAAAATAATATGGAATGGACAGTTTCAGCCCATCAGAATCTTGATTTTTTAGGCTTGGATAACGCTTCCTTCTTCGGTGATCTTGAATATTCCTGGGAAGAAACTACCGATGAAGAGACATTCAGGCCTTCCTGGGGGGTAAAAGGCAGCTGGAACGGCTGGTCGGCTAAGGTCTGGTGGTCTCAGCGGGAGGCTCTTAATATAGAAAAGGGCGGCGGTGAAATCTATAAGAACCTTCTTTACCGCGAGCCGGAGATCTATATTTACAGCCCGTCATGGCCACTGATGTCGTGGGTCAACACCAAATGGCGGCTGGTTGGCACCTACGGAAGCTATGAAGAGAGGCGGGGACGTCGAACTCTTGAAGCGGATCGCAGCGGGCTGGGAATAATTGTTTCGGGAGTCGGGAATCCGGCACCAATACGCCCCTTCTGGACCTCAAGTTACTGGCATTATAGTTATGATGGCGGCGACGATGAGCAGAAGATTGCATGGTTATCTCTGGGAGCCGGATACAAACTGGGCTTTTTAGATATGAGGACGGCGTACCGCAGACGGTGGGTAGATGGTAGATCCCCGATGAGATGGGATAACTATGGCGAATTGGAAGAGCTTTATCAGCAATTTGCTTTCCCTATAGGAAGAGACCTCTCTCTTACTGTACGCGGCGCTTATAATATACGCACCGAGAAATGGTTTGAACGTGCCTACATCTTGACATATGACACGAGTGACTGCCTGAAATGGCAGCTTTTTTACCGGGACGACCTGAGTCGGACAAATGACGACTGGGTAAGTATGAAGCTGATCATTAATGCTTTTCCTGACAAGCCCATGGCACTAGGAGATAAAAATCTTTCCAATCCCTTCCCATTTTAGCGGGGGAGCTGTTTGCTGGGTCAACGAAACGAGGATGACATTGTGGATAAAAAGTTGAATGTTGCGGTATTGTATGGAGGGGATGGGCCGGAAAGGGAGGTTTCTCTCAAGAGCGGTGCCGCTGTGGTTTCTGCTTTGGAAGAAGCTGGATTTAAAGTTGTCCCCTTTGACATAACAGATTTGAGTCAACTGTCGGATTTAAGAAAAACAGGTCATATTGATAGTGTTTTTATCGCTCTCCATGGAAGCTGGGGGGAGGATGGCCGAGTGCAGTCAGCACTTGATGTGCTGAGGTTGCCCTACTCTGGGTCAGGGCCTCTTGCCTGTTGCCTCTCTATGGACAAGGCTGCTACGAAGGGGTTGTTGAATCTTTTTGGAGTTCCTACTCCAGAAGGGGTTCTTGTTCTTAAAGGGTCGTCCTTTTCTCTTGAGAAGGCGCGGCATTTTGCAGAAAGGCACCACTCAGTCGTTGTGAAGCCTTGCAATGGTGGAAGTACCCTGGGAGTAACAGTTGTCCATAACAGCCAGGGGCTTTCTGATGCTTTTAACGAGGCCTGGAAATATGATAGTCGATGCGTCATTGAAAAATATATTGATGGGGTGGATCTGGCTGTTACTGTCTGGAAACAGAAAGGGTATCTGGAAGCTTTGCCTGAAGTAATGATTTGCCCGGAAAAAGGGTTTTATGATTACGATTCAAAATACACGCCGGGAAAGACTCGCTATATAGTACCGGCGCCCTTTGATCCTTCAATACGTTCAGATATCCATCAGATGGCCTGCCGTGCCTTTGAAGCTCTTAGTTGCGAAGGATACGCACGAGTGGATTTTAGAGTTGAAGAAAAGGGCACTCCCTGGGTTCTGGAGGTTAATACTGCTCCAGGAATGACAGGAACAAGCCTGACCCCTAAAGCTGCAGCGGCGGCAGGTTATGATTTTCCAGCTTTTCTGTCTCATGTTGTTTGTCTGTCCCTTGAAAAAAAGAGCGCCTGCCGTTAAGTGCGGCAGAGATGCGCCCTCTTAATTGATTACATTACAGCGATGCTGACGATTTTCAGATTCCTTATTCCCCTAGGAACTTTGACCTGGACTTCTTCTCCTATTGTTTTCCCAAAAAGGGCTTTTCCTACGGGACTGGAAGATGAAATGTGATTCATTTTAGGGTCTGCTTCTTCTGAGCCAACGACAGTATATGTGAAAACTTTTTTGTGTGTGATATCTTCTATTGTGACGGTAGTTCCGAGGGTGACACGGCTGGTATCCACATCTGAAGTATCTATTACTTTAGCTTTGCTCAACTGAAATTCTAGCCACGAAATGCGTGATTCTAATTTGGATTGTTCGTCTTTTGCGGCGGCGTACTCTGCGTTTTCGCTTAAATCGCCAAAGGATCTTGCTTCTTCCAGTTGGCGTGATATTTCCGCCCGTCCATCGCTTCTGAGTTCAACAAGCTCGGCAGTGAGCTTTTCGTAGCCGCTTCGTGTCATTACAGGTGCACCATCAAAATCAATTCGACTCAAATTCTCCAACCTCCTTTAGAGGGACGAATCTACAGTAACTTGGAATAATACCAAAAAATGCTGATTATGGCAATAAAAATATTGGAGGTGAATGAATGCCGGATAATAAAAAAGTGCGGCGACGCCCAAGAAAGCAGAAAAAATCGGTACAGCTTAAGGTTTTTGCCCTCGGTGGACTTGGCGAAATTGGTAAAAATATGTATGTATTTCAATATGGAGACGACATTCTCGTTGTGGATGCTGGGCTCATGTTTCCCGACGAAGAGATGTTAGGCATAGATTTTGTCATACCTGATATTTCTTATCTTGAAGAGAATCGCGAAAAAATTAAGGGGATTATTATTACCCACGGCCATGAAGACCATATTGGCGCTCTTCCCTTTGTGTTGCCCCGCCTCAACGTCCCGGTCTATGGAACTCGTCTTACCCTTGGAATGGTGCGCCATAAACTACAGGAGGCAGTGCCCGACTACAATGCTAATTTTGTGGAGGTAAAGGCGGGGGAAGAGGCGGGGCTTGGCAGTTTCAATGTTCAGTTCGTTTCAGTTTGTCACTCCATACCAGATGGTGTGGGGCTAGTCATTCAGACCCCCCAGGGCTGCATTGTACATACAGGGGATTTCAAGCTTGATCCTACCCCCATTGATGGACGGCTCACCGATTACGCGGCTTTTGCCGAAGCTGGGAAAAAGGGCGTTCTTCTCATGCTTTCAGACTCTACCAATGCAGAAAAGAAAGGTTTCACATCATCAGAATTTATTATAGGCGGAACCCTCGATCGTATATTCCGCCTCCATCGGAATAAGCGTATTATTATAGCGGCTTTTGCCAGTAACCTTCACAGGGTGCAGCAGGTTGTGGATGCGGCGAGCCGGTTTAACAGAAAGGTCGCTTTTGTGGGGCGCAGCATGATTAACTACGTAGCCCTTGCGAGAGAGCTTGGCTATCTGTCAGCAGATGATAAGATGATTATCCCTGCGGCTGACGTGTATAAGTATGCGCCGAACCAGGTTGTTGTGATGACTACGGGAAGCCAGGGGGAACCTTTCTCCGGACTTGTTCTTATGAGCAAGGGAGAGCACAAACAGATAGAGCTGAGTGCGCGAGATGTGGTGGCCATTTTTGCCTCTCCCGTGCCGGGTAACGAAAAACTCGTAAGCAGCACTATTAATCGCCTGTTTGCCTGCGGCTGTGAAGTGATCTATGAGGGAGATAAGGAAATACATGTTTCCGGGCACGCCGCCCGGGACGAATTGCGTCTTATGATCAATCTCGTGAGACCCAAATACTTTGTGCCTATCCATGGCGAATACCGGCATCTGGTTCGACACACCCAGATAGCTCAGGAAATGGGAATCTCCCCCAAAAATACATTTGTATTGCAGAATGGCGATGTGCTTGCCATATCAGGCACCAGGGCCCAGGTGCGTGAGCATGTGGCGGCAGGAAGGATCATGGTCGATGGGGTGGCCATGGGAGAACTGGAAGGCAGCATTATGAAAGAACGTCATGAATTGGCAGAAGATGGTTTTATTGTTGTTTCAGCGGTGGTTGATAAATATTTGAATCTCCTTTCTATCCCTTATATAGAAAGCCGAGGATTTATCCACATAGAAGACGCGTCCAGTCTTCATGAAGACCTTCTTGCCGCTATTAAAAGAGTCTTTGAACATTTTGCAAAGAGAAAAAGAGCGGTGGAGAAAGATGTTCTTGAGCTGCGAGTGAAAAGCAGAGTGCGGGATGTGGTGCGTCGGCGCTATGTACATGCAAGACCGATGATTTTACCTATCATAACCATGGTGGAGGAGCGACCTGAAAAATGAGTTTTGAATCGCTTATTCTTGGAATAGTTCAAGGCCTCACAGAGTTTCTTCCTGTAAGCAGCTCTGGCCACCTTGCCCTTCTGCAAAACTTGTGGGGTATCACTGAAAACAGCCTGACCTACGATTTGCTGCTTCACTTTAGTACGATGGTTGCCACGGCCTGCTTCTTTTGGCGAGATATTCTTTATCTCTTCCGTGAGTGGCTTGTTGGTTTTGTTTCCTCTTCTGGTCGTCAGTCAGAAGGTTGGCGCCTGGGGTGGGCCGTTATTTGCGGTACCTTTGTAACGGCATTTATCGGTTTTCCTCTCAAACCTCTTGTTGAGCGCTGGATGGTTGTTCCTTCCCTTGTGGGAGCGGCGCTTCTGGTGACGTCCCTTCTTCTCTGGTATGCTTCCACATTGCCCAGAGGACAGGGGAAAATATCTTTGCTGTCAGGTCTTTTGATCGGAGTGGCTCAGGGGCTGGCAGTTATTCCCGGAATCTCCCGGTCTGGCTCTACCATTGTTATGGGGCTGAAACGGGGTCTATCTCCAGAAGAGGCATTCCGCTTCTCTTTTCTTCTCTCTCTTCCCGCTATTTTGGGGGCAAATATACTCCAAATTATGGATATAACCAAAAATGAAAGTCTGGTAACCCAACTGCCTGATTTCTGGTATGGTGGGGTTATTATAGCTTTTATTTCGGGGTATGGAGCGCTTATCTGTTTGCGAAAGATGGTAACGTTGGGTCGCTGGCGCATATTCGCTTTTTATTGTCTTATTCCTGCCAGCGTGAGTCTTTTGTCGGTTTTATGGAGGTAGGTAGATGTGGCTATTGGAAAGTATAGTTCCAAACGATGGTGGATGCTCATCGTTTCCATAGTAATCGGAACCCTCATCGGAATTTATTTACAGGGATTTGCCTCTACAGCATCGTATTTTCGTAATATAGTATCTGTAGGCTTTAATTTTCGCGACGTGAATCTTGCCGTGATTGATTTTGGCCTGAAATTCTACTTCCACGCTAATTTGGGAACACTGATCGGAGGCATTGCGGGATTGTGGATCATACGATAAAAAAAGTGATATTAGCTTCGGGGAGTCCCCGGCGAAAAGAATTACTGGTGTCCCTGGGATGGCCTTTTGATGTCATAGTTTCAGATGTAGATGAACATTTATTGCCTAAGGAAGACCCCGTGGCTATGGCGAGGCGACTGGCAGAATCAAAAGCCCTATCGGTGTCTGTTGATTTTCCTGAAGCCTACGTAATAGGTTCGGACACTATTGTAACCATCGATGGTCAGGTATTGGGCAAACCGGCTGACAGAGAAGAATCTTTGAAAATGCTCCGTCTGCTGAATGGAAAAACGCACCGTGTCTATTCCGGGGTGGCCTTATGTTCTGGCGACAGGATGTTTTCTGATGTAGAGTGTACGGAGGTGACCTTTCGCCAGCTTGATGAAGATGCCCTGTCGGCCTATGTCGAAAGTGAAGAAGGTCTTGATAAGGCTGGTTCCTATGCCATACAGGGACAGGGCGCCCTTCTTGTACAATCTATTCATGGCTGTTATTTCAACGTGGTCGGGTTGCCTTTATATGCTTTAAGCTGTCTTTTTGAGAAGGCGGGGCTTTCTCTGGCAGATCAGTGGAGGATGAGGGAGAAATGACTTTTACGAAACGCAACTTTACGCTGCTTATTCTTGTGTTGGCCGTTATCTGTGCCGGGCTGGCCCTTACCCCCCGTTGGAAAGGGGAAAAAGAGCATAGAGATGCAGGCATTATTATCGAATATAAAGATGTGCTCTCTCTGGCTCAGAAAAATAGCCAGAGCCCTGAAATAGTCTTTGACCGTCTGAAAGAGGCCGGTGTTTCTGGTCTGATCGTATCCGAAACAGTAGGAAAAGATCTCTCTTCCGGCTCTCTTCCTCTTTATTACGGAACCGTCGCGGGTCTGCCGGACGGTTTGGGGAAAGACCTCCATGAACCCTTTGGCGCGGCCGCTTTATGGATTCCGTCAGACATTACTGCCTCCCAATGGTATGATTCCGCACTTCAGGTGAGGTTTCCGGAGAGCCGCAGATATGTCAAAGAACAAGGAGTTGTCTATGTTCTTCCCCATACTCTAGAGGAACTTTTAGAAACAGGAGTGTTGCCTGATTTTTCGGGACTCCTTTTTGCATCTTCTGCGGGAATTCCTGTCATGTACAGAGTTGCGCCGGTCGCTGTCCCCGATACTCAAAATGAAATGGCCCTTTTAGAAGGGCTTCTTGATAACTTTTCTGCTGTGATTCGAGCCGTTTCTCCTTCCGGGCTTTTTGCTGCCGGTTATCCAGATCTTCGACCACTGGCCGATGTGTTGAAAGAGGCGGGTATACCTGTGGCAATGGTTGAGTTTTCCAGACAATTCGGAGCCCACCAGCTGAATTGGCTTATGTATCCGGGATTGCTTTCCCTTCACAGTGTCACCACCGAAGAGATTATTAGCCGCAGTATTTCTCGTTATACCCTCTATGAGCGGATGATGAGAGCAGCGAAAGAGCGTGGCGTGCGCCTTCTACTCATGCGTCCGTCAGCTATTGAAGCGACTGACGACCCTCTTGCGGCTTTCGAAAAAGAAATCCAGCGTTTATCTCAGGGACTGAGGGGTCAGAAGATAGCGGTACAATGGCCAGACCCTTTCTCATCGTGGAACATGTCCCTATTCGGGGCTATTGCCTGTTCCCTTGTGTTTCTTCTCATGATAGCCCGCTTGGGCGATCGCTTTCAAATTCTTGAAATGACTACGGTCAGCTTCATTCAGACCGCCGCTTTTATTGTTATAGGACTTTTTCTCGGGGTGGGGGTCTGGAAGATCCTTTTCATTGCCAGGATCGTTGCGGCTTTCACCGCGGGGCTGCTTGCTTCTGAGGCCTCTCTTATTGCTCTTGAAGAATGGAAAAAACCTTTAAAAGGCCTTGTGGGTGGGTTTCTCGTCGCCCTTGTTGGCGGCCTTGCCATTGCAGCTCTTTTTAGTTACCCCGTTTACATGTTGAGGCTGCGGACGTTTTCTGGTGTTAAACTGACGTTGTTTTTACCCCTTCTTATCGTCCTTCTCCATGATCTGCGTCGGCGAGTCCACCCAGAATCTTTAAAAGATGTGATTTTCAGACCGCCTCTCTGGGGGGAACTTATGCTTATAGGAGGTCTTCTCGCTGCCGCTGCTATAGTCCTGCTCAGAAGTGGAAATGCCCAGTTTGTTCCTGGTTGGGAAGTGACAATGCGTGACATGCTTGAGAGATTCCTGATAGCTCGTCCAAGGAATAAGGAGCTTTTTGCGGGGTATCCGGCCCTTCTTCTTTGGTATTACTTTAGAAGGAGCCTGTTATGGGAGCGGTATCGTGAAATTTTCAGATTAGTTGCGACCCTGGCCTTTTCATCCCTGGTCAATAGTTTCTGCCATTTCCACACCCCCTTGTATTTTATTCTATGGCGAGAGTTTAATGGGTGGTGGACAGGTATTATTTTAGGAACATTAATGCTTCTTGTCTTCCACTACATCCTTTGCCCCTTTTGGAAACGATGGCGAGGAGTGATTATGGATTGAGCCGTCCCTTCGCAGCTGCTCTTGCAGGGTACTATGGTTTCAACAATTTAGGAGACGAACTTTTAGCAACGTCAGCGATTCATTACCTTGAAAAGAATGGCGTTCCAAGGGAGAGAATAGTAGTGCTCTCTGCCTCCCCTGAGGAAACAGCGTCTTCCTTTGGAACTCATGCGGTGGATCGGTGGAGTTTTCTGGAGGTGTACCGTACCCTTCGACGTTCAGAAGTTCTTCTTTTTGGAGGGGGGGGGCTTTTTCAGGATTCCACAAGTCTCCGATCATGTGTATATTACTGGGGACTCCTTCATATGGCTAGGATTGCAGGGTGTCCTTCGGCAGTTCTGGCCCAATCTATCGGCCCTTTTCGTACCGGGATGGGGGCCTGGCTGGCCCGCAATGCCCTGACCCTCTGCAAGGTCAGAACAGTTCGGGATCAGAGATCGCTTGATGTACTTCACTCCTGGGACCTTGCCGGAGAGCTTGTTCCTGATCTTGTTATGGGGCTGTCCTTTTCTAAACAAGAAAATGCACCTTTGGCATTGCTTGTGAATCTTCGTCCTTGGGAAGGGGATTTATCAGTTCTGACCGCAAAGACTGTGGCACGGTATGCCCGGCAACACGCTCTTCCTGTAATAGGAGTAGGTATGGCGCCTGAGGATGTACAGCTGTTACGATCTTTTTCCGCTTCAGGAATATTGCCCTGTAAAGATATACGCCTTGTGCGAAATTGGAGGGAGATAGAGGAAATCTGGAGTCTGGGAGGACAGGCGGTGGGAATGCGCTTGCATTTTTGCATGATTTCCCTGTTAGCCGGATGTCCAGTTGTCGCAGTTCCTTACGATCCCAAAGTCGAAGCCTTTGCTAAAAATTGGGGGATTCCTCTTCTCAGTAATAAAGACCTGCCCCTTGTTCCATGGCCCGTATCAGGCCTTGAGCGGGTCGCTTACGTCAGGCAGGAATGTGGCCGATCAATGGAAAAGACTTGGAAGGAGATGAGCTTCCATGAAAAAACTTCCTAAGGAAGAACAGGTTTTACTCGAAGAAGCCGCGGCTTTGATTCGGAAAGATGTGGTTCGGATGATCGGGGTTGCCCGTTCTGGCCACATGGCATCATCCCTTTCTATCGTGGATATAATGGCCTGGCTGTATTGGAAGGTCCTGAAAACGAATTCTGAAAATCCGAACTGGGAGGAGCGGGACAGGCTTGTTTTAAGTAAAGGCCACGGTTGCCCCGCTTTATACTCTGCTCTTGCTAACCGCGGTTTTTTTAGCAGAGATGAACTATGGAATTATAGGCGGCTCGGCGCCATGTTGCAGGGACACCCACTGGCGAAACGAACGCCAGGGATAGATGCGTCGAGTGGCTCCCTTGGGATGGGGTTAGGTGTGGCGAATGGCATCGCTCTCGGCCTCAGGCTGAGGGGTTCTCAAAGCAGGGTCTTCTGTCTGGCAGGGGATGGGGAATTGCAGGAGGGGGCCATTTGGGAATCCGCTATGTCTGCCGCCCATTATCAGCTTGATAATCTTATTATGATCATAGATCGCAATGAAGTTCAAATGGAAGGCATAGTGGAAAAAATTTTGTCTATCGAGCCTCTTGATGCTAAATTTCAGGCTTTTGGCTGGCATGTTGTTTGTGCCGACGGTCATGATTTTTCAAGTTTGGATTATGCCCTCTCCTGTGGCGTACCAGGCAAGCCACTGGTCATTATTGCAAAAACGGTAATAGGAAAAGGGGTCTCCTTTCTGGAGGGACAGCTTCTTGACCGGTCGGTTGTTATAACCCGGGATCTTGTAGACAAGGCTCTTGGTGAGCTGGATTCGGGGGGGATGAAGCTATGACGGAAACATTGAATAAGAGCACGTGGGATGCCTATGGGCCAGCGCTTGTGGAACTTGCCGCCCTATATGATGATCTCGTTGTTATAGATGGAGATGTTGGTGCGCCGGCATTCAAAGATGCAGCTCGCAATCTTCGCTCCAACAGTTATTTCAATATGGGTATTGCCGAGCAGAATATGATACTTACTTCTGCAGGTCTGAGCCTCGCTAATTTTCGGGTATTTGTTTCATCATTAGCGTCATTTCTTGTTGGAAGGGCCTATGATGAAATTAGAGAGACTATTGCCATTCCCGGTCTTCCAGTGAAGCTCATAGCTTCTTATGGAGGAGTCACTGTGGGGGAGGACGGCGCTACCCACCAGATGCTTGAAGACATAGCTTTAATGCGAGTTTTGCCTGGTATGGGTGTTTTGGTTCCATCAGATTACAACTCGGCTTTTGCTCTTATTAAAGGGGCGGCAGAACTTAATAGACCGGTTTACATACGTCTTGGGCGTCCCGAATTGCCCCTTTTATACGATAATGACGACGCTAATTTTTCTTTGGGAGGCGGCCGAGTCTTAAAAGAGGGGACAGAAGTGACCATTTGTGCGTGTGGTATTATGGTTCACGAGGCATTGAAGGCAGCAAAAATATTGGCACAGCAGGATCTGTGTGCGGAAGTGATAGACTGTTATAGTGTCAACCCTCTTCCAGCCCAGCAGATATTGGAATCTATCCATCGAACAGGATGCTGTGTAGTAGCGGAAGAGCATTTGCTTCATGGCGGATTGGGCGATGCCATTGCCAGTCTTGTCTGTCGAAGTTACCCTGCTCCGGTTAAATTTGTGGCAGTTGATAACAAGTTTGGGCAAAGCGGAAGAGCCGAAGAATTGCAGGAGTATTATGGCCTCACTTCCAGCCAGATAGTTAGTGCGGCTGTACAGGTATGGACGATGCGCAGGAGGTAAGAATGGATATACGTCTCGCAGGGGTCACTAAAATATTCCAACCGGACATTGTAGCTCTCGAAGATGTCTATCTTTCCATAATGCAGGGAGAATTTGTATACCTTGTGGGAACCACGGGATCTGGAAAAACGACTCTTATGAGGCTTATAACCAGAGAACTCATTCAAACTCGTGGTCAGGTGACCGTTGGTGACCAGAACTTGAGAAAGCTCAGGGCTTCACAGTTGCCCTACTATCGCCGGTATCTTGGCGTTGTCTTTCAGGATTTTAAACTTCTTCCCCATTTGACAGCCTGGGAGAATGTAGCTTTTGTTCTGGAATCCATGGGAATGCCTCGAAGAATGGTACAAAAACGCACCAACGAGGTAGTCGACCAGGTTGGATTGTGGCGACGCCGTTTTTTGTACCCCCCTCAGCTTTCGGGAGGAGAACAGCAGCGGGTGGCGATTGCCAGGGCAATGGCTAACTCTCCCGCTATTTTTATAGCGGACGAGCCTACAGGAAACCTCGACATCCATACGGCAGAGGATGTTATGAGGCTGCTTGTGGCGTTGAATGCCGCCGGAGCCACTGTCATAATGGCCACCCATGATCAATACCTTGTGGATGCCTACCGTCAGAGAGTTGTTGAACTTCAGGAAGGCCGCATTGTTCGAGATGAAGAGAAAGGGAGGTATCTTATAGATGGCGAGCTTTAGATACGCCCTTCGTGATACATTCAGGTTGGTTTTTCGACACTGGGGACTTAGCATCCTTACGCTCATTACCGCAGGGGCAGTGATTTATTTGCTAGGGATGTCCGCTCTTTTTTCTTTGAACGTCCGATCTATGGTATCCAAAGTTGAAAGTGAGCTGGTGGTTCAGGTCTATTTTAAAGAGGGCGGTCAGATTCAGAAAACGGCAGAACAAATTAAAACAATTCCCTATGTAACCTACGCCAAGGCCGTATCTCCCGAGGAAGCCCTCGAGCGTTTACGGGCCAAATTAGGCACCAAGGCCAGGGCAGTAACCCTTTTAGGAGAAAATCCATTGCCATGGAGCGTAGAAGTTAAAGTGAAACGGGCTGGGGATGTGGCTCCTCTTGTTCGAAAACTGACAGCTATGCCTGAAGTTGATGAACTTGTATATGCGGGAAAATTAGCAGAAAAGCTATCCCGCATTTCCCTCATGGTATCTAAAATATCCGTCGTTGTCTTGAGTCTTGCCCTGATCATCAGCGCTCTTGTGGTTTATAACACCATCAGGATCTCTTTATATTCCCGTAAAGAAGAGATACAGGTAATGGTATTGGTGGGAGCGACTAAGACATATATTTCTCTCCCCTTTGTCTTGCAGGGCATGATCCTGGGATCTTTGGGAGCGTTGCTGGCAGCTCTCGCTGTTGCTGGATCCTATTCGACTGCGAGAGAAGCCATATGGACGACTCTTCCCTTTGTCCAGCTTATTGCCCAGCCGGAATTTCTTTTAAAATTTTATCTGCTCCTTTTGGGAATAGGAACAACCCTGGGCTGGATTTGCAGCTGGTTTGCAGTGAGCCGTTTTGTGCGTGTGGCAGAAAAACCTCTTTAATGTGAAGGAGAAAGGGGGAGTGATCCCTTGAAGTGCTTCACAAAAAAACATTTATTCGGTATCCTTCTAGCGGCTTTTTATATTTTTTGTTGTTTAACACCACCTGTTTTCGCTCTTACCACTCAGGAGCTTGAACAGCAGATAGCAGAAGAAGAGCGGCGTATGACGATTATTGAACGGAGAGCTGCTTATTACGAAGATCTCATTAAAAAAGCAGGAGAAAAGGAGAGGGGCATCCTCGGCCAGATTACCCAATACGATCAGAAAAAGCAAAAGACAGAACAGCAGATCAAGGTTTTGGAATTAAAGCAGGCCAAGGCACAGCGAAGAATAAAGGAACTGAACGAAGACATAAAAAAAACAGATGCTCGAATAGAGGAAATAAAAGGATATTTGAGAGAGCGTTTTGTTGCCATCTACAAATACGGAGGAATGGCAGAAATAGATCTTCTTTTAACAGCATCAACGGCTCATGAAGCTATGTCTACTTCTATACTTCTTGGTAAAATAGCCAGAGAAGATGAAAATATGATCGATGACCTGGCCCTTAGCCGGGAGAAAATAGAGGCATCTAAAAAGGAACTTGAGGAACAGAAGGCCCTTTTTGAGTCTCAGGAGAAAAAACTGCAGGGCGAACGGAAGCGTTATAAGGCAGAGATAGAGAAAAGAAATGCCCTTTTGGGAAAGTTAAGGAAGGAAAAAGCTCTTCATGAGCAGGCGGCCCGGGAACTTCAGCAGGCCCAGCAGGAAGTAGGAAATACGATTCGCCGTCTTATGCGTCAGAAACAGGAGCTTATTGCCAAAGAACGCGAACGTAATGAGAAGCCTACAAGAGTTATTGCCTATGTCCCTGCCGGGGGACGGCTGGATTGGCCTCTTCGAGGAGAAGTCTCAGAAACCTTTGGCAAGAGGGTTCATCCTGTTTTTAAAACAACGACTATGCATACGGGGATCGATATCAGGGCACCAAGAGGAACAGCGGTAAGAGCAGCAGGTCCCGGAGAAGTTCTCTATGTTGGGTGGCTTCGAGGCTACGGACAGATCATTATTATAGATCATGGCAGGGATTTGAGCACTGTATATGCCCACCTATCCAGCACAGGTGTAGATGAAGGACAGGGAGTGTCAAAGGGGCAAGTGATCGGCCATGTTGGAAGTACCGGGGTGAGTACAGGCCCCCACCTCCATTTCGAAGTGCGTGTTAATGGCGACGCGCGGGATCCGATGAAATATTTGCAATAACCATCTCAGTAACGAGAAAAGGAGCAAAGACATAGCATGTTCAAACGATTAAGAGGCGTTGCCTTCGGACTGATTTTAGGGGTAGTTCTTACAGGAGTTCTTTTGGGAGCCCATGCTTCAGACTTGGAGGATCTGGCCCGTTTCGTGCCTTTCAAACTTGAAAACCTCTGGCTTATAAAGCAGGCCCGGGCTATTATAGAAACTTACCAGATAGATAGCGAAGAAAAGAAAAAAGAAGAAAGGGATCTTGTCTACGGTGCAATGAAGGGCCTTGTTCAGGCCTACGGCGACCCTTATACCCGATTTGTAAGCCCCGAAGAACTGAAGGAAGAAGAGATTGAAATGGAGGGTGAATACGGGGGACTCGGTATTTATCTTGGCCATAGGGATGGAAAGACTTTGGTCATTAGCCCCATAGAAGATACGCCTGCTGACAGGGCCGGGTTGAAGCCGGGAGACGAAATAGTAAAGATAGGCGAAGATGTTATTATTGGCTGGGAATCCCAGCAAGTGGTAAAACGTCTTCGTGGCGCGGCAGGTACCTCTGTGATTATCTGGGTGCGTCGCGAGGGCGAAGAGAAATTGCTTCGTTTTGATTTGATGAGAGAAAACATTAAGCTTGTTTCCGTCCGCTCGGAAATGCTTGAAAAAGACACAGGATATATAAGGCTTTCTCAGTTTAAGCAGAAAACAGGGGATGAAGTGCGATCCGCCATTGTTGAGCTTGAGGAAAAGGGCGCTAAGGGGCTGATCCTTGACCTTCGTAACAATGGTGGCGGCCTTCTAAGCGCTGCTGTGGATGTAAGCGATCTTTTCCTCGATGGGAGCCTGGTGGTGGGAATGGAAGGCCGTGTAGAACGGGCGAACGATAAGCTGTATGCCAGGCCGGGGGTATTGACAGAGCTCCCTCTGGTAGTGTTGATCAATGAAGGCAGTGCGAGCGCATCCGAAATAGTGGCAGGAGCCCTTATGGACCATGAGAGAGGGGTGGTCGTTGGAAAGAAGAGCTTTGGGAAAGGGTCTGTACAAACCCTCTTCAACCTCTCAGACGGTTCGGGGCTTTATGTTACCATAGCTCGGTATCACACTCCTTCAAATAAGGTGATAGATAACATCGGCTTGACCCCTCAGATTACTGTGGAGGGGGAATACAACCCGGATCGCAAAAAGGATGTGCAGTTGAAACGTGCTATAGAAGAGCTCGTGAAGCTTGAAAAAGGAACGTCTCCTTTTTTGAAGAAGTAATCAGAGGAAAAATTTATGGTGAAAAAAAGATGGAAAAAAAGGGGGAGGTCCTATGACCTCCTCTTTATCCTGTCTAGCGTTTTTGTTTTATTTTTAACTCTTTTTCTTTTAACATCGACTAAACAAGAGGAAAAGCATGATGTGCGGCAAGTGCCGATCCCTATATCATCAGAAAAGAAGACTGAGCCTCTGTCTGCTGATCTATGGAAAGACAAGAAGAGCGTGATGGAATCACAATCTGAGCCTGCATTTGGTTCTGCCTCTAGTGGTGATATTGTTACACACTCTAACTTTGACCGCGAAAAAGAGATTAATACAGAAATCAAGGCAGAGGCAGAAGGTGAGAATAGAGATGAGGGGGAGCCGCTTCCTGTAATTGCTATCGTAATTGATGACTTTGGTTTTTCCTATTCGCTGGCAGAAAAAATTGCGGCCATAGATCTCCCTGTTACGTGGGCCATTATTCCCTATCAACGATTCACTCATGAAACAGCCCAGCTTGCCGCGTCAAAAAATATTCCTTATTTAGTGCACATGCCTATGGAAGCATTGGCAGACAAGTCCCAGGGAGCCTCACTTATAGGAGTTGGTATGTCGGCTCCGGCGCTCTCTAAAGAGGTGCGGGACGTTTTTGCCCTTTTGCCAGGTGCAGTGGGGATGAACAATCACAGAGGCTCGAAAGCCACAAGTGATAAGAAAACAATGGAAGCCTTGATGGAAACCCTTAGGCCATTAGAAAAGGTTTTTGTTGACAGTCGCACCTCTTCGCGTTCTGTTGCCTATGATATGGCCCTTTGTTATGGGATTCCAGCAGTGTATAATTCAGTGTTTCTTGACCATGAAAAAGATATTGAATTTATGAGAAAACAATTTCAGAGGGCGATTACTATCGCAAAGAGAAGAGGATGGGTTTTGGCAATATGCCATAACAGACCTGATTCAATCCCTTTTTTACAGGAACTTTGCGATTCTAATATAAACGTCGTAAAATTTGTAACGGTGCCTGAACTTCTCGAAGAAGAAAAGGGCACGATGAGGAGGCCTTGAAAGTGAAAGGACGAGTAGAGATTATTATAGGAGCCCAGTGGGGTGATGAGGGTAAAGGGCGTGTAGTTGACGCTCTGGGGAATCGGGTGGAGGTTTTCGCCCGTTACCAGGGGGGGGCCAACGCCGGGCACACGGTGATTGTCGAAGATGAAAAATACGTATTCCACCTTTTGCCGTCAGGGATGCTTTATCCTTGTAAATTATGTGTAGTGGGAAATGGAGTAGTGGTGGACCCGGAACAGCTCCTTAAGGAGCTCCACACCCTTCAGGAACAGGGAAAAGACAGGGCTCGTCTGATGATAAGCGGGTCGGCTCATGTAGTAATGCCTTACCACAAAATACTTGATAAAGCTGACGAGCAGTTCAGGAGCAAGGATAAAAAGATAGGGACAACGGGACGGGGCATTGGACCTTGTTATGTTGATAAATTCAATCGTTGCGGAATTCGCATTGAAGATCTTTTTGATCCCGATATATTGCGGGAAAAACTTTCCTTTAACCTTGAGCTGAAAAATCTTTTGCTGACGAAAGTCTATAATGCGGAGCCAGTAGCCTTTGATGACATATATGCCCAGGCCCGAGCCTGGGGCAAAGCCATGGAACCCTATGTTGCTGATGTATCCTTGGCATTGAGGGAAGCGATGCTTGATGGTAAAGGGATTTTATTCGAAGGAGCCCAGGGAACCCTCCTTGACGTTGATCACGGAACATATCCCTTCGTAACAAGTTCTTCCCCCATTGCTGCTGGAGGCTGTGTAGGATTAGGAGTAGGTCCGTCAGATGTTGACAGGGTTATCGGTGTCGTTAAAGCCTATTGTACAAGGGTGGGGGAAGGGCCTTTCCCTACAGAGGACCTTGGGGACCATGGCCAGACTTTACGGGATAGGGGCGGAGAATATGGTGCGACCACAGGTCGTCCACGCCGTTGCGGATGGCTTGATATGGTAGCTCTTAAATACGCAGTGCGTGTAAATGGCATGAGTTCCATAGCTCTCACGAAACTTGATGTTTTGACAGGTTTTGAAAAAATCAAGATATGTACTCATTATGAGGTGAATGGGGAGAAGCATGAAAACTATCTGACGAATACTTCCCTGCTAGCAAAAGCTTCGCCAGTTTACACCACTTTGGATGGCTGGAAAGAGGATATCTCTGGATGCAGAGACTTCGAAAAGCTGCCCGAAGCGGCTCGACGATATGTAGAGTATATAGAAAAAGGAACAGGGGTTCCAGTACAGCTCATAGGCGTTGGGCCAGGGCGAAGCCAAACTATACTCAGAGGTCTTTAATAAAAAGGGCTGAATAAAATGCGGACACCCATATGATAAGGGTGTCCGCATTTTATATGTACGCTATTTTTATAAAAAACTAAAAAAGATAAATATTTCTATCGAAATGGAGTTATAATAAATTAGTACATTTAAAAAAGAAATGGTGGGCGACACAGGGTTCGAACCTGTGACCTCTTCCGTGTGAAGGAAGCGCTCTTCCACTGAGCTAGTCACCCACGACAGAGCGTATTATAGCTGTCTTGCTTCATTATTTCAACCCACAGCGAAAAAAATTATTTGTATGTTGTATAATATTCGCACAGGGGTGATCGTAGATGGTTGACATGTCTTTTTTAGATAAAAGCATGGATTTATGGACCTATTGGGGATTCGAACCCTGGTCTTATAAGCAGATGAAGGGTGTATCCCGAAAGATAACCTTTGTAAAAGATTCCTTTTTAGGAGAAGTCGGCCGATACTACGCATACGACTATGTAGTCTGGACCCATCAGGGAGTACGTGATGCAGCAGATATCTTTTCTACGTGGAAACCCTTGTCTGATGTAATGACCCAAAGATTTCTTTTCATCGAACAGATCCCGACCTTTAAAAAGAAAGTCAAAACATTTTTTTGGGGTTTCAGAGGTTTTCTTGAAGTGTATTCTTATGTGCCCGGTGCAGTCTGGGATCCCAAAATTAAAGACCTTGCTCCTTTAGTCAATAAAGCGAAGGACATGGTTAATTCTCAAACTTGGGGGTGATGGCGCCCACAGAAACAGGGATTTGTGCGGCTAGTTTTTAATTTTCAAATCTTTTGGGAGGTGAAGAAAAATGTTGGCGATGCTATTTATTTTTTCACTAGTGTTTTTTGCAGTCATATATCGTATCCATGGTCGGTATATGGCCCGAATTTATGACCTTAATGACGATAATCCTACCCCAGCTGAAACTATGTATGATGGCATCGACTACTGTCCTGCCCACCCGGCAGTATTGCTGGGACACCACTTTGCATCCATAGCGGGGGCGGGGCCAATTGTTGGTCCCATAACAGCAGCCAGTATGTTTGGGTGGCTCCCTGCGTATTTGTGGTGCCTTCTTGGTTCTGCTTTTCTCGGTGGTCCCCATGACATGGGTGCTCTTGTTTCTTCTATGCGCCATAACGGCAAGTCAGTAGGTGAGGTTGTTGACCATTGGGTGGGCAAGCGCGGAAAGTTCTTCTTCCTAGTTTTTACTATTTTAACCCTTATTCTGGTTGTCGCAGTCTTTTTGCAGCTCTCTGCCAATACCTTTGCTGCTGACACTGCTGTTGCCTTTTCGAGTGTTCTTTACATCTTTATGGCTGTTATCTTTGGTGTTCTTGTCTATAAATATAACACTCCCCTCTGGCTTATGACGCTGGTCATGGTACCCATTGTCATAGGAGCCTGCTGGTATGGAAACTATGCCACGTGGGTTGCAGGGGCTTTCGCATACTCTATGCCCACATGGCGGTGGGTATTGGCTGTTTATATCCTTCTCGCATCTGTATTGCCTGTATGGCTTCTGTTGCAGCCACGAGACTATCTTGCCTCATTCTTCCTTTATTTCGCAGTTATTGTTGGTGCCATCGGAATGGTTTTTGGCAGAAATTTCGAAGTCAAGCTCCCCGCTTTCAAGGGATTTGTTGCAGGCGATCAATATATGTGGCCCATGCTTTTTGTCATAGTGGCATGCGGTGCCATTTCCGGCTTTCACTCCCTTGTAGGAAGCGGTACGACTTCAAAACAGCTTCGGCGTGAAACAGACAGCACTCTGGTCGGGTTTGGATCGATGCTTCTTGAGGGTGTTGTGGCTGTTATCGCTATCGGAACAATTATGATTAGCGGTCAAATATTAGAAGGAGGGCCCGTTGTCACCTATGCTAAAGGCTTTGGTCAATTTGCAGGGCTTCTTGGCATTGATCCAAAAATAGGAGCATCTCTTGGAGGATTGGCCATTAACTCTTTCTTGCTGACATCTCTTGACACGGCAACCCGTCTGACCCGGTATCAGATTCAAGAGCTTGCGAATATGAAAGTCGATAAATATACGGCAACCATTGTCGCCATAGCTGCCGCTATGGCTTTGCTGCTGGTCAAAACCGTTGGTCCGGATGGAAAAGCAATTCCGGCCTGGGCTGCTATTTGGCCTATGTTTGGAGCGGCAAACCAGCTAGTTGCTGCTCTGGCTCTTTTGGCAGTGGGAGTCTGGGTGGTTAAGGGATTGAAGAAGGATAACTCTTTCCTTATGATTCCCATGTGGTTTATGTTGGCGACTACAGTTGCCGCCTTACTCTTCATGATCAAAGAAAAACTGACTGGAGTTCCGAACTATTTGCTGGTATCCATTTCTATTATCCTGCTAGTCTTGGCTATCCTTATGGTTCGGGAATCCTTCCGTGCTTTAAAAGTAAAGGATGAATCTAAAGCGTAAATAGAAAGGGGTCGGAACTTTCTCTAAAGTTCCGACCCCTTTCATATGTTAATTGTTAGGGCCGCCAACGCTGAATGATTTACTGTTCCAGGATTTGCCCCGTTTTAAAGGCTCTCCTTCTAGTTTCGAAAGATAACGACTTCCGCAATAGACACACTTCATAACGGCTTCTGTCGTTTCCAATTCGAATTCTTTTTTGCATTCAAGGCACTTAAACTTGGCCACACACAAACACCTCCGTTTAGATATTCTATGATGGCTTCTCTATTATAGTAGATTTTCTTTTTTCATAAAGTGCTTTAGCCTGAATAGTGTAAACTTGTACTATAACAGTATGCCATAAAAGAGAGAGGAGGCGTCACATGAGCAGAATCCCTTTGCGCAAAGCTGCAAAAGATATTTCCATCGTACTGTGCGGAGCTGCTGGACAAGGTGTTCAGACAGTGGAGGAGTTGTTGATAGGAGCTTTTCGGCAAGCGGGGTATAGTGTCTTTGCCAGCAGGGAATATATGTCGCGAGTCAGGGGGGGAAACAATTCTACAGAAATCAGAATATCTTCGTGGCCAATACGGGCCTTTGTTGACCGTATCGACATTCTAGTGCCCTTAAGCCCTGGTATTCGCGATAATATTCTGAGACGCATCTCAGAAGAGACGGTAATTATATGTGACAGTAAAGAAATGGGCGAGGAAGGAGAGAGCCTGGGAGGCTCTTTGTTTGATGTAGACATTGTCCAGATTGCCAAAGACATTGGAGGCAGGATTTTTGCAAACTTTGTTGCTGCCGGGGTGATTATAGGCCTTATAGAGGGAGGTCTGGAATGGGCAAAAGGTTTTTGCGACGAGAGATTTGCCGGAAAAAAAGAAGATATCGCGGAAAAGAACAAAATTGCTTTAGAGAGAGGATATGAAGTGGGGCGTGCCCTTGTAAAGGGAGATTCCATACTCCTTCCACCAGAAGCAGTTATGCGTTCAGCTCATAGAGTGGTGATGAATGGCACCGATGCCATTTCTCTGGGGGCTCTTGCCGGAGGATGTTCTTTTATAACAGCCTACCCCATGTCCCCAGCCACGGGAGTTTTAACCTACATGGCACAAAAGGCAGAGGAAATGGGGATTGTTGTAGAACAGGCTGAGGACGAATTAGCAGCGATCAACATGGCTTTAGGGGCTTCCTATGCAGGAGCGAGGGCAATGGTTTCCACTTCAGGAGGCGGTTTTGACCTCATGTGTGAAGGAATTAGCCTGGCGGGAGTGATGGAGACACCTGTGGTTATACATCTTGCGCAACGTCCTGGCCCGGCTACTGGGATGGCTACTCGAACGGAACAGGGAGATCTGGATGTGGCATTATACGGGGGCCATGGAGAGTTTCCAAGGGCTGTACTGGCACCAGCCACTCTGGAAGAAGCTTTCAGGTTGGGAGCAAAAGCTTTTTATCTGGCTGAAACATATCAAATTCCTGTGATACTTATGACAGATCAATATTTTCTCAATTCTTATTACGATATCCCCATTCCTGATGTGAAAGCTGCTGTAATCCCCTCTGCGATCATTGAAACGGAAGAAGATTATCGGCGTTATGAAATTACAAGTAACGGCATTTCTCCAAGAGGCATTCCTGGCTATGGCAAAGGCATTGTAGGTGCAGATAGTCACGAACATGATGAGATCGGACATGTGTATGAAGACTTTGATCTTCGTGAACGTATGGTGCGAAAGCGTTTCAGAAAACTGGAAAAGATGAAGGTTGAAGCGGAAGAACCATTATTTGTGGGGCCATCGGACTATAGAACTCTTATTATAGGGTGGGGTTCAACTTTTCATATTCTTGAAGAGGCTCTTGATTATATTGGGCGTTCGGATGTGGCTCTCATGCATTTTCAGCAACTTTACCCCCTTCCGGAAAATCTAGGAGAGAGACTTGAACAAGCTCAAAGGATCGTTGTTGTAGAGGGAAATAATAGAGGGCAATTTGCCCGCCTTTTAAAGAGTGAAATTGGCAGGGAGCCAGACTATGTGCTTGGACATTACTCTGGTTTGCAATTTTCAGTAGAACAGATAGCGAGAGATCTGGACTCATGTTTTATAGGGGAGGTGTTGTCGTGAACTCGACAATCTTTGATCTTCCGTCTGCTGATATGTCATGGTGTCCCGGATGTGGAGATTTCCTCATACTTGATGCCTTAAAGATAGCTTTTACAAGGTTGGGATGGAAACCTGCGGATGTGGTTATCGTTACTGGAATTGGACAAGCGGCAAAGACTCCTCATTTTATGAAATGTCATTTTTTCAATGGACTTCACGGCAGGGCACTCTCAAACGCTACAGGAATTAAAGCGGCAAACCCTTTATTGAATGTAGTCGCTATTGGCGGTGATGGCGATATGTATGGAGAAGGAGGAAATCACTTTATCCATACTATTCGAAGAAACCCTGACATTACAAACATTGTTTATGACAACATGGTTTATGGCTTGACAAAAGGTCAGGCGTCCCCAACAAGTTTTCTCGGTTTTAAAACGCCTGTTCAGGTACATGGTGTAACGTCTGTGCCCTTTAATCCCTTAGCTGTGGCCATTGTTCTTGGTGCCACCTTTGTGGCCCGGGCCTTTGCCGGTGATGTAGAAGAAACGGCGTTTCTTATAGAACAGGCTGTTCAACATAAAGGATATGCTTTGCTTGATATTTTTCAACCGTGCGTATCCTTTAACAAGGTGAATACGTATAATTGGTTTAAAGAGAATACCTATTATATTGGCGACAGCCATAATTCTGCCGATCAGAAAGCAGCCCTGGCTCTGGCCCTTAAAAGTGATAGTTTTCCCCTTGGAGTTTTATATCGACAGGAAGGCAGAGCTGCCTTTGAAGAGAATATGGACGCTTATAAAGGTGATAAAGCTCCTTTGTTTAAGAGAATGGCAAAAATTAAGACTATTGAAGGTTGTATTACATCTATGGCATAATAGGTGTACTTTTTAAAGGGGGGGAAGTTCATATGCTAGATCTGATCCAGATGGGGTATGAAGGTCCCGATTTTTGTCTGAAAGATCAATTTGGAACATATGTAACCCTTTCTTCGCTAAAAGGAAGAAATATACTGCTTTCATTTCATCCTTTAGCCTGGACAGCGGTCTGTCAAGCCCAGGTTAACTCAATAGATGCTCATATAAAGCTCTTTGAAAGGCTTAACACCCTGCCCTTTGCCCTGAGTGTAGATTCCTTTGCGGCGAAAAAAGCCTGGAGTGATGCCCTTGGCATAAAAAAACTTCAATTTCTTTCTGATTTCTGGCCCCATGGAGATGTTGCCAGGCAATATGGGGTGTTTGTAGAGAAAGAGGGGTTTTCAGCGAGGGCAAATATCATTCTTAATGAGAAGCACGAAGTGATCTTTGCCAAGGGCTACGAATTAGGGGAAGTTCCTAATCTCCGGGAAATAATTTTTCTGCTTAAAGACTATACCCAGACTGAGATCCCTAACCTTGATATGGAGATACAGAGATGTCTGAAAGACGCTATGGGGAGAACAGTCTGTATGAAGGACAGCCGGTCAAAAGGGATTGACGCCACAAATTAGCGTTACTTAAATACGTATAAGTGCAGTGAATCCCCCGGCGCAGCCGGGGGTCAGTTTTGCCAATTTATGCTGAGGACCTTTTTCCAATTAAAATTAATGATCGCTTCTCTGGAAGGTGATTGCCCCTTCCCCATTTTCTCAAAATCATCATAAAGCCTGTCATAGCCTGATCGAATGGTGCTATTTATTTCAGCTTTGCGAACGAGATCAGCAATGGGCAGAAGCTGGCGATAAACTTCTGGGACGAGGACAAAATTAGGCCCGTCTAGTGTGAGCCCAACAGTGTATACAAAAGTCAGAAGGGGTAATTTGTTTTGTTCCAGGTCTCCCAGTTCAGCATAGGCAGGAAGAGTAGGAGACATGTAAAGAAAGACATCGTCTGGTATGGTTAAATGAAGAGGCAATGAGTCCCAGCGAGACCGTCCTGCCGGCGTGACGGCAAGCCATGCCCTTGGAGTTTCCGTAAGGGCAGTGATCCAGAGGAAATAGCCTTTTGTCGTATCAGGATCTGTAAAAGAAAGTTTCCAGATGAGATCTGCGCATAGGTCATTGTCCGCTATAGGCAGGCACCATGTGCTGTTTGTGATCCGCTTGCCCTGAAGGATCTTGAGGGGATGGAGGCCAGCAGGAGATCTAAGCCAGGCCTCTTCTATGATCCCTTTTCTATTCTGAACTGTCAGCGCAAGGGGATGTCCTGGCACTGAGTATACCTGGAGCGGATTTGCCGCTGCCAGAGCAGAGAGAGAAAGAAGAAGGCTAGCTGCTGCTATGATGGCAATTCTACAAATCTTCTTACATTGCATAAACGCCAAACACCTCCTGCTACAGACTGGATATTTTTAGCAATGTTTCATCTTGCAAGTGAATATCTTCTGCCAGTTTTTTTACAGAAACCTTCAACAGGGGATGTATCCAATCCGGAGCTATTTGTGCAAGGGGCATAAGAACAAAAGCTCTTTTATGCATTTCCGGGTGGGGAACCTTGAGCGTTGAGCTATCCAGCACTTCGCCGTTTTCCAGAAGTAAAAGATCGATATCTATTTCCCGGGGTCCCCATCGCAGTCTGTGGACACGTCCCATTTCCTGTTCTATGGACTTTACAACGGAGAGTAACTCTTCAAGATCAAATTTTGTATCAATAACTATACAGGCGTTTAAAAAACGGGGTTGATCAGTCACTCCCATAGGCGCCGTTTCAAAAATATCACTTTTAGCAATGATGACAACGCCCTTTTCCTTGAGAAGCTGTACTGCTTTCCTCAAGTTATTCATTCGGTCGCCGACGTTGCTTCCAATACCTAGCGCTAGGCGCATCACAATTCTGCCTCCCTTATGGCATCGATCATTTCTAAAACGTCATGGGTTGCCTCTACGTCATGAACCCGCACAAGTTCAACCCCTTCTCCAGCACAATAGGCAGAAACTGCCATGGTCCCATAAAGGCGTGACTCAGGGTTTTCTTTATTAAGGATGTTCTTGATAAATCCTTTCCTTGAATGACCTATAAGAAGTGGGCGCCCAAGACTTCGAAAGGATTGGATAGACTTAAGGATACGGAGATTGTCCTGTAAACGTTTTCCAAATCCGATCCCAGGGTCAATTATAACGCGATCTGCCGAAATCCCCACATTTTCCAGTTCTTGGAGTTTCTTTTCAAAATAATCAATGGATTCTTCAACGACATCGTTGTAAAAAGGATTTGACTGCATGGTTTGGGGAGTACCCTGGATATGGGACAGCACGTATGAAAGCCCTGTTTCGGCAACTGCCTGAAGCATGCCGCTGTCAAGGGTAAACCCTGATATGTCATTAATGATATCTGCTCCATTCTCTGCTGCGACTCTTGCGATATTCCCTTTATATGTGTCTACAGAGATCACCTGTTCAGGAAATTTTTTTCTAAGAGCTCGAAGTACTGGGAGCAGACGGCCTTTTTCTTCTGTTTCTGAAATTGGTTCGGATCCAGGTCGGGTAGACTCTGCCCCTATATCGAGGATATGAGCGCCTGCATCGATCATTTTTTGAGCCCTTATAAGAATCTCTTCTATGTCAGCAGTGAAAAGCCGGCTGTCTGAGTAAAAGGAATCCGGGGTTATGTTAATGATGCCCATGATCTTCGTTTTCCCTTTGCCGAGACCAAGGGTGCGGCCGCCTGGCAGGGGAATGTTCCACGCGGCAATATGGCTTTTTCGAAAGGCGGCATAAAGGGCTTTACGCAGTGTATCGAGTCCCCAGCATGACATGGCTTCCAGCTTGGGGAAGATAGCCTTATACTGGCCTTCTGTTCCAATTAGCAGAACGTCGCTTCTCTCTGTTCTTCCATCAATAACGTTGCGGTGTACTATAGCATCGCCCCCTCGGGCGAGCATTTCCTGCTTTAAATAGGCGGCTGCGCGAAAATCGACCTGGGGGATCCAAAAGGAAAGGACTTCCCTTTTAGGCAAAAAGTATGCTGCGGATCGGGGGTCAGCCCCGATTTTTGCTATTAATGATAAAAGATCGTTGCTATTAAGTATCTTTAATTCGTATGTAGCCAATGCACAGATCCCTTTCTCAGAATATTTTTAAAGAAGGTGAAGCACAAAGATAATAAGTCCTCTTGATGAGGAGGTCAAGAAAAAGGTTAAACCCACTCGGTGACGACCTTCTTTAAATGGGATGTCTGATTTAAACAGAAAAGGCCGTATCCTCGTTTAGGGTCGTAGATAAGGACGCTGTATGAAGCAGTGTCCATGTGTATTTTCCAGAAATAGGGTACAGGTATTCCCAGACAAGCGGCGATAAGGGGTTTAAGAACAGTGCGGTGGGAAACGAGGACAAAGGTCGTTCCTTCATGTTTTACCACAAGTTCCTTCAGAGCAGCAAAAGATCGCTGCTGTATCTCAGCGAGTGTTTCGGCCCCAGGCAGGGCAAGCCTTTCAGGGCTGGTCAACCATATATTCCATTCATGGGGGTATTCAAAGGCAATCTCTGACTTGAGACGTCCTTCCCAGCTGCTAAAATATATATTGTTGAGCCCTTCATGGATCATAACTTCATTCTTACTGCATGCGTCAGCTATTTCAGAGGCTGTCTGCCGTGCCCTCAATAGCGGACTCGAATATATAGCCGAAGGTGAGAAGGGGATGATGGCTTTCCCAAGATCTCTTGCCTGTTCCAGCCCCCGTTCATTCAGTGGGTAGTCGATCTGACCTCTGAATCGTTCCTCTCTGTTCCCTTGGCATTCTCCGTGTCGGGCTAAAAAAATTGTCGTATGTTTATATTTGGTAGCCATCATAAAGCCTCCTTGTTGTTATCTATGTCAACCTTTATAACAGAAAATTGAAGGAAGAACAAAAAGGTTGACCAGTCTTGACAATACTTCTAAGGGTTGATAATCTACCTTTTGTAAATAGTGAGGCTAGCACTCATTAGCACAGAGTGCTAATACACCCTCAAAAGGAGGGGAGGTTCATGCTTACCGAGCGGCAACTCGAGACTGTTCTAGCCGTCGTATATGAGTATATCCAGACAGGAGAGCCAGCTGGCTCCAGAACTATTGCCCGTAAATATCTGAGAGGGTGCAGTGCCGCTACTGTTCGTAATGAAATGTACGATCTTGAGCAGATGGGGTACTTCTATCAGCCTCATACTTCTGCAGGGCGTCTTCCTACATCCAGGGCCTATCGCCTTTACGTTGATTCCATTTTACATAGAAGAAGAGTTCCCCCAATAGGATTTGAACACTGGCGGAATGGCATAAGCGATCAGAAGCAGGGGATAGAATCCCTTCTTTCATATGCCTCTCAACTTCTCGGTCGTGTTACAAATTATGTGGGAGTGGCTGCTATTTCTTCTCTTCACGAAGTGGAGATACAGAGGGTTGATTTTTTGTGCCTTGGTGGAAACACTGTTTTGGTCATACTTGTTCTTGAAGGCGGGCTTGTCCATCATAATACGGTAACGTTGCCTTGCGAACTCTCACAGGATTCTCTGGATGAGCTGGCTAGGCGGATTAACATGGTAGCTGTGGGACATCCGTGGTCAGAAGTCCGCGAAGTGTTGTACTCTTACGTACTCGAGGGGCTTGAAAAGCTTTCCAGCGCATGTCGTGCCGCAATCCTTCAGATGGACGCCTTATTACAGAAATATAATTACAAGCTCTTTACTGGCGGCGCTCAGCATATTTTAAGCTTGCCGGATTTTCAGGATGTCAGCAAACTTCAGGCAGTGATATCCCTTCTCGAGGAAGAGTCGTCCCTCGTTGAAATGGTGGGGCGATGCTCAGTTGGCGGAGAAGTCTGCGTGACTATTGGGGACGAAAACCCGGAAGTCGGCATGCAAAATTGTTCTGTTCTTATGGTTCCGTCCCGCAAGAGAGGGCGCAAAACTGTTTTGGGCATTATTGGCCCCATGAGAATGGATTATGAAAAAACCATTGCTGTTCTTGAAGCGATGATGGCAGATATTGAAGAAGATGATACGAATTCATAAAATAAGGAGGTTTGTTCTATGACCCCTGGAGATAAGGATTTTCAGGCTCAGGATTTTCCTATGGAAGAGGCAGTAGAAAAGGTAGAGACTGCAGAGCTTCCTCAAGAAAAGATCCTTGAAATTGTAACAAGGGAAAAAGAAGAAATGGAAAAAGTTATAGAAGAGCTTAAAAGTGAGAATGAAGCATTGAGAACTGCTGCCGCCTCAGCCAGAGCCGATTTCCATAACTTCAAAAATAGAGTGGATAGAGAAAAGGAACGGTACATCCGTTTGGCTGGAGAGCGGATTGTTTTGCTGCTTTTGCCAGTCCTCGACAACCTTGACAGGGCTTTGAGCCAGTCAGAGAAAACTGAGGAACAGGATATTCGAACGGGAGTTGCTATGGTTCGCCGCCAATTCCTATCGGTGCTTGAGAGTGTTGGGGTTTCTGAGATCCCTACAGAGGGAGAAGTTTTTTCTCCGGCTTGCCACGAGGCCGTAGGAATAGAGGATGTGGAAGATCCTGAAAAAGATGGGATTGTTATATTGGAACTTCAGAAAGGCTACAGAATGGCCGACAAGGTGATTCGAGCCTCCAGAGTTAAGGTTGGCAAATATAGAGGAAACAAAGAAGCGAATCAAGATGCTTAGTATAGAGCTCAATTAAGAATTTCGCAGGAAATTATACTCTTTTCTAGAGGTGATATGTATGTCAAAGGTAGTGGGAATAGACCTAGGAACGACCAACAGCTGTATAGCTGTTAAAGAAGGAGATAACATAACTATTATATCGAATGCGGAGGGAGCGCGAACAACGCCCTCAGTGGTAGCTTTCACTAAGGATGGGGAACGGCTCGTTGGTCAGCTGGCCAAACGGCAGACCATCGTTAATGCGGATCGCACCATCCTTTCTATTAAAAGGGACATGGGAAGTGAAAAAACAGTTCAGATTGACGGCAAAGCCTACACTCCACAGGAGATTTCTGCCATGATACTGCAGAAATTGAAACGGGATGCTGAGGATTATATTGGCGAACCTGTGACAAAGGCAGTTATAACGGTTCCGGCTTATTTTACCGATGCTCAGCGCCAGGCGACGAAGGATGCCGGTACCATTGCCGGACTTGAAGTGCTTCGGATTATCAATGAACCCACCGCGGCAAGCCTTGCCTATGGAGATTCAAAGCAGGGAGAAAGCAAGCTGCTTGTTTTTGACCTGGGCGGCGGAACCTTTGATGTATCCATTCTTGATGTAGGTGAGGGCGTGTGCGAAGTGCTTGCCACCTCGGGCGACAACATGCTGGGCGGTGACGATTGGGATAGTCGTATCGTAGGGTGGATGGTCGCTGAATTCAAGAAGCTGGAAGGCATCGACCTGAAGAATGACCGCATGGCGCTGCAGCGCTTGCGAGAAGCGGCGGAGAAGGCCAAGGTGGAACTTTCCTCCATGCCGGAAACTACCATATCCCTGCCCTTTATTACGGCAAATGAAACTGGGCCTAAACATCTCGAAATGTCCCTTTCCCGGGCCAAGTTCGAAGAGCTGACCCAAGACCTTATGGCCAGGGTGGAAGGCCCTGTAAATCGGGTATTGAGCGATTCTGGCCTTTCCGCAAAGGATTTGGATAAAATATTGCTCGTTGGCGGTTCCACCCGAATGCCCATGGTGCAGAAGAAAATTAAGGATCTTCTTGGCAAAGAACCCACGAAAGGCATCAATCCAGACGAATGTGTTGCGGCTGGCGCCGCTCTTCAGGGTGCTATTATGACGGGAGACCATCATGATATAGTTCTCGTGGACGTAACCCCTCTCTCTTTAGGTCTCGAGACCCTTGGCGGTGTATTTACCAAGATCATCGAACGAAATACAGCCATCCCTACATCACGGAGCCAGGTCTTTACCACTGCGGCTGATAATCAGAACCAGGTAGAGATCTTGGTATTGCAGGGAGAGCGCCCTATGGCGGCAGATAATGTAAAACTTGGAAGCTTTGTGCTCGACGGGATTCCGGCAGCCCCTCGCGGCGTTCCCCAGATAGAAGTGACTTTCAATATCGACACAAACGGAATCCTTAACGTTTCAGCAAAAGATAAAGGCACGGGCAAGGAGCAGCGGATCACCATTCAGTCCTCACGGCTTTCTGATGAAGAAATAGAGAAGATGAAAAGCCAGGCAGCAGAGCACGAAAGTGAAGATAGGGAGAGAATAGAAGCAGCTGAACTCAAAAATGAGGCAGACGGCATAATATATCAGGCAGAAAAACTTATCCGGGATCATGGCGACAAAATCTCAGCTGAAGAGAAGGGCAAGATCAATACCGCTGTTGAAGAGATAAAGAAAGCTCTTGAAAGCGGCGATCTGGAGAAGATGAAAGCTGCCAAGGAAACCTTGATAAAAGAAATTCAGGAGTTTTCTGAGCGGTTGTATAGCCAGGCAAATGCCTCCTCCAGTGCCGAAGGAGAAGGAACTCAGGAAGCTTCAGGCGCCGGAGAGACCGTAGACGCAGAGTTCAGCGATCAGGGTCAGGCGTAAGGGGTGATTTGAAGTGCCATCTCCCGGTACGCAGGAAGATCTATACGAAATACTTGGCGTTCCCCGGGATGCCTCGTCAGCTGATATTAAAAAGGCCTATCGTCAGCTTGTTCGGAAATATCACCCTGATGCAAATCCAGGTAATGCCGATGCTGAGGAGAAATTCAAGAAGATCAATATGGCCTATGAGGTCTTAAGCGACTCTCAGAAGCGTGCCCAGTACGATCAGTTTGGTACTGTGGGCGATATGCCTCCAGGCGGCAGTCCCTTCGATGGTTTTGGCGGTATGGGGGATGTTTTCGGAGATCTCTTTGAAAATATATTCGGTGGGGGAATGGGGCGGCGCCGAGCCGACCCCCGAGCACCCCGCCAAGGCGCGGATCTTGAAATGAGAGTTACAATCAGCCTCAAAGACGCTGCTCTTGGGCTAGATCATGAAGTGGAGATCCCCCGATGGGATAATTGCGCTCGGTGTAATGGAAGCGGCGCAGAACCAGGGACGTCGCCAGAGAGATGTTCACGCTGTGGAGGTACGGGCCAGGTGGAAATTCGCCAGCAAACTCCTTTTGGGCAGTTCGTTTCTGTTTCTCCCTGTCCTGAATGTGGCGGGTCTGGCCAATTTATCAGGAATAAGTGTTCTTCTTGTAACGGCCAGGGACGGACGCGGAACCTCCATCGTGTTAAAGTGAAAATTCCAGCCGGTGTGGACGTAGGAACAAGGTTGCGCATCCATGGTGAAGGCGAGGCTGGTATTAACGGCGGCCCGCCAGGAGATCTCTATCTTGTCGTTAACATAGAGGACCATCCCGTCTTTAAGAGAGATGGGTCAGATCTTCATAAGAAAGAGGCCATTGCTTTTCCAACGGCAGCCCTGGGAGGGATGATTCGCCTGGAAACGTTGATAGATGGGGTAGAGGAATTGGAGGTTCCTTCGGGAACCCAGCCAGGAAAAGTCTTCCGTATTCGCGGCAAAGGAATGCCCAGACTTAGAGGAGGCCGAGGCCGGGGAGACCTGTTCATCCATGTAACGGTAGAAGTTCCCACCCGTCTTACAGAAAAACAAAAAGCGCTGATTGAAGGTTTGGCCAAGGAAATGGAGCTTGAAGTAAAGGACGAAGGCCTGTTTTCTAAGTTTAGAAACCTTTTCGGTTCTTGAGAAAGGGCTGCATTTTTGAATTCTTCGTGGTAGACTCAAGACTTGCCGGGGGGGCCTACGCCTCCCCGTTTTTTCCCAAAGTTTTTATAGAGGAGGACGAATTATGGCCGGAGCAGAAAGTTTCTGGTGGTATATAACCCTGGAAGGAGAAACAGGACTTGAAGAGGAAATGGTTTCTCTCGCCGATCTTTCTGGCGGAATAGGCTCTGAAGAGCATGAAAGCCCCGAAAAGATTCTTCTCCGTATCTATTATCGAACCTCCCATGACCTAGGCTACTGGCTTGATGAGCTCAATCGTATTCTTGAGCCTCTATCAGGCATAACTGCCGTCGATATGGGGAAAATAGAAAATCGGCAGTGGCATACTGAATGGAAAGAGGCTTTTCCTCCTTTGCCCGTAGGGGAGGAGTTTGTTGTCATGGCACCCTGGCATCGGGGTTCGGAACCCAGGGACCGCATACCGCTTTACATCTACCCTGGCTCCGCATTTGGCACAGGGTATCATGAGAGTACTCAAATAGCCCTGACCCTTTTGGAACGCCATATGAAACCACACTGGGATGTGGCTGATATCGGGACAGGGTCTGGCATTCTCTTTATTGGGGCGATCCGCCTTGGTGCCGGCAAGGTCTATGCGAGGGACCTGGATCCCGCGGTATTGGACGAAGTGTTGAATAATATGGAACTGAACGGCATATTCAGAGAAGAAGTAGATTTGAAAGAAGGAGACCTGCTTAAAGATTTTAACCACCAGGTCAACCTGTTAATGGCGAACATTATCATTGAGCCCCTTATTTCGATGGTGCCTCATGTCCCCGCAGTGTTAAAAGATGACGGGATTGCTATTTTTTCAGGGCTTCTAGTTAAAGAAAAGGTAATGTTTATGGAGGCCCTTGGCAAAGCGGGTTTGAAGATTATAGATGAACTTGAACAAAATGAGTGGTGGGGAGTGGCAGTAACCAGAAAATGATGGGCGCCTTGCAAGGAAAAAAGATCTGTATTATGGCCATGGGGTGCCGCTCCAATCAGTCTGAAGCGGATTCCCTGGCCTCTATGTTAAAGAGGGCAGGTTCCGAAATAGTGAAGGCGCCGCCCTATGATGCAGCAGTCCTGATCACATGTACAGTGACGGCAATTGCAGATAAAAAAAGTCGTCAGCTTCTCAGGCGGCTGCGAAGGCAATCTCCTGAAGCTCTTCTTGTGGCTACGGGCTGCTGGGCTCAACAGGCAGCCCCTAATCTTGCCCAGAGCCTTGGGGTCGACCTTCTTGTGGGCAACAGGCAGAAATGGCAGATTCCCTCCCTGTTGAACCACGCTCTCAGGAAAAAAGGACCATTACCCTTAACTATTGTGAGAAAAGATATTCTTCATAGCGGAGAATGGGACCATCTTTTTCAATTCCAGCCCCTTCTTCACAGTAGGGCCTTTGTCAAGATTCAGGACGGATGTAATCATTTTTGTTCCTATTGTGTTATTCCCTTTGTTAGGGGGAAACCTGTGAGCAGGCCATTGAACAGTGTGCTTGAAGAGGTTCGCTCCATAGCAGATTCAGGATGCACTGAAGTTGTACTTACAGGCGTCCATCTTGGCCTCTACGGCCAGTTTGGGGAAGTCTCTCTAGGGGAATTGGTACGACAGGCAGGAGCAATTCCGGGGGTTGAACGTATTCGTTTCGGTTCCCTGGAACCCTTTGGGATAAACGATGAATTGCTTTCAGCTCTGGCTGAGACACCTCAGTTTTGCCCCCATCTCCATCTCCCCCTCCAAAGTGGCGATGACGCTGTATTGCAGAGAATGAGACGGGGGTACTCTGCATTGGAATATATGGCTTCAGTGGAGAGGGTACGGCATTATCTCGGCTCTCGCATACATATCAGTACAGATGTTCTCGTGGGTTTTCCAGGAGAAGATGAAAAGGCCTTTGCTAACACCCTGTCTCTTATGAATGAAGTTGGCTTTGGAAAGGTCCATGTTTTCCCTTACTCCCCTAGAGAGGGGACCAGGGCGGCATCTTTTGATGATCACCTTCCCAGACACGTTGTGCAAGAACGGGTCCATAAGGTCATGGAAATGGGAGAACTGCTTTTTAGAGAATATTGTTCAAAGTGGGTTGGAGAAGAAATTTCTGTGTTCATTGAAGATGCTGCGGAAACTGGATCCACAGGCCTGACCCCCTTTTTTGTGAAAGCGGTTATTCCCCAAATGGCCGCGCCAGGGCGCATTGTAAGAACTTTGACCAGGTCATATGATTCAGAACAACTTTATGGATAGTATTATTTATTGTTTATGATTAATTTTTGACTGGTATAATAAAGAGTGTAAACGAACTGATTTTTTAAAGTCTTGAAAAAGATTTCTTAATTTGCCAGTTTTAAAGGGTAATAGTTTGGCTTAAGTCTATTGTCCAGAAGAAAAATCTAGTATAGAATAACCTGAAGTTGAGAGGTGGGTTTTAGTGAGCAGAAATTGTCTCTTCTGTAAAATAGCCGAAAAAGCTTTGGATGCCCGAATAGTTTATGAAAATTCTAAGGTTATAGCTTTTGAAGATGTTAATCCTCAGGCTCCTGTTCACGTGCTTGTTATTCCCAAAAAGCACGTAGGATCTGCTGCCGAAGTTCTCGAAGGTGAGGTTTGGGCAGATCTTATGGGAGCAGTAACAAAAGTTGCCCGGGAACTTGATCTGGGCAATGGCGGTTATAGGCTGGTAATTAACTGTGGTGCACAAGCCGGACAAACAATCCCCCACCTTCATGTTCACCTGTTGGCGGGACGATCGTTCCGCTGGCCACCAGGTTAGGCAATGTGGGTGGCATAGAAAGGGGGGATCCTGTATGACAACGATCATTCGGAAAGATAACGAGTCCCTTGAAGATGCGCTCAGGCGCTTCAAGCGTGAGGTTTCGAAAGTTGGAACCCTTCGAGAGGCACGGAAACGTGAGCATTATGAGAAACCAAGTGAAGTGAAAAAAGCAAAGAGGGCCGAAGCGGCCAGAAAACGACGGAGCAGATCCAGGGGGTAAGTTAAGGTGAGCAATCTGTCGGAACGTATTCAGAAAGATCTCGTTGCAGCTATGAAAACAAGACATGAGCTTGAACTTTCTGTGTTGCGCATGTTGAAATCAGAAATACAAAAGGCTCAGACGGAAAAGGGCCGTACGACGGAACTTGCCGACGATGATATTGTTGCCCTTATCCAGCGTCTCATTAAACAGAGACAAGAAGCCGCGGAGCAATATACCGCAGGAGGAGCTGCTGAGCGAGCCGCAGAAGAGTTGCGTGAAGCTGTGTTTCTTGAAACATATCTTCCAGAGCAGCTTTCTGACAAAGAGCTTGATGAAATGATTGAAAGGGCTGCAGCTGCTGCCAAAGCTACGGGTCCCAAAGATATGGGCCGTGTAATGGGCCGTTTAATGGGGGAAATCCGTGGTAGGGCAGAGGGGAAAAGGGTCAAATCCAGGGTCCAATCCTATTTGCAGTCTCTTGTAGATTAGTTCTTCATGTAAAATAAAAGCCGGGTTTGTGCCCGGCTTTTATTTTTACAGATATTGGAGGAGAGTCATCTATGAGATGTCCCAAGTGTGGAGCTATGGAAACTCGGGTAATCGAGACTCGTACCGCGGACGAGGGACGGGTGGTACGCCGTAGGCGAGAATGCCCTGAATGTCTGGCCCGGTTTACAACCTATGAAAAGGTAGAGGAAAAGAGAACGTTGCGGGTCATTAAAAAAAATGGCAGCAGGGAAATTTTTGACCGTGAAAAAATCACCAGAGGAATCAGCAAGGCCTGTGAGAAGCTTCCCGTATCTTTAGAACAGATTGAAGAAGTAGCTTCCAGAATAGAGGAAAGTTTTCGGTCTGGCGGATATGGGGAAGTTCCGGTTTCACTCATAGGGGAGCGAGTAATGGAGGAACTGAAGCAGTTAAATAAGGTTGCCTACGTTCGTTTTGCTTCTGTCTACCGTGAGTTTACAGACCTGTCAAGCTTTCAGCGAGAGATATCCCGGCTCTCCGGGGAAAAAGATTAGTTGCTTTATCATAAGTTACTTTCCAGTGGGAATTTAATCCATTGCCATACTCAATATTCGTGTATAATTATGTTGGCTTTATGTATCATAGATTCTTTCTCTTTTAATAATATTAAAAGGAGGGGTTTGATTTATGAAGCTGCGAAGGATTGGGTTAGCGTTAGCAATGGTTCTGCTGCTGGGAGGAATGGCTTTTGCTCAAGATACGATTCGCATAGGAGTTTTTCTTCCTCTGACAGGTCAGAACGCTTTTGGCGGTCAGCTTGAGCTGGATGGCGTAAGGATGGCTCACGAAGAAGTCCCGGAAGTATTAGGTAAGAAAGTAGAACTCATAGTAGTGGATAACAAGTCAGACAAAGTCGAGTCGGCAAACGCGGTAAAAAGACTGATTGAGAAAGAAAAAGTGGTTGCCATTATCGGAACCTATGGATCCTCTCTTGCTATGGCAGGCGGAGAAGTGGCAGAAAAAGCAGGGATTCCCGTTATGGGGACATCTTGCACAAACCCGCTCGTAACTCAGGGTAAAAAATATTATTTCCGCGCATGCTTTATAGATCCCTACCAAGGGGCAGCCGCTGCAACCTATGCTATCAGGGAACTTGGCGCGAAAAAAGCCGCAACTCTCGTTGATGTTTCTAATGACTATAGTGTAGGTTTGGCTGGATTCTTCAAACAGTCCTTCCTGAAATTGGGCGGAGAGATCGTTGCAGAGCTTAAGTACAACACTGGCGACCAGGATTTCACAGCGCAGCTTACAGAAATAATCAGCAAAAAACCCGATATTATGTTTATTCCTTCTTACTTCGCCGAAGGCGCTATCATTATGAAACAAGCTGCCGAGCTTGGTGCCGAATTCAAGATCATGGGCGGCGACGCCATGGACAACCCCGAAATAGTCGCTATCGGTGGAGAGGCCGTTGAAGGTTTCATGCACACCACTTTCCCCTATGACCCATCAATGACAGATATGAGCCCTATCGCAAAACAGTTTACCGATAACTGGAAGAAAGGTCACCCAGACAAAGATCCTAACGTCAATGCCGCACTTGGATACGATTCCTACCTTTTGGTTATCGACGCCATCAAACGTGCCGGTGCTGCGGAGCCCGAAGCTATTACCAAGGCTATGGCTGAAACTAAGGACTTCCCAGGTGTAACAGGAAACACAACCATCAACGAAACTCACGATGCTGAAAAAGAAGTGGGTATCGTTATGATCAAGGACGGCAAAAAGACCTTTGTCGGTACTATAAAACCTGAAATGTAATAGGAGCAGTTTTTCATGGTGCTTTTCAGATGATCTGATTTTTATAAAGGCAGGAAGGAAAGCTTTCCTTCCTGCCTTTTCTCAAGGGGGATGTTGCTGTGAGCCTGAATATGTTTATTCAGCATCTATTTAATGCCATTACCCTCGGCTCTCTTTATGGCCTTATAGCAATAGGTTACACCATGGTTTATGGCATCTTGCGACTTATTAACTTCGCCCATGGTGATATTTTTATGCTTGGTGCCTATTTTGTGTTTTTTTCTGTCTCCCTATCCAAGTTGCCATGGGGTATTGCGGTTGCTCTCGCAGTTATCCTTTCTACGTTCTGCGGGATTCTGGTAGATAGAATTGCCTATCGCCCTCTTCGAAACGCGCCCCGAATATCCGCCCTTATCAGCGCGATTGGTGTTTCTTTCTTTATAGAGAATTTGGGCCTTGTGGTCTTTACTGGTCTGCCGAGACCTGTTGTTCAGCCTGCTTGGCTGGTGAAGGTCATTAAGGTAAATGGAGTTCGTATACTGCCTTTAGCTATAGTTGTTCCAGTCGTTACCTTCTCGCTTGTTTTAGGGTTGCTCTGGATTGTCTATAAAACCAAGCCAGGTCTGGCCATGCGGGCCATCTCTAAAGATATTGAAACAACTCGGCTCATGGGAGTTTCGGTGGATAAAGTCATAGCTCTTACCTTTGCTCTAGGTTCAGCTCTGGCAGCGGCTTCAGGGATTATGTGGGCCTTGAGATATCCCCAAATTAACCCATTTATGGGAGTAATTCCAGGATTCAAAGCATTTATAGCTGCTGTTTTTGGTGGCATAGGTTCCATTCAGGGAGCAGTCCTTGGGGGTATGATCCTCGGCATCATTGAGATTATGGTGGTTGCATTTTTTCCCGCTCTTTCTGGATATCGCGATGCTTTTGCCTTTATTCTTCTGATCATTATCCTCCTCATAAGGCCGACTGGTCTTATGGGGGAGAAGCTGGAGGACAAGATCTGATGGATAAAAAGACGAGAAACTTCATATTGAATTTATGCGGCATTGGAGCGCTGGGTCTTTTCCTTTACTGGGCACAGGGAAATCTGGATGGCTACAAGATACAGGTTCTTAATCTAGTCGCTGTCAATGCAATTCTGGCCCTCAGTCTTAATTTGATCTATGGGTTTACGGGGATGTTTTCCCTTGGCCATGCTGGTTTTATGGCTATTGGCGCCTATGTGTGCGCCATACTGATCTTAAGCCCGGCTCAGAAACAGGCCCTATGGATTCTGGAACCGATCATATGGCCATTTTCAGTCATAGGCGCGCCTTTTGTTGTTGCAGTCTTTGCCGGGGGGCTTATTGCCAGTTTCTTCGGTCTCCTTATCGCTATTCCGGTTTTGCGTCTTGGTGGCGACTATCTTGGTATTGCAACCCTTGGCTTTGCAGAAATTATCCGTGTTGTCTTGACAAACCTGACCCCTATTACAAACGGGGCTCTTGGAATTAAAGGTATTCCGTCCTACGCGAACATATGGTGGAACTACGGATGGCTGATCTTTACCCTCTATTTCATGGTTAAGTTTCTCAACAGCAATTTCGGTAATGTTTTGAAAGCCATTCGTGACGATGAGATTGCCGCAAAGAACATGGGTATAGATACTTTTAGGTATAGAGTCATCTCCTTTACCATCGGGGCCTTTTTTGCTGGTATTGGAGGTGCTCTTATGGGAAGCCTCATCACCACCATTGATCCCAAAATGTTTATTTTCTTGCTGACTTTTAACGTGCTCATGATTACTGTCGCTGGGGGGTTGGGGTCTCTTTCCGGGAGTATCCTAGGCAGTTTTATCATCACTATCTTGCTTGAATGGCTCCGTTTTGTCGAAAATCCCCTCACCATAGGATCCTTTGAAATCCCTGGCATTCCGGGGATGCGTATGGTTATTTTCTCCCTCGCTCTGATCCTCATAATCCTCTTTAGGCGAGAAGGCATGATTGGGATGAGAGAGATTACCTGGGACGGGATCTTTGCCCGCTTCAACAAAGGGGGGAAGGCGGAATGAACCAGCCTAAAGCTGTGCTTGAAACAAAGGGGCTCACCATGTGTTTCGGCGGGTTAACGGCGGTAAACGCTTTTAATATGGCCGTTCCGAAGGGAAGTATTGTTGGGCTGATAGGTCCTAATGGTGCGGGAAAGACCACTGTTTTTAATATGATTACAGGTTTTTATAAGCCTACAGAAGGTAATATCTTCTTCAATGAAGATAATATTACAGGTTTCCCTCCAAATAAGGTATGTGAGTCGGGCATTGCCCGAACATTTCAGAATATACGTCTTTTTACCAATGAGACGGTAGTGCAGAATGTTATGATAGGCTGCCATGTACGGCAGAAAAGCAAGTGGTGGATGGCACCTTTCCCAGTGCCATCTATGATCCAGGAAGAGAAGGAAATTCGTGAGAAATCTATGAAGCTGCTGGAATCTGTGTCTTTGGCTCAACATGCTGACGAACTTTCAAGCTCTCTGCCTTATGGAGCGCAACGTCGTCTTGAAATAGCCAGGGCCCTCGCCACAGATCCGAGCTTCTTGCTTCTTGATGAACCCGCAGCCGGCATGAACCCTTTGGAAACTGTGGACCTCATGTCCTTTATACGCAGAATCCGCGACGAGTTTAATTTAACTATCCTTCTTATCGAACATGATATGAAGGTTGTCATGGGAATTTGCGAATATATCTGGGTTCTTGATTACGGCAAGCTCATTGCAGAAGGAAATCCAGACGAGATACAGTCCAACCCTAGGGTTATAGAAGCCTACCTTGGAGAGGAGTACGTGAAAAATGCTTAAAATAGAGGAACTTCACGTTTACTATGGAGGAATTCATGCCGTAAAAGGCATAAGTCTTCATATTCCCAAGGGGAAGATAGTTACGTTGATTGGCGCTAATGGAGCCGGTAAGAGCAGTACTATTCGGAGCATAGCCGGCCTTGTCCGGTCTGCGAAGGGAAAGATTCTCTACACCAGTAATGAAGGGGTTGAAGAGAATATATTAGGGAAGGCCCCTGAATTCATAGTAAAAAAAGGCATTGCCATGAGCCCCGAGGGGCGGCGTATCCTCCCCCATCTAACAGTGGAGGAAAACCTTCTTTTAGGCGCCTACATCAGAAATGATAAAGAGGGAATTGAAAAGGACATGGACCACGTGTATTCTCTGTTCCCACGCCTTAGAGAGAGGGCATGGCAGAAGGGGGGAACTCTATCGGGAGGGGAACAGCAAATGCTTGCTGTGGGCAGAGCTCTTATGAGCCGCCCAGACCTTGTGATGATGGACGAGCCTTCCCTTGGCCTTGCACCCATGCTTGTTAAGGAAGTGTTTGATATAATTCGGGAAATAAACGCTCAGGGGAAAACAGTTCTTCTTGTTGAGCAAAATGCTTTTGCTGCGTTGAAAGTCGCTCATTATGCCTATATTCTTGAGGTTGGCAGTATTGTTCTCTCTGGCCCGGGTGAGGATTTGCTGAAAAATCCAAGAGTTAAAGAGGCATATCTAGGTGGCTAAGAATAGGTAGTATAATATTTACAGCTAAAAAGCAGGGGCCGAGTCTTGCCGGCCCCTGCTTTGTGTCATAATATGGAGAAGCGCAGTGTGGCACCGATAATTTGGTTGAGGAGGCGACAAGACTAAATGTCTGCCCTGAATGTTCCGAACATGTTAAGTCTGTTACGAGTTTTCCTGACTCCCTTAGTAGTTATCTTTTTGACCCTGAAAATAAGCACTCCAGTTCTTATCCTTGAAAAACTGGGAACCGAGGTAAGCTATGGGGACCTTATTGCTGGATTTGTCTTTATTCTTGCGGCTCTCACTGATACTGCCGATGGTTACATTGCCCGTAAAAAAGGCATCGTTACCAACCTTGGCAAATTTATAGACCCTCTGGCGGATAAGATCCTTGTGGTTGCGGCTTTAATCTCCCTCGTAGAATTACAGCGTTTGCCTGCATGGATAGTGGTGGTCATTATCTCCCGGGATTTTGTTGTTACAGGCATCCGCCTTGTAGCTGCGGTAGAAGGGATAGTTATCGCCGCCTCACCTATGGGCAAACTCAAAACGGTAAGTCAGATCATTGCCATATCGTTGTTAATATTCAATTTCCCAGGGGGGCTCCTCGCTATGTGGGTGGCCATGATTCTCACTGTGTGGTCTGGCATGGAATATCTCATAAAAGGGCGAAACATCATTTTTGACGCTTCGTAAGAGGGTGGATTTTCATATGGGAGAAAATATAATTGCCTATATAGACGGAATGAAAAATCAAATGGTTGAAAGTCTGGCTCAGCTTATTGGCTTTCCCGCTATCTCTCCTCATGACGGAGGGAAAGGAGAGGTCGAAAAAGCGCGCTTTATTGCGAAGCTTCTACTAGAAAAAGGCCTTCCGGAAGCAGAATGGCATAATGCCCCTGATGAGAAGGCGCCAGAAAAATATCGCCCTAATCTTATAGTGCGTATCCCAGGCAGAATAAAAAAACGCCTTTGGGTCATCACACACATGGATGTGGTTCCAGAGGGCGATTCCACCCTTTGGCACACTGACCCTTTCAAGGCTTCTATAAAAGACGGCCGTATATTTGGGCGGGGCTGCAGTGACAATGGGCAAGAGCTCATAGCCAGTATTTTTGCAGCTGTAGCATTGAAAGAGCAGAATATTGTGCCGGAATATGAGGTTTGCCTCTGCTTTGTAGCAGATGAAGAGCTGGGCAGTCTATACGGCATACAGCATCTTATCAAAGAAGGGCTTTTCAGTTCAGAAGACCTTGTGGTTGTTCCAGATGGTGGAAATGAACGGGGTGATTTTATTGAAGTTGCAGAAAAAAGCATCCTGTGGGTCCAATGGACAGTGACAGGGAAACAGGTTCATGGGAGCAGGCCTGACCTTGGTCTAAACGCTTGCCGAATTGCAAATGAATTTGCCATGAAACTTGATGGAGCCCTCAACGAAGCCTTCCCAGAAAAGAATGGGCTTTTTTCTCCCTCCCTTTCCACTTTTGAGCCTACTCGGCGATTGGCCAACGTGAGCAACGTAAACACTGTTCCCGGCAAAGAGATCTTCTGTCTTGATTGCCGAATACTGCCTTCGATCAATGTAGATGAAGTGTTGAAGGTTATGGAGCAGATTGCCCATTTGGAGGAGCAGAAAAGTGGTGCCGAAATCGACTTAACCGTACTCCAGCGAACCGATTCCACAAGCCCCACCCCATCTGATGCGCTTGTGGTTAAGCTTCTTTCAGAAGCAGTTAAGGAAGTTTATTCTTTTGCGCCGGTGATAGGTGGAGTAGGAGGCGGGACCTGTGCTGCCTATTTTAGAAAAAATGGCGTTCCGGCAGTTGTCTGGGCGCAAGAAGCTGATGTGGCCCATATGCCAAATGAATATTGTGAAATTACCCATCTAGTGAATGAGACAAAAGTTTTTGCCCTTATGATGGCAGGCAGTAAAAATACTTTTGACCCGTTACTCCCAGACGGCATATAATAAACTCTTGTGGAACGATCATCGTATATTATTTATTGAGGTGAAGTAAATGTTGAAAGGCCTAAAGCGCGTTCTTGGTTTAGACCCCAATGAACGGGCGCTGAAAAGATATCGTCAGATAGCTGATGATATCAACGGGCTGGAGCCAGAGTATAGTGCGAAAAGTGATGAAGACCTTCGCTCTTTGGTTGCAGACTTCAAAAGACGAGCTAACGAAGGAGAAAGCCTTGACAATCTTCTTGTAGAGGTTTTTGCCCTTGTAAGGGAAGTTTCAAGGAGAACTCTTGGCCTCCGCCATTTCGACGTACAGCTAATGGGAGGCATGGCTCTTCACGAAGGCAAGATAACAGAAATGAAGACTGGTGAAGGGAAGACACTTGTGGCCACCCTTGCGGTAGTGCTTAATGCCCTTTCCGGCAATGGAGTACATGTGGTTACAGTGAATGACTACCTGGCGAAGCGTGACGCAGAATGGATGGGACCTATCTATCGTTTTCTCGGTCTCTCCGTAAAGTGTATTTATGCTTATATGGATCAGGAAGAAAGAAAAGAAGCGTATCTTTCTGACGTAACTTACGGAACGAACAGTGAGTTTGGCTTCGACTATCTTCGAGATAACATGGCAGTGGCTAAAGATCAGCTTGTCCAGCGGGGGCATCATTTTTGCATTGTTGACGAAGTTGACTCTATTTTGATTGACGAAGCTCGAACCCCTCTTATCATTTCCGGCCCCTCTGAAGACAACGTAGAGATGTATACCACAGCAGATCAGATTGCAAGGCAACTTAAAGAGGCTCGGGATTTTGAAAAGGATGAGAAAGAGCGAAACGTAGCTTTTACAGAAGATGGTATAGCCCGTTGTGAGAACTTGCTTAAAATGCCCGGGCTTTTTTCTGATGCTGCCAATTCAGATCTTGCCCACCGAATAGTGCAGGCCGTTAAAGCCCACGTGCTTTTTCAAAAAGACGTTCATTACGTTGTAAAAGATGGGGAAATTATAATCGTAGATGAATTTACCGGCCGGCTAATGTTTGGCCGGCGCTATTCTGATGGGTTGCATCAGGCCATCGAGGCGAAGGAAAAAGTCAGAGTTGGCAGAGAAAGCCAGACTCTTGCCACCATAACTTTGCAGAATTATTTCCGGATGTACAGGAAACTGGCGGGAATGACCGGTACTGCTGTTACTGAATCAGAGGAGTTTAAAGAGATCTATGGTCTGGATGTCATTGTGGTACCTACCAATAAGCCTATGGTGCGAAGCGATTTCCCTGATGTAATCTACCGCACATCCCTTGAAAAATTCCACGCTGTGGCAGAGGAAGTGGAAGAGACCTATGGCAATGGTCAGCCGGTACTTGTGGGAACAACATCCATTGAGAACTCAGAACGCATTAGCAAGTTGCTGAAAGCCCGCAAAATTCCTCACCAGGTCCTGAATGCCAAATATCACGAAAAAGAAGCTCAGATCGTTGCGCAGGCGGGGCGGTTTGGAGCGGTTACCGTGGCGACGAACATGGCTGGCCGAGGTACTGATATTGTATTGGGCGGGAACCCAGATTTCCTGGCAAAAGAAACTCTTCGAAAAGAAGGCAATGATGAAGATCCGAATCCTTCAAAATATCAGCAGCTTCTTGAAGAGTATCGGCAGATATGCGCTAAAGAACGGGATGAGGTTCTTGATAAAGGCGGTCTCAAGATCATAGGTACGGAGCGTCACGAATCGAGAAGGATCGATAACCAGCTGAGGGGCCGATCCGGCCGACAGGGAGATCCGGGATCAAGCCGTTTTTATCTCTCCCTTGAAGATGATCTTTTAAGACTCTTTGGTTCCGAGCGTATTCAGGGCATAATGGAAAAATTAGGCATGGAAGAAGGGGAAGCGATAGAACACAACCTTCTTACGAAAGCTATCGAATCGGCCCAGAAGAAAGTGGAGCAAATGCATTTTGATATACGCCGTCAGCTTTTGTCCTATGACAATGTTATGAACCAGCAGCGGGAAGCCGTGTACGGTGAGCGTCACAGAATTCTCGAAGACAAAAACATTATTGACCACACACGGGATGTGGTAACTGGTGTTGTAGATGATGTGCTGAACCATTATTTCCCCGAAGAAGGGGAACCTGAACCAGAGCGGGCGGAAGCGAGGCTAAGAGGACTTTTCGGCCCGGGTTTCGAAACCTTTTTAAAAAGTGTTGATAGCAGCCGCCTCTTACCTGAAGTGTCTGAACAGATAAAGCAGGAAGTGGAGTCCCGTTTCACTCGGAAGATAGAGAATCTTGGCCCTTTGGTGGCAGATGAGCTGATGAGATTCATCGTCCTCCACACCCTTGATACGAGCTGGAAAGATCATCTCCTTGCAATGGATGAGTTGAGGAGGGGTATCGGACTGCGGGCCATAGGTCAAAAAGATCCTCTTCTTGAATACCAGTTTGAATCATATAACCTTTTCCAATCTATGATGGGACGGGTGCGAGAGTCTATTTCTGAGCTGGCTTTCAGGGTTACGGTTGTTTCTGAGGAAACTCACAGAAGTCCTGATCGGCAAAGTCTTAGAGAGAGCAGAGACTTTGCTATGCCAATCCCTTCAGGGGAGGTCCCCGGAGCCGGAGTGGGTACAGAAAAACATCAACCCATACGGAAGGGGCCCAAAGTTGGGCGCAATGATCCTTGTCCGTGCGGCAGCGGCAAAAAGTATAAGTATTGCTGCGGCAAAAATGCCTAATGATAACAAGAGGAGGGTAACGGGTATGGGCCGGAACATTTTAAAAATAGCTTTGAATGTGGCCATTCTGGCGATTTTAGCGGGGACAGTGTTGCTTTCACCAGCTATGGCGGCTTCGGATATTGACATACAGCGACTTGTTCAGGAAGCCCCGGATTTTTCCCTTTATGAAAAGGCGCAAGGTATCGTCTGGTTGAAGGACCACCACTACACATTGCTTGCCGATGGCAGTATGGAAACTGATATCTCCTGGGTAGTGCTTGTGCGGGATACTATTGACCCTTCCTGGCAGGATTGGTCTTTGCCAGCTCCCGAAGGAGGTTCTGTCGAAATTATGAAGGCGGAAGTGTATGATCCTGCTTCCGCTCTGTTGATAAAAACGGCAGAGGTTTCTTCTCAGGAAGTGGAAGGCCGTTCCCTTTATCATGTGCATTTCCCTGCAAGAGATGAAGTTATCTGGGTTCTTTCCTATAGGGTCCGATCTCCTCGAAAACTAGGGGTGGATGGCTATGTGAGAACAGGCCTGACCCTCCCCCTATGGGAGCAGTTCATTACAGTGGATGTGCCCGCTGGTTCATCATTCTCCTGGCTTGCCAGTGAGAACGACGAACCAGTACTCCAGAAACAGGCCGGGCGAGATCGATATCTATGGCATATAGTCAATCGCCCCATATGGCGAGGGACATCTCTTCTAAGCTCTTTCGAACCTTTTATAGCCTTTAGCATGCAGCAGGGGGAAGATGCTTATTATCGCCTTTTTCAGTCAATGGAAGGTGTTACTGTACCCGATGCCCCTGCATCGGTGGTTTCCATAGCAAAAAATGCAAACCATATGAAAGCCGGTAATGAAATTATTCAGTATGTAAAGAATCAGCCGTCCTTTCCGGATTTCGTGGCGGATAATCTTTTGAGGACAGTGATCCCTGAGAAAGGTGCCTGGTCGGATTGGGAAAAGACAATCATTCTCGCCCGATGGCTGCCCCTCGCGGGGTGGCAGGTGAATCTGAAATGGGTTACAGCGGCAGACATTGCAAAGGATACGCCTGTAACCAGGGGTTTTCTTCTAAAGCCGATCCTTGAAGCTTCTATCCCTGGCAGCGGCACTTTCTATTTCGACATTCGGCAGGGGCTTTCTTTGGGCAACACCCCTCCCTCTCTATGGGGCAGCAGGATATGCGGCATTGTTGACAGAAAACTTACATCCGATGTTATTCAGGGAGGCGGCGCAGCGGATCATCGACTTTCCCTTCGCTGGAATCTGAACCTTGACGAGAGCGGTTATCTTTCCGGGCATGCCTCTTTCTTGTTGCGAAACGGATGGGCGGGACTTTTCTTTGGAGGGAAGACACCTGATATTTCAACGGCTGCCTCTATTCTTTCAAACAGCACGGGGCTCCAGTTCGATAGCGGACAAGGGGAAATAAAGAAGCTGAAATATGGCTATGAAATAATCTTCCCCGTAAAGGTGTTTGGAGCGATTACTGGAGCTTCAGGTAAGCAGATGCTGGTAAAGCTTCCAACTTTTACTCCGCGATGCCTGAAGGAACTAGTGACTGTCCGCTCTCCTTTTTCCGTGCAGTTTCCATTTGCTGTAGAGATGGAATATGACCTTCGCATTCCAGACACCATGAGCGTTCTTGCCCTTCCAGGTACGTCAGGTAAAGATATGGGAAAAGTAAAGTATTATGAAAATCTGACCTATAAAAAGAAAAAACATACAGTGAATGGTAGCGCCAGAGTAGTTGTGTCTGTGGATCGTTTTGATGGTTCCTTGGCCTCTGCCCTTAGCGAATCCCTGCGGCGTTTTGCCGATTTTAATACGAAGACACTGCCCCTGCGTGCAAAGTAAGTCTTTATCGGAGGTGTAAGAATGGCAGATGTATTGCGGACCCTTCGCCAGCTTCTGGATGAAGCGGTCCTATCCATGGCAGAAGAAAAAAATGTTGCAATTGATGATATTCCTGAGTTTGCTATTGAAAAACCGAAAAACGAGGGGCACGGAGATTGGGCAACAAACGCGGCCATGCAGCTGGCGAGAATATTCCATGACAATCCGAGAAAACTGGCCGAGCAAATTGTGAGCCGGTTGGCTGATTGTGATTATTTTACGGCGGTAGAAATTGCCGGTCCAGGTTTTATCAATTTTCGCCTCTCTAAAAAGTGGATGGGGGAAGTTGTAAAAGATATTATTACCCTTGACGATGATTACGGTCGCCAGAATATAGGCGGAGGAGAAAAGGTTCAGGTGGAATTTGTAAGCGCCAATCCTACCGGCCCCCTTCATGTGGGTCATGGTCGGGGTGCCGCTGTTGGTGACATTATTGCAAGGATCCTTGACTTTACCGGGTGGCAGGTGGAGAAAGAATATTATATTAATGATGCCGGATTGCAGATGGAGATTCTGGGGCGTTCAACACAGTCCAGATACTTCAAGCTTCTAAACTGCCCGGAACGTGCTCCATTTCCGGAAGATGCCTATAAAGGCGAGTATATATACGACCTGGCGAGGGAGATCATCGACCAGGAGGGGGATCGTTTCCTTTCTTTGCCCCTTGAAGAAAGCCTCGGTTTCTTTCAGACCTACGCAGCAGGCCGCATCCTGGAAGGCATTAAAAAAGACCTTGCAGATTTTGGCGTTGCATATGATGTCTGGTTTTCAGAGAAGAGTCTCTACGACAGGAATTTAGTTCCCCAGGCTATGGAGATGCTCAATAAACATGGGTACGCCTATGAGGAAGAAGGGGCGCTCTGGTTTAGGGCCACAGCCTTCGGAGATGAAAAGGATCGCGTTCTCATTCGGAATAACGGTGTGCCAACCTATTTCGCCTCAGATATTACCTATCATATGGAAAAATTTAGTCGGGGCTTTCAAAGGGTGATTGACGTTTGGGGAGCTGACCATCATGGATATGTCCCCCGAATGAAAGCGGGAGTGGAGGCTCTGGGCAAGGAAAGAGGAAGTCTTGAAGTCGTACTGATCCAGTTCGTAAATCTTTTGCGAGGCGGCGAACAAGTTGCTATGTCTACCCGTTCAGGACAATTTGTAACATTAAGGGACGTTATGGATGAAGTCGGTGTAGATGCAACGAGATATTTCTTTGTTATGAGGCGGAGCGACAGCCATCTTGATTTTGATCTGGAGCTGGCCAAGCAATCCTCTAATGAAAATCCAGTGTACTATGTTCAGTACGCCCATGCGCGCATTTGCAGCGTTCTCAAAGAGGCAGAAAACAGGCATATCCCAATGCCCGGTCTTGCTGGGTTTAACCCAGAGCTTCTTGTTTCTGACGAAGAGAAAAAACTAGTCAATCGTCTTTCCCTCTTCCCCCAGGAAGTGAAACGGGCTGCTTTGGACCGCGCTCCCCATGTGATTGTAAGTTTTGCCTATGATCTGGCAGCGGACTTTCATTCTTTTTATAATGCCAATCGCATACTTGGGGAACGTCAGGATATTATGGATATGCGGCTTTTGCTTGTGCAAGCATCGAAGTCTGTGCTTTCCCGCTCTTTAAAACTTCTTGGAGTGAGTGCTCCGGAAAGGATGTAAAGGCATGCCGCGGTTACGGTGGGTTCTTTTAACGGTTGTCCTGTTTCTTATAACAGCCATTATGGGAACAGCCTATATCGTGGAACTTCGCGACATACGCCGCCTTTCAGTTTTAGTGGATACCCGAATGAACTATTTAATGGAAAAAAGCCGGACGATCCAGGAATGCCGTGAAAAGATCGAATTTTATAAAACTCAGGAAGGGATGGCCCATCTGGCGAGAGACCAGTATAACCTGGTTTTTCCAGGTGAGCGGATCTATAAAATTGTTGTAACGTCAGATGATACCTTGCCCGAGAATAAACAGTAGCGTATAATACACGGGCATGTGTCCCTGTCTCTTTTTAAGAAAAGAGACCACTTAGACCAAAGGGAGGAGGTGAGTTACGTGCGGCCATACGAAATGATGATTCTTGTCAATGCAGATCTCGAAGAACCTAAAGAAGAGGTTTCTAAAGTGGAAGAGGTCGTACGAAGCCTCGGTGGAGAGCTTTCAAAAACCGATATATGGGGAAAAAGAAAGCTGGCTTATCCAGTAAATGAGCACACCGATGGTTTCTATGCCGTTATGACCTTTAAGCTCAACCCTGACGAAATAACAGAGCTTGAACGATTGCTGAGCTTGCGGCAGAATGTGCACCGGCAGATGATCGTCCGTCTTGACGAAGAATAAGGAGGAGATCTTTTGGCCAGGGGATTCAACAAAGTCATACTTATGGGAAATCTGTCTCGTGATCCTGAAATTCGTTACACTACGTCCAAACAGGCAGTAGCAAGGTTGAACGTAGCTGTTGACCGTCAATGGAAAGGCCGAAGCGGAGAAGTGCAGAACCAGGTCGATTTTATCCCAGTTGTTGTCTGGGGGGCTCAGGCTGAGAACTGCGAACGGTACCTCCGCAAGGGACGTCCGGTTTTGATAGAAGGACGTCTCCAGGTGAGGAGTTACGATGACAAATCAGGTGAACGCCGCTGGATGACTGAAGTAATCGCTGCTTCAGTAATCTTTTTAGGCAGTGCTCCCAGAGATGATGAGAATAAAGGAAGCCCTTATGGTGGAGGAAACGATGATTTCGGAAGTATCCGCGATAAAGGTTTCGATGGAGAAGAGTTTCCTCTTGACATCTCCGAAATGGGACAACCTGATTCCGGGGATGATGAAGCAGATATTCCCTTTTAGAGAGGAGGAACACAACTATGGCTGTAAGTGGAGGCGCTTCAAAGGGGCCGAGAGCTCCGAGAAGAGGCGGCAAGAGACGGCCAAAGGTTTGTTTTTACTGTGTCGACAAAATCGATTATGTTGACTATAAAGATGTAGAACGCCTGAGGAAGTACATTAGTGAACGAGGCAAGATCATGCCGAGACGGGTTACCGGGAATTGCGCCAAACATCAGCGGCAGCTGACAACAGCAATTAAAAGAGCTCGTTTTATGGCGCTTTTGCCCTACTCTGTAGATTAAACGGCTGAATAATAAGATTTTCCAGGGGGGTGGCCGAGGCTTCTCCCCTTCTTTTTTAGGCACAACTAGTGCGTGAAAGGATGTTTTTGTGTGACACCAACGAGAAGCCTCGTGGAATCATCCCTTCTTGTAGGGCTGGCAGTCGTACTTTTTCTCGCGGCTCAATTTCTTCCTGTCGTCGGAATTGTTTTTTCCTTTCTTTGTCCGGCCCCTCTTGTAGTAATGGGCCTGAGGCACGACATAAAAAAGGCCCTTCTTGGTGTAGCTGTAGCTACAGGTCTCATTACGATCTTTATGGGCCCCATAGGTGCGTTGTTCTTTATTCTTGGTTTCGGTGTATTAGGGGTGGGGCTTGGCATTCTTGCAAAACGCTTTACCAGGGGAGTTGAGATTATTCTTTATGGAATACTTCTCTCCCTGGGAAGCAAGTTGCTTCTCATGGTTATTGCGAGCAAAGTAATGGGAGTAAATCCTTTTTCCATAGATCCAGTAGAGATGGAAACCATGTTCAATAAGATATTTGCCTTCTACGCAGGAAAAGGGCTTTCCCCGGAAACAATTGAATCAATGAAGCAGCAGGTGATGATGTCTCTGAAGATAATTCCCCTTGTCTTTCCTGCACTCCTTACTTTAGCAGCCTCTGTTGATTGCTATCTTAGCTATGTCATTAGCAGTGCAGTGATAAGGAGGGTTGGAAGCGGGATTCTTCCGCCTTTGCCGTCTTTCTCCAACTGGCGGTTCCCTAAAAGTATTTTTTGGGCTCTGCTAGTATCTATGGTTTTTTCTATGGTGGGAATACAACAAGGACAGACTAGCCTGCTATTTCGTATGGGGATGAACTTAAAACTCCTTGTCAATATTATTTTCCTACTTCAGGGGTTGTCAGTCATCTGGTATTATCTTTCATTGAAGGGTATGGGGGCTGTTGTTAAATGGATTGCGGTAATACTTATAGTTTTTATCCCATTCCTTTCGAATGTTTCACTGATCCTTGGAGTGGCAGATATGTGGTTTGATTTCAGGTCACGAATCAGGAGGGAATAGCAATGAAGGTGATCTTGAAAGAAGATGTTGCAAAACTTGGCAGTAAAGGCGACCTTATCGAAACATCCGACGGATATGCTCGAAATTATCTTTTTCCAAGAGGTTTGGCGGAAGAGGCTACACCTGCCAAGCTGAAAGAGTGGAAGAAAGTGAAGGAAGCCCGAGAAAGAAAAGAAGAAAAAATGTTGGCCGAAGCTCAGGCAAAAAGCCGGAAGCTTCAGGGGAAGCGGGTTATTGTAAAAGCGAGCGCCGGAGAATCGGGGAAACTTTTTGGAAGCGTAACAAACGCTCATATAGAGGATGCCCTGAAAAATCAGCTGGATGTATCAATTGATAAGAAAGACATCAGACTTGATGAAAATATTCGAAATACGGGAAATTATTCCTTTACGGTCAAGCTCTATCAAGGGGTAGAAGCTCGTATGACCGTCAAAGTTGAGGCTGAATAGTAGTGGGTGAAAATATATATAATCGAGTGCCTCCGTCAAGTCTTGAGGCAGAGCGCGCCGTATTAGGGGCTTGCCTTGTTGATAGGGAAGCCCTCAACATGGTGATGGAAACGCTTGTCCCTGATGATTTTTATGATTTAAACCATCGCCTGGCCTTTGATATTATTTGTGATATGGCACAGCGGGATAAACCTGTAGATGCCCTGACCTTCCTGGAAGAGTCAACCAAGCGCGAACTAGTAGAAAAAATCGGAGGGCAGCCCTTTATAGCAGGACTTGTCAACGGTGTGACCACCACTGCAAACGCGGAGTATTATGCCCTAATTGTGAAGGATAAGTCTATACATCGCCGTCTGATCTCTGCTGGAAACACCATTGTTCATCTCGGCTACTCTGAAGAGCGAGAAGTGGACGAGATTCTGGAAGAGGCGGAAAAAGCAGTTTTCGAAATAGCTCAGAAGAGGAACAGAACGAATTTCAGACCCATCTCTGATGTGTTAGGCAAAACATTCCAGATCATAGAAACCCAGTATCGAAAATCCGATCAGGATGTGATCGGTTTTTCTACCGGTTTTTATCAATTCGACAGAATGACAGGAGGCCTGCAGCCTGGCAGCCTTAATATCATAGCTGCCCGTCCCTCTATGGGGAAAACGGCATTGGCCTTGAATATTGCCCAATATGGTGGAGTTGAACGAAAGGAGCCTATCCTCATTTTCAGTCTTGAAATGAGCGCTGAGCAGCTTGTCCAGAGGATGCTCGGATCTGAAGCCAAGGTGAATATTCATGACATTAGAAATGGTTCCTTTGCTGAAAAGGACTGGGAAAAACTTGCAGATGCCGCTGGCCGTCTCTCTCAGGCCCCACTTTTTATAGACGATAGTTCCATGCTTTCAACTCTCGAATTTAGGGCCAGGGCCAGACGGTTCAAATCCCGTTTCGAAAACCTGGGACTAATAGTAGTTGACTACCTTCAGCTCATGAGTTTTGCCCGCCGCATTGATAGCAAACAGCAAGAAGTCGCAGAAATATCGAGGGCCTTAAAGGGAGTGGCTCGTGAGCTTGATGTTCCAGTCATAGCCCTTTCCCAGCTTTCCCGCGCAGTGGAACAGCGAAACGAGAAAATGCCCCAGCTGTCTGACCTTCGTGATAGTGGTGCTATAGAGCAGGATGCCGACCTGGTCATGCTCTTATACCGGCCTGGATATTATGATACGGCAGCCTCTCCAGAAGAAGAAGATAATAGGGCGACCATTCGGATAGCCAAACATCGTAATGGCCCTACAGGCGACGTGAATCTTGTGTTCTTAAAAGAATACACAAGATTTGTCAACGTTGAAAGAACCTTCATGTAGCAGGTCGGTAAGTTGCGAAGACAGCCTATGGATAGAATAAACAAAATGAAAGATCCGTCTTTCTCTAATGAAAGCCCCTCATTTTTAATGGAGGGCTTTTTATTTTCCTGCTTTTTTGCCATGCTCATTTTCCCCAATATGGTTTTCTCTGGCAACCACTGGTTTCAGAGCTTACATCTTCTAAAATGGGTCGCGGCTTTTGTTCCCATTGCTCTGATAGTATTGGTTCTTTGGGCCAGTTCTTTTAATAAAAGGGCCGTCTTTCCCTTTTCTGTTGACTTCTTTGCCCTCATATGGCTTGCCTTTTTGGTCTATGTAACATTGCAGCCTCTTTGGATCCCCATATTTTCCCTCCCCACATTCTTGCGAAGCTGGTTCTTCTTTGCTGGGCTTTGGGTTCTTTATGTTGTTGCTTCGAATTTTTTCTCTATGGAGTTTCTCTCTTTTCTGTTGTGGGGAAGTGCCATTGGCGGTGCTTTGAGCGTTTTTTTCGCAGAATTGCAGCTCCGGGGAATGAATGGTTCCTTCCCTTTTATTCTAGCTACACCAGGACATTACATCGCTAATACCGGTCAACAAAACATGTTAGGGCTGTGGCTGGCTATTTGTGTACTTAACACCATGTATCTTTATATAAAGAAGAAAACTATTGTTTTAGGTATCCCGGTCATCATTTTTATGGCGGTGATAGAGTGGGGACTTTGGAATACCACAAGCCGCTCCGCAATCTTTGGAATTGGGGCGGGCATCCTCTTTATGCTGGTAACGTCATTGAGGACCCAATCTAAGGAGATTCAGAAGAAAACTTTAGCAGTGATTTTTATTTTTTTTGTCATTCTGGGAGTTACCATTGAAATGAATAAGGGGAGAATAGGGACTCTGAGGCAAAAATTTGCAGATGTTCTTGAGAATCCGGCTTCCGTTGGCAAAAGAGACAGCATCTGGCTTACTTCTTGGTATATGTTCCGATCCCAACCCCTTCAGGGGGTAGGTCTAGGCCAGTATAAATGGCATTATCTCGAAGCTCAGCGCTCTATGCGTGCTCTTCACCCTGAAAAAGCCTGGCAATTCACTTACTGGGCCCATAATGAATACCTTCAGTGGTTATGTGAAACAGGGATTGTAGGGGGATTGTGGCTTTTGCTTCTTGCAGGTTGGTGGCTCTGGAGTTTTGGGGGGATAATATGGAGAAAAATTCGTCTCCCTCATGAGATTTTGTGGGGAACATCTCTTATCGCTCTTATTTTAGGCACAGGTCTATGGACCCGCCCTTTCCATCGTATCGAAAACGTTCTATGGATGGTTGTGGCTTTTGCGATAGCCAATAAGGAGATTCTTGGCACCCAGCCGTTGTTTTCTTTTTTTAGAAAAAGCAAGAAAGCTTTTTTTACTCTGCTTGGCGTGGGTGTCCTTTTGGGGCTTCTATTCCTTGGTCAAGGTATGTACGGGGATTATCTTTTGAGCTCTTCCTTCAATGTTAAGGACGTGGATTTGCAGAGAGACTATCTAGAAAGGGCCGGCAAATCTTTTATGGTGCAAGATCTTGCTCAAAAGCAATTGGCCTATCATTACTTAAATACGGGAGAGCGTCTGCGGAATCCGCAAATGGTCTCTGCGGGGCTCAACCGTCTTTATGATGTTTTTCAACATGAACCTCATGGAAAGGATCTAGGTATCCTTTTAAACTGGGGGCACAGGTTGAATAACGAAACCCTTCTCAATGAACTGTCTCCTTATACCCAATAAAGGGGACAGAAATATATCCATCACTGTCCCCTTTTTTACGTTGCCTGGTTTATGAAATGTAAAGCAGATCCCTATAGGTAGGATAGGGCCAGACACTGGCTGCAGTTATAGACTCGGCAGCATCGCACATGCCCCTGATGGCTTCGTACAGGGGCAGGCCCTCTTCGGTGAGTACCTGGGCCTGTTTCTCTATGGGCTTGTCCTGAATGGTTTTGCGCAGGTTGTCAAGGTGTTCAATAGAGGTGAGAAGTCCGCTTTTCAATGTGCAGAGACGTTCGGTAAACCCCATCCAGGGCTGAGTATCAATATTGATCTTGCCCTCAATGGCTGAAAGGGACTGGCCTTCTAAAACTATCTGTTTTGTAAGGGCTGGCAGAATTCCTTCCCATACCATGGAGTGCAAAATTCCCATCTCGATCTCCACAGTCTTTATATATTGTTCAAGTCTTATTTCATAATAGGCTGACGTTTCCCTGTCTGTCATAACATGAAGATCAGACAAAAGCTGACGATGTTCTGGCACAAGATAGAGGGTCAGGGCTTCAGGCGTAGTGTTGGCAATGGAAAGGCCTCTCCTTCGCGCTTCGTCATGCCACTCCTGGCTATAGGCATTTCCTTCAAAACGGATATTCCTGCTTTCTTGAGCGGCATATCGAATGGCTTCAAGGGCTGCATCCACCACATCCCCCCCGCCAAGGCGCGTTTCGATCATAGAGCACATCTGGTCCAGCCCCCACGCCCAGATGCTTAAGATCATGGTGAGAGGGCCGGCGATGGATTGAGATGCTCCAGGGGCCCTGAACTCAAATTTGTTGCCGGTAAAGGCTATAGGCGCCGTTCTGTTCCTGTCCGTATTGTCAGCCCGAATCTCTGGCAAACGATTGAGTCCCAGGTCTATAAGGCTTTTCCCTGGAAAAGACTCAGGAAGACCCTGTTCGATTCGTTCCATAATCGTGGCAAGGGTGTTTCCAAGATATACGCTCATAATAGGCGGCGGAGCCTCGTGTCCGCCAAGACGGTACATGTTTCCCGGCGAGGCTATGGATGCCCGAAGCAAAGGGCTGTAGCGGGAAAGCCCAAGAAGAAGAGCGGAAAGAAAGGTCAAAAACTGAATGTTCTTCCGATGGTTGGTAGACGGTTTCAAAACGTTCTTCCCATCGCTGTCCTGTATTGAGAAATTAATATGCTTTCCGCTCCCATTCAGACCAGCGAAAGGTTTTTCATGAAGCAGGAGCATAAGATCGTGGCGGCGGGCCATCTTTCGCATGGTTTCCATAACAAGTTGGTTCTGATCGCAGGCGAGGTTCGCTTCAGAGAATTGAGGGGCAAATTCGAATTGGCAGGGAGCCGCCTCGTTGTGGCGAGTGGTGATAACGACCCCAAGACGATAGAGATCGCGCTCTACATCTTCCATATAGGCGAGGACCCTGGGGGGGATGGCTCCAAAATAGTGATCTTCCATCTGTTGCCCTTTAGGGGGTTGGCAGCCGATGATCGTGCGGCCGCAGAATTGAAGATCTGGGCGCTTGCGTGCTCTTTCTCCATCCACAAGAAAGTATTCCTGTTCAGCTCCTACAGTAACCTTGGCCCACCGTAATCCGCGGTTCCCAAAAAGCTTGAGAAGACGAAGGGCCCTGCTTTCTACTGCATCGAGAGATTTCATCAGAGGAGTCTTGAGGTCAAGGGGGGTGCCATCGTAGGATATAAAGACAGAGGGGATGCACAGTGTTCCCCCTTTACGGCTAGTGACAACAAATGCTGGACTTGTGGGATCCCAGGCGCTGTATCCTCGCGCTTCAAAGGTGGAGCGAATGCCGCCGGAAGGGAAAGACGAGGCATCCGGTTCACTTTGTACTAATTCCTTTCCCTTAAAAGACTCCATGGGCAGCCCATTTTCATCTGCTGAAAGGAAAGCCATGTGTTTTTCAGCGGTGAGATCTGTGCGGGGGTGGAACCAGTGGGTATAGTGGGTGGCTCCTTTTGATAACGCCCATTCTTTCATAGCGGCTGCCACCATATCTGCAATACTGGCATCTAGTTTCTGCCCAACCTCGATAGATGCGATGAGAGTATCGTATATATCCCTTGGGAGGCGCTCTCTCATGGCTCTTCTGTCAAAAACATACATCCCGAAAATATCCCGCGGCTTATCGTATGGCATCATAATCCCTTCTCACTTATAGAGTGGATATTACAAAAAAATGATGCTGATTTATAGCACCAAAAATAAACGGAGTCAATAGTTTTCATATTTAATGTTTAAAAAATAGATTGGTGCGTATAAAAGATGGATAAAGAGGTTTTTGGAGTATAAGGAGCTATGATTAATCATGTTATTTGAGAAAATTCATGCTTAAGGAAGATCCTATGATTTCATGCTTGTCCTGAAAACCATGAAGGTATATTTTCTCAGCGAGGGAGAGGGGGTTTTTTGGTGTAAAATCTAATAGACAATATATTAGAAAGAAAGGAGCTTAGACACAATGCTTCTTAAAAAAGAATTTGTATTCGATGCTGCCCATAACCTAATCCATTACAAGGGGAAGTGCGAAAAACTTCATGGCCATACCTATCGCATGGTAGTGATCATTGAAGGCATACCGGACCATGAAGGCATGGTCATTGATTTCTGTGAAGTTTCTTCCCTCGTTAAAGAGCGGGTCATTTCACGTCTTGACCACGCGTATATCAATGATATTATCCCCCAGCCTTCGGCGGAAAATATTGCGGTATGGGTCTGGAAAGAAATAGAGGGTTTTCTGCGACGACCTAACTGCCATTTGGAGGCAGTAGAAATTTGGGAAACAGCGACCAGTGGAGTAGTCGTTAGAAAGGAAGACATCAATGCGTGACGTGCAGAACGAGCGAGACTCAAGAAAAATTCCCATTGACCTTGTGGGGGTGAGAAACCTCTCTTACCCCATTATAGTGCTCGATAGACAGCAGAATGAGCAGCGAACAGTGGCGGAGATCTCCATGGCTGTTTCCTTGCCCCATCACTATCGGGGCACACATATGAGCCGTTTTATTGAAGTTCTTGAGGAATTCCAGGGGAAAGTGACACTTTCACAAATGGAGCATATTACGGAGCATCTTCGGAAGGTCCTTCACGCAGACCGGGCTGAGATCACTTTTCAATTTCCCTATTTTATGCGCCGTTACGCCCCGGTAACCAATCTTCCAAGTTATTCCCGTTATGATGTGACATTCTGGTCTCAGAAATCGGATACCTTTGATCTTGTGACCACCGTTTCAGTTCCTGTACAGACACTGTGTCCCTGCTCAAAAGAAATCTCTGAGGCGGGTGCCCATAATCAGCGGGGCAGAATAGACATATCAGCCCGCATGAAAAATTTTGTCTGGATCGAAGAGCTTGTTGAAATTGCAGAACGCTGCGGTTCTGCTCCTCTTCACACTTTGCTGAAAAGAGAAGATGAAAAATATGTAACAGAGGAGGCCTATAACAACGCTAAATTCGTAGAAGACGTGCTCCGTGACACGGCCTTGGCACTTGAAGCTGAACCCCGCATATCCTGGTACAAAGTGAGAGTGGTCAGCTCTGAAAGCATTCATAATCACGATGCTTTTGCAGAGCTTGAAAGACATGTGGCTCATGGGGGGTCCATATGAATATACTCTTTGGGGACAAGGCCTTTCTGCGATTGAGGGATAGTCTTTTTCCTGCTTTTAAGGAACATTCTCTGGATGTGGCAGGCGACGGAGAACTCGAGCAGAAACTTCCATGGGCGGATGTGCTTGTCATCCGTCCTATGAATATTACAAAAAGTCTTCTCCAACATGGAACAAACCTTAAAATGGTTCAGCAGTGGGGTGCGGGTGTGGAAGGCCTTAACATTCAGGACTGTACGGATTTGGGCATATATGCCTGCAACATACCATCCAGGGGCACTGGTAATGGGGAAGGAGTTGCAGAAATGGCCATTCTCCATATGATGCTTCTAGGAAGGCGATATCATCGATCCCGAGAAAAACTCTTGGAGGGCAAGGTCTTTACACCTCCAGGGACAGTTCTGTGGGGCAAAAAAGCCTGTGTCATCGGTCTTGGCAATCTGGGACACTGTCTGGTAGAGCGTTTGAAGGGCCTTGGGATGACTGTGGCAGGAGTCAATCGCACCTATAGGGACGAGTTCTTCCAATGGGGCGTAGACACCTTCCACCTTTTGACAGAAATAGAAAAGGCAGTGACTGGATGCCGGTTTGTCATTGTTACCCTGGCATTGACGCCCGAAACGAGGCATACTATTGGCGAGTCTTTTTTTCAGGCTATGGATAGAGATGCCTTTTTTATTAATGTAGCTCGTGGAGATATTGTGGAACGGGAAGCTTTTGACAAGGCTATCCAAAATAAATGGATTGCCGGGGCGGGGCTTGATGTATTCTGGAACGAGCCGCCCGATATTGCCGACCCCATCCTTCACCATCCTCTCATAACAACTACTCCTCACGTTGGCGGGGTAACAGATGCTTCCTTTCAGGGTGCCATTGACTTTATAGTAGAAAACATCAAAAGGCTGTCAGATGGACGTGAACCATGTTCTTGTCTCAATGTCCAAGATATTAACAGAAGGAAGACGCTGTAATCGATGAATTTTAATTTTGGGGAAAAAAGAAAAGCCGTTGCCTATGGAGTTATGGTTTTATGTTTTATAACGGCAGCCATATGGGTTTATGGGCTTTGGTGGCGTAATTATGAGGTGACCCACCCTCGTATCACTCAGGCTGTTCCTCATTCTTATGAGGAAGAAATGCCTTTTTCAGGAATGCTTTTATGGGAAGAAATCATTGTAACCACCCCAGTTGGGGGAAATGTGGCCTATACTGTTCCTGAAAGTGGTGGAAGAGTGAGTCAGGGAGATGTCATAGCAACTGTGGGTGAAGAATCACGTCAACAGCTTCGTGCGCCCCAGACAGGCTACTTTGTTCCCGGTCTCGATGGCTTTGAGGGGAGATTAAGTTATCAGTCCCTTTGGGCGGGAGAAGACAGGATTCCCCAAACCCCTGAGCTTTCGCTCTTTTCAATGGGACATACAGCAGAGAGGGGTGGCTTTATTGGAAAGCTTATCCCCATGCCTCAGGAGTTAAGAGCGGTAGGGTATGCGGATTTGACTCCAGCCCTTGATAAACAGTTAAAGCGGGGATCGATATCTTTACGTCGCGGCCCTAAAGACCCTCTGTACCAAGCGGAAGTACGGGTTGTGAGAAAAATGGGACATAGGGTAAAATTATATCTTTCCCTTCCCTTTTTTCCTGTTAATATTGTTAAAAAACGTTCTGTATCGTATCTTATTTCTACAGAAGAGCATGTTGGCGTGTCCATTCCCCAATCTGCTGTCATTTCGCGAGAGGGCAAATTAGGCGTCTTTATTGTGGAGGGAAATTACGCCAGATTTAAAGAGGTCAAAGGCATTCCCCTGACAGATCATCTTTTTTTCATTACAAGTGGACTTCAGCCAGGGAATATCGTTATTCTTAAAGCAGATCATGCCAGGGAGGGCAGAGTAGAGCTATGGTAACTATAGACATACGTAAAAATGTAGAACTTATTCGCAACAGTATCGAGGAAGGTGCTGCCAAAAGTGGGCGCCAGGCTCATGAGATAAAACTTATTGCCATAACAAAAAACCATGCGGTGGAAGAAATGGTAACGGCCATTCGGGATGCTGGCATTATGTACATTGGAGAGAACCGGGTTCAGGAGGCCCAGACAAAAATATGTTCGTGGCCTGAGGAGGTTCAGGCTCAATGGCACCTTGTGGGCCATCTTCAGCGGAACAAGGCGCGGAAGGCCCTTGAAATATTTCATACGATACAGTCATTGGAGTCCGAATCCCTTGCAGAGAGACTGGAACGCATATGTGTAGAAATGAACCGCACCGTCCAGGTGCTGCTAGAGGTAAATACGTCTGGAGAAACATCTAAACATGGTGTTGCGCCAAAGGATGTACAAGCACTTCTTGATTTTGTAATAGAAAAGTGTCCCTCTCTATATGTAGCTGGTTTTATGACCGTCGGTCCCCTTACAGATGATGAAAACAGAGTAAGGGAGGCTTTTGCGCTGCTCAGGAACCTGCGAGATGATCTGAGCTCTTCCACGGGAGTGTCCTTGCCGGAGCTTTCCATGGGTATGAGTGGAGATTTTCAGTGGGCCATTGAGGAGGGTAGTACCATGGTTCGGATCGGGACGGCTATTTTTGGTCCCCGATCATATTGACCGCTCTAATACAGGAGGTGGTTCAATGTTTGAGCGCCTGATGGCTATGCTGGGGCTTGCCGAATACGACTATGATGATGTGGGGAACGAGGCAGCTCTGGAAGTACCGGTTCGTACCGAAGAAGATCTGGAGGAACGGCAGAAAAGGGTATTAAAAACTCCTCCCACCCAGGCACAAATAGTGATTTGCCGGGGTGAACTCTGCCTTGACCGGAGGGAAGAACTTGGAGAAGCTCTTCATAGAGGACTTATGGTCATTGTGGATTTGCGAAACATGGAACGGGATGTTGGGCAAAGCGTACTTGATTTTTTATGTGGAGTTGCATTTGCAATGCGTGGAGATGTGGTGCGAGTGTCGCCTGGAGTTTTTATAGCTTCTCCGCGTAAGGGGATAACAGAGGAATGGAAGGAGGAACATCGTGCCTGATCTTATAACGGCCCTTGATATTGAAAGTAAGACTTTTTCAAGATCTATTCGCGGGTATGACCCCGATCAGGTTGATGAATTTCTCGATCAAATAGCAGAAACTCTTCGTCTGATGGCTCAGCAGATAACAGACCTGGAGCGGGAAGCTTTGCTCTATGAAGGGCAATTAAAAGAGTATAACAATCTGAAAGACACATTGCAGGAAACTCTTCTTATGGCTCAGAAAAGTGCTGAAGCCAAAACGGAAGCGGCGAAACAGGAGGCCGACGCGATTATTTCTGAAGCTCGGGCTAAAAGTGAGCGCATAGTGTTCGAGGCTATGAACGAGCGGGATCTTCATCGGCGGGAAGCTGCTAGTTTTGCAGACCTGAAGCGGGTATTCAAAGGAGATATGGTGGCTCTTTTATCGAAATTCTCTTCCATACTTAACTCCATTGAAGACAAACCGGAGGAGAGTTAAAGGGAGTGACGGAGAAAAAATTGCATCAGCAGTCTGTGCGCTATATTAAAGGTGTAGGGGCGGTAAGAGAAAAGCAATTGAACCGCCTTGGCATTCAGACAGCTGAAGATTTGATTCTATTTTTCCCACGCCGTTACGAAGACAGAAGAGGTTTAACTCCTTTGGCCAAATTAAAGCCGGAAACCACAGTTTCACTTCTTGTCCGCGTCGTAGCGGTAGAAAAGCGCCAAACATCCAGGAAAGGATTTGTCATTATTCAGGGACTTATGACAGATGGTCAGGATTTTCTTCGCGCAGTCTGGTTCAATAGAAAAGGACTGGAACGCTTGCTCACACCAGGCAAAGAGGTCGCTTTGTATGGTCCGATAGATTGGAAATACGGACATCTTCAGATCACTAATCCTGAATTTGAAATCATAGAAGAAGGGGAAAGCCCTGAATCTATTGGTCAAGTGGTGCCAATTTACCCACTTACTGCTGGATTGCATCAGCGGTGGTTTCGCAAGCTCATTCGCTTTTGTCTTGATAATAGCCCATTTATTTTTGATCCGTTACCTGACTTTTTACGTTTGAAACATGCTTTCCCTCCCCTCTATGATGCAATTCTAGAAATGCATTACCCCCAGGGGCGTGAAAGCTGGAAAAAGGCGAGAGATCGTCTGGCCTATCAGGAGCTCTTTGTGCTTCAGACAGGAATGGCTCTCCGACGAGGGGAGCGGTCCCGTCTGGCTGAAAAAGCTCCAATGCTGCCAGAGAGCGGAAGACTGAAAGAGCGTTTCCTGAAAGAAATCTTTCCCTACCCTCTCACGGAAGCTCAGAAGAAAGTTTCTCTAGAAATAAGTCAGGATATGGCCCTTAATATCCCCATGCATCGCCTTCTTCAGGGGGATGTAGGGTCTGGCAAAACAGCAGTAGCTGTTCTGGCCCTCCTTCAAACTGTGGAGGGAGGGTACCAGGGGGCTTTTATGGCTCCTACAGAAATATTGGCTCAACAGCATTACTACAGGTTGCATTCTTTTCTGGAGCCCTTGGGGGTTTCAGTGGTGTTGCTCATAGGTTCTTTGAAAAACAGGGCGAGGGAATTGACATTGCAAAAGATCAGCACAGGGGAGGCCCACATAGTGGTGGGAACTCATGCCCTGTTTTCTGACCCCGTCACCTTTTCAAATTTAGGGTTTGCTGTTATAGATGAACAGCATCGATTTGGCGTGCTGCAAAAAAACGCCCTTCGCGCCAAGGGGGCCAATGATGGGCAAGCTCCTCATATATTGGTTATGACAGCTACGCCTATTCCACGGACCCTCACCCTTTCAGTCTATGGGGATCTTTCTGTTTCGGTTATTGATGAAATGCCGCCAGGCAGAACGCCCATACAGACGAGATGGCTTAAGAAAAAGGATGAGGGACGATTGTGGCCCTTTATACGAGAGAGGTGCTCAGCCAGGGAAAAAATATACTGGGTTTGTCCTCTCATAGATGAAAGTGAAACCCTTTCAGTGGCTTCGGTAACTGAGAGGTACGAATATCTCAAGAAAATTTTCCCAGATCTGAACGTGGCCCTTTTGCATGGTCAGCTTCCATCGAGTGAAAAAGAGACCATAATAAGGGGTTTTGCGAGGGGGCATCTTGATTTAATTGTTTCTACCACGGTTATTGAAGTAGGAGTTGATGTCCCCCAGGCCACTGTGATGGTTATAGAAGATGCTGATCGTTTCGGTCTCTCTCAGCTTCACCAGCTTCGCGGGAGGGTGGGGAGGGGCGGGGACCAGAGCTATTGCGTCCTATTGAGCAATCCAACCACCAGGGAAGGTGTAGAAAGACTCAAAGTCATGTGTGCCACCACCGACGGTTTTAAGATAGCGGAAGCTGATTTGAGACTTCGGGGACCGGGTGAGGTGTGTGGCGTCAGGCAGCATGGAATTACAGATTTCAGAGTGGCAGATCTCTTAAAGGATCGTTCTCTGCTCGACATGGCTAGAAAAGATGCTTTCAATCTTGTGGAATGTGACCCTCGTCTTTCTGAAGAACAGGAACTTCTAGATTATGTCTTGAGAACGGTGGGAAAAAACCTTGAATTGGCGGGAATAGCATGAGTGACCAGGATCTTGAAAACTATCTTCAGCGATTGTTAACCCGCGGAGCCTATACATGTTGGCAAATACACGATAAACTCATAAAAAAGGGTGCAGCTGAAGAAGAAGCGGATAAATTAGTTGAGCAGTACAAAGAATTAGGCTTTCTTGATGATGAAGCTTATAGTATTCTTTTTGTGGCATCCCATAAAGGCTGGGGTGACCGGAAGTTGCGGGATGAGTTGCGCAGGCGAAAGGTGGCTCGCTGCGTGATTGAGAAAGTGCTTGAGGAGGCAGAGTCTGACGAAGTTCAGCGAGCCTGCATCTTAGCAGGAGAGTGGAAAGACCATGATATTGACCCTCGTAGAATATGGGGGCGGTTGGTTCGTCGGGGTTTTTCTCCCAGTTCTTGCAGAATTGCTTTAGAAAGGACTTGTGAGCCCTTCTTTTGACCTGTAAAATAGAACCCTCAGCACTACGTGTGCAGTCTCCATTAAATATGACAGCACCTTGATAATAAAATGAGGAGTGATTGGCCAATTATGCAAATTATGACTGCTATTATAGGAATAGCTGCAGGCCTTGCTGCTGGAGTTGCAGCAGGGTTTATGCTTTCAAAAACTATCGGAGCAAAACATCTTGAAAACGCCAAACTAAGGGCAGAAACAATTCTTAAAGAGGCGGTTCAAGAAGGGGAACAGCGTAAACGGGAGAAATTGACAGAGGCCAGGGAAGAATCTTATAAACTTCGCCAGGAACTGGAAAGGGAGAACAAAGAGCGCCGATCGGAGCTGCAGAGAGCAGAACGGCGACTCGAACAAAAAGAAGAGAACCTCGATAAGAAAATTGACCGTATGAGCCATAAGGAAGAAGAGCTTCGCCTCCAAAAGGAAGAAGTGGAAAGGCAGTCGGCAGAAATAGAGCTTATTCGTCTTGAGCAAGTCAAACGCCTTGAAGAAATTGCCGAAATGTCCAGAGAAGACGCACGTCAGGTTCTATTAAAAGAGACAGAAGAGAATATCCAGCATGACTTGGGGATGTTGATCAAAGACCTGGAAGAAAAGACACGGCGTGATGCGGATAAGAAAGCTAAGGAAGTGCTCGTAACAGCAATACAGCGGTGCGCAGTTGAGCAGACATCAGAAGTAGCGGTAAGTGTAGTTCCTTTACCTTCAGATGAAATGAAAGGTCGTATTATCGGACGGGAAGGTCGAAACATCCGTTCTTTTGAAACTCTGACAGGAGTGGACCTCATAGTGGACGATACGCCTGAAGCTGTTACGTTAAGCAGTTTCGATCCAGTGCGAAGAGAAGTAGCCCGTCTTTCACTTGAAAGGCTTGTGGCTGATGGGCGCATTCATCCAGCCCGAATAGAGGAACTTGTTGAAAAAGCGACCAGCGACGTCGAAGAGCAGATTCTTGAAGCAGGAGAAATGGCTCTTCTTGAAACTGGCATTAAAAACATGCACGATGAGTTGGTATGTCTTATTGGCCAGCTTCGATTCCGTTACAGTTATGGGCAAAATGCCCTTCAGCACAGTCTTGAGGTTTCTCACTTATCGGGGATTATAGCAGGAGAACTGGGGCTTGACGAAGAAATGGCCCGGCGTGCTGGGTTGCTCCATGACATAGGAAAAGCTGTGGACCATCAGATCGAAGGCCCTCATGCTCTCATTGGATCTGATCTGGCAAAGCGTTACGGAGAAACGCCAGAAATCATCAATGCCATAGCTGCCCATCATGAGGATGTAGAGCAGATTTCTGTATATGATGTTATAGTTGCTGCAGCTGATGCGGTGAGCGCATCTCGCCCTGGGGCCAGACGAGAGAGTCTTGATGCGTATATACGCAGACTTGAAAAACTCGAGGAAGTGGCAAAGTCCTTTAAAGGGGTAAGCAAGGCTTTTGCCATTCAGGCTGGACGAGAAGTGCGGGTCATTGTTTCACCGAATGTAACGGATGAAGGGGTGGTTTACAAGACGGCCTATGACATTGCTCGAAAGATAGAAGAGGAAATGAAGTATCCCGGTCAGATTAAAGTTACAGTGACCAGGGAGGTTCGGGCAACAGAGTACGCGAAATAGGCCCTTTATGCTATGAGGATACTTTTCGTTGGTGATATTGTAGGGCGGCCGGGACGAAAGATCTTTTCGACCCTGCTGCCTCTTCTAAGAAAAGAGTTTTCCAAAATTGATTTCGTGATCGTAAACGGAGAAAATGCAGCTGCTGGCAAAGGACTGACCGATAAGATCATGAATGAACTATTTGATGCTGGAGTGGATGGCATTACCTCTGGCAACCACATATGGGATCGGTCCGATTTCTTTCCAGTTCTTGATGGAGAGCCAAGAGTAATAAGACCGGCGAACTATCCTCCGGGATGTCCGGGGTTGGGATGGACCGTTCTTTCTAAGAATGGAATGAAGTTAGGACTCATTAACTTGCAGGGACGGGTCTTTATGCCCGATATAGATTGTCCCTTTCGCAAGGCTGACGAAATTCTAGAAACTTTTGCAGACGTACCGGTGCTTGTGGATTTTCATGCAGAAGCCACTTCTGAAAAGCGAGTGTTGGGATTTTATCTGGATGGCAGGGTTTCGGCTTTTCTGGGAACTCACACCCATGTCCAGACAGCTGATGAAGAGATTCTTCCAGGGGGAACGGCCTATATTTCTGACGTGGGGATGACGGGATCCTTTCAAAGTGCCATAGGTATGACCCTTGAAAGTGTTCTACCACGGTTCCTTACGAGTCTTCCATCTCGTTTCCAGGTGGCAAGTGATGACCTTCGACTCAATGCTGTGATTGTCGATGTGGATAATGAAACGAAAAAGGCAGCGTCAATACAGAGAATAGCCAGGTTCCTTTGTGAAACAGGGGCCTGATGGAAGTAAAATATAAAAAGGGGAACTCTCC
>NZ_DGZF01000009.1:234456-259522 GCF_002396985.1 Aminobacterium sp. UBA4987
GGAGAGTTCCCCTTTTTATATTTGTTACTTTCTTTAGCAAATGCGTGGCAGCATTTCACCAACAGGCATATCCACAACCCTCATTCCGCCTATTTCCGTTTGAAGGGCCACCATCCCTGCGTGATCTTCTGTCACAGTTCCAATAACAGCGGCTTCCTCGCAGAGAGAGCTTTCTCGCAAAAGCTCCAAGGCCTTGTCAGCGTCATCAGGAGCTACCGCAATGGCAGCGCATCCTTCGCAGGCAAGGTAGAGAGGGTCGAAGCCTAGAATATCACAAACTGATTGTACGGCTATCCTTATAGGAATCTGTTTTTCCACCAGGGTGATTCCTATATTGCGCCCTTCTGCCCACTCGCACATAACAGTTCCTAATCCGCCCCGGGTACAATCCCGCATGCATCGCAACCCTTTCAGGGCCAATAAGGGCTTTAAAGCTGGCCAGAGAGGGGCGCAGTCACTTTTCAGATCTTCTGGGTTGAGATTGAACCGACTAGCGCCTATGGCCGCTCCATGTCGTCCTATGGATGTGCTTGCAATAATCTTGTCTCCCGATTGCAAACGGTCCATTCCCAAAGGTTCTTCCGTAATCTGTTCTCCCACAGCGCAGGTGGTAATGAAAAGACCTTCCACATGCCCTTTAGGAACAACTTTTGTATCACCGGCAACCAGCTGAATGTTAAGATCTTCGCAAATGCGGGCCGCGCTCTTCATATACCGCGCGAGCTCAGCCATGTGAAGCCCTTCCTCTGCGACTACGCTCATGGCTATAAAACGAGGGAGCACCCCTCGTACCGCCAAATCATTGGCACTTCCGCAAATCGCTAGTTCCCCAATATCACCACCAGGGAAATCCCTGGGAGAAACTGTAAAGCTGTCAATTGTGACGCCAAATTTCCCCCAGATGAGAGCACAATCCTCCAGGTTTGAGGTAAGGTTCTGCTCAGGGAAAACTGAAAGAATGGTCTGTATTAGATTTTGTGTTAGTCGTCCGCCGCTTCCGTGGCCGAGGGTGACCTTTTCCAGGGGGATGCACCTCCTCTATTATATTTATAATAGGCTGAACATGATCCCTCACTTGAAACCATACATGGGCCCACAGGTGTCATGGGGGTGCATTTAGCAGCAAAAAGAGGGCATTTCAAGGGGGTTATGTGTCCAGCCAACACATCCCCACAACAACAGCCTGCAGGCGGTTTAGGAGTGGGGATGGTTATTCCAAAGCGCAGAAGGGCATCAAAGGCTGCAAACTCTTCTTTCAGAGCGTATCCGGAAGATGGAATGGGCCCTAATCCCCGCCATCGAGCGGAACAAGGAGTGAAAATCCTCGAAATCATATCCAGGGCTTTCTGGTTTCCTTCTGGCCTCACCGCACGGGGGTAAAGAGAATGGAGGGCTGCCTCTCCATTAGAATGTTGAAAGACCAGATCCGCTATGGCTAAAAGAATATCCATGGGTTCAAAACCTGCAATGGCACAGGGAATGCCATTGCGATCGGCTAGAAAGCGATAGGTTTCGTGACCTAAAATGACACTTACATGGCCAGGCAGTATAAAACCATTAATCTTTAGATCAGGGTCTTTGACCAGTTGTTCAAGTACCGGTGGCGTCTGTTTATGATAGCCAAGGATTGAAAAGTTCGTGATATTCTTTTCTGCAGCTTCTAGTATGGTTGCGGCAGTGGCAGGAGCTGTCGTTTCAAAACCGACGGCCAGAAAGACGATCTCACGCTCTGGATTGTCCTCGGCAATTGATAAAGCCTGGGCAGCACTTGTTATAAGCCTGACATCTTTTCCCTCGCTTTTCCGTTCTGAAAGAGAGCCTCGTGTTCCCGGTACGCGAAGCATGTCCCCATATGTTGCCATAGTAATATCAGGCATGTCGAGAAGGTTTATGGCACAATCTATTTCCCCCTGATCTGTAACGCAAACAGGGCATCCCGGTCCAGAGATCAGAGAAAGGCCTGGAGGAAGAACAGAGCGAATGCCAGAGCGAAAAATAGAAACCGTATGAGTGCCGCAAACTTCCATGAAAGTCAGTGGTTTTGAGAGACGCTGGCCGATGGCTTCTATTACATGCTGCGCCGTATAAGAAGCTTTGATCTGACCGGGCTCCTTATCAAAGGGTGACATGGCTTTTTTCTGAGAAGAGATGTATTTCATTCCAGAGGGCCTGTAATTCTATAGAGTCATTTTCTTCAAGTTTATCAATGGCAAATCCGGCATGAACAAGCACTGTATCGCCAATATCAGCTGAGTCTAGCAAGTCAACGCGAACTTCTACCTGTACAGAACCGGCAGTAGCTAAAACGGTATTATGGTCTAAAATTCTTTCAATAGTGTGCGGAACTGCAAGACACATCTTGCCAATCACTCCTTTCAGTGTATAATTCTACTCCATATTACCCCTAACGCAATGGACAGAAAAAACAATCGGATATTTCAATCCTGTATTTTTCAATGAAGGACTACAATTTTTAACCTCTTGATGTATAATTAAAACATCTTTTATATTTCTTGAATAATGTCAATTTTTACTATTTTGCATACTAAGCAGCGTTTCTGAAAATTCATGCGGGAGGTGAGGGAGAAAAAATATCATATTTATTTATAGACGAGTGTCGATGGTTATGAGAGATCACCGGCGTGAGCTGGTGAAAGAGAACCAAATGAAAAAGGGGGGTTATGCGGAACATGAGCAATAATGGAGAAAGAGAACAGTGGGGAAGTAGAATAGGATTTATTCTTGCAGCGGCCGGCTCAGCCGTAGGGCTTGGTAACATTTGGAGGTTTCCTTATATTACCGGTCAAAATGGTGGTGCGGCCTTTGTTTTCCTTTATGTAGCAATTGTTTTCGTTATCGGTTTCTCAGTTATGCTTGCGGAAATAGCCATAGGTCGTCGTGCCCAGCTCAATGCCGTGGGCTCCTTCAGAAAGCTCAAGGGGGGCGTTTGGCCTCTAGTGGGTTGGATGGGTGTCGCAGCCGGGTTTATTATTCTGTCTTATTATGCTGTCATTGGCGGCTGGACTATTAAGTATTTTATTATCACGTGGACGGGGCTTATGGAGGCCGGCGCAGCAGGGAAGGCTGGAGATGTATTTGGCGGTTTTGTTACGAACACGCCCCAGGTCATTCTATACCAGGCCATTTTCATGCTGGCTACCATTTGGGTTGTTTATCGCGGCATTGGAGAAGGTATTGAAAAGTACTGCAAGGTCTTAATGCCGGCCCTGTTTGGCATTCTTTTGATTCTTATCGTCCGCTCAGTGACTCTTGAGGGTGCCGGGAAGGGATTGGAATTCTACCTTAAACCTGATTTTTCAAAAATTACCGGCGATACGTTCCTGGCAGCTCTGGGGCAGGCATTCTTCTCACTATCTCTGGGAATGGGATGTATGATCACCTATGGCAGTTATCTGACAAAAGATACTACGATCCCAAGCGCAGTGGGACAGATTTGCTTCATTGACACCATGGTAGCCTTGCTCGCCGGCCTCGTTATATTCCCAGCCGTTTTTGCCTTTGGCGTGGAAGCTGGAGCGGGTCCCGGCCTGACGTTTGTCACATTGCCGTCTGTCTTTGCGCAAATGCCTGGAGGCCCGATCTGGTCATCACTTTTCTTTATACTTCTGTTCATTGCGGCCTTGACTTCTGCCATTTCCCTGCTTGAAGTTGTTTCCGCCTACTTTATTGACGAAATGGGATGGGGGCGTCCTAAAGCCGCATGGCTAATGGGCCTGGCAATTTTCATACTGGGCATCCCTTCCTCTATATCACTTGCGGGCAACTTGAAGATTGCAGGCAAAGACTTTCTTGACGCTGCGGACTTTTTGGCTTCTAACGTCCTGTTGCCTTTGGGGGGCATGCTGATTGCTCTCTTTGTAGGCTGGGTGTGGACAGAATCAGCCCGAAAAGAGGTTTCCAATGACGGCACATATCAGTTTGGGCTGATGGATGCATGGATTTGGGTTTGCAGAACCATTGCTCCTTTGGCCGTTGCTGTTATTTTCTGGAAGGGCTTGAAGTGGTAAAAACCGTTCATATTTAAAGAAAAGATATGATGTTAACCTGCTACAGGGAGGGGAAACCCTCCCTGTATTTTGTATAATATAACAAATAGGAAGAAAGTTTGGTGTTTCACAAGCTATTGACTATCATGCTATATAGTGTAGAATCATTACGGATTACCGGAGGAAGGCCGCAAGAGAGTCCTTTTTTACATTAAGTAGAGGGGCGCCGAAGGGGCAATGTTTTCAGGTTTGGGAGCCTGAAAATGGAAACTCTCAGGCAGAAGGATTGTGGCTGGACGGGTCTCTGGAATAGTTAGCCGCCCTTCTTGTAGACGTTGTTCGCTTTGGGGCTATGCGACAGAGATTGTCTAACCTATAGTAGTAATATAGGAGGCAGAACGATGGGTCGCATGCTCCTCGTTACAAATAATAGAACTCTTTGCAAAAGAGTAAAAAATGTCGAATTAGTAGAGGGAACGTCTTTCGACGTTCTTGTTCGTGCCCGCAATTACATCCACAAGGGTTGGTCTCTTTTAACACACCCTCTCTATGGGAATTTGCGTCCCTACCAGCATCCATTTCGCTCCATCCTATTACAGGCTCCATCTGGGGCATTGCCCAGCAACGTCGATACTTATTCTCTTGAACTTATTGAAAATACCATTTCCATATATGATTCCTGCAAAGAGAGGATACTACTAGTTTCGTCTCTCGCAGATGAAATGATAGATGATTATTCATTTCTTGATAAGGAACTCATAAAAGAAAGCCTGGAAAAGTATTCAATGTTTCTCTCTGCAAGTGAATAGGCAGGGATAAATAGGGGTTAGTGTTATCGCAATAGTGAGATTTTTAACAATCGCGGAAAGGAGGTGAGAATGTATGGCAATGGTAGAGTTGACGAAAGATAACTTTGACGCAGAAGTGAAGGAGAGCAGCCTTCCTGTGCTGGTTGACTTCTGGGGCCCTAAATGCGGACCCTGTATGGCTCTTCTTCCCAATGTCCACAAGATGGCAGAAGAGTTTGAAGGAAAAGTTAAGTTCTGTTCCGTCGATGTTTCTCAGAATCGCCGTGTAGCCATCAATTGCAGGGTGATGGGGTTGCCCACATTCCTTTTCTGGAAAAATGGAGAAGAGGTTGCACGTATCAGTGGTGCTGAGGTTACTCTTGAAAAAATCAAAGAAAACGTAGAGAAACTGCTGTAAGCAAATCCGCGAAAGGGGGGGAGTTATTTGAAATTAGAACTCCATAACGTAAAAGTCAATAAACTTGCGTGGGGTGACAAGACGACTGTTAAAGACGGCGTTCTTTATGTCAATAAAGAAGAGCTCGTAGCCAAGCTTTCCGGTGACGAACGCCTTGTTAAGGTGGATGTCGATCTTGCCATGCCTGGCGAGAGCGTCCGCATTCTTCCAGTGAAGGATGTTATCGAGCCCCGATGCAAACTTCTTGAGGGTTCCAATGAAGTTTTCCCCGGATTTGTCGGCGATGTAGACACCGTTGGCGAAGGCAAAACCCTCGTTCTGAAAGGTGCTGCCGTTGTGACAACCGGGCAGATCGTCCGTTTCCAGGAAGGCATCATTGATATGATGGGCCCTGGCGCAGAGTACACGCCTTATTCCAAGACCAACAACGTCGTGCTTGTCCTTACTCCTGTAGAAGGTCTTGAGAAGCATGATCACGAAGCCGCATGCCGTATGGCCGGTCTTAAGGCAGCTGTCTATCTCGCCCAGAGCTGTAAAGAGGTTAAGGCTGATGAAGTGGAGGCCTTTGAGCTTCCGTCCTTTGATAAGGCTATGAATGCCTACCCGGAGCTTCCGAAAGTGGCTTACCTTTACATGCTCCAGTCCCAGGGACTTCTTCACGACACCTACGTTTATGGTGTCGACGCTAAAAAGATTCTCCCGACACTCATCAATCCCACAGAGGTCTTTGATGGAGCTATCGTTTCGGGAAACTGCGTTTCAGCCTGTGATAAGAACAACTCCTATGTCCACATGAACAATCCGATTATCAGAGCTATGTTTGATCGGCACGGAAAAGACTTCAATTTCATTGGCTGTATCATTACCAACGAGAACGTTACTCTTGGCGATAAAAAGAGAAGCTCTTCCTACGCAGTCAAGCTTGCCAGAACCCTTGGCGTAGATGGTCTTCTCATTTCCGAAGAAGGTTTTGGCAATCCGGATGCAGACCTTGTTATGAACTGCTGGAAAGCTGAGCGGGCGGGCATCAAGACCACTCTTCTTACAGACGAATATGCCGGACAGGATGGCGCAAGCCAGTCTCTTGCCGATTCCTGCAAAGAGGGGGACGCCTGTGTTACTGCTGGTAACGCCAATGAAGTAATAGTACTTCCTCCCATGGAGAAAGTCATTGGCTTCCCAGAAGAAGCAAATGTCATTGCTGGCGGCTGGCAGGGTTCTCTTGCTGAAGATGGCACGATCACTGTTGAGCTGCAGGCAATTCTTGGCGCAACAAGCGAGCTTGGCTATACAAAGCTTGGAGCCTACACAATCTAATAAGCTATTTAAAAAATTTAAAACAAATATTAAGAAGGAGGTGTGAAGCATGGGCAAATTGGCTGGAAAAAAAGTGCTTTTTCTCGGTGAGCGCGATGGCGTGCCGGGACCTGCCATGGAAGCATGCTTCAAAAACAGCGGTGCTGAGGTTATCTTCTCAGTAACCGAGTGTTTCGTCTGAACGGCTGCAGGAGCCATGGATCTGCAGAACCAGCAGCGTGTTAAAGATGCTGCTGAAAAGTACGGTGCTGAAAACGTTGTGGTCATTCTTGGTTCTTCCGATGCGGAAGGCGCAGAAATTTATGCAGAGACCGTAACGAACGGCGACCCTACATTCGCAGGTCCCTTGGCAGGAGTTCCGTTGGGACTCCCAGTCTACCATGTGTTTGAGCAGGAAATTCGTGATGAAGCCGATGAAGCGGCTTGGGAAGATCAAATCAGTATGATGGAGATGGTTCTGGATCCAGAAGCCCTTTCCGCTGCTGTGAAATCTATGAGAGAACAGTTTAGCCAGCATACGCTGTAAATCCTTAATGAAAGGAGGGGGGCATATGACTTACCGTGTCGTTCATTATATAAATCAGTTCTTCGCAGGAATTGGCGGTGAGGAAAAGGCAGACTATCAGCCGGAACTTCGTGAAGGTGTAGTAGGTCCGGGTATGGCCCTTAACGCTGCATTTAAAGGGGAAGCTGAGGTTATCGCTACCGTCATTTGCGGAGATACATACTTTGCTTCCAATATGGAAGAAGCAACAAAAACAATTCTTGATATGGTCAAGCAGTGCAACGCCGATGCTTTTGTAGCTGGCCCGGCATTTAACGCTGGTCGTTATGGCACTGCCTGTGGAGCGATTTGTTCTGCCGTATCTAAGGAACTGGGTATTCCTGTAGTTTCCGCCATGTACCAGGAAAACCCCGGCGTAGAAATGTACAGAAAGAACCTCTACATTGTAGAAGCTGCCGACAGTGCTCGTGGTATGGGCAAAGCAGTTCCAGCCATGACTGCACTTCTTCTTAAGCAGCTTAAGGGAGAAAAGATCGGTCTTCCCGCAGAAGAGGGTTACCATGAGCGCGGTGTTCGAGTAAACAAGTTCTACGAAAAACTTGCTGCTGAGCGCGCAGTTGATATGTTTGTGGCCAAGCTGCAGGGCAAGCCCTTTACTACAGAGTATCCTATGCCTGTTTTTGATAGGGTTGCGCCTCAACCTGCCGTTAAAGACCTTAAAAATGCCACAATAGCTCTTGTTACTTCCGGCGGCATTTGTCCAAAAGGCAACCCTGATCACATTGAAGCTTCCAGCGCCAGTAAATATGGCGAATATGACATTACCGGAGTAGATGATCTTACAGCTGATGAGTATTGCACTGCTCACGGCGGATATGATGCTACCTACGCAGACCAGGATGCTGACCGTGTTCTTCCCGTGGACGTCTTGAGAGAAATGGAGAGAGCGGGAGTATTCAAGAAGCTTCACAATAAGTTCTATACAACTGTTGGTAACGGAACAGCCGTTGCCAGCGCAAAGCGCTTCGGTGCCGAAATTGCTGAAAAACTTAAGAAAGACGGCGTCGACGCGGTTATTTTAACATCTACCTGAGGAACTTGTACTCGTTGCGGTGCAACGATGGTAAAAGAAATTGAACGTGCCGGTTTCCCGGTTGTTCACGTATGTACAATAGTTCCTATTTCTTTAACTGTTGGAGCCAACAGAATAGTACCCGCAATTGCTATTCCTCATCCACTTGGTGACCCAACGAAGCCTTTTGCTGAAGAAAAGGAACTTCGTCGGCACCTTGTAGAGAAAGCTTTAAAGGCCCTTCAGACAGAAATCGACGAACAGACAGTCTTTACAGACTAGTTTTAACTGTAACAAAGGGCCCAGGGTTCACCCTGGGCCCCTCTATTATAAGAGAATGCGAATGAGGAGGTTTTTGCAGCCATGTCCAGTGTTGGTATTAAAGGTTACGCGTACTGCCTTAACCATGCCCCCGAACTTGGTCTCCATTATGGTAATACCCCTTACGTAGAGAGACACCATCATAAAGGAGAGAGCGAGTTTTTAAAGGCCCTGCCCAACCATATGCAGTCCTTTGAAGATGCAAGGGATTTTGCCCCAAACCAGGCCTATATCGGCGGCATCACCCTTGAAGAGTTTGAGGCGAAGCAGCAGCCCTGGATCGAGAATCGTTTGACAGGGTCTAGCCGTTACGGTAAATTTGGAGAAATCATGCCTGAGGATGAATTCCTTGGACTCATTGATATATGCGACGTATTCGACATCATTTGGCTTGAGAAGGATTTTGCCGCTTCAATAAAAGAGAAGCTGGGCCTGGATCCTGTTATCAATGAACACGTCCTCGCCAGGCTTGAGGCTGGTCACGATCTTTCTGAGATCGAGAATGAAGTTGAAAAACATTCAGCTTTGCCCCTTTATTTCAACAACAAGGTAGTGGGATGCGCACGAAGCGGTCACGAAGTGGATGAGTGTCTTTTCCCCTATGTATTACTCGAGAATATCGCCTGCAAGGCTGGTGGCGTTCTATCTCTTCTTCATCTGTTGAAAAATACGGGAGTTGCTCCAGAAGACATCGATTTTGTTATCGAATGTTCGGAGGAGGCTGCTGGTGATATGAACCAGCGGGGAGGCGGCAATTTTGCCAAGGCCATTGCAGAGATTGCCGGATGCGCCAATGCCAGTGGTTGCGACGTTCGAGGCTTTTGTGCCGGCCCCGTAAATGCCATGCTTGCGGCGGCATCACAGGTTGCTTCAGGTCTCCGAAAGAACTGTGTTGTCGTAGCGGGCGGGGCTATCCCAAAACTCTATATGAATGGCCGCGATCACGTTAAAAAAGGCATGCCTGCCCTTGAAGACTGCCTTGGGAACTTTGCAGTCCTTCTCGTTCCTGACGATGGGACAAACCCGGTCATGCGCCTTGATGCCGTAGGGAAACACTCAGTGGGATCAGGAGCTTCTCCCCAGGCCGTTACCTCCGCCCTTGTCTACGAACCCCTTCAGCAGCTTGGTATCTCCTTTGCAGATGTAGATAAATACGCTGCCGAACTTCATATTCCTGAAATTACTCTTCCTGCAGGGGCTGGTGATGTCCCTCTAGCCAGTATTAAGATGATTGCAGCATTGGCAGTGATGAAAAAAGCTATAGAAAAAGCAGATATGATGGATTTTGTAAATGAGAAAGGCCTCAAAGGCTATGCTCATACACAGGGACATATCCCATCAGGAGTACCTTTTGTTGGCCCGGCTTGTGAAGCAATAAAGGCCGGAACTATGAAACGGGCTATGATCATCGGCAAAGGAAGTCTATTCCTTGCCCGATTGACCAATCTGGCTGATGGAGCTTCTTTCTTTATAGAGCCGAGCAGCGGCGGTGCTGGAGCTGCCGTGAGCAAGGAAGATGTGAAAGCGCTGATTCTCGAGGTTCTTTCTGAGATCACGGAAAAGCTCCAGTAAAAGGAGCGAGGTGAGCTGTATGAGTGAGATCAGGCATCTAGTCGGAGAAGCGCTCTCTGAAATAGTAGAAACTGCTATAAGTGGCGGACCACGCATAAGCGTCGGACTTATGGCAACTGGTAGTGAACATGGAGCGGAAGAACTGGCACAAGCTGGTCTTCTGGCTCAGGGACAGTATCCTAACGTTAAGGTTGTGATGATTGGACCTAAATGTGCTGGATATGACGATCTAGAGTGGATCGAAACTCCTAATTGTGATGCGGACGTCGCTTCGGCAATGGAAAAAGCCCTTAAGGAGGGAGTTATCCAAGGGGCGGTGGCTATGCACTATCCCTTCCCCATGGGTGTAACGACCATAGGGCGGGTTGTAACGCCTGCTAAGGGAAAAGATATGATCATTGCTTCTTCTACCGGTACCTCTGCCATACAAAGGGTGGAAGCCATGGTTAGGAATGCCATCTACGGAATAGCGGTGGCAAAATCCATAGGTAAGAAAAATCCCACAGTGGGTATCCTGAACGTAGAAGGAGCACAGCTCGTCTTCAGGGCCCTGAGCCAATTAAAAGAAAAGGGGTATGACATTACCTTTGGCACGAGCATTCGGAAGGATGGAGGCTCACTACTTAGAGGAAATGACATCCTTGCTGGAGCTGTTGATGTCTGTGTGGCAGATACACTGACGGGAAACGTTCTAATGAAGATGTTTTCTTCTTTCAACTCAGGGGGGACCTATGAAGCTCTTGGCTGGGGGTATGGGCCTTCAGCCGGAGAAGGCTGGCCCCATGTTATCTCTATCATTTCAAGGGCTTCAGGCGCACCTGTCATAGCCAACGCCCTGGCCTATAATGCTGCTGCTGTTCATGGTAACCTTCCGGCACAAGTAGCTGAGGAAATGGCGAAAGCGAAGCGTGCGGGTTTTGATGACATTATTGCCGGATTGCAGCCCAAGCCTTCAGCCGCGGCTGAGGTGATAACCCCTCCCCCAGCAGAGCCAACTGACGACGAAATACACGGTATAGATGTTCTTTCAATAGAGGATGCAGTGAGAGTTCTCTGGAAAGAAAAGATTTATGCTGAGTCAGCCATGGGCTGTACTGGCCCAGTAGTTAAATTGCCAGCAAAATATACTGAGAAAGCAAAAGAGATATTGAAGGCAAACGGATATTTGTAATACATTTTTGTAAATGGTTCAATAAAAACAGGAAAACGGGATAATGAGAAATCATTATCCCGTTTTTTTATGCGTAATTTAGTGATATAATTTTATAAGTTTAGATTGTTTAAAATCTAACGAAATGTAGGAGGTGATGTAAAGTTCAGTATAGCACATGCTTTTCGCTCCTTGCTTTATGTATCACTTAAAGTGGTGTATTTGCGCAGAGAGAAACGAATAATGTAAGAAACAGGCTTTCTCTCATGACGAAAGGGGGAATTGCATCAATGGACGCTATTATGAAACTGAACGGGGTTATTAATGGTATTGTGTGGGGACCATGGATGCTTGCTCTATTAGTGGGAACTGGCGTTTATCTTACGTTGATTCTCGGCTTCCCGCAGATAAGGTATTTTGTTCTTATGTTTACAGAAGTATTTGGGAATATTGGTAAAAAGAAAGAAGGAGAGGGAACCATTTCGTCTTTTGCCGCCCTCTCAACTGCACTTGCTTCCACTGTTGGAACTGGCAACATTGCCGGAGTCGCAACAGCCCTCCATTTAGGCGGACCTGGGGCCCTTTTCTGGATGCTTATTTCCGCTGTTTTTGGTATGACAACAAAGATGTGCGAAGTTATATTGGCTGTCCATTTCCGCGAAAAAGATGCTTTGGGGAGCTGGCGGGGCGGCACTATGTATATCCTTGAAAAGGGCGCCAAACAAAAGTGGCTCGCATGGCTCTTTGCCCTTTTCGCATTCTTGGCATCCTTTGGTATTGGCTGCGCGGTTCAGGCCAACTCAACTGCTGAAGGCTTTTTCCTCGGCTTCGGAATTCCACAAATGTGGACTGGTGTAGGCGTTGCTATTTTAACTGCTCTTGTTATAGTTGGCGGATTAAAACGAATCTCTGATGTTACAACCTATCTTGTTCCCTTCATGGCTATTTTCTACATTATCGGTGGCATTATCGTTGTCTTTGTTAATTTGGGAGAAGTTCCGGCAGCAGTGTCCAGTGCAGTCAAATACGCATTCAGTGATCCCATGGCCATGCCAGGCGCATTGGCTGGATGGTCTATCAAAATGGCTCTGACCAAGGGAATTGCCCGGGGCGTCTTCTCCAATGAAGCGGGGTTAGGGTCCGCTCCCATGGTTCACGCCACTGCAATTGTTGACCATCCTGTTCGCCAGGGCATGTATGGTTTATTCGAAGTATTTGTGGACACTATCGTTATTTGTTTCTTGACAGCCCTGGCTATATTGACAAGTGGTGTTCTTACAGGAAACCCCGAACTGTCCGGTGCCCAGTTATCACTTTCCGCCTTCCAGTCCGTGCTCGGAGGGGTAGGAACAATGATTCTTTCTGTAGGATTGGCTCTTTTTGCTTTTTCCACTATTCTTGGCTGGTACTGGTACGGCGAAACAGGCGCAACCTATATTTTTGGACCTAAAGTGATTCCCGTCATGAAAATTCTCTGGATCATCTTTATATTCCTGGGAGCTTCCGGCGGAACCCTTCTCGGCGACGCTGCTGCGTTCCTAGCAAACCTTTGGGACCTTTCTGATACTCTGAACGGACTCATGGCGGCTCCTAACCTGGTGGCTTTGCTGCTGCTTTCAAACGAAGTCCGTCGTCTTGTCAAAGATTTTGACGAAAAAAGAAAATCCGGAGCGCTTAAATAAACTGAGATTTTGACAAATTGCTCAACTCTTGTATCATGTGAGACAGGGGCGGTAAAACCGCCCCTGTCTTATGTAATAAAAACTAAGAAAAGGTTAGGGGGAATAGCTGTGTTTCTTCGCCCAACGAGGATGGAGGTCAATCTGGCTAACATTCAGTCTAATTTTAAGACAATATGGCAGCATGTGGGAGCTGGTCCCCAGATCATGGCAGTGGTGAAAGCGGATGCTTATGGTCACGGTGCTGTAGAAGTGGCAAAATCTCTTATAGAGGGAGGGTGCCAACGCTTTGCAGTGGCGACTCCTGATGAAGCGGTCACACTGAGAGAGGCGGGGATAAATGACCCTATTCTTGTTCTGGGTCCCTCTCCTTACGACGCGGCATCAGCCTATGTTAAATACGACATTTCAGCAGCCCTAACAGATGCGGTCTTCGCTCAAATTATGAGCCGTGAAGCGGTGAATCAGGGTAAAACCGCCATGCTTCATCTGAAGATCGATACGGGAATGGGGAGAATAGGGTTTTTGCCAGATCAGGTTCCAGACATCATTGACGATATTTTAAAATTGCCCGGCATAAAGATAGAAGGACTCTTCACTCATTTTGCTACAGCAGATGAGAAACGTCTCGATTATACAAATCAGCAGTTTGCCCGTTATATGAAGGTCTACCATTTCCTGGAAAGCAAGGGGGTAAGAATTCCTTTGCGCCATGTCTGCAATAGCGCTGCCGTTTTGAATTCTCCAGAAAAACATCTTGATGCCGTCAGGCCGGGAATTATTCTCTATGGCATGTATCCTTCAAGCGAGTGTATCAGGCCCATCGAGCTTAAACCCACTTTTGAAGTTAAAACAGCCATTGCAGCTGTTAAAGAAATTTCTTCTAATAGCGGAGTGGGCTATGGACTTCGCTATATGTCACGGGGAACAGAAAGAATAGCTGTTTTACCAATAGGGTACGGTGATGGTTTCTCCCGATGCCTTTCTATGAAAGTTCCAGTTCTTGTCCACGGTAAAAGGGTTTCCATGGTGGGAAATATCTGTATGGATCAGACAATGATCGATGTTACTGATATAGAAGATGTGAAAGTTGGCGATGAGGTGGTAATTATTGGCCGGCAGGGGGAGGAAGTCATTACTCCGGAAGAAATAGCTCCGGCGCGAGGTACCATAAACTATGAAATTCCCATAATGTTCTCAAAGAGGGTCCCAAGGGTCTACATTCGTTGATTACCGTAGAATAATGAGAGTAAAGGCTGCCTCAAAAAAGGGCAGCCTCTTTTTTACATATAAAGTATGCCGAAATGGAAAAAATGGATATAATCTAACAAGTAATCAGACCAAAGGAGGACTTAATATCAATGGAGAATAATCTACCGTCTCTTCGCGATTTTTCCGTAGAGTCGTTGAGCCATGAAAACGTAAAACTTCTAGAAGAAGCAGCCCGAAAGGCCCGTATAGATGTTCTTACAATGGTGACCCTTGCAGAAAGCGGCCATCCTGCAGGCTCTCTTTCCAGTTTGGAAATGTATTTGACAACATACGGAGTTGCCAATCTGACCCCAGAAAATTGTAATAGTGCCGATCGTGATTATGTGGTTATCAGCCATGGACATACCTCACCCGGGGCTTACGCAACATTAGCCGCATGGGGTTTTTTCAAGCCCCTTGATGCCGTTGCGAACTTCAGGTTATGCTCAAGTCCTTTCCAGGGGCACGTGGAGCGAAATGTTCCGGGCATAGATTGGGGAAGCGGAAACCTCGGACAGGGGCTTGCAGCGGGAGTAGGTTTCGCTCTCGCTCAGAAGGCTAGAGCCCACGATGGCCGGGTTTTTGTTTTGATGGGCGATGGGGAGCAGACAAAAGGGCAAGTAGCAGAAGCTCGCCGCATCGCGGCTAAAGAAGGGCTTTCAAATATTACCGCTCTTATCGATTACAATCATATTCAGATCTCCGGCCGAACAGAAGAAGTAATGCCTGTAGATGTGAGAGCCTTGTGGGAAGCTGACGGCTGGGGAGTTTTAGAATGCGACGGCCATTCTTTTGAAGAACTTTACGCGGCTTTGCGAGATGGTGTAAATGACGAAGTTCCCACAGTGATAATTTGTCATACTCAAATGGGGAAAGGTGTTTCCTATATGGAAGGGATTCCTGACTACCACGGAAAGGCGCCAAACAGAGACCAGTATGAGAAGGCTGTAAAGGAACTTGGTGGGGACCCAGACTACCTTGAAAAGGCTAAAGCCCGTCGTGGGAGCTCTGTCCCTTCAGGGAGGAGGATCGTTTCTACGATAAACAACCTCCTTTATGGAGAACCTCGTACCTATGGCAGCGAGAAAAAGACTGACAATAGATCGGCTTTTGGAAACGCTTTGGCAGATGTAGGGACTTTAAATTATAAAAGAGAGGGGAGTATGCCCCTTCTTGTTTTCGATTGCGACCTGGCCGGATCGGTCAAAACATCGGATTTCGCAAAAAACTGTCCGGAATGGTTTGTTCAGACTGGCATACAGGAGCACGCCACGGCTACGACAGCAGGAGCAGCCTCAGTAGCCGGCGTGGCCAGCCTTTGGGCCGGATTCGGCGTGTTCGGCCTGAGTGAAGTGTATAATCAGCAGCGATTGAATGATATTAACAAAACAAATCTCAAACTAGCATTAACCCATGTGGGTCTGGATGTAGGAGAAGACGGTATGACCCACCAAGCCATTGATTACGTTGGCCTGATGCGGAATATGTTTGGATGGAAACTCCTGGTCCCCGCCGACCCCAACCAGACCGACCGGGCTACGCGATGGGCACTCCGCGAGGCAGGAAATGTATGTATTGCCATGGGAAGGAGCAAGCTCCCTGTTATTACCAATGAAGGGGGAGAACCTCTTTTCGCTGGTGACTACTCCTTTGAATATGGAAAGGCCGCCAAGGTTCGGGATGGAGAAGATGGAGCCATTTTTGCTCTTGGCGCAATGACGTGGAGAGCCCTTGAAGCATGGGAACTACTCCGAAATAAAGGATTGAACTTCAAACTCTTCTCTGTCGCTACGCCCCTTGAAATAGATCAGAAGACTCTCGAAGAGGCATCTGCTACTGGCCTTATCCTTTCGGTGGAAGATCATCACTACCATAACGGTTTAGGTGCAAGTCTCGCCTTGGCTATGGCGGAAGGGAATCTCCATGGAAAACTTGTTCCTCTTGGAGTCCGTTCTTATGGCGCTTCTGGCAGGTCAGAAGATGTTGTGGCAGCGATGGGCCTTGATGGAGCAAGCATAGCGGCGAAAGCGGAGGCTTGCTTGAAGGAGAGGAAATAAATATAGGATGAAGAGCCTGTTGCTTCATATTTGCTGTGCTCCAGATGGGACTATTCCATGGACAGCTCTCATAGAAGAAGGATACGATGTAACGGGGTACTTTTATGGCCATAATATTCATCCTGAAGCAGAATATATACGACGGGAAGAGGCAGTGGAAAAACTTGCCTCTTCCCTGTCGCGCCCACTGGCAATAGAACCCTATGACCCTCAGATCTGGTTTAAACGAACGGCCCTTCTGGCTTCTGAGCCTGAAGGAGGGGCGCGGTGTGCGTTATGTTTTGAACTTCAGTTGGAAGGCGCGGCAAAAAAGGCGGCAGAACTCTCTTGTTCCTGGTTGTGCACCACGTTGACTATAAGTCCCCACAAGGATCCGGAAAGAATCAATGCTTTGGGAGAGGCCGTAGCAACCCGTTATGGGCTGCGTTGGCTCCACAAGGTATGGAGAAAGAACAATGGTTTTGTGCGGTCCGTCAAGGCAAGTCACGAATTGGGCCTATACCGTCAGAACTATTGCGGCTGTTTTTACAGCGCTAAAACTACAGAAACGAGGAGATGACCTTTATGGAGGACGGACTAAGGAAGTTACCTGTAGGAAAACTTCCACCAGACATTCTTGAACAACATATATTGCAATTCAGCGGAGCCAGTCGGCCGGATGTCCTCGTAGGTCCCGGCATAGGCGAAGACGCCTCTCTTATTCGTTTTCCAGAAGGGAAACTTTTAGCTGTTTCTTCTGACCCCATAGTGGGAGCTTCAAAGGGTGCAGGAACCTTTCTCGTCCATATAAATGCAAACGACATTGCCTGCAAAGGCGGTGATCCGGCTTATTTTATCATTACCCTTATTATCCCTGTGGAGCAGGGTCTTCCCTTCGCCAGAATGATCATGGAAGAGATCCATCATGCGTGTAAGAAAATGGGGATCGCAGTGATAGGCGGGCATACGGAACTGACAGATCGATATAAAAAACCGGTAGTAGTGGGAACCATGATGGGGCAAACGTCCTATCTTTATCGGGCAACGGATATTTGCGTAGGAGATGGCGTTATCATGACAAAGCATGTAGGGCTTGAAGGAATGTCCATACTTGCCCATGATCGTCCCGACCTTCTCAAGCCCCATTTATCCGATGCAGAAATACAAAGCATCACGTCGTGGATATCCTCTATTTCAGTCTTGAACGAAGCTGCAGCTGTGCGGGATCTAGCCCGTTTCATGCATGACCCCACAGAGGGGGGGCTTTTCGGAGGATTGGCAGAAATATGCCGTTTAAGCGGGTTGAATCTCCATCTTGATATGGAGGCTATCCCAGTACACCCCTTGACCCGTAAAGTAGGAAAAACTTTAGGTGCGGATATTTACCACCTTATCTCCTCGGGTGTGCTTGTGGTGGTCGTCCCTGAAGAGAAGATTGAAACGGCCTTGAAGCGACTTGAGGAGAAACAGATTCCAGCAGCTCTTATTGGGAAAATAGTAGAAGAAGGACGAGGAAACTGTGAGCTCAATAGCAAAGAGGAGCTTTGGAGACTCCTTGCCCTGTAGAAGGAGGCGCGATTATTGAGAACAGAAAATATTCTCCGCCGTACAGAAAGGTTGCGAAAGGCCTTTCCTTCTCTTGCCATAGACGGGGTAGTCCTTTTTGTCTTTGAAAGCGCTAACTGGCAGAGTGTCTATTATATTTCCGGGTTTCGCGGAAGCAGCGCTGGCGTTCTTATAACCGAGCAAGAAACCTGTCTTATTACAGATGGCCGCTATATGACCCAGGCCTCTGAGCAATCGCTCTTTACACTGATTCCTCAGGGGGAGCGATCACTGGTCGAGGCCATGGGCGATCTTCTTAAACAAAAAGATTGCAGACGCGTTGGTTTGGAAAAAGAGAAAGTATCAGCCAAAACTTTCGAACAGATCCAGGGTTTGGTAAAGGACGTGGAATGGAAAGACGCTTCTCAACTATTGCCAATGTTGCGGCGCGCAAAAGACAGCGATGAAGCAGATCTGATAAAAAGAGCCGGAATGATAGCTTCCAATGCCTATAGAGCTGTTGTCGCCCAGGTCAAAGAGGGAATGACAGAAAAGGAATTTGATGCTCTTCTTGAATACACGGTGAAAAAACTTGGCGCTGAAGGCGGTTGGGGAAATCATGGTTTCATAGTTGCTTCAGGTCCTAGAAGCGCATTTCCCCATGGGGTACCTACAGATAGGGGCTTCCAAAAGGGAGACTGGGTAACCGTTGATTTTGGAGCCATGGTGGGTGGGTATCTTTCAGATATTACCCGTAATTTCTGTCTCGGAAAACCAGACACCAGGGCCAGGGAGATAGAGATGGTTTTGCTCAATGCCCATAAAGAAGCTGCTATAGCCTTAAAGCCTGGTGCAAGTGGTAAGGAAATTGATGGAATAGCCCGAAGAATAATTGCGGATGGGGGTTATGGAGAATATTTTACCCACGGTCTTGGCCATGGGCTCGGGTTGGAAATTCATGAAAACCCACGATTATCGCCATTGTCAGATGACTTTCTTCAGGTTGGCGATGTGATAACAGTAGAACCAGGAATATACATTCCAGGTTTCGGTGGCATGCGTATTGAAGACGATTATCTCATTACAGAGTCAGGAGCGGAACGGCTGTCAGGGAATTTGGAACAGAGCCTGCTCCTTCTCTAACATCTTAATGAGATCCTTTTAGATATTGCATTTTGAAGAGAGTCAAAGATATAATGTGGTGGACACTTTAGCTATACCATGAAGGAGGGGAAAGGCATGCAAAGGTACGTCTGTACTGTTTGTGGTTATATCTATGATCCTGCAGAAGGAGATCCCGATAACGGAATAGCCCCAGGAACTTCTTTTGAAGACCTTCCGGATGATTGGGTTTGCCCCGTCTGTGCTGTGGAAAAGGATATGTTCGAGCCCGAAGAATAAATTTCAATCTGCCTTGTAAAGAGAAGTCTTTTTAATAAAAAGGAGGGGGGAATTGCCCCTCCTTTTTTCTTGACTTCTTCGTTTTATAAACTATAATAGAGCGGCGTTAAACAAATGTTTTAATTTTTGAACATATTCAACTTCAGTTTATATGAGGAGGAAGGGTTATGAAGAAATTAGTGGTTCTGCTTGCTTTTATTTTTGTATTTGTAAGTGCTGCTGGTGCTATGGCTGAGTCTGCTCTCGATAAAGACGTAATTCGTGTTGGAACGGAATCCACTTTCCGTCCCTTTGAGTTTAGAAATGTTAAGAATGAAGTGGTTGGGTTTGACATCGATCTTATTAATATGGTTGCCGAAAAATTAGGGAAAAAGGTGGAAATTGTAGATGCAGCCTTTGATTCCCTTATTCCTTCACTATTGACTAAAAAAATCGACATTATAGCAGCGGGAATGAGTGCAACAGAAGAGCGGGCCAAGCGAGTTGCTTTCTCCCATGTGTATTACATTACACCCTCAGCAGTTGTTGTTAAGGCTGAAGAGACGGGTATAACTGCTGAAGAGGATTTGAAGGGAAAAATTGCTACCGTTCAGATGGGGACAATTCAGGATGTTTATGTAACTCAGCTTGATCTGAAAGAAGTGAAACGTTTTGCAAAAACTGACGACGCCTTCAGGGAAGTCCTTATTGGCCGGGCAGATTTTGCCGTAGTAGACGGAACGGTAACGAAAGAAAACCTGAAGGAGAACAAAGATTTTACAGGAACGCTCAAACAGGTTTTCGAACTTCGCATTGATAAAGGCATGGCCCTTGCGCTGCGCAAAGACGATCCCCAGTTCCTTGAGGCAGTCAATAAGGCTCTAGATGAACTTAAAGAATCCGGAACTCTTGCCGAACTGGAAAAGAAGTGGATGGAAGAATAAGTTTATCACTGTAAAAATTTTTTTAAAGAGAGATAGTTTAAGAGGAGAAACTGCTCTAATTCACAGTTTCTCCTCTTTTTATAAGGTCTTTTCTACTTCAGTGATGATTTTTTTCATTATCGCTATAAGTTCATCTTCAGAAAGGCATTTGCTCTCTACAATGAGGGTGGTCTGTTCAGGAAGGCGGACGGAAAGGGCACCGCCTATATGGGGATACCATTCAAGCAAGGCCTCATATTTTTCTACCGAAAGGGTTCGATACGTAGCGCCAAAACCTATGGGGCGGTCGTTTGTGTCAATTTGGGTATCTGGGAGGTAAAGATCGCCACTTCCGGTACCGGAGAGCAAAATGACGTCAAAATTTCGTCTGTTTTGTGCGACATAGGATCTTTTCAGCCAGATGCCATAATCCCCTGAGGGAGCTGTCAGAGGCTGAGAAAAAAGGGGGCCGCCTGCCCATCCCTCCAGTTCTGGCAGATCTGTGACTTTTGCCCAACCCGTTCCTGATACGGCCATGAGCGTTATAAGAGTTAAAGTAATAATCTTGCGAAAAAGTGTCATTATTTTCCCTTCTTTCATGAATACTCCTTTGTTGCCATTCTATCAAAAAAGTTGTTCCCCTTCCTTTTGTCCATCTTAAAATCATGCTATCATTTTCCAATTTAGTATTTGTCATGTTACAATATTAGAATTTCTATGACCAGGAGGAATACCTGTGTATCGTTTTATTTTAAAAGTATATGGCTGTCAGATGAATGTCTATGATGGCGATAAGCTTCGTACAGCCCTGATCCGAAACGGTTGGCAGGAAACACCAGAAAATGAAGCGGATGTTGTTATTTTTAATGGCTGCAGCATTCGAGCCAAGGCGGAGCATAAAGTGTGGAGTGAACTCGGCCGTTATGGGGAGAGCTGGAGCGATAAAAAGAAACCCTTTGTTGCCGTAACAGGATGCATTGCCCAGCGCCTGGGAAGTGCCATGATGACTCGTTTCCCATGGGTGCGGCTGGTGGGTGGTCCCCGCCATATCGGCGATCTTCCTGAAGCACTTGAGCGTGTAATGGCAGGAGAGAGAGTGAGCCTTCTTGATGAAGACCCAAGGGCTTTTGTAGACCTTGCAGTTCCTCCTATAGAGAGGGTAAATCCATGGAAAGCCTATGTAACCATTGCCCATGGTTGCGATAATTTTTGTACCTATTGTATTGTGCCCTATGTAAGGGGGCGCTTTGTATCCCGCCTTCCTGAAGATATACTCGTGGAAATACGGGGACTTGTAGAGGATGGGGTTAAAGAGATTACCCTTCTCGGACAAAATGTAAATAGTTACGGTCAGGATTTTAAGAATGGTTACACTTTTTCTTCCCTCCTGCGGGATGTAGCCGCCATTGACGGATTGCCTCTTATTCGTTTTGTAACGTCTCATCCAAAGGATTTCACTCCAGATATAGTGGAAGTGATGGCCCATCATCCTAAAATCTGTCCATCGATAAATCTTCCCATTCAATCGGGCAGTGACCGTATTCTGAAAAAAATGAATCGGAAATATACTCTTGCCAAATACAGAGAAACAGTTTCTGTTATCCGAAACGCCCTTCCCGAAGTAGGCCTTACAAGTGACCTTATTGTAGGGTTTCCAGGAGAGACAGAAGAAGATTTTCAGGCTTCTGTAGCTGCTTTGCATGAATTCAGGTATGACCTTGTCCATACGGCCGCTTATTCTCCACGGGAAGGAACAGCGGCTGCGACAATGGAAGATCAGATTGACCAGGAAGTAAAAATGAAACGGCTCAATACTGTAAACGCGGTACAGTCAGAGATTGCCCTTCAGATAAACCGGGGTCTTGTTGGTAAAAGATATAAAATTCTCATTGATGACTGGGCTCCTAAGGGGGAATCTCTTGTTCAGGGCCGGACACCTAGCGATAAAGTAGTAATAATGGAGGGGACGGAAGAGTTCATTGGCCGGTTTGCCCTGGTTTCCATTACATCTGCAGAAAATTGGTGTCTTCATGGAGAGGTGATTTCGATCATTGATTAATGAAAAAACGAAAGCCCTGCTTTTTTTTGCGGCGGGTGTTCTCTGTCTTGCCTTAGCCGGCCTTCTCATGGTGACCTTTAAGGGACGATGGGAAGCTGGTTCACCTACCGTTGTTGCTGGGGCTCTGCCTGTAACTTCACCAGCAATAAAGGAGTCAGCAGATGCTCTTCCCCAAAACAGTGAATGGGTAGTATATATTACGGGACACGTACAAAGACCTGGCGTCTACCATGTTTTACCGGCATCAAGGGTTTATCATGCCATTGATATGGCTGGGGGACTTGCATCATCAGCTGATCCTGAGGCAGTCAACCTTGCCACCCCTCTAGAGGATGGGATGCATATACATGTTCCCGGCAAAGGGGAAGGCGCTATGCAAAAGCCGGCATCGCCATCGTCGGGGCAGAACTCAGATTCTTCAGCTGTGAAAAAAGTAAACATAAACAGAGCTTCAGAAGAAGAACTGCAGGCTCTTCCTGGTGTAGGGCCTTCCACAGCTGGTTCTATCGTGCATTATAGAGAATCCCAGGGGTTATTCAATGGAATAGAAGATTTGTTGCGAGTTCGGGGTATAGGTCCGGCTAAATTTGAAAAAATACGTCACATGGTAACAGTGAATCAATGACGGCTCCTGGCAGGATGCCGGCCTTATTCTCTCTTGCAGGCATTTGTCTGGCTCTTTTGGTACTGCAACAGGAAATACCCCTTTTTATCTTTCCCCTTGTAGCCATGTCTGGTACTTTGGCACTCATTCTCCTTTTTACCACTCAGGAAAAACCGGGCTATTGGAAAGGAGTTACGTTAGTTGTTCTTGTCGCAGGGGTTGGGAGTGCCTACATCTCTTCAAGGCTTTCTATAGATTTTCTTCATCCTGGGGAAACATTTCAAGGGCAAGGGTACATTTTACTCGAGCGCCCCTGGGGGAGAAGACGTGCCCTCCTTATACGAACTAAAAAAGGAACACTCCTGACAAAGATACCATCACAACAAGGATTTATTGCAGGTGACACTGTGGAGGTAGCTGGAACGATGCTCTCTCTTCCCTCTTCGAAAAACCGTTCTTTTCATGAAGATAGATACTGGAGGGCGAGAGGGGCGGTGGCCGAGATCGTTATAGGCAAGGTGAAGAAAATAGAATCCTGCCGTCAGTTTTCTCTGTCAGGCTGGCGGAATATGTTAGTAAAAAGAATACTCCTGACTCAGCCCCCCCGCACTCGGGGATATCTTGCAGCTGCCTGGACAGGAATGAAGTCGCCCTTGCTGAGCAGCCAGCATGAGAGGTGGGGGACAAGCCATCTTCTTGCTGTTTCCGGTTTTCACGTTTCCCTCTTTGTTTCCGGCCTGCTCCTTCTTTTGCGTTCATGCTTAGGAAGAGGATTTATTATTTCTTGTGCAATGTGGGGCTATGTATTGATAGCCGGAGCAGCGCCGAGCGCTCTGAGAGCTGCTTTAATGATGCAAATTGCCCTTATTGGGCGATGTCGCGGCAGGCCGTCGCAAGCTGTCAATACTGTTTCTTTGGCAGGAATGGCCCTCCTTTTTTGGCGCCCATGGTGGTTTTGGGACCTGGGATGGCAGCTTTCCATGGTGGCTGCTCTTATTATAGCTGCCGCCCTCGAACGGGGCCTTTCCCCTGTGTGGTGGCTGAGTGTGGGACCAGCTATCTGGGTAACTACCCTTCCATTGGCAGCGCCAATCTTCGGAGATGTACCTCTGGCCGGCATTGTTATCAATCTTTCTGCCGGCCCGGTGTTCGGGGTCCTTTATCCTCTGGCTTCCTTTTTGGCATTGCCTTCCCTTCTGGCTTTGCCATGGGGAAATTGGGCGTCACAAGGGGCGGAAGGACTTTTTATCCTTTGGGAAACCTGGGCAGATTCCATTAGTCGGCTTATTCCGGTCTATGTTCCATGGACTCCCTTCTGGACTGCCTTTGCGGCAGGGCTTCTGCCTCTTTTGATAGCTCGTTCCCTGAGGCTTTCTTGGAGGCATTCTCTGGCGGCATCATTGCTGTTACAATGTGTTATGTTATGGCTAGTGATGTAATGTTTTAATCAAAACTCCCCTGGGGGGTGACGAGGATGCTGCTTGTTTTAGACGTAGGCAATACAACCACTGTTGTTGGTGTTTATAGTCAAAAAACCCTTATAGTCCATTGGCGCCTTGTTTCTGAAAGGCACACTTCTGATGAATTGGGAATATATTTGCGGAACTTGATGCAATTCGCGTCTATCCCTCATGAAGATATCCATGGGGCGATCTTATCGAGTGTCGTTCCCTCCCTTGACTGTGTCATTCAAGAGGGAGTTTCGCAATATTTCAATGGCATTGAATGTTTGCGAGTTTCCTCCACCCTCGACCTGGGCATGGAAGTGCGCTACGCAGCCCCTCATGAAGTTGGGGCAGATCGTCTGGTCAACGCAGTGGCAGGCCGAGACCGTTACGGAGCACCACTTATCGTTATTGATTTTGGAACGGCCATAACTCTCGACATCATTTCACCAGATGGAGCTTATCTTGGAGGAACTATTTCCCCTGGACTGGTTTCTGGAATGGAAGCTCTTTTTGGTCGTACTGCTAAATTGCCTCAGGTTTCTCTGGAGGCTCCGTTAAATGTTATAGGCAAAAACACCATGGAGTCCATACAGGCTGGACTTATGTACGGAAATGCCGGCCTCGTGGATTTTCTTGTACGTAAAACCTGGGAAAGCCTGGGTACCCGTTGTAAAGTAGTAGCTACCGGCGGTCATGCGGAAGCTATTGCTAAAATATCAGAAACCATTGAAACGGTAGATCAGTGGCTAACGTTGGAAGGATTGCGAATCATATATGAAAGAAACATTTCCTAAGGCGGTAGGCGGCATAACTCTTGAATCTCCTCTTATTTTAGCCCCCATGGCAGGGGTAACCATTCCTCCTTTGAGGCTATTTTTTAGAAAGCTCGGGGCAGCCGCAACCCATACAGAGATGGTAAGCTGCGCGGGGCTGATGCGAAGCAACACTAAATCCGGGAATATGCTCGAGATTTGCCATAAGGAAGAACCTG
>NZ_DGZF01000009.1:259798-719087 GCF_002396985.1 Aminobacterium sp. UBA4987
CCTGGCAGATTTGCCGCTCTAGGGATCAACATGGCCTGCCCTATGCCTAAAGTTCTTAAAAAGGGGGCAGGTTCCCGCTTGCTTGAAGACCCAGAAAAAGCGACATCTATGGTGAAATCACTGAAAGAACTGGGTGCCCCTGTCTGGGTTAAAACCCGAATATATTCGGAGCGGGGATTTTCTATGACGGCGTCATTTTGTGAAAAGCTGCTCTCTGCCGGAGCAGATAACGTCTGTGTACATGGTCGTACCCCTTCCCAGCGGTATGCGGGGGTGGCTAATCGCCAGAGTGTATTTGATCTGGCTGAAACCTTTCCAGATATGATTAGTGCCAGCGGGGATGTTTTTACCCCCCAAGAAGCCTTGGATTATCTGGAAAAAAGATGCGTTTCCGTTTTTATAGCCCGAGGGGCCTTGAAAGATCCATTTATTTTTCCACAGACACTGGCAGCTTTGGGCTTTTCGGTAGATAATAGATTGTTATGTCCTTCAATAGGGTTGCAAATATCTTTGCTTGTTGAGTTGGGGGACCATATAGCAGAAATGGCCAGCCCCAGACTGGCTGAAATTTTGATAAAGCGGCTTCTCTCCGGTATGTTTAAGAGCATTCCTGGAATAGCAGAACTTCGAAGGGACTGCGCATGTCTACATGGCTGGAACGCACTTCGGGATCTCATGAGCGGCTGCGAGCACTATTTCGAAAGGAGAGACATGTTGTGTCGGCCAACTTAGAAATCAAAACAGAAGAAATCGCTCTGCCAGAGGAAGAAATTTTTCGTCAAAGAAAAGAAAAACTGGCAAGGCTAAGAGAAGAGGAGGGCTATGATCCTTTCCTTATAGAGCGATGGGAGCGGTCAGATCTATTGAATGATGTTCGCCAACGCTTTGATCATCTTGAAATAGATGAAGCAGATGAGGATGCAATCCTTTCTGTAGCAGGCCGTGTAATGACCCTCCGCAAACACGGAAAGGCCATGTTTGCGAACCTCCAGGACGAAACAGATACCATGCAGCTTTATTTCCAGCTTAATGCCATGGGAGAAGAAGCTTATGGCTTCGCAAAAAAATGGGTGGATAACGGAGATTTTGTTGGCGTTGTCGGAATCCCCTTCAGAACAAGGCGGGGTGAGCTCACAATTCTCGTAAAGGAGTGCACCCTTCTTTCCAAGGTCCTCCGTCCTCTTCCGGAAAAATGGCACGGTCTGAAAGACACAGAGGTTCGCTATCGTCAACGGTATCTCGATTTAATGGTTAACACTGATGTAAGGGATACTTTCAGAAAAAGATCCGATATTATTGCTTCTATGAGAAAGACCCTTATAGATCATGGGACTCTGGAAGTTGAAACGCCCATTCTTTCTTTTTTGGCTGGAGGAGCGAATGCCCGTCCCTTCCAGACCTACCATAATGCCCTTGATGCGAATATGTACCTTCGCATCGCTACGGAGCTATACCTCAAACGTCTTGTGGTGGGGATGTTTGGCCGAGTCTTTGAAATTGGCAAAAACTTTAGGAACGAAGGCATTGACACGATGCACAATCCTGAGTTTACTCTCATGGAAGTGTATTGGGCCTACGCTGATTACTCCGACATGATGGATCTTACTGAAGAGCTCGTTCGAAATGCGGCGTTGGCAGTTGATGGTCTTGTTGTCAATTATCAGGGAATCGAGCTCGATTTCAGTAAACCCTTCCGCAGGGTGACCATGCTCGACCTTGTTAAAGAGTATACGGGAATAGACTTCAAAACCATAAAGACAGATGAAGAAGCGCGGAAAATTGCCGATGAAAAGGGAGTGGAGCTCAAGGGCACGGAGAGCCGGTTCGCGGTACTGAACGAAGTTTTCGAAGCCTACGTAGAGGATAAACTTGTTCAGCCTACGTTTGTTATAGGTCACCCCACAGAGATTTCCCCTCTGGCGAAGAGAGACCCTGAAGATCCTGATTACACCCATCGTTTTGAGCTTTTTATTTGTGGCTCAGAAGTGGCAAATGCCTATAGCGAACTGAACGACCCCCTCGATCAGAGAGAGCGTTTTCTTGACCAGCTTCGTAAAAAAGAAGCGGGAGATGAGGAAGCCCACGTTTTTGATGAGGACTTCATTAACGCAATTGAATGCGGCTTGCCTCCTACAGGGGGACTTGGCATAGGGATTGACCGTCTTGTCATGTTCTTAACGGACTCCCGCTCAATACGAGACGTCATTCTCTTCCCAGCCATGCGTCCAAAAGCGTAAAGGGGAGGCTTGTTTCAGTGGATCGGAGGGAAGCACTGCAACGTATCGAAGCTCTGCGGGAAGAAATCAATCGCCATGCCCATCTCTACTATGTTCTCGATACCCCGGAAATAGCAGACCATGAGTATGATGCTCTCTTCAGGGAATTGACCTCTTTAGAAGAAGCTTTCCCTGAATTTGACGATCCTGATTCTCCCACACACCGCGTTGGAGGAGCCCCCCTTGATCGTTTCGAGAAAGTGATTCATGAGAGCCCCCTTCTCAGCCTTGATAACGCTTTGTCTAAAGAAGAGGTATGGTCGTTCTGTGACCGTGTCTTTTCTGGGTTGGGGCTTGGCAATCTGGAGTATCTTTGCGAACTGAAAATAGATGGTTTGGCTGTTTCTCTTATTTATGAGGATGGTGTTTTTATCCGGGGAGCCACTCGCGGCGATGGGCTGGTAGGGGAAGATGTAACGGCAAACTTGAGAACGATCCGTTCTTTGCCTCTTCGTCTCAGAGAGAAGGTTTCAGGCCGCATGGAAGTTCGCGGAGAGGTGTTGATGACGAGGGAACAGTTTGCGGCGTTGAACCAGGAACGGGAAGAAGGGGGAGAGCCCCTTTTCGCTAATCCGAGAAATGCCGCAGCCGGGAGTCTTCGTCAGCTTGACTCGTCAATTACAGCGTCGAGAAAACTCTCAATCTTTCTCTATTATGTAGCCCATCCCCAGGAGCATGGATTACGGACCCAACAAGAGGTTCTCCATTGGCTTCAGCATTTGGGATTTCCAGTGCAGAGTGCATGGGGAGTATGCAGCACACGGCAGGATATTGACGCATTTATAGAGGAGTGGCGGGAAAAGCGATTCTCCCTGCCCTATAGTACTGATGGTGTAGTTCTGAAGATCAATCAGGTTGATTTTTGGGAAGATCTGGGCACCACAGCAAAAGCTCCTCGCTGGGCTATTGCCTTTAAATATCCGCCAGAGGAAAAAACAAGCAGAATCCTCGATATAGAGGTTTCTGTGGGCCGCACAGGGACTCTCACTCCAGTGGGCCACCTCGAACCGGTCCATCTTGCCGGAACTGTAGTGAGAAGGGCCAGCTTGCATAATGAAGATGAAATTCGCAGAAAAGATATCCGCATAAGAGATAAAGTAGTTGTTCGTAAAGCAGGTGAGATCATCCCGGAAGTGGTAAGGGTTCTGACAGAGGAACGGGATGGAAATGAAGTTGAGTTCCAGATGCCTGATACATGTCCTGCCTGCGGATCCCATGTCATGCGAATCCCTGGCGAAGTTGCCCTGCGGTGTCCTAACAGGGCATCGTGCCCGGCCCAGCTTCGAGAAGGAGTTGCTCATTTTGCTTCAAGAGCAGCCATGGACATTCGTGGACTGGGAGATAAACTCATTACGCAGCTTATAGACAGGCGGCTTATTAGGAACATGGCTGACCTTTACACGTTGAAGCGTGAAGACTTGCTTTCCCTGGATAGAATGGGGGATAAATCTGCTTCAAACCTGTTGCAAGCTTTGAGTGTTTCTAAGAACAGATTTCTTTCAAATCTCATTACGGCTCTGGGAATTCGTCTTGTCGGAAAAAAAGTGGCAGAAATACTTGCCGATCGTTTTCATAGCCTTGATGCTTTATCGTCAGCCCAAGAAGAGGAACTCTCTTCTATAGATGGGGTTGGTCCCAAGATAGCGGCTTCTATAAAGGCTTTTTTTGACGATGAAGCGAACAAAGAGATGATTTCGCGCCTTAAGGACGCTGGAGTTCGGATGGCAGAAGAAAAAAGCATGTCAAGTGGGGAGGGGCCCCTCGAAGACCAGCGTTTTGTTTTTACAGGTGAACTTCAATCCATGTCCAGGGGAGAGGCTGAAGCCCTTGTAAAGAACCTTGGAGGGGCGAGTTCATCCAGTGTAAGCAAGAAAACGTCGATAGTGGTGGCTGGTCCAGGTGCTGGCAGCAAGCTGCAGAAAGCCAGGGAACTTGGCATAACCATTATAAATGAGGAAGAGTTCTTACAAATGATCCGCCCTTACGAGAGGGTATTTTCGAAACATACGGATAGTATTGAGAAGGAGGAGTGACCATGGCGGTCTCAGCAGATGATATTCGGCATGTTGCGGCCCTTGCCCGTCTTGAAATAACAGAAGACGAAGTTCAGGCCATGCACCAGCATTTTGAAGAAATAATGACTTATTTCAATAGGCTTAATGAACTTGACCTCGAAGGGATAGATGCCTTTGCCCTCAAGGTGGAAGAAAATATTCCGTGGAGAGAAGACAGAGCTATAGACAGCTCTGTACGGGAGGATGTTTTGGCTGAAGCTCCTCATCGTTATGAAGATTTCTTCCGGGTTCCCCGGATAGTGGAGGAGGAGTGACATGAAGCTCTATGAACTTTCCGCCGCCCAAATAACCCGGGGCATTCATGAGGGGAAATTCTCAGCCAGTGAGGTCTTTTTATCATGTTTGGCCAGGGCAGGGGAGCTAGAGCCCCAGATATCGGCTATGCTCACTATCACTGAAGAGTCAGGCATGGCCCAGGCCAAGGCTGTAGACGAAGCCGTGGCGTCGGGGAAAAAACTTCCTCCCCTCGCAGGAGTTCCTTTTGTAGTAAAGGACAATATGTGTACCAAGGGAATTCCAACCACCTGCGCCAGTAAAATGCTGATGCAGTGGAAACCACCCTATAACGCGGCAGTTATAGAATTGTTGGCCGAAGCTGGGGCAGTACTTATGGGAAAGACCAACCTCGACGAGTTTGCCATGGGGGGAACTACGGAACACTCTGTTTATGGCGCAACGTCCAACCCCTGGAAGCTTGACTGCGTCCCAGGCGGCAGTTCAGGCGGAAGCGCAGCTTCTGTTGCCGCAGGATATGTTCCTTTCAGCCTCGGAAGCGATACAGGCGGGTCTATTCGCCAGCCAGCCGCTTTTTGCGGTATTTATGGTTTCAAACCGACATACGGGCTAGTAAGCCGACGGGGTCTTGCGGCTTTTGCTTCATCCCTCGACCAGATAGGTCCCTTTGCCCGGACAGTGGAGGATCTGGCCCTCGTACTCAACGCCATCTCTCAGAAAGATGAGCTTGACTCCACATGCAGTTGCCGTCCTCGCCCAGATTATACCAAGGCTCTCAATGCAGAATCCCTCAAAGGGAGAAGGGTCGGCGTTATAAAAGAAATACAGGAGTATGCCATAGACCGCGAGGTCAGGAAGGCTTTTGATCAGACACTGAAGTTTTGCGAAGGGCAGGGGGCTGAAATTGTTGAGATCACACTTCCCACAATGGTGGAATACGGCTTGCCCTGTTACTACATTCTGGCTCTGGCAGAAGCAAGTTCTAACCTGGCTCGCTTTGATGGGGTGCGGTATGGCTTGAGCACCGATGCAGAGTCTCTTCTCGATCTCTATACGAAGACCAGGGCCCAGGGATTTGGCCTTGAGGTCAAACGGCGTATTCTGGTGGGGACCTACGTGTTAAGTTCGGGATACTATGATGCCTACTACCTGGTGGCCCAGAAGGCCAGGCAGCTCATAAAACAGGAGTTTGTAAAAGCTTTTGGCTCCGTGGATACCATACTTCTTCCTACAGCGCCATCGCCTGCCTTTAAAAAAGGAGAACTCATCAACGATCCTATCCAGATGTACATGGCCGATATCTTTACATTGCCAGTCAACCTGGCCGGACTTCCAGCCCTCTCTCTTAACGCGGGGTTCTCCGCTGACGGCCGGCCTCTCGGAGTACAGTTTATCGGCCAATGGTGGGATGAAGAAGGGCTGCTGTCCACAGCTTCTCTACACGAGAAAACCTTCGGTTGCGCACCTATTGCCCAGGGAGGTGTTCGCTAATGGCTGATTTAACTTTTAAACCTGTAATTGGTCTTGAGATCCACGTACAGCTTGCTACAAAGAGCAAACTCTTCTGCTCTTGCTCCACAGACTATATTGGAGTCGCCCCGAACACGAATGTGTGTCCAGCCTGTCTAGGCTTGCCCGGCAGCCTTCCAGCCCTTAATGCCAAAGCGGTAGAATACGGAGTTAAGGCAGCCTTGGCGCTGAACTGTACTATTAATACAGCTACGCGGTTCCATAGGAAGAATTATTTTTACGCGGATTTGCCCAAAGCCTATCAGATCAGCCAGTATGATCTCCCCATCGCTGAAAAAGGATATGTGGATGTTTCCACAGAAGAAGGGGGAAATTACCGGATAGGCATCACGAGACTTCACCTTGAAGAGGACGCTGGAAAGCTTGTACATGAGGCATCAGACGGGCGTCTCGTAGGAGCCGATCAGTCTTTTGTGGATTACAACAGAGGCGGCATTCCCCTGGCAGAAATAGTTTCGGAGCCCGACATCCGGTCTGCGGCAGAAGCGAAGGAGTATGTAACACGCCTTCGCCAGCTTGTTCGGTACCTCGGCGTTTCTGATGGCGACATGGAAAAAGGGTCTTTGCGGGTGGATGCCAATATCTCAGTCAAATGTTCCGATGGACGATGGGGGAACCGCGCAGAAATAAAGAACCTGAACTCCCTTCGAGCCCTTGAGCGAGCTCTCGAGTATGAAATAAAACGACAGAGCCAGCTTTTGGCGGAGGGGGGGGAAATAACTCAGGAAACCCGTCATTGGGATGATGTGGAAGGGGTGACAAGGGCAACCCGAAGCAAAGAGGAAGCTCATGACTACCGCTATTTCCCTGAACCTGACCTTCCCCCTTTGATTCTTCCGGAAGGGTATGTTGAGAAAGTTAGAAACACATTGCCTGAACTCCCATGGCAGAAGATGGAGCGTTTCATGTCTTTTTATGAGTTGAATGAAACTGATGCCATGATTCTTTCTGAGCATATGGCTCTTGCGGATTTTTATGAAGCCTGCGTCAAGGCCGGTGCAAGCCCCCTTCGAGCCTCTAACTGGGTTCGAACGGAAGTGCTGCGAGTCATGAACGATCAAAAAATTGATATTACGGAATTCCCAGTAGATGCTTCTGTGCTTGCCCAACTTATCGCAAAAGTTGATGACAACAAAATTTCAACAACCGCTGCGAGAGAAGTTTTTGATACAATGGCAGCAAAGAAGGTCTCTCTTGAAGAAGCCATGAATATCTGTGGAGTTGAGGAAGGCGGAATTTCTGGCTCCGATCTTGAGAAAATGATACGAAATATCCTTGAAAACAACACTGATGTGGTGGAAACCATTAAGAGCGGTCAGGATAAAAAGGGTAAAAAGCAGAAATTCCTTCAGGGACTCATTATGAAAGAAGCCCGAGGACAGACTGATCCCAGAGAAGCTGCTTCACTTTTGGCGAAACTTCTAGAAGAATAGGAGCAAAAAGGGCAGGGAGCCCGTTCCCTGTCCTTCTCTTTATTGACTATCCTTATAGCTATGCGTAAGATGATACGGTGTAAATCAAAACAAAAAAATCTGCCGGCTTGCTGTCTGAGTTGCTGAAGTGGTAGCAGTCGGGTGTAATAGAGGAGGTAGTAGGGTATGGGAACGCGCAAACCTGAAGACATTAGAAGTGTTGCCATTGCAGCTCACGGTGGGGCCGGAAAGACATCCCTTGTAGAAGCGATGCTCTTTTCAAATGGTGACATAAACCGTATGGGGAATGTCGTAGACGGCAACACCGTCGCAGATTTTGGAGCAGAGGAGCAGAAGCGACAGATTTCCATTAATACTGCACTTGTTACATTGGAGCGGAACGGGAAAAGACTCTATCTTCTCGACACGCCAGGATTCGCTGATTTCATTGGTGAAATGCGTTCAGCTATGAGAGTCTCAGACTCTGCTTTGGCTGTAGTGAGTGGTCTCCATGGTGTAGAAGTCCAGACAGGAAAGGCCTACGAGTATGCTGAGGATTTTTCCATACCGGTTGCTTTCGTAGTAAGCAAGCTTGACCGCGAGAACTCGGACTATGCACGAACTCTAGACGATATTAAAAAACAGTTATCTGACAAGGCAGTCCCCTTTTTCCTCCCCATAGGGAAAGAAGCATCATTCAAGGGGGTTGTGGACATATTGAACCAGAAGGCCTATGAGTACGTTACAGATGGGTCAGGTTCATTCAAAGAGATTTCTATCCCTGCAGAGATGGTTGATGAAGTATCAGCTGCCAGGGAATCCCTAATAGAATCCGTTGTAGAAGCTGACGATGAAGTTATGATGATGTATCTCGAAGGAGACGAGATCTCTCATGAGGAAATCGTTAAAGTTGCAAGAAAAGCCATTCGGGAACGTCAGATTTTCCCAGTTCTCCCTGCGTCAGGGACAGCCAATATAGGTGTCCACCAGGTTCTCGATTTCCTGGGCGACATGTTTCCTTCCCCGCTGGAATCACGCCCCCGCCAGGCTCTTAAGGGCGATGAAGTTATTAATATCGATCCTGATCCTGAAGCTCCTTTCTCAGCCCTGTGCTTCAAGATCATGGTCGACCCCTATGTAGGAAAACTTTCATATATAAGAGTTAATTCAGGACATCTATCCAGTGACAGCAGTATTTATAATGTTACTAGGGAAGAAGAGGAGCGTATCAGTTCCTTTAAGGCCATGAGGGGTAAAGATGGCCTAGATGAAAAAGAAATTATTCTCGGCGATATCATCGCCATTCCCAAGCTTCACAGCACACAGGTAGGGGATACGCTGGGAGTGAAGAGTACCGCTTATACCTTTCCCCCAATCAAGTTCCCTAAACCCGTCTATAGCGTTGCCGTTATGGCAAAGAGCAGGGCAGATGAAGATAAACTTTCCAATGCACTCCACAAAATTCTGGAAGAGGACCCCGTTCTTACCTTCGCTAAGAACCCAGAGACAGGAGACAATGTCCTCTCCGGCATGGGTGATATGCATATTGAAATCCTCCTCTCCCGTATCCGTGAAAGATATGGAGTGGAACTTGAAACCAGAACACCTCAGGTTCCCTATAGAGAAACGATCAGAAAGACAGCAGAAGCCCAGGGAAAATATAAGAAACAGACTGGTGGACGGGGACAGTACGGCGATGTCCACATTCGCTACAAACCTCTCGAACGGGGAGCGGGATTTGTATTTGAAGATCAGGTAGTAGGCGGGGCCATCCCCAAGAGCTTTATCCCAGCCGTAGAAAAAGGATTGCGGGAAGCCCTGGTCAAAGGACCACTGGCTGGATTCCCCACGGTAGACTTCAAAGCAGAGCTTTTCTTCGGGTCTTACCACGATGTAGACAGCTCTGAAATGGCTTTTAAGATAGCGGCTTCCATGTCCTTCAAAAAAGGCATTCTTGAAGCCAGCCCTGTACTCCTTGAGCCCATTATGCTAGTGGAAGTCGTTGTTCCTGAAGATTACCTTGGCGACGTCATGGGAGACATGAACAGCCGCCGCGGACGAATTCTTGGAATCGACAGCCATGGCCGTCTGCAGGTGGTTCGAGTTCAGGTTCCCCTCTCTGAAATGTTTAAATACGCCATAGTGCTTCGGTCTATGACCTCCGGAAGAGGTACTTTTACAATGGAATTCGACCATTATGAAGAAGTACCTGGAGATGTTTCAAAGAAAGTTATTGAAGAGCATAAGAAAGAAGAAGAAGAGGAATAAAATAGAACATTTTTCTTAAAAATGGACATAAAGAACCAGGGCCTCGACTTTTAAGTCGAGGCCCTGGTTCTTATTCGTTATGCTTTTTAGCTGAGTTATTCAGAAAAGTAGAGTTATCGGTTTTTCTGATCTTCGCAGAAGAACTTCCACATAGTTGCTTCTGCCAGATCGGGATTGAGCTTTCCTTCAGATAGCACATGTTTCCACGCTCGTTCTGTTAAAGACCCGATATACTTTTCAAAGTCCGAATTGTTACGCCGAGCTGCTATCTCCAATGTCCTTACGCGAAAATCTTCCCATTTTGAAGCCTTTTTCTCATCAATAGACATCTCAGCATCCCTCCTCAGCTTCTGTAAAAGAAGACTTTTCTCTTACTTGCCAGCAGCTTTCTTCTCTGTAATGTACTTGTCTATGGCTTCTGCAGCCTTCTTTCCTGCACCCATGGCAAGAATGACAGTAGCGGCACCTGTTACAATATCTCCGCCGGCGAAGACCCATTCAGGATCTGCCTGGCCCGTTTCGGGATCAGCGTCAATGTAACCTTTTTTGTTGAGCTTCAGCTCTGGGAAGGCACTAAGCAGCACTTTGTTGGGGCCCTGACCAATAGCTTCGATAATGGTATCTGCTTCAATTGTAAACTCGCTGCCCTTGATTTCCTGAGGCCGTCTGCGTCCAGATGCGTCAGGTTCGCCAAGTTCCATGCGTATGCATTTCACTCCAACTATGTTTCCCGTCTCGTTTCCTACATACTCCACAGGATTGGTAAGCCAGTTGAAAACCACGCCTTCTTCCACTGCATGGTGATACTCTTCGATACGAGCGGGGAGCTCTTCAAGGGAACGGCGATAGACAACCTGAACGCTCTTTGCGCCAAGGCGAAGAGCAGATCTGGCAGCATCCATGGCTACGTTTCCACCGCCCACAACGACCACCTTTTCAGATTCTTTGGTGGGGGTGTCATATTTGGGGAACTCGTATCCGTGCATAAGGTTTATGCGGGTGAGATACTCGCTTGCGGAATAGACACCGTTCAAGCTGGTTCCGGGAACCCCCATAAAGTGAGGAGTTCCAGCTCCTGTAGCGATGTAAACAGCATCGAAATGGCTCTGAAGCTCTTTGATGGTGACGCTTCGTCCTACAGCAACGTTAGTCTCGATCTTCACGCCAAGGGCCTTGATGTTCTCTATTTCCCTGCGCACAATAGCTTTGGGAAGACGGAACTCGGGAATACCGTACATTAGCACTCCGCCAGCCGCGTGAAGGGCTTCGTAGACTGTAACCTTGTAGCCCATCTTGGCAAGGTCTCCGGCTACTGTAAGGCTTGAAGGCCCTGATCCCACAACGGCCACATTGCCCTTTGTCTGCTCAGGAACTTTAGGAGCGACCTTGCTGCCATGTTCTGCTTTCCAGTCGGCTATGAACCGCTCCATTTTGCCGATGGAAACAGGTTCGTATCCTTTGATTCTCCCTACAGTACAAACACCTTCACACTGTTTTTCCTGGGGGCAAACACGGCCGCAGACAGCTGGAAGGTTCGTATATTGACTGATAATATCCCATGATTTCTCAAGGTCCTTTTCTTTAATGGCCTTCAGAAATCCAGGAATATCAATACTGACCGGGCAGCCTTTAATGCAGGGAGCATTCTTGCACTGAAGGCACCGAGCACTTTCGGTCACTGCCTCTTCAATGCTATAGCCAATAACAACGTCGTTAAAATTCTTAATTCGTTCCTCAGCGGACTGCTCAGGAACGGGAAGTCTTTTCGGGGCAATATCTAAAGCCATTACTCTTCACCCATTTCAGCCTTATATTTTTCCAAAGACATTTTCTCTTCGTCTTTGTACTGGCGCATGCGGTTCATAAACTCGTTCCAGTTCACGCCCCAGCCATCGAATTCTGGCCCGTCGACACAGGCGAATCTGATTTGGTCATGAATGGTTACCCGGCAACCGCCACACATGCCTGTTCCATCGATCATGATTGGGTTCAATGACACGAACATGGGAATGTCGAGCTCTTTCGCTTTCAATGAGGCAAATTTCATCATGATGGAGGGGCCTATAGCCCATGACTGGTCAATTTTCACTCCGCGGTCAGCAAGCTCCACCATAGCATCGGTAACGACACCCTTTTTGCCGGCAGATCCGTCATCTGTGGTGATGAGAAGCTCATCTGAGTATTTCTCACACTCTTCTTTCATAATAACGAGATCTTTAGTTCTTCCGCCAAGGATCGTGTAAACCTTGTTTCCGGCTTCCTTCAGCGCTCTGATAATGGGGAAAAGGGCTGCAATGCCCACTCCGCCTCCAACCATAAGAACTGTACCGTAATTTTTGATCTCGCTGGGCATCCCCAGAGGGCCAAGAATATCGGTCAAACAGTCTCCCACATTCATGTCGGCAAACTCAGCTGTGGTCTTTCCAACGGTCTGAAAAATCATTCTAATCAGACCCTTCTCTCGGTCATAGTCTGCCACGGTGAGAGGGACACGCTCTCCCTGGGGGTTCGTACGAATAATGACGAACTGCCCGGGCTTAACATGTCGCGCCACTCTCGGAGCCTCGACCCATACATCGAACTCCTTGGGAACGACAAGCTTTTTTGATATTATTTTGTACACTTTATTTCCTCCTCATTTGCGAAGATATACTAGGGGTTATGTTATTAGGGGTTATGTTATCTGCTCTCAAGTTGATACATTATATGTTATATTTATTTTGTCAATACAAAATATGTTCCATTGTAACATCAAAAAAACCCGTTTGTTTGTGGCTTTGTACAAAAAATAAAGGACCTGCTTTCTGGCTTGACGAATGAAGGGTGACCCTATAATATACCTATTAGGGGTATGTATAAAAACCGCTCAGACGGAGGGATGTAAATAATGATTAAGGTTTATTCAACACCCACGTGTCCCTGGTGCACAAAAGCCAAGGAGTATCTTACTTCAAAAGGCGTAGAATTTGAAGTCGTTGACGTAGCAAAAGATAGAGAAGCCGCTATGGATATGGTAAAAAGAACCAAGCAGATGGGAGTGCCCGTTGTTCAGTTTGACGATGTATACATTGTAGGTTTTGACAGAACGGCTATTGACGCTGAACTCGCCAAGATAGGAAAGTGATATAGAAAGGACAACTTTTCTGTCTTAAAAATGAGAGGGAGGATATGGTATGAAGAGTTTGCTTAAACTTCATTACGGAGCTGCGTTAGGCGAACATCTGACATCAGGTGCAACGACCTTCCAGGAGCTTCTGAATCTTGCTCCTCTTATTAAAAAGGCAGATGTTTTATTGAGAAGCCGCTCCGAGCTGAAACTTGAAGGTTCGGGGTGGCTTCTTCTTCCCCACAATGAATATAAAAAAATCAATGATCTGGCTGTGCGGCTCTCTTCTATGACTGATGTGATTCAGATAGGTATTGGCGGGTCGGCTCTGGGAAACCTGATGCTTCATAACGCCCTTTTGCCTCCATACTGGAATGAGATGAGTCCAACTCTTCCCCGTCCACGTTTCTACATGGCTGATAATGTTGATCCCCAAGAGAATAGAGCCATCTGGGATCGAGTAGACCCTCGCCATACTGCCCTGATCGTTGTCAGCAAGTCTGGTGCTACTGCAGAAACTATGGCCAATTTCCTTTTCTTCTGGGAAGAAATGAAACAAACTGTAGGGGCAGAGCAGGCCGCTCGCCAGACAATCATTATCACAGACCCTGAAAAAGGGATACTCCGAGAGTTTGCGAAAGAAAGAGGCTGCGCCGTTTTGCCTGTTCCACCCAATGTAGGGGGGCGCTATTCAGTGCTTTCTCCAGTAGGACTTCTTTCTGCATCGGTTCTGGGAGCGGATACAGATAGCCTTCTTGAAGGAGCCCGGAAAATGGCAGACTTTCTTGCAGATGAACATGACATGGAAGGGAATCCTGCCTGGGTCTTTGCCGCCATTTCATGGCTTCATTTTATCCGAAAAAGAAACATGATCGTTTTTATGCCTTATATTGACAGCCTTTCTATGTTGAGCGAATGGTTTGCCCAGCTCTGGGGGGAAAGCCTCGGAAAGGAAGGAAAGGGATCAACGCCAATAAAAGCCCTCGGAACTATCGATCAGCACTCACAACTGCAGCTTTACACAGAAGGCCCTGACGATAAATTATTTTTGCTGTTACACGTAAGTTCTCTCAAGGAAGATATCGTTATTCCACATGCAGAAGAGAAAAGCCTCACTTCTCTTTCCTATCTTTTTGGCCAGTCAATGAACATGTTGCGATATTCAGAACAGCTTTCCACTGCGTCATCCCTTGTAAAAGCAGGGCGGCCTGTGCTTTGGCTGGAGATTCCGGAGTTGAATGCGTTCTACCTTGGAGCTCTGATCTATCTGTTGGAGTATGCAACAGCTCTTACCGGGTTTATCATGGATATCAATCCATTCGATCAGCCAGGGGTAGAACTTGGCAAAGAGTATACTTTTGCCTTGATGGGAAGGTCGGGGTTCGAAGTACAGGCTCAAGAAGTTGCTCGTTTTTCAAAGATCCTTTCTTCCCGGACTATTACCGTTCCAATAGAGGAAAAGTGATACAATACTTCTGTGTTTTGAGAGGGCAGGCTTTCTCGAAGTTAAGTTCATAAAAGAAGGGATTGGAGAAACGTGGATACATCGCTCCTCAAAGTTGATTCCATAACGGTGCGTAGGGATAACGCTACCATACTTAAAGATATAAGTTTGCGAGTGGAGTCAGGGGAAGTAACAGGCGTCCTTGGCCGAAATGGGGCCGGAAAATCAAGTCTTGCCTATGCTCTAATGGGGTTGCCAGACTATATTCCTGTGAAGGGCTCTATATCTTTTCTCGGAGAGGACATTACGAGCTGGTCTATAACTGATCGTGCCAAGGCTGGGCTGACATTGGCGTGGCAGATGCCGGCGCGGTACGAGGGTATTTCCATCCGGGATTATTTGCGTATAGGGCCTCAAAACAGCTCTGAACGGAACCTTGAAGAGGCCATGGATTTTGTACAGATGAGCTCTCTCTTTCTCGACAGAGCCATAGATAAAAGTTTATCAGGCGGGGAGCGCAAAAGAATAGAGCTGGCCTCCATTTACCTTATGAAACCGCGCCTTGCAATTCTTGATGAACCGGATTCAGGAGTAGACCTTCTTGCCTTGAGAGAAGTCTTGGGGCTTTTACGTCTTCTTGCCGACCAGGGGAGCGGCGTTATGGTCATAACCCACCGCGAAGACGTAGCCGCCGGGTGTGACCGATCCTATCTCATGTGTGATGGGCGTATTATTCTCGAGGGAAGCGCTGCTGCCGTGAAGCGATATTTCATGTCTCAGTGTCGGCCCTGCGAAGGCTGCGAGGAAGAGCAAATGGGCCGAAAGGGAGTTCTTGACGAGGTGATGGGCCGTGCCAAAAATCAGTAAAGAATTTCAAGAAATATTAACCATAGCGGCCAGTGTCCCTGGGTACAATTATTTCAACCATCGGAAGGGAGCCTATGCTCTCATCGGCGCAAACAAGGTTGTTGATTATCATGAAGTAGAGGGCGTTCATATCGAAGCCTATGAAACAGAGGACGGGGTAAGGGCTGTTATAGAAGTAGAGGAAGGGACTCGCTTAACAGATCCTGTCCATCTTTGCTTCGGCGATGTCCGAAAAGAAGGTCGTCAAATTATAGACAGCCACATCACTGTCGGCCGTGGAGCACATGTTGAATTTTTAGCCCATTGCGTCTTTCCCCATGCGGAAAAGTTTCTTCACGCCATGAAGGGTGTGGTAGAAATAGGTGAGGGAGCTGACGTAACCTACAAAGAACTTCATTTTCATGGCCCAAAGAGCCAGATGGAGGTTCGTCCTGTCACAGAAGTGAAGGTCGAAAAAGGCGGACGTTATGTAAACGACTTCTCACTTATCGAGGGAAGGGTAGGCTCTCTCGATATTAAAATCGACATAGACGCCGCGGGAGAAGGAAGCCGAGTAGAATTGACGTCGAAGGTCTATGGCAAGGATGATGACACCATAAAGATTCAGGATGTGGTAAAGCTCTCTGGACGGAATAGTTCAGCCCTTATAAAAACCCGGACAGTTTTGAAGGGGCGCAGTGTGGGAAGTTTCCTCGGTATGATAGATGGTGCGGCATCTGGCGCTAAAGGCCATGTGGATTGCACAGAAGTAGTTCAAGGAGAAGCCGTGGCCGATGCCTCCCCAGTGGTGAGGGCATCCCATCCTGAAGCGGAAGTAACCCACGAAGCGGCCATTGGACGTATCGCAGATGATAAAATAGCTGGTCTTATGGCGAAGGGTCTTTCTTCAGACCAGGCCATCGATATGATCGTCTCAGGACTTTTAAAATAAGCATTGAACTGCAAAATCGAACATAAGCAAAGAGCCGCCTCATTTTCAGAGACGGCTCTTTTTTCGTCTTATCCCCCGTTATTCATCTGACTCCCCTGTTCTATCTTCCAGACATCTGAAAGTCGCACTGACGAAAGAGCGTGGATAATGTTCTTTTTAATACTTGGATTCTCTCTTGCAAGGTTTTCTATAAGCGTACGAGTTCTACTTCGCTGAGTATGAAGGGAAAAGGGACATTTATCTTCTGTCACCGGCAAATGTAGCCGCTGGGCCTCCTTCATAATGTCTTTTTCCCCAATGTATATAAGGGGCCTGATAACCCACAGGCCAGTTCGGCTTTGCCAGAACTTGGGCTTGAAGCTTTTAAACCGGCCAGTCTGAAAAAGGTTCATGAGCACTGTTTCGGCTACGTCATCAAGGTTATGCCCCAATGCGAGAACGTTATATCCACGTTCCACAGCTTCTGAACTTATAATGCCCCTCCGTATGTTGGCACAGAAGCTGCAAGGTGATTTCTCCTCTCTTTTTTTTATTATCTCTGAAATAGGATAAATGGTCACGAAATGTTCTACGTTAAGGCTACGGCAGAATTCAGAAAGGGGACGGGTTGCCATCTCTCCGCCTGTAATATCCACAGTGCATGCTCCTAATTCGAAGCGGCGGGGAGACTTTTTTCGGAAGGCGGTCAGGGCAGCGAGGAGAAACAGGCTATCCTTGCCTCCAGAAAGTCCAACAAGTATTCTATCCCCCTCTTCGATCATTGAAAAATCACCGAGGGCTTTCCCAAATCGTTTGCGCAGCATAGGCTGAAGTTGAAGATCCCGTTTCTCTTGTATGTTATCTATCATGTTCTATCTCTCTTTTTCTATTATGGAATGTGGTAATATAATTGGGACTATGGGCCTAGCCTAAAGATGAAATTTTTAAAATTCTTTTTCACCACTATATTTACACTATATCATAGGCGCGAATAGGCTCACAGAGTATTATGCGGAGGTGGAATCATGGATTCTATACGCCTTGTAATAGCGGATGACCATAGACTCTTTAGGGATGGGGTAAAGAAATTATTAGAGTACGAGTCCGATATTGAGGTCATAGGCGAAGCTGGCGATGGAGAAGAAGCTCTTAAGGTTGTACGAGAAAAAAAACCGGATATCCTTCTTTTTGATATAAATATGCCCAAAAAAGATGGAATACAATTAGTCAGAGAACTAAATAGCTTATCTCATGGCATTAAATTTGTTGCAGTTAGTGCTAAAGACGATGAAGACAGCCTTTCAGCCCTTTCTTCTGTAGGAGTCTTAGGCTTTGTCCTCAAGGCATCCGGAAGGGTAGAACTATTATCAGCCATTCGATCTGCCAATCGAAACCAGCCTTATGTAGATCCCCAGGTAGCAGGAAAGCTTCTAACGTCATTTTCAAGACGTAAGGAAGAAAATGACCAGCTCTATGAACTGACCCCCAGAGAAAAAGAGATTCTTTACTGGTTAGCTCAGGGCCTGAGCAATTCTGAAGTGGCTAGTAAAATGGTTCTCTCAGAAAAAACTGTAAAAAACCATGTGAGCCACGTCCTGAAAAAACTTGATTTGCGTGATAGGACCCAAGCCGCTATTTTGGCATGGCGCATAGGCTTTGCCCAGCTTCAGCCGGAATCTTTGCACCAGATAGTAAATGGGGGCGCCCTTATAGAAAGATAACTTTCTTTCACTACGTGGTAGAATAGCCCTCGAAGAAGAGCTGGAGGAGATTGGTTACATGATCGAAAAAGTGCAGAAGCAACTTCAGGAATCGATTAATGTCAAAATTGCGGCTTTATCTTTAGCAGAAAAAGTGGCATCAGCTTCCCAGTTAATAATACAAGCGCTATCTCACGGAGGAACCGCTTTCTTTTTGGGGAATGGCGGTTCAGCAGCAGATGCGCAACATTTGGCAGCAGAACTTGTAGGTCGCTTTGAAAAAAACAGAAAAGCGTTGCGAGCCGTGGCATTAACAACAAACCCCAGCACTATCACAGCCCTTGCTAACGATTACGGATATGAAAATATCTTTCTCAGGCAGCTGCAAGCACTGGCCGCGCCAGGAGACATCGTTATTGGAATTTCTACAAGCGGCGCAAGTCCCAATGTAGTCAAAGCTCTGACGTGGGCGAAAGAGAAGGGTATTGAGACAATAGCCATGACTGGTGAAAATGGCGGAGATTTAGCAAGGATCGCTTCTCTTCTTCTTACAGCCCCATCGTCTCACCCCCCCCGAATTCAGGAGCTTCACATTACGTGGGGACATATAATCTGCGGTTTAATAGAGGAGGCCCTTTGTTCCAATGGGTGATGAACTTGCTGTTATCCTTGCAGGTGGGCTGGGGACGCGTCTCAGACGTGTCGTATCAGATTGTCCCAAATCCCTTGCCCCAATAGACGGCAAACCTTTCTTGCATTGGCTCTTCCTCTTCCTTCGACAAAAAGGGATAGGTCAATGTGTCTTGCTTCTTGGATATAAATCAGAGCAAATCATTGAGTACTGCCAGAATGGCGAGAAATGGGGGCTCTCTATAGAGTATAGCCTTGAGCCAAAGCCACTTGATAAAGGAGGGGCCTTGCGGTACGCCCTTCCTCTCATTCAAAAAGAGCGTTTTTTATTCCTTAATGGGGATACATTGCTTGACGTAAACATAGAACAAATGTTCCACCAGAGTCGAAAACTTGACTCTGATGTACTCATTGCGTTGCGTAAATGGCCTTCCATAGAAAGAACCGATCCAGTAGAGGTAGACAAACAGAATCGGGTGTTGCGTTTTGGAAACCCTTCCATAAAGGCAGGGTGTGATGGCCATTGGCTTGTAAATGGCGGCATGTATATTGTAAAGCGCTCCATATTGGAACCTCTCCCGGAAGGGCGGCTTTCCTGGGAAAAAAACGTATTGCCCTCATTGCTTAACGACGGGAAGGATGTATATGCTTTTGAAGCGAAGGGATACTTTATCGATATTGGCGTTCCTGAAGATTATGAAAAAAGTCAGATGGAGATTCCTCAGTTCATAAATTCCCTTAGCTCATAAGAAGGTGTTTATAAAAATGGTGACAAGAGTCTTTATTACAGGTATTGGCGGGTTTATTGGCAGCCATCTCTCTGAATTTCTTGCAAAAAAAGGTTGTGAGGTATGGGGTTCTTACTTTCGGCCTACTAACGATATGAGCGTTCCCGCATCTTATGCGAAGGGGCTCTTCAATATTGATGTCAGACAGCGCTCCCACCTGGAAGACGCTCTTCAGAAAGTGCGTCCCCATGTCATATACCACCTTGCGGCTCAAAGTTATCCAATGGTTTCCTATAAAGAACCTGAATATACTGTTGAGTCGAATGTAATGGGCACGTTGAACCTCGTTGAGGCCATGCTTCATCTCGACCTTCGAGGAACACGGGTACTTCTGGCTTCTTCAACGGCGGCATACGGATTTATAGACCCTTCAGAGGCTCCTGTCACAGAGAGCCAGCCCTTCCGGCCGGCTCATGTCTACGGCATGTCGAAAGCAGCCCAGGACTTGCTGGGGTCTACGTATTTTAATGCCCATGGCCTGGATATTATTCGATTGAGAATTGGAAATTGTGTTGGGCTTCGCCGCACTGGAGAGGTTGTTTCGGATTTTACCCGAAGGCGCGCGCAGATCGACCTTGGTATTATTGGCCCGGAATTTCATGTGGGCAATCTTCATACGAAGCGTGCTTTCCTCGACGTTCGCGATGCAGTGGAGGGGTTTTGGGCCCTTCAGGAAAAAGGGAAAGCCGGCGAAGCTTACAATATCTCCGGTGCAGATGCCGTATCCATGCAGCAACTTCTTGATATCGTCCTTTCAGGATGTTCGAAATCGGTGCAAGTTGTGCGGGACTTATCTCTTGTCAGATCTGTAGACGAACTTATCTATTGGAATGACCTTTCAAAAATAGAGAGACACACAGGCTGGAAACCTCATCGGGCCTTGAGAGAAACCGTAGAGGACATGATCGAATGGTGGAAAACAGAACTCTCAAAAGCACCAGAAGGGGGGGAATAAGGTTTGATCACATCCATTGATGACAAAAGGGTACCTTTACGTTCAAGCAAATCAAGAGATAGGGAAGACATGCTCAGAGAGGTGAAAGAGATCCTTTCAAATGAAGGAAAAGTGCTTCGCTTCATTGAGGCTGATGGTGTAGCCATAGAAGAGGAAGCATTTAAAGCTCTTCGAGAAATTGTTATGGTCAATTTTATAAGCATGTCTGTTCAGGAACTTGTTATGGAATCTCTGGAAAACTCTGAAAAACACCTCATAACAATAATTGACACTATGGATAAAGGCGCTTCCGCTTTAGATAAAAAACAGGCAGATGACGCTATGACGGCATTGATAAATGCAGTGGAAGGCATCTGTTGGCAGTTGGAAACCATATACCAATTACAGATCCTTCTCCCGGTAGAAGAGAGAGAAAGAATGGATGAAGAGTTTGAAGCTCATCGGGAAGCTTTGATAGATGATCTGGAGCGAACTTCGGAATTTATGAAAGAACGGAAGCATGCAGAAGCAGCCGGCATAATACGTGAAAAAATAAATCCATCACTTGAGGGCCTCCATTCCTATATAGAGAATCTTCGCTCCCTTGCCCACGGGAAAGCATGGTAGAAAAGATGGTACCGGCAGTCTTTCTTGACAGAGACGGAACATTGATAGAGCATGTTCCTTATCTAGACGATTTGAAAAGGATAAAGCTTATCCCTAAAGCTGCTTTAGCTCTTAAGAAAATGAAAGAATTAGGATATCTGCTTGTTGTGGTGACCAACCAGAGCGGTGTTGCAAGAGGTTGTTTCGATGAAAACTTTGTGCAAAAAAGTCACCGATTTATACAGCGTGAATTAGAGAAAGAAGGAGCTTCTATCGATGCTTTTTATTATTGCCCGCACCATCCGGAAGCAACGATAGGTCGTTACAGGCGGCAGTGTAGATGTCGAAAGCCTTTCCCTGACATGGTGCTTAATGCTGTTGAAGATTTATCCATAGACTTGAAAAGAAGCTGGATCATAGGGGATAATGAGCCAGATTTCCTTTTAGCCGAGAACACGGGATGTCCCTTTATACTTGTGCGAACAGGTTATGGCGCTGAATTCGAGCAAGAGAGAAGGTGTTTGTCTGTAAATGTTGTAAATGGGCTCTTCGAAGCGGCATGTTTCATTGAAAGAGTCCATGGGATTGAATGAGAGGTGTGTCTCCTGTGTCATTACGAAAAGGACTATTGATATTTTTAACATTGACATTTGGAGTCAGCGCCTTGGTTCTTCTATCTAGCGTGGATCAAGGTACTGTCAGAATGCTGTTGTCAGCCCGGAAGTCTGTTTTGCTTCTAGTCTTTGCTCTTGTGATATGCGCCTGGTGTTGTGATGCAATGCGTTTTTGTGCTATTGCCAAAGCAGCTTCAGAACATATCAGTTTTCGTCTTGGGTTGGTTTTGACCTGGCTCCATTACTTTGGTTGTGCGGTAACGCCTATGCAAAGCGGCGGGGGGCCCTTTCAGGTATTTGTGCTCTATAAAAGGGACATGCCTATTGGAAAGGGAGTGGCAATTACCCTCACCCGCACCCTTCTTACTCTTCTTCTGTTAGGCATAGTGGTGCCTCTAGCCATCCTTTTGGAACCTGAACTTTTGGGCACGGGTCTCTTTATAAAAAGCATCTTCACCTACGTGGCCGTTTTTGTAGGGGTTTCATGGATACTGGTTGTTCTTAGCCTTACAAGGCCAAAGCTTATGAAAAAATGGGGGCAAATATTGACCCTCTGGCTCAAACGTTTTGGGATAGTGAAACATCTCAAGGTTCTTGCTGTTATCAGACGGATTAACCTTGAGATAGATAATTACAGTGAAAATTTCCGCCTCTTTTTCTCGTCTGGGTTTCCACATTTTATTTGGGCTGTCTTTCTCTCCGCTCTTCATCTTCTTTGTCTCTTCTCTGTCTTGCCCTGCCTGATCTGGGCCGTAGGGCTTCCTGTTCACTATTTGCAGGCCTTCATGGCCCAAGCTGTGTTCATGTTTGTACTCTATTTCGTTCCAACTCCAGGGGCGAGCGGAGTAGCAGAAGGCGGCGGCGCCGCTCTATTTGGACTTCTTGTCCCTTGGCATATCGCAGGAGTTATGGCCATTCTCTGGCGTTTTTTTACAGAGTATCTGGCAATTGGCATGGGAGCGGCTGTAGCTATTCGTCTTTTAGGATGGGGAGTAAGCGAACAGATTTTTATGGAAGAAAGAGGAAAATTTGAAAATGACGCGTGATGCCCTTCGTGCCCTCATCTTCAAGTTGCGAGGAGGTTTATGGACGGCACTTTACCTTCTCATATTACTTTTGGCCAGCCCGGAGAAGAGTAGATTGGTTCCGTCACTGCTTCTTGTTGCGTTAGGTCAACTTATACGTTTTTGGGCTTCGGGCTGTATTGTGAAATACAGGGGAGAAAAAGTAGGGGCAGAACAACTTGTAACCTGGGGCCCTTACGCTTTTGTAAGAAACCCTCTCTATGTGGGAAATGGCCTCATAGGCCTTGGATGGGCCCTATTAGCCGGGCCGTTAGTTGTAGCCCTTTTCCTAACCTCATTCTTTCTTATCTATGGGGTATGGATAGTTCCCTACGAAGAATCCTTCCTCGAAAAAAAATTTGGGGAGGCCTACTCTGTATACCGCCAATCGGCAGGCCGTTTTATTCCTTCTTTTTGGCCAGGGGATCGTCTTCATGGACCCTATGACTGGTCCATCGTCTGGAGAAGTGAAAGACACTCTTTATGGGTTACCCTTGCGGGGACGGCCCTTCTTCTTTCCCGCTTTAAGTGGTAAAAAAATTTCTTTCAAAAGCTACTTAAACAAACTCAAAATGCATTTAAAACAGCGAGCTCCCAGAGAATTTTCTCTGAGGGCTTTTTGCTTATTTGAGGCTATGTTTTAGTTAGTATGGGTAGTTGCTATCCTTTCTCAATACCGAAAAAAGAAAATAGTTCTCTCCTCTTGAGAATAACTCTCCCCTTTAACTCAAGAACAAGATGGTTAATTCTAAATAAAAACAATAGTAAAATATCTTTTCTATTGTTTTTTATAATATTTAGTCTATAATGACTAAATTAGAAGTGTGTTTAAAAAATCACAAATGAAACATGCCTTTTTACCCCGTTTAGATTTTAAAAAGGAGGGATACATTATGAGAGCATTCGCTATGTTAGGTATTGGAAAGACAGGTTGGATTGAAAAAGAAAAACCTGTTGCAGGTCCTTTTGATGCCATAGTTCGTCCCCTTGCGGTATCTCCTTGTACGTCTGATATCCACACTGTTTTTGAAGGGGCTATCGGAGACAGAAAAGATATGATCCTCGGTCACGAAGCAGTTGGGGTAGTGGAAGAAGTTGGGACAGAAGTTAAGGATTTCAAACCAGGAGACAGAGTTATTGTTCCTGCTATTACTCCCGATTGGCGTTCCATAGCTGTACAGCGCGGTTTCCCTCAACATTCAAATGGTCTTCTTGCGGGATGGAAATTTTCTAATTTTAAGGACGGCGTTTTCGCAGAGTTTTTCCATGTTAATGACGCCGATATGAACCTTGCGTTGTTGCCAGATGGGATTTCGCCCAAAGCTGCTGTAATGATAACAGACATGGTTACAACTGGATTTCACGGAGTAGAGTTGGCTGAGATCCAATTTGGCATGAGTGTTGTTGTTATTGGAATTGGCCCGGTAGGACTTATGGCTGTGGCTGGGGCGGCTCTTGCTGGCGCAGGTCGTATATTTGCCGTGGGAAGCAGGCCCAAGTGTGTCGAAGTTGCCCAGGCCTATGGCGCTACGGATATCATCAACTATCGGAATGGAGAAATTGTAGATCAGATTATAGAACTGACCCATGGAGAGGGAGTAGACAGAGTAATTGTTGCCGCTCCTGGTATTGACATGATTAAAAAGGGAGTAAAAATGGCTAAACCCGGTTCTGTCATCTCTAACGTCAACTATTTTGGCGAAGGCGAAGATCTTCTCATTCCTCGCATTGAGTGGGGATGTGGCATGGCGCATAAAACCATCCGCGGCGGGCTATGCCCAGGAGGAAGAGTTCGTATGGAAAACTTAGCAAACCTTGTTCAATATGGACGCCTGGATCCTTCTTTGTTGCTTACCCATGAATTTAATAGTTTTGATAAAATGGAAGAAGCGTTGCTACTGATGAAAGACAAACCAAAAGACTTAATTAAACCTGTAGTTGTGTTAGAGTAACTGCTTTTCCCACATAGTTAAACAAAAGAAGGGGCCCTTTTTAACGGGCCTCCTTCTGTTCTTAAACTATGCGCGGAGGGAGTATCCTCCAAAAAGCCTTTGCCACGTATCATCGTAAATCTTCTTGGGCGGCACCGAACGTCTGGCGAGACCCTCAGAAATGGCAGATTGCGCTACAGCTTCCGCTACACATGGGGCTGTTTCATCAGAAAAAAGGTCGGGCATAATGTGGTTCTCGTTCATTCGCCGTTTATCAACTACTCCTGAAACAGCCTTCGCGGCAGCCATGAGCACATTCTTATTGAGACCTGTAGCTCGAACGTCGAGAAGTCCCCGTACCAGCCCCGGATAAATGTGAAGGTTTGGCATTGGATTTTTGCATGAGGTAAGACCCATGGCTACTATCCGTGCCCCTGCTGATCGGGCTTCCTCTTCAGTTATTTCAGGGTAAGGCACCGAAAGAGGAAATACTATGGATGAAGAATTCATCCTTTTGATCTGGTCGCAGGAAAACTTTCCCCTGGAGGAAAGGCCAACATACACATCCGCGCCTTCAATTGCATCATCAAGGTTTCCCTTTAATCCCTCAGGATTGACCCGTTCTGACATACTCCGCTGAATAGAGTTCATAGAAGGATTTTGCGGACCGAGAATACCCTTGCTGTTCAGCAAGACAATGTTTTCGACCCCTACATAGAGAAGCATGTCAGTTACAGCAATACCAGCGGCGCCAGCCCCGTGTATGACAACTTTTATATCGCTTATTTTCTTGTCCACTACAGCTAAAGCATTTGTCAGAGCAGCTAAAACCACAGCGGAAGACCCTTGCTGATCGTCAGAAAAGACAGGTATTTCAATAGACTGCAGCGCTTTTACAACGTTAGATATATTTGGGCTCGACACGTCTTCTATATCAATAGCCCCGAAGGTAGGGGCCAGATGTTTTGCCGTTTCGATTATTTCCTCAGCGCTCTGAGCTTCAATACAAATAGGGATAGCACTTATATCTCCGAATTTTTTGAAAAGAAGACACTTCCCCTCAATAACAGGCAGCGCGGCGTGTGGGCCGATATTGCCCATTCCCAGGACAGATGTTCCGTCCGTAATCACCGCCAGGCGGTTGTTTCTCCCTGTGTATTCATAGGATCTGTCACGATCTTCCTGTATTTCTGCAGCAGCGTAAGCGCTTCCCTGAACGTAAGTTTCGGCAAGATCTTCTTCATTTCTGATGTTTACGGTGGGGTACATTTTTATTTTACCCCGAGCTCTCCGGTGCAATTCTAATGCTTTCTGCCGTTCCACAGTCACAAAAAGCCCCCCTTTGTAGAAAGCCTCTTACTTTTTTATTTAAAAAGAGGCAGCAACGCTTTAAATTCTGGAGTGCCAGACCGTTCCATTAACTGGTAGAGCACGGTTTCTGTCGGAACGACTATTGCTCCCATTTGTGTCATAGTTCTGAGGGCAAGGTCATGATTGTTCCTGTTGCGGCTTCCGCAGGCATCTGCGGCGACCCAGATGGTAAAACCTGCCTTGATCAGATCCATGACTGTTGCCAGAACACAAATGTGGCTCTCTATACCCCATAGGACAATCTGTTTTTTATCATTCTTTTCTAAAATATCGATGAATCCCTCTTCGTCGCAACAGGAAAAGGTCAATTTCTGAAAAGCGGTTTTTCCCTCAATTTTTTCGAGAAGCTGACGATCTGTGCTTCCCAATCCTTTGGGATACTGCTCTGTGTAAGTGAAGGGAACTTCTAACACTTTTGCTCCTTCTACAAGGCGGAGAGCGTTGGCTTTTATTTCTTCAAATCCATGTATTGCGGGGAGAAGGCGCTCCTGAAGGTCGATCATAAGAAACTGAGTGTTCTTACGAGATAGTTTCAAAGAAGTCATTTCGTTCCTCCTTGTGATAAAAATAATCTTTTATTTGTCAAAGTTTATTGTAATATAAATCGTGTAAACCTACACACTTTATGTTATGCTGTTCATCAACAATATGCAAAGGGTACTTTGGAGGTAGGGGAATGACCAAGCCTAACGGCGAAAACAAAAGGGAACAAGATCAGTGGACAGTAAGGGATGTACTTGTGGCCATGTCTGGAAAGGGATATCCCACCTATCTGCTGAAATTTATAACAGATGTCCAGTCTTGGATGGAAGACATACTGGCAGGAGAAGAATTAAGAGACAATGAAAGAGAAATATTGATGCCCTATCTTGAGGAGCCTTTTGAGGTGGATATGGATAACCTCTTCTCTCGCCTTGAGTGGGCCGAAGAATTTGTCGATGTCATCCCATCGATTCACAAACCTAAGGGGCATGACGATGCCATTGTGCTTGCCCTTGGTCCAGCGCAATTTGAGGATGGCATTCGCATGGCCATCGATTACGCATCTCTCTTTGGCCGGGACGTGTGCCAACGTGTATGGCTTGTCTGCGACAGCTATATGCTTTCCGACCTGCTGCGCTATTCTGCCCATATCAAGACCCTCTTCGGGCAGGGCGTGGTCTTCAGGTTTATTATGGTGACTCCATGGGGCTGGACAGAGATTCCAGTGGGAGACAGCACAAATCCCGGCGGTCGCTTAAATTGGCGTAACTTACGCAAGGGCTCCCAGGAAACATCAAATGGCAACAGCTCTGGCGGAGAGGACGACAGAGCTCATTAGGGGTTTGACGACCTCTTTGGGGCGTGATACAATCTCGCCGTTCGGGGCGTAGCGCAGCCTGGTAAGCGCGCCTGGTTCGGGACCAGGAGGTCGGAGGTTCGAATCCTCTCGCCCCGACCATATAGAAGAATGATCCTGGCTTTTTTGGCCAGGATTTTTTTATTATAACCACCAGTTAAGGGACAAAAAAGCAAATTGACTAATGCTGACTATTCTGCTAAAATCAGCCTTGGAGGGAAATAATTTGGCTATAGATAAAGTCGCAGTGAATAGAAAAGCCAGGCATGATTACTTTATACTTGACACCTTTGAGTGCGGCATTGTACTCACTGGTACAGAGATAAAGTCGGTGAGAGCCGGCAAGGTCAATTTAAAAGACAGCTTCGCTCTCATTCGAAATGGCGAAATGTGGCTTATTGGCGTACATATTTCCCCTTATGAGAAGGGAAGCTATTATAACCACGAACCAGAAAGGGATCGAAAGCTTCTTGTTCATAAAGCAGAGATAATACGACTGAACAGCAAAATTCGCGAAAAAGGCTTAACCCTCGTGCCGCTTTCCATCTATATAAAAAACGGTCAGCATGCAAAAATAGAGCTGGCACTGGTAAAGGGAAAGGCAGAACACGACAAGCGGGACACCATAGCGGAGCGAGATGCAAAACGATCTATGGCGAGAGCCTTGCGGCGAGAAGATAGAGAATAGGGGGGCGACTGGTTTCGACGGCAAGATGGAGGGTCTGGAAGAGCGGGTCGAGGACTCCGCAACCTCGTTAAACGGCGGAACAACAATAAACGTCAACAATAATAATTACGCACTGGCTGCTTAGTTCAGCCACGTCTTCAGTAGATTAGTCACCGGTCTGCTGACAGGCGTCATAATTAGGTGAATGCCTCGCAGAGAGTGCCTCTGGCTCTGTGAGAAAGATAAAGGGGCTAGGGAGCGCGGCATCCTGTTCCTGGGGGGCTGCATCCGACACTAAAACAGGAACTACACTCGTAGAGCTTCCACGGCTGGCCCTTGTCGGACCGGGGTTCAAGTCCCCGCGCCTCCACCAATTATAAAAGACAAACCCGTCTCTCCAGAGTAATTCTCTGGGTAGGCGGGTTTTCTTTCTTCATAAATTTTGGCCCTAGCTTGTGGCCGCTTTTAACGATTGTCTTAGGCTATCGTACGGTGCCGCCTTCACCGGACGTTTTTTAAAATCGCCTGCTACAGAGAAGCTTTCACTCAAAGCTGCGCCCTTGACCTTCCTCTTCATAGGTTACTCCGTCACGGATATGATAAATACGTTTAAAGGTGGGGATTATTTTTTCATCGTGGGTAACGACAATAACAGCAGTCTCGAACCTTTGGGCCATATCGTTCAAGATTCTGATGACCGCCAGCGCACGCTCACTATCAAGGGGGGCAGTCGGTTCATCGGCCAATATTACCGGAGGACGATTGACCAAACCGCGTGCAATGGCCACTCGTTGTTGTTCGCCACCAGAGAGTTGAGATGGCATAGCCTTGGCGCGGTGCTCCACATCAAGCGCTTTTAACAATTCTATTGCTTGTTGACGCGCTTCGGCGTTAGGTTTCCCCGCCAGCATAGGCAGCAGAGCGACGTTGTCGGTAACATCTAGGAAAGGGATCAGATACGGCGCTTGAAATACAAAGCCGATATGGTCACGACGTAGCGCGCGAAGATCTTTGACCTTCCAGCCATCGTGATAAATAATGTCATCTCCGAGCATCATTTGCCCAGCAGTCGGCTCTATCACAGCACCTAAGCATTTAAGCAACGTACTCTTGCCAGAACCTGAAGGTCCAATCAGCCCAACGACTTCCCCCGGCGCAACGTGCATGTTTACCATCTTCAAAGCGTCAACAGCAGTATCGCCGCTTCCATAGCGTTTTCTCAACCCTGAGATGCGAATGCCTTTACCAGTCATATTAACCTCCTATGGCTTCGGCTGGATCGACCTTAAGAGCGACACGAATGGCTATAATGCTCGACATGACGCAGATCATAATCACGGCGATAAAACCAAGAACTGAGTCGAGAGGCTCCAGCAGCACATATTTGGGAAAAATAGGTGCCATCAACAGAGTCGCCGAGATCTTCCCAACCACGAAACCGATCAAGCCCAAAGCAATAGACTGTTGTACAATCAAACCGACAATGGTGCGATTTTTTGTGCCGATCAGTTTTAACACGGCGATTTCCCTTATTTTGCCAAGTGTCAGCGTGTAGATGATGAAGGCGACAATAACCGAACTCACAATCGAAAGGATCACAAGAAACATCGCAATTTGCTTTGATGAGGTGGCGATCAGCTTGCCGACAAGAATTTCCTCCATCTGACTGCGAGTGTAGACCGTCAAGCGCTTCCAGCGGCGGATCGATTCAGCGACTTCTTCTGGGTCATGACCTGTTTCAACCCGCACCAAAATAGCGTTGACGTAAGGGTTAATGCTTTGCGAGGCAATAACCGCATCAAGCAAAGCAGGCACTCCGGGCTGGTTGAAAGCTGGGTTTTCAGCTGTTCGTCGGCGCTGTTCTCGTATGGCATCGTTATTCTTTAGAAACTGGGCTTCCTGAGCATCTTTAAGCGGAATAAACACCATGGGATCACCATTGGAAGAAACCATCCTTCTAGTCAGTCCAATCACGGTGTATTGGTTACGTCGAATCTGGATGTGTTCACCAAGTTTAAATCCCGAGGCGATATCGGCAACGGCCTCGTAATGGCTCCGGGTGATCTGACGTCCTGCTACGAGATAAGGCGGCCAGCCTGGTGTTCCTGGTTCTCCGGGTGCGATGCCGGTAACCATGACGCGTACATCTCTTGCTTCTTTGCGTACTTGCATGGTGAGGTAGGTGATGTTCGCTGTCTGATCCACGCCCTGCATGCCTCGTATCCCGCGCCAGGTGTCATCGTAGATGCTTGATGATTCAGCGTAAGGACCAAGCGTGTCCTTTTGTACCACCCAGAGATCAGCACCGCTGTTGTCGAGTAGTACCTTAGCGTCATCCACCATGCCGCGATAGATGCCAGCCATGGATAGAGTAACGCCGATCAGCAGGCCAAGCCCCATGGCGGTAAAGACGAACTTTCCCCAGGAGTGCATAATGTCGCGACCTGCCAAATTGATCATTGTGTCACCCCTGGAATATGGTCAACAATGTGAATTCGGCTGTGTTCATTCAATGGGTTTTCGCTGTAGATCACTACCTGGTCGCCAATTTTGAGTCCTTCTCGTACCTGTACGCGGCCCTCCAAATCAGCGATCCCTAGTGAAACTGGTGTAAAGCGAAGATCACCATCTATAACCTGCCACACGCCCAATCTGCCATCAATGTGATGGATAGCGGCATTAGAGATAACTGGCGCTGCCGCAAGCGTTGGCAGGGTAATCGTGACCTCGGCCAGTTCACCAATTGGTGGCATCGGATCAGGAATTTGATCAAATACAACTTTGGCCAATACTTCCTCAGTAACTACGTCTGCCAATGGTTCGACTCGCAGAACACGCCCTGTCTGCATTTCTCCCGCCTGGGAACGTAACCTGATCTGGGCTGATAAACCGGCGGCGAGACCACGCGCTCGAATTTGATCGAAGCGGACATTGACCCACAGTGAGTACGGGTCGATCAGTTCTACGACAGCCTGGCCAGCAACTACGGTGGTTCCAGGATCGGCATCACGTGATACGATCAATCCGTCAACTGGTGCAATCAGAGACAAATTGCTGCGCTGCGCCTCTAATGCCTCTCGCTCGGAACGTACACGAGATAGCTCCTCACGTGCCCCAGTCAGCGTTGCTTCCGCAACCAACAGTTCTTGTCGTTTAGCGTCTGCCACCTCTTCACTGGTGTAACCCGCTTTAAGTAACTGCTCGTAACGTAAAGCTTGTGTCTTCGCATAATTCTTACGCACCTGCGCCTCTCTTATTTGAGCATTCGCTCGCTTCAGAGTGGCATCTTGAGCCTTGATACGTCCATCAAGATCTACCGGATCCATTTCGCCAAGCACTTGCCCCGCCTTCACATGCTCACCTACGTGTACATCCAAACTTTTGACCCGGCCCGCAAACGTTGGGCCAATCTTGTAAGTGTAACGAGCCTCAATGGTTCCGATGCCGAATAGTGCTGGTGAAAGGCTTTTATTCTCGACTGTGGTCAACACAATTGATACAGGAGCAAGTGGCCCCGAGCGAAAGGCTACATAGACAAAAAGCGCAAACAGAGGCACAAGTATAGATATCAGTGCCAGTGTACGTATTTTGATAGGCAATCTTTTCATAGTGCACTCCTTATGCCCCGCTGGTAGATGGCAAAAACTTTCGGAGCATTGCGGCGCATATGGCTCACATCTCCAGCTATCAACGATTGCATGACCAATCCTTGAATAGAGCCTATGAAGAGAGTAGCCGCAGCTTCGCTATCAAGCTTTTCGTCAAGCTCGCCACAGTTTTTTCCTTGTTCAAACAAATGATTGAGGCGCTCTTTATAACGCAGAGTGAGTGTTTGTGCCATCTGCTTAGGGGCAGTTTCTTCAGAACGTTGCAATTCACTAAATAACATACGTGGAATACCGGGATGCTCTGTTATAAAACCTACATGCGCCATAAACATGCTTTCAAGTGCGCCAAGAGGGGAGGATTTTGCGTCTACCGCCTTTTCGATGCGAGACATTAACCGTTCGGCTACCCATTCCATAACTGCTTGCAAGATAGCATCCTTGTTTGGAAAATGGCGAAAAAGAGCACCCTGAGTCAATCCCATGCGGTTGGCTATGGCAGCTGTGGTAATTTCGCTCGGATTCTGTTCCCCAGCCAACTCGACTACTGCTTCTACCGTCATCGCTCTTCGTTTCTCTTTAGAAAGATATTTGTTTGATGAACTCATATAAACCTCCACAAAGAAAGTAATCAATTACTATCTTTTACCATAAGAAGTGATTTGTCAACCGTTTTTTTAAACTATTAATGCTAAAGGGTGGTCTTCTTTACAACCCGCTCTGCACTTTTAGTCTTCAACTCATCTCCATTTCTTTCAGTCAGCGGGATAGCATTTTGAGCACGGAGTATAGCCTTTCGCTTTTGCTTCCCCAAGCAAAACTTTCGGTTTTGGTGAGATTGTACCGTTTATTGTAGGAGCGTGGCTTCAAGAGTTGGTGTCGATATGTGGACTTTCAGTCGAGGTTTATGGCAATATTATTGAGTTTATTCTGGTGTTGTGTGGTTGTTTTTTGATTCAGCTTTCTCAAATCCCCTCGTCTCACCAGATAGAGCTCTGTCGTTGATCAAGGTCGTGCGATAATCTTTGCAATAGCGGTTTTTTGTTAGGTGACTTTTGCAAACGGTGAGTGGGGCAATATGGATTGTAAGGGCATGGAATACCTTGACGCAGATTACCTGCCAGCAGCGCAGAACCTATGCAAATAAGGAGGCTTTCATGATTATTCGGGAAATACAAGCCAAGAGCATTCTTTCAGCCTCAAAAATCTACCCCTATGTCATCAACCCCTATGTCGGTTGTCAGCATGCCTGCACCTACTGCTACGCCCGGTATATGAAAAAGTTCACTGGTCACAATGAACCTTGGGGTGCGTTTGTTGATGTGAAGGTTAATGCTGCAGAGTTGCTGCAGAAAGAGATATGTAAGAAAAAGAAGGCGACAGTCTGGATTAGTGGCGTCTGTGACCCATATCAGCCCTTAGAGAGAAGATACAAGCTCACGAGGCAATGTTTGCAGATATTGGTTCGCGAAGACTGGCCTGTAGTGATTCAGACCCGCTCTCCATTGGTCCTCAGGGATATGGACATCCTCAGAGGAGCAAAAAATATAGAAGTAGGGTTCTCCATAACGACCGCAGATGACTGTATAAGAAAATTGTTTGAACCAGCTGCGCCGTCTATACCTGAGCGAATAAACGCTCTTGTAGAATTACATCGGCAGGGAATCCGGACCTATGCGATGATTGCTCCACTTCTTCCGGGTGCGGAAAAACTGATTAACCTGCTGACTGGGACTGTTGATTACATTTTGGTGGATCGTATGAACTACCACTATGCAGACTTTGTCTATAAGAAATATGGTTTAGAAGAGTATATGACAGAGGAATATTTCACCCGGGTAAGCCAGCAGATCAGGTCTGATTGCTTTCGTTTGGGTATTGAGTGCTCGGTAGTGTTCTAAAAGCTGTGCAACGGGCAAGATACGTTTACAGTGTGTGGTTTCAGATCTATGACTGCGATATTACAAATGAACATGGGTGACCATCTTCAAATTATTTAAATTTGCTATCTAAAATTTTCGGTCTTCAGTTCTTTCATATCTGTCCGCGCCGATAAGTTCTTTTGCCTTTTCTTCGAGGGCTGCATTTTGTCGAGGAACAGGTTGGTCAGACGTTACTGCTCACATCATTCAAACAACTTCGATAGATCAACCTTTCCCCAATTGGAATATCCGTAGCTTCGGAAGTACACGACCATGTCTTCGGGAACTGTGATTACCTGGATGACCGTACCGAAAGGCGGCATATAGAGTGCCGCTCCTCCGTCTTCAATCTTTTTGTTCATCATATCTTTGACCATGTCGAGGGTAACACCCGATTGCCATTGGGGGGAAGCGAACAAGCGGTCCAGATTCAATTGTCGATCGTCGTACTGTCCATCGGGAATCTCCACAACCCACCCTTTCCATTCGAGGGGAGTTGGGCGGGCAAAGTTGTTCAGCGCGTAGAGGGCACCATTTTGCTGTTCAAGCACGCGGAATCCAAAAGTGGGAATCTCTACAGATACGGCCCTTTGTTTATCGGCCACCTGAATGATGGAAGACTGGTCAAGTTTAGCCTCTTGCAACCCCCGGACCATTGCTTCCAGCGTACCGTTCTCATGAATCAGGTCGAAAAGTTTCGTAACAACAAAGGTACCATCAGGATTTATGCCTGGATCAGATGCCCCGCCATTGTTCATTTCTACAAATACTCCTGACTCGTTAAATGCTGTTTCAACGTACACCTGCCCGATTGGTCGGATATTGGCAAAACTCTGGCCCTCCTCAGGATTAAACACCACACAGGCAAGGTGTTTGAGATATGGTCGCATGGCATCGGGGGTCATGTCCCAGTTACGGGCGAAGTACAGTTTGCCGTCTGCGGTTCTGGGTGATGAAACTGCAATGCCGCTGCATGCCCTATTCTCGTTTTGGCCTGGGAGGTTCATGAATTCGAATTCCGGCAACGTATAAAAAGATCCATCAAGCAGTATATGTTCTTCCAAAGTAAGCCCTGATGTTTCAGCCATGCCCGCTAAGAGCTCCTTCATGGGCAGTGAGTATCCTGAATATATTTCGTAAATGCCAGAGATCTGTTTCTTGCAGAGGCCTCTTTTCTCCATGTCGGCTACGATGGAATGGTGAAATTCCTGCAAATTCTTGAAAACCAGAGCGCCGTACTGGCGCCCCATCTGATGCCACGACCCGTTCAGTTGGAGAACGGAATAGCGACCGGTTTCAGTCACGTATGCCCGCCCCCCCTCAAACTCATCGATGAAAATAAGCGCTTCTTTATTTTGAGAGGCTTCCCCCCCATAGGCTGGGGGTAAAAAAGTGTGCAGTGGTGTGAAGGCGTCCATCAATACAAAAGAAAAAAGCAGGATACAGAATATTACGCGCCGTATCATGGAAATGCGAGTGTTCATAAATAATGCCTCCCTTTCAAGTAGTAAGTAATCTTAATTGACCATCTCGCTGAACTACCGCTGTCAGGCATAAATTCATAATAATTTTCTTTTGGCAACGGCACCTTGATACACAAAAAGCATCTAGCTTTGATAGTAACGCATAAAAAGTGCGCTTCTTCTTTTGAAGATATTGTTCCTTTTGTAAAAATAGTGTGGTTAAATTTAGTTGCATAAATTTTATTTGTTGTTTATATTAACACAAATATTGTGCTTTTTTGTGTTAGTATTCCAGATGTGATGCGGCTAATCTGCTAAAAATAGAAATAGAAATTGTATAGGCTATGGGAAAAACGTTGCGTCTGCACTGAGAGAAGAAGAGTTACATTATGAAAAAGTATTTAGCGCATGGATTTTGGGTTGTGGTCTTTCCGAACAAGAACGCCCCATAAGTAATTTATAACGAGAGACTTGAAGTGCCTTTTTGTGCCAAGCTTAATAGGGCAAACTTGTTCAGTAAGGCTGTGCTTTTTCTCTGTCATATGAATTGTTGGTTGCTGTTATTCTTTATTTGGGCTCATTTGCTTATTCGGCATCCGCAAAAGTCTGGTGATTTTCTAGAAAGCTTCAAGAAGGCTTCAAGAAGGCTTCAAGAAGGCTTTTCTGTTGGTAGTTTTGCTCAGAGCCAAGTATTCATAGGCTTTTCGTACCTTGGTAGCAGATTAGCTCTGTGTCAGGAGCCAGGTAATCTGCAAAATTTCATTATCATAATGTAGAGGAGTGGTAAATATGAAACGGCTTTTTGTATTAGCACTTAGTATCGTTATGTTGACATGTGGAATGGCTTTTGCGGCAACGGAAATTAAAATGGCCTATACAGGTCCCGCAGATGCCGAGAACAACGGTCTGCACCTTTACGCTGTCAATTTTAAGAAATTTGTCGAAGAAGGAACAAAGGGAGAAATTACTCTAAAACTCTTCCCTGATAGCCAGCTTGGAAACGAAGAAGAACGAATTGAACTTATGTCCAAACAGGGGATGAATCAGCCACTGTTCAACCTTGCGTCCTTTGCTGGTGTTGCCCCCGTTTTCCCTGAGATTTATGCGTCGGCTGTCCCCTTTATGTTCGATAGTTATAAGGCCGCTCATTACTTCTTTGACGAGGGCGAATATTGGGCAAAGGCCAAAGAAGAATTCCAGAAGAGAAGCAGCATTGTTTTGCTTGAAGCGGTTGAAGAAGGCGGATTCCTTGCTTTCACGAACAATAAAAAAGAAATCAAGAGAGCAGAAGACTTTAAGAATCTGAAGTTCCGCGGCATGGATGAGGGACAGGTTGCGCTTTTCGAGGCCTTTGGTGCCAGCGGTACGCCGATTCCATGGACTGAAATATACATGGCACTCAAAACTGGCGTGGTTGACGGACAAATGAACCCAGCAGTGTACATTAAGATGGGAAGCCTCTTTGAAGTTCAGAATTACCTCACTCTCGCAAATATCCAGTATTCTGACCAGTTCCTCGTTGCAAATGGCGATATGTGGAACGGATTTTCCCCCGAAGTCAGAGAAATTATCACTGAAGCCGCTAAAAAGGCGAATGCGCTGAACAGGGTGGCCATGGAAGAGCAGGATGCATCTTATGTCCAGTTCCTTGTAGATAAAGGGATGAAAGCTTATGCTCCTAACCCTGAAGAAATGGATTCTTTCCGTAACATAGGCCAGCCCGCTTTTGCGAAGTGGCTAAGTGACAAGATGAGCAAGGAGTGGATAGACCTCGCCCTTGAGAGTGCGAAGGTTGCCAACGAAAAAGCAAAGGAGTAATAAATTTCATGACGGATTTTACCCAGAAACCAGGGGTATCCGTTTGGATCTCAAGACTGGAACGCCTCAGCGCCTGGGGCGCTGTGGCGTTCCTCACTCTTACGATCACGGATATTCTGTTTGGTATATTCCAACGATATATTACTGGAAGTTCCATGATATGGACTGAGGAAGTGGCGCGTTTTTCGCTCTTATGGCTGGTTATGCTAGGTGCATGTGGTGCCTTTTTGCACGGTGACCACATGACGATTGATTTTGTTACCAAAAAGTTGCCATTAGCATTGCAGAAAGTAATGTCGCGATTGCTTTTTCTTATAACAGTGGGGATGCTGTGTCTTTTAATGTACCTTAGCTACCAAAATGCCATGGGTATGTCACACATGAAAACCATGGCCCTCAATATCCCCAAAACCTACCCGCTCCTATCGATTCCCGTAGGTTTTTTCTTCTTGCTTATAGCTGTTGTATTTAAGCATCTTTCCTTTGCTTCATCGCATATGTGCGAGGATGCTGAGAAGGAGGTCTCCCTATAATATGAGTTTGATAATGCTGGGTTCTTTCTTCATATTAATGTTTTCGGGGTTGCCATTGTATTTAGCCTTGGTTACCACAGCACTTACCGGCATAATAGCCTTAGGAGACTGGTCTTTGATCCGTGTGCTTGCACAACAATTCTATGGAGGCATGGACTCCTTTGCTTTGATGGCCATACCATTCTTTGTTCTTACAGGCATTCTGATGAATAAATCGGGATTGACGGATCGCCTGATGGAATTTAGCCGACTACTTGTGGGGTCTGTCCGTGGAGGGTTAGGCTACGTTAATGTTGTAGCAGGAATAGTTTTAGCTGGTGTAAATGGTTCGGCGGCAGCTGATGCCTCCGCGCTAGGAACGCTTCTTATACCGGCTATGATCAAGGATGGTTTTTCTCCTCCATATGCTGCAGGGTTGACAGCTGGCAGCTCGCTCATAGGTCCGATTATCCCGCCGAGCGTTTTCATGATTATCTACGCCTCAATGACCAATACTTCCATTGGCGGACTTTTTGCGGCTGGTGTTCTCCCTGGGCTTCTTTTGGGAGCAGCCTTTATGGTCATGAACTATTTCTACTCCCGTAAGAACAATATGCCAATACTGGATTCTAAGGCGATTCGCGCCAATGCTAGGGCAACACTCAAAAGATCCTTTTGCGCCATTTTAGCCCCCGTCATTATTATCGGTGGAATAGTGACTGGCATAGTGACGCCCACTGAGTCTGGAGCATTAGCTGTCGCATATTGCCTTGTTGTAGGGGTTTTCTTTACCCGAGGGTTAACCTTGAAGGGTATTTGGGAATCGCTTTATGAAACTGCCCGGTTAACAAGTTCCATCTTCCTCATTATGGGTGCAGCAACTGTTATCGGATGGCTCCTTAAGTGGGATCAGGTGCCCCAGCGCTTTGCCACATTCCTTACCCAGAGCGGACTTGTTCAGAGTCCTTTTCTGCTAATGGTCGTGTTCTCAGCCATAATCTTCCCCATCGGCATGTTCATGGAGGAAGTTTCTACATTGTCGCTGCTGACGCCAATTTTCGCTCCGCTAGCGATAAAGGCTGGAATAGATCCCCTTCATTTTGGAGTGGTGATGACGCTCAATGTAACGATAGCGCTGATAACGCCTCCCATGGGAGCATGCAATTATATTGTTGCCGCTATTGGTCGCGTTAAACTCTCGGATGTGTTTATTCACATCTGGCCCTTCATCGGTGTTTCCATGCTTGTGTTGTTAATAATCATCACATTTCCGCCGATTACGACCTTCATACCGCGGCTGCTTGGTCTTTAGGAGGGAAAGTTGTGTATGATAAACCTATTTCGCAGTTTGATTTTTCCTTTGCCAAAGCATATACCGTTCCTATAGTGGAAAATGGGGAGCCAGTTGTCCCTGTAGGTCTCTGCCCTGACTGTGTTGTTGTGTTGCAGCAGTATTACCTTGAGGGCATCAAAGGAGCACTCCCTGAGGCCTATCTTCGTGAAGAAGTTTTTCGAAGATTAGTATCGGCTGCCAGAAATCTGCCAACAGGTTATCGGCTCGTCCTTTTCGATGGCTGGAGGCCCGTCAAGCTCCAGAAAGGCCTCTTTTTTGCCTATGTAGAAAGACTTCGCTCTGAATATCCAGATGCCTCAGAGGAAACCTTGCAGGAAAAGGCTTCAAAATTCGTGGCACTTCCGTCGAAGGACCCAGCACGCCCTTCTCCCCACCTTACAGGTGGAGCAGTGGATTGTACTATCGCTGATGAGAACGGCATAATGCTCGACATGGGAGCTGACTTTGACGAAACATCTGATCGCTCAAAATCCCGATGGTTGGAAGATCGCCTCGAAGCCGGTGAAACTCTTTCAGAAAGAGAACAGGTTATATTGCGCAATCGGCGAATGCTACACGCGGTTATGGAGAAGGCAGGTTTTACAAACTATCCAGAGGAATGGTGGCATTTCGACTATGGCAATCAGGTTTGGGCGTTGATTACTGGGGCAAAAAACGCAATTTACGGGCCAGCTTCCCCGCGATTTGCGTGGAGAACCCCATAATTTTTGTCGTAGAAGTAAATATTGGTATCAGTTCTGGAGAAAACTTTTACTATAAAGGCTTAATAGCCCTACATGTTTTTCCTCCTTCAGTTTTGCGAACGCAACTGAAGGAGGACTTTTTTGTAATGCTGTTACATGTTTTTTTCTCCCCCGAACTTGGATGTTACGTAATCTGTTCAATTTAGCCCTTTTTGAAGTGGCAATGTCTTTAGATTCCGGTTGTATCAATTTTTAACAACCAAGTGCAACATCACAGTTCAGGAAACAAGTTAATAAATCGCAATTTCTAATCTCTATTATCTGTTAGAATGAAATGGATCTTGTTTTCTGGAATCAGATGTAAACATATTTCCCTGGGGATTGGAAGATAAAATGACACAAATGCTGAAATATGCAATTCTTTCACTGTCTCTTCTTACTATCGTTTCCACCTCGGCAGTTTCGCCTGCCCTTGCAGAGATGGCAGCCTATTTCTCTTCAGCAGAGATCTTTCTCGTTCAACTCGTGGTTGTTCTTCATGCTTTTGCCATTGTTCCCTCTCTTCTTGCAGCCATATGGCTTGCAGAAAGATTTTCAAGAAAAAAAGTACTTCTTGCCGGGTTGCTTACCTTTACCGTGTCAGGAATTTTAGGCGGAGCGGTAAGCAACATATATGTTCTTTTAACACTGCGCCTGATGTTGGGTATCGGTCTTGGAATGCTTGTTCCATTTTCGACTTCTCTGATAGCAGATTTTTTTGATGAGGGAGAAAGGCAGAAAATGCTTGGACTATCCACATCCCTAAATATGATAGGAGGTATGTTTGCCCTTACCATTTCCGGTTACCTAGCCCTTGTATCATGGAGACTCCCTTTTTTGATCTATCTATGTGGATTGCCGGTCTTCTTCTTAATACTTCGAGCCCTTCCAGATGATCACGGGAAATCACAGAAGGCAACATCGGCATCTGGGAAATTCCCTACCCATGTTTACAAGGTAGCTTTTATAATGCTTCTCTTCAGTATTCTGTTTTTTGTTATAACACCTACCATGGCCCTGTTTCTTAAAAACAATGGATTGGGTGATTCTAGAATGGCTGGCTTTGCCATAGCATTTACAACCCTTTTTGGCGCCATGTCGGGCTTTGTTTTGCCAAGAACCCTTAAAATTACGGGAAGATTCTTTATGCCAGTCATGCTGTTCATAATAAGCGCCGGATTTTTATTCCTTTACTTTTCCACATTCATAGGCATGGTTTTTATCGGGGCATCACTTATAGGATTTTCTAACCGTTCCATATATCCCATATTCTTTTACAAGGCCACTCAGGGAGTGCCTTCGGAATATTCCATCAGAGCTACTGCCATCGTATCGGCCACCATCTATTTGGGGCAATTTTTGGCTCCCATTTTCCAGAAATGTGTAGGAACTCTCTTCCAGAATCCCTCCACTCGATTCCTTTACCTCTTTGTTGCCATTACAACAATTGTCAGTGCGATCTTTGTTCTCCTTAAAATCCTTTTCCAAAAGAAGGCTCTTTAGTCCGTTAGGAAAGCCAGTCAATCTTGCCATGAGAGTATGAGAAAAAGAAAAAATCCCCCTTCCGGTGGACTGCAAGATCTTGGGTCTAAAAACAAATATGCGAAAGAATATTGACACTACCGGGTTAAGCAATTGTCGTTCGGAGGTGTTTGATTAACTCTTTCTCTTCTTTTGTAACTATTTTATTACGATGTATGTCACTGTGGCATATTTTACAAAGAGCTTCGAGGTTTTCTACGTTACAATTATTTTTCACCCTATCAAGATGATGTACTTCAAGTAATTCATGATGTTGCAAAAGAGAAACGCCACATTTTTCACATTTCCATCTTACGCTATCTCTGTAGACGTAGGATATGTCTTTCCAATTGGTGGGATATGTATTCATTTGCATATTGAAGTCACGTCGTTTGGGGAGTGCTGAAAAGTATGATGAGGTCTCTTTTAAAAAGTCTTGAATGTTAAAAGTATCATAAATATAATCTCGCTGTTCCTTTGCGGCATATTTATATCCTCGATAATTAAAGCTTTGGAGGCAGCAACGACAAACTCTTAGTGGAATGACTTCTTCATATCGTTGCTCACTGGAAATAATGGCCATTTTAAATTCCCCAGTTAGCCTGTTAGTAGCGATATATTGTTCATATCGCCCCTGGTCACGCATTTTTTGAATATGCGAACACTCCATAAAATGAAATTTGCGACTTTCAATATATTCTTTTCTAACTTCGGGGATATATATTAAAGCTAGATTTCCATTTATAGAAGCCATTTTCCGCGGGTTCTCAAAAAGTTTTTTTAAAATTAAATCGCCATTTTCATTATTTTCAAAGGAAATCTCGAATATAGCTTCGGGTAAGTTTATACTGGGTTCCGGATTCCAATTGATTAAAGGTGCGCCAATCTTTTTTCGTATTGTATCAAGCTCGGGGAAAGAAATATCTAGTTTCATTGTTTTATACCTTGAAGAATTGAAATTATTCTTGATTCAGCATCGGTGCAGACCCTGAATTCCACTCTTCTAGAAAGCGCTGGATTTTCGTCCCCATTTATTTTCATAATGGGCTTGCTCGAAGAGAGACCATTAGCTGTTAGATTTTTTTTTGCCCATTCAAAATCATCTTGCGTGCTCTTTATCGAAAGACAATATTGAAGTACAGATCGTGTTCTGTCCTGCGAAAGTTCCATGTTCTTAAAATAGGCTTCTAGTGGTTCTGAAGCACCTTCCCATTCAGAGGATGTATGCCCCTCGATACGCACCTCAGTGACATTATTCCGATAGGAGCGTAGAACATTAAGATAGCGAGGGAAAAAATCATCTAGAATTTTTTTAAATCCAGGAGAAATTTCTGAACTTCCAGAAAGGAAAAAAACAGAAGGTTCTTTAAATCGGACAGAAAGCAATTTTTTATCGATTTCAGCCTGCCATTTTTGAAGGTCATTTTTGAATTCTCTATTTAGGTCGTTATAAAGAGATTCCTGTGTTATATCCCAAAGAATGGCAACCTGTTCTACTTTATATTTTTCTTGTTCGATGTCTTTCATGTAGGCGACAGCAAGGAATAAGAAAATAATCATAAGTCCAGACATCATATCCGAAATAGAGATCCATTGAGTTCCCTGTTTTTCTGCTTGGCTAACGTTGAATAACTTATCAATTTTCACTCATTATCTCCTCCTTGGATTTTTCAGTTGCTTCCACCAAGAGACAGGAAAGATTTTTTGTGATTTCAGAATATTGCTCAATCACTTTATACTGCTCTATCACTTTAGAGTTATCATCGACCAGTTTTTGAGCAATTGAAGTCATATTACGCCCGAGATTTACGATGGCATTTCTCATTTCATTTTCCATCATTTCATCAAAACAAATGAATTGTGTTTTCAGTTCATCTCCTACATGAAGAAATGTGTCTGAGAATATAGTTTTAAACTTTTCAACAGCTTCTTGCATTAGGTTTTCATGATGGAGGGCAAACTCTGTGTATCGTTTAGAAAGATCATGAAATATCTCTTTCTGTTTTTTTACAATGTCTCCAGTCTTTTCACTACTCTCAAGTACGCTTGTAGAAAAATCTATGGTCAAATCTTCTATGCCTCGTTTTATTGTAGGGAAGACATTTTCTGCTTCCTGTCTCAAAGCTGCGAATCCTTTAAGTAACTCTGAAGCTTTTTCAAGTTCAACTTCAAGAGCGTTCAACAGTTCAGTCAGGGAATCTATAGCTTCAGGGATAGTATTAGTGGATTCACTAATTCTTTCCATAACAACGGAAATGGAGTAGATTTTTTCATATGTATCTTGAAAGCGGGCTTCAAGTCTTTCGATGTGCTCCTTGTAATTTTCCTGCCATTTAAGCATAGCTCTGACAGCATGATTTAGTTCTTTAAAATTATCTCCGAACTGTTCATTTATTTTTGTATTAAAATCACGTATAACTTTTTTAAGGGCGCCTATGATGGCTTCGGTGTTTTTTTGGGTCATATTGTTAGAAAATTCTCCAAATTGTTTTAGTACATCTAAAAAATAAAGTTCAATAGTTTCATTTCCTTCTTTAATATTCTTCTGAATTTCAATTTTGAAATGATTCATTTGTGAAGCGAGAGAATCATCTTCCGTTTCGTTAATGCTTTTTTTTATGCTGGAGAGAATCTCTTCCTGTTTTTGCATTATTAAAAAAATATCGTAAGAAGTAACATTTTTGTAGTCATTGTTATTTCTAAAAGAGCCGTAAAAAACTTGAACTATTTTATAAGCGAGAGAACAAGCCATTCCGAGAATGCTTGTCCAGAAAGCAAGTTTCATCCCATTTAACAATTGCGGTATGCTTTGGTCTATATTGCCAACATCAAAATTTGCAAGGCCAACGGCAATGCCTACAAATGTTCCGAAAAGACCAATAGTGGTTAGAAGAACAGGGACGTGGTCAAAGATAAACGATGTAGAATTTTTTCTAAAAGTAGGAGTTAGCGCTAAAATAGGGAAAAGAATAGCTATTGAAAGAATAGCTATGGTGAAAAAACGAGAGATCGGTGTTCCCCAAAGGCCGTCGAGAATTAATGAGGACATAGGAGTTAAAACGTTTTCTATCATTACGAATTCAGCTCTTTTCGTAAAATATTATTGTATTTTCTCCAAAGCGGAACTCATAAAAAATCAGATTTACCTTAGCTTGCCAATAACCAACTAGTTGGTGTAGGAGTGATAATAAAATTTAGTCTTTTATATGAATGTTTATATCATTTAATAAAAAACACTGCAAGTTTATAGCTTGCAACTTGGTTATGGTTTATCATGCCATGTTTAATTTTTGCAGCCCTCGAAGAGTACGCCATTGGACAAGGTTTTTCTTTTATTTCATGCTCATCCGCTCCACATACTCTTTCAACACAGTTGCGTTGTTTTGTTCATTGTTTTTTGAGCTGTAGAGCAGGGTTACTTTTTCAGATTTTGCGCGAATTACAAGGGCACGAAGGGTGTCATGCTGGTTTTCTAGCTCTTCTATGTATTGCTTTTCAAAATCCTCCCAGCTAAGGTCTCCGCTGTGGAAAGCCTTGCGAAGGCTGTTAGATGGGGCGACTTCCTTCATCCATTCATCCACTTTTGCCTTTTCTTTTGATAGGCCTCTGGGCCACAGGCGATCCACAAGAATGCGGTATCCATCATTGACATCAGGCTCTTCATAGATTCTTTTCAGCGATATAACCATGTTCTTCCTCCTGGTTTTGAAGTGCTTGCTTTAAAAAGGAGGCCGCACCACTGGTTCATGCGGCCTCTATCTATGCGCTGTTTTGCAAGCAGGTGCCTATAGCTGTGAGTGTTTCTCCTTTATTTTGTCGGCAAGGGTATCTAATGCTTTCAGGTCTTCTTCCCGTGGGAAGCCTTTGCACATGATGGTGTCGAGCACTTCTACCTTCAGGTTCGGAATTAATCCGGCGATCTGTTCCACCGCTTTGGTTCCCCAGCCGTAGGAACCGATAATAGCCGCATATTTAACCTTTGGTTTTAATGCGTTGGCGAGCTGGGTTACAGAGAAGACTACAGGATGAGGCCCGTAGTGCACTGTCGGCGTTCCGATTACGATGGTGGCAGCGTCCACCAGGGCCATGGCAAGCTTGCCAATATCCGTTGAGGACAACTCGAATTTCTCAACTTTGATACCCCGCTCCGCTAGAGAGCTTACAAGGTAATCCACCATTCTCTCTGTGCTTCCATGCATAGAGATGTAGGGGATTACCACTTTGTTAGAGACCTTGTCAGAAATCCAGTCGCGATAATGGTCGAGGATGCATTGGGGCTTATCGTAGATTGGGCCGTGGCTAGGGGCGATAAGCTCAAAGTCGAGATTCTCGATCTTTTCCATGTTTTTTCTGATTATTGTGCGGAAGGGCATCATAATCTCCGCATAGTAGCGTTTTGCAGCCTCGCACACATAGGGGTCGTCCCCTGCGTAGAGGTCTGATGTCGCAAGATGGGATCCGAAGAAGTCGCAGGTAAAAAGAATCTTTTCCTCCTTCAGGTATGTAACCATGGTTTCAGGCCAATGGACCCAGGGGGTGTAAATAAAGGTCAGGTTGCGGTCTCCCAGTGATAGGGTTTCGCCATCTTCAACGATTTTGATTCTTTCTTCGGCAACGCATAGGTGATCGATGAGCAACTCTTTGGCTTTCTGTGAACAGACCAGTTTTGCCTCAGGGTATTTTTCAAGAATCACAGGAATGGATCCAGAATGGTCCTGCTCGGCATGATGGGATATAAGATAGTCAATATGGGGAATATCCTTCAGCTGTTCAAGCAGAATATCTACTTTGGCAGGGTCTACTGTGTCGATTAGGGCTGTCTTTTCAGACCCCTGAACAAAGTAGACGTTATAACTGGTTCCGTCGGGAAGGGGGATTAGAGAATCGAAAAGTCTTCTGTTCCAGTCAATTGCTCCCATCCATTGAACTCTGTCGCTTATGTTCCTCGGCTTCATAGGCACTGCCTCCCTTTCTCTTTTCTCAGTTTTCTATTTCCACAGGAACCCAGGCGAGCCCAAAGACCTTGATGTTAATATTGGTGCTTTGGGGACGGACAAGATGTTCCTGGGTTGCCTCCCTGTATTTCTCCATGCTTTCTGTAAGTTTCTCTATTTCTTCATTCAAACTTGCTTCAAGAGCGGCTAATTGTTCTTGTATGAATTGGGTTTTTTCTTCGGCTCTTGCTATGTCCATCTTTTCTTTTTTGAGCTTGCCCGCTTTTGAAAGGGCGGAGCCCATTCTATAAGTGGAAGTGGCAGTAAGGCTTTTTCTGCCGAGCAGAGCGCTTGCAATGGCTGAGCCAAAGGATATGACAGTATCGATGTTTCTGTTCTTGGCCTGTTCGCTTTCTCTTGCAATGGCTTGTTCTGCCGCCATGAGCTGTTTTTGGAGGGTCGCCATTTTACTGTCATATTTTTTTCTTAGTTTTTCAATTCCCATATCCCTTTTTTCTCTCAGGGCTTCCTCAACCCGTATTTCAAAATCCCCTCTGCCTTCTCCGGGTGAACCGGCTAGTTTCAAAGACTGATTTTTGAAGATTACAAGAGGTTTATTCTGACGTATCCATCGTTGAAAGGCTTTTTCCCACTTTTTATAATTGCTGGGATTAGCCATAGCTGCCGGAAGCTCAAGAAACTTCAATTGCTCGTTGCCCTCTCTGCAAAGATCCCCCTCATCAAGTTCAAGGGCGTTCTCCCAGTTTGGTTCAAGGGTATTGTGTGGGGCTTCTGCCCCCAATAGGCAGGCGATTCTTTCTTCAATGCCCAGTTTTGGGTTCGAATAGTAAATGTCACCGCTACCTACGATAAAGGGTTTATATGCCCAGGAATCGGATGTGACAGGAAGATCAACAAAGAATTCATTGACATCAGGTGAGATGGCCGGTTTAACAGGGGAGGTGTATCCTTTTACGCCTCTGGTTCTTTCCATGGCCGGTTTGGCCCCTTCAACATGGGGTTCTTCTTTTCTTTCTTCCATAATAGAAGATATCTGCTCCCGGGTGAGCGGCCCTCTGAGATATGACATGGCCCATCGTGAAGTAAAAATAGAAGGGCTGTTTTCGTGAACATTGTTGAGGAGGAACTCTCTTTTTTTCAAACCCGTTATGGCCTTGTCGAGAAATTGGCGGTCATACCCTGACGCATTTTCGAGCCGCTCCAACCCTTCGAGTACGCGGTCTTTATCTCGCTGGGTCTGAAGGCGCCCTATAAACCAGGTTCCTATGTTTGAAAGTCCTTTGTAATCCAGATCCACGGGGTTCTGGGTAGCTAAAACCACTCCGATACCGAAGGCCCTAGCTTGCTTGAGCAGGGTGATGAGAGGTTTTTTTGAAGGTGGTTCTTTTACGGGAGGCATATACCCAAATACCTCATCAATGTAAAGAATGGCTCGAAGGCTTGGGGTTCCGGTCTGAGTTCGCATCCACCCGACTATTTCGTTGAGGACCATGGAAATAAAGAACATTCTTTCGTTGTCAGAGAGGTGTGAAACTGTAAATATCGAGGCCCGGGGCTTCCCTTCGGGAGAGTGAAGGAAGCTGCCTATTTCAAGGGGAACTCCGGTCATCCATTGGTTAAAGGCTGGGGACGCCAATATCTGGTTCAGAGCAAGTGCCAGTTTGAATCGCTCGCTTGGGGGGTAAAAGGTGTCTGTGGGCATAACTCCAATTTGGGCAAAAGGAGGGGTCTGAATTCCATTTATGATCATTGGCAAATCTACATCTTTGCTGTCTCTCCAGCTTTGCTCAAATATCTTTGATATGAGAAGGTGTTCCCTTCCGGAGAGGGGGTCAGATTCAATGTTTAGAAGAGAGAGGAGTGTGGATGTAGTGTTTTGAACCTTTTCTAAAAAAAGGTCATGATCGTTGATGATTTTTTCAGAGGGGCATCTGAAAGACCCGAGCACGTTTACTTTTATGCCAGAATTGCTTCCCGGAGTATAAATGCTGAAGCTGACAGATTCCCTCATCTTTTTTATTCTGTCACCGTCTATTCCCCACCCGGCAAGGCCCTTTTTCCATTTTTCTGCCTCCCTGGCAGCATATTCAGAAGGGGGAAAACCTTCTGCAGTCGCATTTTCTATGTTGATCCATGGCAGAAAATCTTCTGACCGCTGTTCTGGAAATGATAGAAGGAGGTTGGTAATGTCCCCTTTGGGGTCGATGGCTATTACGGGAATGTTATCCATGAGGGCTTCTTCCAGAAGAGCTATGCCAAGGCCGGTCTTTCCGCTGCCTGTCATCCCTATGATCATTCCATGGGTTGTCAGGTCCTTTGAATCATAAAGCACTAAATTATCGCTCACTTTACCACTTTGGGGTTCTATTTCTTTCCCCAGATAGAATTTGCCCATGAGTTCGAAGTTTTCCATCATCATCCCTCCTGTTACTCCAATGTCTATGCACTACTATAATCTATTTCTCTAATATTTATTACAAAGTACCATATTTATATTAGTTAACAAGGTTTGAACGATTATAATACTGTAAATTTCTCTGAGCTAAAATGGGGTGGAATAAAAGGTTAGAAAAAGCTATCGGTTTTCAGTTAAAGTAAAGTCACCAAACCAAACCCAACCGAAGGAGTGAACCACCGATGGCCGAAGTAAAGATATGAATACCTCCCTACCCCCCCTTTGGGGCATAATATTGAGGGCATATTTTACCGCCAGCCAGGGGAACAAAAAACTTTGAAAATATAGTTGACGATGTCAACTAATTGATTTATAATACCGCTTAATATTGCAGAAAGCGTCAAGAATGGCTTTGCTGCAATTAATCCATGGTAATTTTGGAGGCTATATGAAGCAAACCGCGATTTCGGATATAAGCAGATCATTAATTGAACTTGCGTGGCATTTTGGCCCCAAAGGATTGAATGGCGAATGCTGTGAAAACCTTACAATGCCGGAGTTCATAGCATTAGATAAAGTTGCTTCCTCACCGAATTGCCCCGTGCAAGATGTCGGTTATTCACTTGGTTTTACAAAAAGTGGTGCAACTAGGATTGTGAATCGGCTCGAAAAAAAAGGATATGTCGAAAAAGTTAAATCGCATAAAGATGCAAGGGTCTGCTGTGTGGAAATAACAAGGTCAGGAGAACAGGTCTTGTTATCCGCTAATTTGCGCTATATGGAACAATTCCATGCTCTTGTTTCTAAGATGTCGGGGCATTCCTTGGTTGATATAGTTGAAATGCTTACTGCAATGGCAAAAGCGCTGAAGGGCTAAATTGGGGGCTTTATCGTTGACATAGTTAACGATGTCAAGGAGGATTTCAGGATGAACAATTTTGTTAGCACCATTCAATTTTTTTTGATTATTACCGCAGAGCTGGTTGTTCTATTTATAGGAATCAGTACGCTTGTTGCGCTAATATTAATGTATATGCCGCAAGATAAACTCAAGCAGTGGCTCGCTCGTCGCGGGATATGGGGTAATTTTCTGGGCGCTGTTGTTGGCTCACTAACCCCTTTTTGTTCTTGCTCAACCATACCAATGACACTAGGTTTGCTGAACGCCGGGGCACCTTTTGGGCCGGTTATGTCATTTGTCATCGCTTCGCCTCTGCTGAATCCAATCATTATCAGCATGGTCTGGCTGCTTATGGGAATAAAGGCTTGCTTGATTTATTTCTCCGTCACCTTTTTCGGATCGATTTTCTTCGGTGTTTTCCTTGAAAAAATAGGGGGGGCACAATATGTGAAAATGGTGAGGATCAAATCTAACTGCTGTGGTGCTAATAACGAGTCTGAAAATGTTCCAATGGATTTTTCGAAAAAATTAAAGGCTTCATTTATTTCTGCCTGGGGTGATTTCAGAGCTGTCCTTATTTACCTTCTCATTGGTGTCGGCATTGGTGCAGTAATTTACGGATACATTCCCCAAGATTTCGTAACAAAGATGGCCGGGCCTGATAATCCGTTTGCAATTCCAATTGCGGCCACTATTGGTGTTCCACTTTATATCCGGGCAGAAACAGCTATTCCGATTGGGTTGGCGTTGTCTCAAAAAGGTATGAGTATGGGAGCAGTTATTGCTTTGATCATTGGCGGCGCTGGCATGGCTATACCCGAAATGGTCATGCTCGGGAGCATCTTCAAAAAGCGTTTGGTCTGCGCAATCGTTGTTGTCATATGGGCTACAGCTGTTGTAGGCGGATATGTATTTAACACAATACTTTAATAGGGTATGGGGGAGAGAGGGCCAGACTGAAGATACAGGCCAATTCTATGGCAAGCTGACGGAGCTGTTATTTCCAGTGTGATCATTGTTATTTTGATGCACCTGATTTTTATGAAAGAGGAGAATTGGAGAATCGTCGCACAAATGATCATGCCTGTTGAGGAAGCCAAACGACCTTTTGCGGAACGCTCTTTACTTTGCGCTACCCTGACCAAGTAGTTGCCTGCTCAGTACTGCTATGTTGCCGGAGGTGTGCTTATGAAAGCAGCTCAAAAGAATAGCTTGTTCTTATTACTGTTCGTGAGTCTATGTTTGTTTATACTGATAGCCTGCGGCAAGTACACCTACGCCGAGAAAACAGCCTCGGAGATAAAAGCAGAGGCAGTGCAGAGATTACCTAAGCTTCTCGATCTCGGAGCCCAAAAATGCATCCCCTGCAAAATGATGGCTCCTATTCTTGATGAGTTGACCAAGGAATACAAAGGCGTATTTGACGTTGAGTTCATTGATGTCTGGCAACCCGAGAACAAAGAAAAAGCTAAGGCTTATGGAATTAGGTCAATTCCTACACAGATCTTTTTTGATGCTAGCGGCAAGGAGCTCTGGAGGCATGAAGGATTCATCTCCAAAGAAGATATCCTGAAAAAATGGGAAGAGCTTGGCTTCTCCTTTAAAGTAGTTCTGCAGGAAAATGACCCGAACAAATCTGATGCTTCGGAAAGCGAGTAGGATAATATGGAACGGCTGAAGAAGATTCTGACCAACTGTCTGCTTGCCTTTGCCATGATCAGCATCGGATTTGCACTTGGCAAACACTCCGTGAAGTTGGATAAGCAAACAAATAGTCTGTTTAACGAGAATGGACGTCAGGTGGCTGTTTATTATCTCCACTCTACCTTTCGCTGTATAACCTGTAATACCATCGAAAAAATGACTTGGGAATTGCTGACCAGCTCTTACAGTGATGAGCTGGCTGACAGGAAAATTCAGTGGATTAAAGACAATTTCCAAGAAAACGAAGCACTGGCCGAGCAGTTTGAAGTTTTTGCAAGCTGTGTGGTAGTGGCTGAAATGGAAAATGGAGTCATCACTGATTATAAGCGACTGGATGATGTTTGGACCTTGATGAAAGATCCTGAAGCCTTCAACAGATATATCAGCGACGCCATAGACGGGTATCTAAAAAAGACTGGAGGCAAGTCATGATCTGGACAGTCTTTTTATCTGCTCTTTGGCTAGGCATCCTGACAGCGATCAGCCCTTGCCCGCTGACGATGAATATTGCAGCCGTCTCATTTATAGGGCGAAAGGCCGGACAGAAGAACCACGTCATCGGCTCTGGTATTCTTTATTCCGCAGGACGCACAATTGCCTACGTCATTCTAGGCGTCGTAATTACAACCAGTATGCTTGGCAGAGCAGAGATCTCCAGCTTTTTGCAGAAATATATGAATGAAGCCCTCGGCCCGATCCTTATCATACTGGGACTTGTACTTCTGGGATGGCTCGGTTCCAGTATAACTTTGCACGTTGGTGCGGAGAAACTTCAGGAGAAGGCAACAAAAGGCGGGGTACTTTGGGCTTTCCCGATTGGATTTCTGTTTGCCCTCTCTTTTTGTCCGGTGTCGGCAGGTCTGTTCTTCGGCGGACTTCTGCCACTGGCATTGAAACAACAGTCATCTATCATGCTGCCGGTGGTCTACGGCATCGGCACCTCTTTACCGGTAGTCATATTCGCCTTCCTCATGGCGTTTGGTTCCGCCTATGTCGGCAAAGCCTTCAATCGGCTGACGCAAATCGAAATCTGGGTCAGACGAATGGCTGGAACAGCTTTCATTCTTACAGGCATTTATTATAGTCTGACATATATATACGGTATTTTAGTTTAAAATCTGCAAAGGAACTTGACTGGGGGGCTTTTTTTACATATCTTACTAAGATTCTTGGCTCATTATGCAACCATAGGTGGGGCAAAATATAGATAAACTGACTGCAATATTCAAGACGCAAACCGGCTTCGGATTGTATTGGCTCTTGTGGAGCACGAAGAGCCGTGTGCCTGCCAGCACATGGGTGTCCTGATTCAATATTGATAGTGCGGACGGAAACGGATTATATAAAGAATGTCCATTCGGCGGTAATTACAACTGTTAAGTAAAAGGAGGTTTGTCTCAATGAACAACGAAATTTGTCCGGCGAATGACCGGCATATGACCAGCATATTCGAGAAGTATCTGACCGTCTGGGTAGGGTTGTGTATTATCGCTGGGATTCTTCTCGGAAAAATTGCCCCGGGGTTGGCCAAAACACTGGATGGAATGAGCATCAATGTCAATGGAGCACCTGTTGTCTCCATCCCGATTGCCATCTGTCTGTTCTTCATGATGTACCCGATTATGGTGAAAATAGACTTTGCCAGCGTCGTAAAAGCAGGCAAAAGCGGAAAGCCTGTTTTACTGACCTTGTTCATCAACTGGTGTATAAAGCCGTTCACCATGTACGCCATCGCCATGCTATTTCTGGGCGTTTTGCTAAAGGGATCGCTCGGAACCGAAGCGATGGATCTGGTAAAAATGCCCTTTGGCCTCGACCTGCTGGTCGGAGCGGAGCATGGTGCCGGAACCGTTGTGCTGCAAGATGGCATTAAAATGCTTCAGATTCCGCTGTGGCGAAGTTACTTTGCCGGATGTATCCTGCTGGGAATCGCTCCCTGTACCGCCATGGTTCTGGTCTGGGGCTATCTGGCTCGAGGTAATGACGGTTTGACACTCGTAATGGTCGCAATCAACTCTCTGACAATGCTTGCCCTCTATGGCGTATTGGGTGGTTTCCTGCTTGGCGTCGGCAAACTACCGGTTCCCTGGCAGGCATTGTTGCTTTCCGTCGCCATTTATGTAGCCTTGCCGCTAGTTGCCGGATACTTCTCCCGCAAATGGCTTATTGGGTACAAGGGCGAAGCGTGGTTCAAGGAAAAATTTCTTCACATGCTGACACCGGTAACCATCAGTGCACTGTTGTTGACGCTAATACTCCTGTTCAGCTTCAAAGGCGAAACCATTCTGGCCAATCCCCTGACCATTCTCTGGATCTCAATTCCGCTCTTTATCCAAACTGTTCTTATTTTCGGGCTGACCTACGGCGCAGCCAAAATGCTCAAACTGAATTATGAAGATGCTGCTCCAGCCGCAATGATCGGGGCTTCCAATCATTTCGAAGTCGCTATCGCTACCGCCGTAATGATTTTCGGACTGTCGTCCGGTGCCGCCCTTGCAACGGTGGTTGGCGTGTTGATTGAGGTACCGGTGATGCTAATGCTTGTAGGTATCTGTAAGCGAACATCTAGCTGGTTCTCATAATAGCCATTAGAAGTGCCAAACTACTTCAGATGTCATGTCCCCCTGCAGGTGGCGATAACCGATAAGGCCAGTTCCGCCAGGGGGGTACCGAATGCGACGATGATCAAATCGCTGCTCGATCACGTGATAGATATCTTTCAGGCTCGATGACCTGGGCATCATAGTCCCGCTTAAATTGCGTCCGGTTTTCTGAACTCAAGGCAACCAATCTCGGAGGAAAGCAAACAAATCCTCGAAACGCCGAAATTTCGACGTCCTCGTAAGTGGCACCCCCAAGAAAAGACAAGAATCGCCAAGTTCGCCCCGGTAATTCCATCCTGAATGAAGTCGGCTCCCTCGGATGTCGCGAACTATCTGGTGCCTGCAATATGTGGCCGAGCGCACTGTAGTCTAAGCCACCTTCCTGGATCTTGAAGTTTCCCATATTTATATCAGTTAACAAGGTTTGCACAATATGGTATCAGAGTGATATTCTTACATAAATTATTCTCTGTGCTACATCTTGTACGTTGATCGACACAACTCTTCATATCCGCCTCGTGTATATCCTTTAAAGATCTTGCCTGTAAATTAAATAGGAGGGTCTTATGCGAATGAAATCCTCAAAGAAGCTTTTTTCAGATAGAAAAGATAAGCGAAAATATATGAGAACAATGCTTGTTTTTGTGCTTCTTTTTGTTTCGCCTCTTCACTCTGCCCCCGTTAACGCTTTTGAACATCAAGGGCAGGTCTCCCTTTGGGGAGTTTATAATGACAACATAGACGGGCAAATGGGGTTCAGATATATTCCTGAGGTGACCTGGAGCGGGAGTATTAGCGATGCGCTTACGATTGATGCCCTTCTTTCCCTGGATATTCATACGCACACCACCTTCGATTCATTTAAAGAGGTGGGGGATAATTTTGACGTAGATTTGTACCGAGCTTGGGGGCGATTATCCGGCGATCGATACGAGGTGCGCCTTGGTCTTCAGAGGATAAATTTCGGACCGGCTCGCATACTCCGTTCTCTCAAATGGTTTGATCAGCTTGATCCGCGAGATCCATTGAATCTTACAGATGGTGTATATGCCCTTCTTGGCCGATACTACTTTCTCAACAACTCGAACATCTGGATATGGGGGCTATACGGCAATGATGATCTAAAAGGGCTGGAAACCTTTAAAACAGATGGGGATAGGGTGGAGTATGGCTTCAGGTATGAGTTTCCTGTTCCAAAGGGGGAAATGGCTTTTACGTACCACAACAGACGGGTTGATAAACACTGGTGGAGTAGAATTCAGCCAGACATACTTATGGGCGGAGTGGAGAACCGTTATGCTATAGACGGCAGCTTTGATATTGGCATCGGCTTATGGTTCGAAGCTGCTTTCAGCGAGTTAAAAAAGGATTCCAGTCATTCCCTTTGGACGAGGCATCTCACTATTGGGGCCGACTATACCTTCGATATTGGCCCGGGCGTTCACATTCTCGGGGAACATTATTTGCGATCCACTGGCAGCGGTATAAGGGAACTGGAAACCGACTCTAGAATATCGGCAATCTCAGTGGATTTCAGCACGAGTGTTCTCGATACCATTACACTCATTGCATATTATGACTGGCAAAAAGACGAGCTGTACCCCAACCTGAGCTGGCAACGCACCTACGACGACTGGCTTATAAATGTGACTGCCTTTCACAATAGCTGTGATACAGAGAGCGTTTACTCCGGAACAGGCATAATATGCACTATATTGTATAATTATTAACGTACGTGGCATAAAGGGGGTCTGTTGATGCCGATAGTGAATATAAAAGGGCTGACAAAGAGGTATCCTATGGGGGATCATACGTTTACGGCTCTCAGCAGCGTCGATCTCGAATTTAAAAAGGGTGAATTCTGCGGATTGATTGGGCCCAGCGGCTCTGGCAAGACTACGCTGTTAAACATTATTGGCGCTCTTGATGCTCCCTCAGAGGGCAGCGTTGTTGTCATAGACAGGAATGTAGAAAACTTGTCCCATAAGGAATCCGCTCAATTGCGGAACCACCATATCGGTTTTATTTTTCAGACGTACAACCTTTTTCCTGTCTATAACGTTTACGAAAATATAGAATTTCCCCTATTGCTTCTTAAAATGCCTCAAAAGGAAAGGAAGGAAAAGATATTTGATGCCCTGGAGTGGCTTGGCTTAACAGACAAGATTGACTCTAGGCCTGCGCAGCTTTCTGGAGGGGAGTGTCAGCGGGTGGCGGTGGCCAGGGCCGTAGTGAAACGACCAGAATTGATCTTAGCTGATGAACCTACCGCTAATCTCGACAGTGAAAACTCTTACAATATTTTGGAAATGATGGTGAAGCTCAACAAAGAACTTGAAACCACCTTTATTTTTGCCACCCATGATGAGAAGGTGATGAAATATCTCAGGAGGAAGATCCATTTGTTCGATGGACGGGTCGCGCAGGATGAAATAATTTCTGAAGGAGCCCACTAGGATGCTTGGCGCGAAACTGGCGTTCAGAAACATTAAAGAGGCTGGCCTCAGAACGTGGCTCAATGTGGCTGTTCTTGCCCTGACATTTATTGTTATCGTGGGCTTTCAGGGCCTCTACACAGGCATTCTTGCCCAGAGTTCCAGAGCTATGATTGAAGATGAGGTGGCAGGGGGCCAATACTGGCAACAGAATTATGATCCATACGACGTGCTATCTGTTGAGGATGGTCACGGCGTTGTCCCAGATGGCCTGGTACGGATAATCGAAAATAAAGAAGCTACGCCCATTCTTATCCGTCAGGCGACGATCTATCTTTTGGGGCGAGCCCAGGCAGCGGAGCTTAGAGGCATTGATCCATCACAGACAATTTTAAACATCCCCTCCCACTCTCTTTATGGTCAAGAGGGTGAATTGCCCATCCTTACAGGCAGAAGAATGGCAAAGAACAAAAATCTTTCCATTGGCGACTATGTGACAATACGCTGGAGAGATGCTCGTGGAACCTTCGATGCCATGGAAGGGAAAGTTGTGCACATTATGGACACCAAGGTCCCTACTATTGATAGTGGAGTCTTGTGGGTGCCCCTTGATGCGTTGCGTCAAATGACTGTTTTAGAGAAAGAGGCAACAATAGTAGTAGTTAGCAGGGATGCTGGCAAGATTGGGACGTACCCTGGGTGGCATTTTAATACGCAGGCTTTTTTATTAAGGGACCTTACAGAATGGATAAAGTCGGAAAGGATTTCCGCCTCAATTGTTTACATAATTTTATTGTTCCTGGGTATGCTCGCAATCTTTGATACACAGGTGCTCTCTATTTTCAGGCGAAAAAAGGAGATTGGAACATTAATAGCCTTAGGCATGACAAGAATGCAGGTAGTTATGCTTTTTACTATGGAAGGCGTGATCCAGGGAGTGCTGGCGATTTGCGTTTCACTGATTTTCGGAATGCCTCTTTTATCTTTCCTCTCTGAAAAGGGGCTGTCTATACCCCAGATAGTGGAGGGATATGGTTTCGCCCTTTCAGATAAACTTTACCCTATATACTCGGCAGAGCTTGTTTTAGGAACAATGCTCTTTCTTATGGTGGTTGTAACGATTATCAGCTTTCTGCCATCAAGCAAGATAGCGAAGCTCCAGCCCACAGAAGCGTTAAAGGGGAAAATATCATGATTATTTTTATTCTGAAGGGGTTAATGAGAGACCGCTCTCGGAGCCTGTTCCCCGTTCTTATGGTCAGCGCCGGGGTTTTCTTAACCGTATTCCTCTACTGTTTCATGGAGGGGGCCATGGGGAATTTAATAAGCTCTACAGCGAAGTTTGATACAGGTCATGTAAAGGTTATGACAAGAGCATACAAAGAACTCTCAGACCAGATTCCGAATGATTTGGCCATCATGGAAGTAGAAGACCTGCTCTCTTGGCTGAAAAATAATGAAGAGGACATGTTATGGACTCCGAGGATCCGTTTCGGAGGGCTTCTTGATGTTCCTGACGAAAAGGGGGAGACTAAGGCCCAGGGTCCCGCCTTTGGTCTGGGAATAGACCTTTTTGGCGAAAACACTCCTGAAAAAGATCTTTTCAATATAGAGAAATCCATTGTGCGAGGCCATTATCCCAGCCAATCAAACGAAATATTGATAAGCGATGAATTTGCAAAAAAACTGGGCGTGGATATAGGCGGAACAGTGACCCTTATTGGATCAACCATGTACGGATCTATGGCAACCTATAACTTTAAAGTTATAGGGACGGTGTATTTTGGCATGACCCCAATGGATAGAAGCACCATAATCGTAGATATCAGAGATGTGCAATCTGCCCTTGACATGGCAGATAGCGCAAGTGAAATCGTGGGGTATACGCAGGATATGCTTTACTCAAATGATCGTATGAAAAAGGTAGCTCAGCGATTTAATAAGGAATTTGCAAGGGAAGATAATGATTTTTCTCCTCTAATGACATCCCTTGGTCAGCAGGATAATTTTGAGGAATACTTGCGATATGCCGGAGCCGTGGCAAGTATTATTGTTGGTATTTTTGTTTTGGCTATGTCTATCGTGCTTTGGAATTCTGGCTTGATGAACGGCCTGCGCCGTTATGGCGAAATAGGCGTACGTCTCGCCATGGGGGAATCGAAGGGGCATTTATACCGTGGAATGATAATTGAATCATTGATCATTGGGCTCATAGGGTCAATTTTAGGAACCGCTTTAGGACTCGCCATTTCGTATTATATGCAATATACGGGGATAGACTTTAGCGAAATAATGCAAAAATCCAGTATGTTCATATCAAATGTCATACGAGCTCAGGTGACACCAGCGAGTTATATCATCGGATTCTTACCGGGAGTCTTTGCTTCTGTAACGGGGGCTATGTTTGCTGGCATAGGTATCTATAAGAGAGAAACGGCCCAACTTATTAAGGAGCTGGAAATATGAAGAGATTGATCCTTTTGTTATTATTGATGACCCATTGTGGCCTTTCCTACGGAGAAGAGCTTTCCGGCATTAGCATTCTTGAGAAAGTGGATGCTAACTATATTGCCGATAACCGAAAGGTTGTTAGCACAATGATTGTAAAGGGTAGTAGAGGCACTCGGACCATGCAGGCCCAATCGTGGGTAGAGGGTATGGATAAGGCGTTTACCGAATTTCTATCCCCTCCCCGAGAACAGGGGACAAAGATGCTAAAGCTTGGCGATGAGCTATGGATATACACTCCAGCGACAGATCGTACAATAAAAATAGCCGGCCATATGCTCAGGCGTTCTTTGATGGGTTCCGATATATCCTATGAAGATTATATGGAGGATCCCAAATTGAGCAATTTATACGACGTTGAGCTTGTTGGTGAAGAGAGTTTCAGCAATCGAGATTGTTATGTCCTTGAACTCACTGCAAAAGAAGAGGGGCTATCATATAATTCCCGAAAGTTATGGGTGGATAAAGAAAACTATCTTCCTTTGAGAGAGGATCGTTTTGCCAAAGGCGGCAAGCTATTAAAGACCTTTTTAATTAACGAGGTTTTCAAAGTTCAAGATCGGTGGTATCCCAAGAGAGCTACGGTTAAAGATGTCTTGGCTACTGGGGAGGGTACGGAATTTATCATAGATGCCATCGAATTTAATGTTGAGATACCGGACTACATTTTTTCTAAAGCTTCTCTGCGCAAATAACCATAAAAATCCAAAGGGGCAATTTATCTAAAAGGGGACAGAAAAATGGAAAAATATTTTTACGAAATATTTGAATCGTTGCCTCGGCAAGGGCCAGGCGACGTCGCATCAACTAAGAAAGCTTTTGAAAAACTTGTTGGTTTACCTGATCGCCTAGGAATTCTGGCCTAGGGGCAAGGATATTCTACGAACGTTGAAACCAAAGGGGCGGATTCCCTTCCAGAGGAGGCATAAATGATGAAGTTGAAAAAAGTTGATGCTCAGACGTTGCTTGAATTTACCACTGAAGTTCTTAAATCTTTTGGCTACCCGCAGGCCCAGGCTGATATAACCGCAAAGGTTTTGGTTGAAGCTGACGCGAGGGGCATCCCTTCTCATGGGGTTGCGCGCCTTGCGATGTATAAGAGAAATGTGGCAGGAGGATCCGCCAGGCCAGCAGCAGAACCTGAAGTTATTCATGAAACCCCCGTTTCTCTTTCTGTAGACGGGAAACATGGAATAGGACCCTATATATCAAAGTTTACTATGGAGAAGTGCCTGAAAAAGGGGCTTGAAACAGGAGTCTGTTTTGGTTCTGTAAAAGATTCCAACCATTTTGGGATAGCTGGTTATTGGGCTGATATGGCGACATCTCACAACATGATAGGCATGGCCTTCACGAACACTCTTAAATGCGGCATTGTAACAGGGGGAAGGGAAAGGCTTCTTGGAACAAACCCTATAGCGGTAGCTATACCGAGAGATAATAAAGAATCATTCCTTCTCGATATGGCCACCACAACAGTTGCTCACGGAAAGATTGAAGTGTATGGCAGACGGAAGAAGGAGATGCCTATTGGCTGGGCCGTGGATGAGTATGGTAAAAACTCATCTGATGCCCGTTATATTGAAGATCTTATTCTCTCTAAAGAGCCTTTTGGAGGGCAATTATACCTTGGCGGAGAGGGCGAGATGTTAGGCGGTCACAAAGGATATGGCCTTGCTCTTCTTGTAGAGCTGTTGTGTTCAGGTCTTTCTCTTGGAACCTGGAGCAGGTACACTTTCCAAGGTGGGGAAGGGTCAGGAACCGCCCATTTCTTTGCAGTTTTCAGACTTGATCTGTTTGGAGATGCGGAAAAAATTAAAAAGCATGTTGATTCTATTCTTACTGAAATTCAGAACAGTGAAAGAGCACCGGGCTATGACAGAATCTACGTTCACGGAGAAAAAGAATGGGGGAACAGGGCTGTTTCTATAAAGGATGGAGTTCCTCTTGATGCAGCTACGTGCACTCTTCTTGAGGGCTTTGCCAAGGACTACAACATACCCAGCCTCTTTAATTAAAACCTGCATATACGAAAATAGAAAGCAAATTAAAGAGCCCAGCCGATTAATAGCGGCTGGGCTCTTTTGCACGTATCTATACGGTGGAAGTCCAGAATGGGGGCAAGCCGCCACCTCCTGTTCGTTTTTACCAAGAGTTCTGGATTATATCGTATCTATAATTGATGGCAACTATTGCTTTCTTTCCCGACACTGCTTGCCGAAAGATGACTCATTATTTTAAGACCATAAGCCTTCATATTCCTTGCGGCAGAAATTACCCCTAGAAGGTCTACCTTAGTCTGGACACCAATTTTCTCTAAAAAGTTGACCAAGTCTTCTGTGGCAACATTTCCAGCTGCGCCAGGAGCAAAAGGACATCCACCCAGTCCTCCTGCAGCTGAGTCAAAAGAGTTGAATCCCAGATGTAAGGCTGCTAGAGTGTTCACCAATGCCATTCCATGGGTGTCATGAAGGTGAAGGAAGAATGGATAGTTTCCATATTTTCCTCTGATTTTTGAAAGTGTCGTAGTCACTTCGAATGGATTAGCAGTTCCGATAGTGTCAGCAAGTGTAATTCCATGCACTCCTATTTCGAATATGGCATCGAGAACCCTGATCACGTTATCTGGATTAACGGTGCCTTCAAACGGGCATTCAAATGCAGTAGCAACAGAAACGCATAGTTTGGTTTCTCCTTTTATTGCTGCTACCCTTTTGAGCTCTTCTAGAGATTCGGCTACGGTTCTCTTGGTGTTTGCTTTGTTGTGAGATTCACTGGCAGACAGTACAAAGTTGATCCAGTCAGGGTTAACTTTAAGAGCGTTTTCGGCGCCTCTAAGGTTAGGAATAAGCACTACAGATTCTACTTTGTCCTTCCATCTCTTGTTGAACTCTTCCATTACATCCGCTGCGTCTGCCATTTGAGGGATGGCTTTAGGGCTTACAAAGGATGTAACCTCCATTATTGAAATTCCAGTTTCAACCAAGGTGTTTATGAATTTTACCTTATCTTCTGTAGGTATGAAGTCCCTAACACTCTGAAAACCGTCTCTCGGACATACTTCACGAATGGTTGCCGAATGGGGGATCTGCTTGTCCATCATTAAAGAACACCTTTCCCTTCTAATTCTTTGACCTTTTCAATATCAAGGCCAAGAAGTTCTTCTAGTATCTCGGCATTATGCTGCCCAAGGAGAGGAGAGTGGGTTCTTATCGAGGTGGGGGTATCCGAAAGCTTAATATGGCTTCCAGTTATCGTCAGATCTCCCGCTACCGGATGGTTAGTTTTAACAAACATTTCCCGGTCTCCCGCTATGTGGGGGTCATTTACGATTTTATCTATAGTCATTATGGGAGCGCAAGGAATTCCAGCCTTATTTATTAAGTCAAATGCTTCTTGGACAGTATGTTTCATGGTCCATTCTTCGACAATAACCTTGAGTTCTTCGTGTTTCCCCACACGGTCTTTGACTTCAAGGTATTCTGGGGCTTCTGCCAACTCAGGTTTTCCTATTACCTTACAAAGACTTTGCCATAGTTTATTGTTAGCAGCCCCGATTACAAGACTACCGTCGGAAGCCTTGAAGGAATCGTAAGGATAAGTAGACTCGTAACGATTGCCAATTCTTTGTGGAACCCTTCCTTCAACAAGATAAATCATGTTAATGATCTCGAGGCTCGCTACTGCAGAGTCTACAAGGGCGATATCGACTTTCTGGCCTATCCCAGTTATGTTTCTTGAATTGACTGCAGCAAGAATGCCGATAGCACAGGAAAGGCCTGCTAAAACATCTCCCATTGCAGTTCCTGTACGGGTCGGTTCTCCTCCGGGCCATCCAGTAGTGCTCATAAGTCCGCTCATAGCTTGGGCTATGATGTCATATCCAGGGCGCATTTTGTATGGCCCTGTATGCCCAAATCCAGAAATAGCGGCATAAATGATGCGGGGGTTGACTTCTTTCAGAGTTTCATAACCGATACCTAGTTTTTCCATTGTGCCGGGACGAAAATTTTCTGTCACAATGTCTGCTTTCTTGACCATTTCAAGAAAGAGTTCTTTCCCCACAGGATCTTTAAGATTAAGAGTCATTCCCCTTTTATTTCTGTTAAGGTTTATATAATAGGCACTTTCACCCTTTTGAAAGGGGCCCATAAACCGAGTATCATCACCTCGACCTGCTTGCTCGATTTTTATAACATCTGCCCCCATGTCGGCAAGCATCATTGTGCAGAAAGGCCCAGCCAATACCCTCGTGAGATCCAGTACCTTCAAATTTGTTAGTGCACCTTTTACCCCCATTAAATTTCCACACCCTTTCAGTAATATTTACAGTACGAGTTCCATTTTAAAAACATAGAAAAGCATTCTTTCTCCTCGGAAATTGAACTAGTGAAATTTAAGGTAATATTCTTTCCTCTCAATCTAAATGTTTCATAAAAAACGTATCCGATTTTAATGCTCGAAAGGTAAACTCTCACGGGAAACTAGCTTTTATTGAGGTTGTTGGCAATCATATTTTCATGAAGGAAGTAATCGCATTGCTTTGCGATGGCTAGTAGAAAGTTTTTGCTTGTTTTAAGGTGATCTGCAATCTCGCGGGCAATGGTTTAATCTTCCAGGAAAGAAATTTTTGCTAATAAAAACCTCAGGTAGATCCAGTCACCGCTTTTGTTGATAGTCGACAAAATTATATATCTATATTCTTTTTTGTCAATTAAGTCGAACAAGGAATATTATGCATTTCTCCTATCTATTATGAAAATAAAGCTAGCTGATGATAATGAGGATATGCTCTATGATTGAGATGCACGATCTCTTTTAACTCAGATGTCTTCTAGTTTCTTTGTTTTTTACTACGTCGTGTATATTTATATTTTGTAATGATAATCTGCTAATTAGATTCTCTAAACGATGCGTGCTAAATGACAATAATAATAGGAAAAATAAAAACCAGGGTTTTCTTTTTTAGTCGTCAAATTTTATTTTAAGAAGTTATTTATAGTATATGTCGACACTATAGGCAAAAAACGGTAATTTTTGTCTGTTATCCTGCTGTTTTAGCGGTGTTTTGATGTTATAAAAGCGCTTTTTAGCCCTAGTTGCAAAGGATCCCTTATTGCTGTATATTAAACATAATAGTAGTTAACTGTCGACTAATTGTAATTATATCGAGGCTTGTAAGGAGTAGGAATTATATGGTCAATAAAAAATGCGGTTCTAATGAAACGATTACATCTCAAGTGGTGAATTACATAAGAAATCAAATTCTTGTCTCAAAGAAGTATAAAAAGGGGGACAAGATAGTTGAGTCCAAAATCGCAGAAAAATTTAATATTAGCCGGGCTCCGGTAAGGGAGGCTCTTCGTCGTCTCGAGAGTCATGGTCTGGTAACCACCATTCCCCGGAGGGGAGCCTTTGTCAGCGCTTTTTCCGTGGAAGAGATGGAAGAGATTTATGGCTTGCGTTACCTTTTGGAAGGCAGCATATATGAATCTTTGGTTAAAAAAGAACTTCTGAAAGAATCAGATTTTAGTTACCTCTCATGGCTCATTGATCAAATGGTGAAAATAGCACGATCTGAGATGACACCCGATGAAAAGGTTTTGGCCTTTTTTAAAAAAGATATAGAGTTCCATTACTTTACATGGCTCAAAGCAGAACGCCCTAGGACAATGAATATCCTGTCTGACTTGTATCATCAGCTGGAATTGGGAATGCTTGACGATCTTAGCAATGAAAAAAACCTTGAGGAAGCTGCTCGTAATCATTACAAAATCTTGGAATTCTTAAAAAGTGGGGAGCTCGAAAAACTTAAAGAGAGCAGATCCTGGAGTCTTTTTGCAAGAAGGATAGAAAACATTAAATCCAAAGGTTAATTTTGTTTGCGAACGTCGAAAGATGTTGGCAATTAACAAGAGTTCATATGTTATAGGAGAGTATCGCTATTTTGAACAAGGAATAAAATAATGGAGGTGTAAGGAAAATGAAACTTGGGAGATTTTTTTCAACAGCTATTGTAGTAGCACTAATTATGACTTTTTGTGCTTTTCCAGCAATGGCGGCGGCATGGAGACTTTCCAACCAGCTTCCACCATCACACTTCATCTCCGAGGGTATGGATTGCTTTGCCCAGAAAGTAGCAGAGTACTCCAATGGAAAAATGAAAGTTGAGGTTTTTCACTCAGCACAGCTTTTTAAGGATACTGAGATAGTAGAAGCTGTCCAAGAAGGACTTGTTGAGCTGGCCTTAGTACCAGTCAACAAGTGGTCAGGGATGGTTCTCGCAGCTGATGTTTTTGAGATGCCCTTCATTTTCAAAGATCTTGACTCCCCCAAAAAGTTCATAGAGAGAGGTGCAGGAGATATCCTTGACAATGAATTCATGGGCAAGGGAGCAAAAGTTGTTTTTTGGGTAGATTACGGTCTGGTCCAATTCTATAACAGCAAGCGTCCACTCGCGAAACCTGCTGATTTTGCAGGTCTCAAAATAAGAACCTTTAGCAAGGGGACTGCTGATACAGTAAAGGCTCTGGGCGGCATCCCCGCAGTGATGAGCTCTTCTGAAATGTATATGGCTCTTCAAAGAGGCACCGTTGATGGTGCCACCACAGGAATGCCTGCTGCAGTTTCAAGAAAAATATTTGAAGTTCAGAAGTATATGACCCTTGCGAACTATACTACTGCCCAGTTTTTCGTCCAGGCGAACCTGGAATGGTGGGATTCACTTAAGGATGAAGAAAAGGAAGTTCTCCTTAAAGCCGGGGAAGATGCGGCCACATTTATCCGTGGATCAATAACTGCAGCTGAAGAGAAAGCCTATAACGTTATTAAAGATGGTGGAGTTCAGATTTACGAGCTTAATGATGAGGAAAGAGCAGTTTTCATGAAAGCGACAGAGCCTGTAAGGGATGCCTTTGTTAAGGAAACTGGCGAAGTTGGTAAAAAACTCATGGAAATCGTAGCATCCCTTGACTAACAGTAAAGAAAATAAATCTTTAAAGTAAAAACTTTAGCATCATTTTAGTGAAGGGAGAAGGTTGTGCATCCTTCTCCCTTCACTAAAACATAATGTTCTACCTTATTTTTTGTAAAAATGAGGGGAACTTGAATTTAATAGAGTATTAAGATCAAGTTTGTTAGGTTGAGAAATTCTTGACATCCAAAGGTTTAATGGTGTTTTTGTTTTTCAGAAAATTATTTTCAGTAAGACGGGGGGAGTAGTCTTGTTCTCATCTTTAAAAAAACTTGCAGAAAGGTTAAATCTCCTGATTGGATACAGCAGCGGTCTAGGTATTCTTGTAATGGGGATCATCCTTTTTTATGAAGTTGTAGCAAGGTACGTCTTCAACTCACCAACTATTTGGGCACAAGAAATATCGGTTTTTATCTTCATGTGGACTATGTTAGCAGGTGCTGCCTATACACTGCAAGTAGGCAAACATGTACGGATAGATCTCCTAGTCATTAGGTTTTCAGAAAAGACTCAAAATTACCTTGAATTCTTTACTAGTATCTTGGGAATGCTCTTTTCAGCTTATGTAACATTACAGGGTTTTGAAATGTTGAAGGCCACGCTTAAATATAATAAGTTATCAGCGACGCCGCTGAGAGTTCCACTGTGGATTCCCCAACTTGCCCTTCCTGTGGGATTCGGCCTTCTCACTCTTCAGTTCGTAATAATCTTAGGCGCTAAATTTCCTACCCTTAGCGGACATGAAAAAAAGGAGGGGGAAAATCAATGCTAAATTTCCTCTTGGTTATAGGCCTTCTTCTTATAATTCTTTTTATGGGACTTCCTGTTGCTTTCTCTCTCGGCTCTACTTCTGTTTTGCTTATATTTCTTTATAGTCTTCCTACCAAGATCGTTGGAACTACAATGTTTTCAGGCATGGAAAGCTTTACCCTTTTGTCCATACCTTTGTTTATTCTGATGAGCCAAATTCTTTTGGATGGGAGGGTCGGAGACGACCTTTTTGAAGTAATGAATGCCTGGGTCAGACATCTTCCTGGGGGCCTTGCCGTTGCCACTATCCTTGCCTGTGCTTTCTTTGCAGCCATAACAGGGTCAGGTGCAGCAACTGCTGCTACCATTGGAATGGTGGCATATCCAGCAATGATAGAGAGAGGGTACGATAAAAAATTTACTTTGGGACTTCTTGCTGCCGGAGGAACTCTGGGTATTCTGATCCCCCCAAGTATTCCGATGATTCTCTATGGTGCAATTACTGAGGAATCTGTGGGAAAGCTCTTCATTGCAGGAGTGATACCGGGGCTCGTGTTGACCGCCATATTTGTTGTCTATGCTGTAATAAAAAGCATGAGGGGAGGCTTTACTCCCATGGAGAGAACCAGCTGGCCTGAAAGATTAGCGGTAACTCGTAAGAATATCTGGGGAATTTTTCTTCCGGTACTTATCATCGGTGGTATCTATAGTGGGATTTTTACCCCCACCGAAGCTGCTTCAGTAGGTTTAATCTACAGCCTTATCATTACCGTAGTGATTTACAAAACTATAAAATTGAAGGAACTACCCGAAATCTGTCTGAAATCAGTGGGTACTTCCTGTATGATTGCAGTAATAATTGCTGCTGCAGTCCTCTTTGGTAAGGTCATGACAATGCTTATGATACCGCAAAAATTGACCCAGTTAATTATAGAGAACAATCTGTCGCCTCTAATGTTCATCCTCGCTATGAACCTGTTTATGATAGTACTAGGGATGATACTTGAAACAGTTTCTATCATTTTACTTACCATGCCTTTGGTCACTCCCATTCTCTTTGCTTTGAATATTGACCCAATCTGGTATGCTGTTGTCCTCACCATAAACATGACCATGGCATTGATAACACCTCCTGTAGGGATGAATCTTTACGTTATAAATGGTTTGCGTGATGACATCCGCATGTCAGACATCATCCAGGGAGTATGGCCCTTTATCATACTCATGGTATTCATGTTGCTACTTTCTATAGCATTCCCGCAAATGAGTCTCTGGTTGCCATCAATAATGCATTAAGTCAGGAAGTGGACAGGGGATGTAGTTTTGAAAAAGGAAAATAGCAGAATCAGATTGAGGAAACTTCTTTCCAGGAAAGAAATATTAGTAGTTCCTGGTGTACATGATGGACTAACTGCCAGGATAGTTGAAACAGAGGGTTTTAATGCTCTCTATATGACGGGTTACGGAACTTCTGCGAGCATGTTGGGCAAACCTGATGTGGGATTACTTACCTTAACCGAGATGGCGGCAAGGGCATCTCGACTTGTAGATGCTGTGGATATCCCAGTCATAGCCGATGCGGATACAGGTTATGGCAATGCCGTGAATGTGACCAGAACTGTAAGGGAATATGAAAAAGCAGGTGTTGCATGCCTGCAGTTGGAAGACCAGGTAGCACCCAAGAAGTGTGGCCATATGCTGGGTAGGGAGATAATATCAATCGAAGAGATGACAGGAAAGATAAAAGCAGCCTGTGACGTCAGACAGGATGATGAGCTTATGATTATGGCTCGAACTGATGCCAGAACCAGTTTTGGCATTAATGAAGCCATAGAAAGAGGCAAGGCCTACGAAGAAGCGGGCGCAGATATTATTTTTATAGAATCTCCTGAAACGGAAGAGGAAATGAAACAGATTACTTCCAGTTTTTCTGTTCCAGTTCTCGCAAATATGGTGGAACATGGTCGTACCCCATTTCTTCCAGTATCTGTGCTCGAAGAAATAGGTTATGATCTGGTAATTTTCCCGGTGACCTCTACCTATGTCATAGCAAGGGCAGTGTCAGAAGTAATGAAGACCCTTAAGGAAACGGGGTCTACGGGAAACATAGTAGATAAGATGATAGCCTTTGAAGAGTTCAATAAACTTATCGGATTACCTGCTATTTGTGAAATAGAAAAACGATACTCCACCGGAAGGGGAATAGCAGCGGATAATTAATCTTCTGGGTGATTGCTCAACTTTTGAGGGTTAGCTACGAAAAAATCAACTGGATGGAGGAGTAGCCATGAAAAAATCAACATTGCTTAGAAACAGGCTTAAGGAATCTCGGGCTATTTTAGCACCAGGGGTCTATGATTCGCTAAGTGCCAGAATATGTGAAATGGTTGGATTTGAAGCTCTTCAGCATTCGGGATACGGTACAGCTGCTGCGATATTGGGACAGCCTGACATTGGACTTCTCACTCTTTCCGAAATGGCTTCTCAGGTCAGAGCCATAGTAAGAGCTGTCAATATTCCTGTGGTTGGTGATTCTGATAATGGTTTTGGAAATGCCGTCAATGCCTATCGTACGGTACAGGAGTATATAGCAGCAGGGGCGGCAGGGCTTTTTATGGAGGATCAGGTTGCCCCAAAAAGATGTGGACACATGGAAGGCAAACAAGTGATCTCGTATGAAGAAATGGAGGGCAAGCTCCGGGCTGCCATGGATGCAAAAAAGGACCTTGATCCCGATTTTGTGATTATATACCGGACAGATGCCATTGCAGTTAATGGGTACCAAGATGCACTTACCAGAGCTAAGAGAGCCGCTGATTTTGGAGTGGATATGGTGTTTGTTGAAGCCCTGGAAACACGCGACCAGATCGAGAAAACGGCCGTAGAGCTTAGGGGCATTCCTCTAATGCTTAACCTCATAGAAGGAGGCAAAACACCCCTCATTCCAATAGAGGAAGCAGAGGAGATGGGGTATAAATGGATTGTACCTGCTCTTTCTACCCTTTATTCAGCAGCAAAGGGTATGTTTGATGTGATGAGTGAAATCAAAGAAAAAGGAGTATCCGATCGATACCTTGATAAACTTATATCGTTTAGGGAATTTGCAGAAGTGGTTAACCTTGAGTACATCAGAAAAATGGAAGAAGAGTATCTTCCTAAAAATGTAATTGAGGAAAAATACCATGGCAAAGAGAAGATAGTAGGATAAAAGGCCCTCGTCTTAAGGAATCAATTGAGCTAAAGCCAAAGGCTTGTGTAAGTTAAAGAGCCCAGCCGCTGTTAATCGGCTGGGCTCTTTCGTTAAATCAGATTGCTTCTTTATTTGTGTGGAAATATTAGTTAATCCTGAGGTTCCCAGGTTTCTTTGCAGCGGTCGAGGATGTACTCCCAGTCCTTCTCTATATCGGCTTGGGCCTGTTCTAGAAGGGCTTTGGACTTCTCTCCTTTAAAGAGGTGGGAATATCGTCCCTGAGGTTTCAGGAATTCCTCTACAGGTACCCGTTTTTTAGGCTTGTATGAGAGTTTCCATTCTCCTTCAATAACTTCATAAATAGGCCAGAAACGAGTATCAGCGGCTTTTTTGCAGATATCTCCTTGAAGAGCGGGATCGATTCTCCAAAAAAGAACACATGGAACAAGAATGTTTACAAAAGCTGGTCCTGGAGTTTCAATAGCCCTCTTAACCTTGGCGGCTACATCCATGTGATTGAACAACGTTGTCTGAGCCACGTAAGGGACATGGTGGGCCGCTGCGATGCTTGTAAGATCTTTGGGCTTTTGCAGTTTGCCGGGAATGACGCTGCCTGCTGGAGAAGTGGTGGCATTGGCTCCTCGAGGCGTGGCGCTGCTTCGCTGGGCTCCAGTGTTCATATACCCCTGGTTGTTGTAGCAAATGTAGGTAAAGTCATGACCTCTTTCGAGGGCACCTGAAAGGGACTGAAGTCCAATATCGTAGGTTCCGCCATCGCCGCCAAAAGCGACGAACTTGATCTCTTTGTCTATTTTCCCTCTCTTCTTCAGAGCCTGATAGGCTGCTTCTACGCCAGAAACTCCAGCTCCGGCATTTTCAAAAGCCGTGTGAATCCATGGCACGCGCCAGGCGCTAAAGGGGTACACAGTTGTAGAAACCTCAAGGCATCCAGTAGCGTTAACCACTACGAGGGGGAAATCTACTCCCATGAGTCCCTGGTGTACAGCCGTAGGGGCTCCGCAACCAGGGCACATGCGGTGTCCCTGTGTCATAGGGCTTTTTTTATGAACAACATCTTTTATTCTTATACTCATCTTCGTTATCCCCCTATTCTAGAAGGCCGATGTAGTGCTCTTCGGGCGAAATGTTGCCATTTATGAGGTCCATAAAGATATTCTCAGCATACTGTGGGAAGAAATCCCTTCCGCCAAGGCCATATATGCAGCTGTTGGTGGGGATTAATTCTCCGGCAGCGTAGAGGGCGCTTCTGACCTCTGCTGCAAGTGGCGCGGTTCCGCCTAAGCTCAGGCTTCTGTCAAGAACAGCAATCGCTTTTTTACCCTTAAGGGCAGCAGCTATTGCTTCAGTGGGGAAGGGGCGGAACATGCGGATACGAAGGCACCCTACCTTGTGTCCCTTTTTCCTCATTTCATCTACCACATCTTTCACTGCTCCTGATGCAGAAGACATGACAACAATTACGTAATCGGCATCATCAGTTTTGTAGCAGTCGATCATGGGGTAGTAGCGGCCAGATATGGCTTCATATTCCTTTGCAATTCCGTCATAAAGCTCAAGAGCTTTTTTGTTTGCTTCGATCTGCTGACGCTTGATCTCAAAATAATACTCGGACATGGCAAAGGATCCGTATGTTACTGGATTTTCAATATCAAGCAATGGGTTTATTGGGTTCCGTTCGCCGATGAATTTCTTTGCAGTTTCATCGTCCAGGTACTCTACAGGTTCGAAGCCATGGCTGGTAATAAAGCCGTCCTGGCAGACAAATACGGGAGTAAGAACATCTTTGTTCTCACTGAGCCGTATGGCCATAAAGGCTGAATCGTATACTTCCTGGGCATCTTCGCAGTATAGGTGTATCCACCCATAATCCCGTTGGGCCATGCTATCGCTGTGGTCGCAGTGGATATTTATGGGGGCTCCTACGCTTCTGTTCACTAGCCCAAAGACTATGGGGGTTCTGAAGCAACCCGCAATAGGGAATATCTCGTGCATGAGCGCTACGCCATTCGCGCTTGAAGCTGTCATGACACGAGCTCCCGCAGCTGAGGCCGTTACACAGGCAGTGATGGCAGAGTGCTCACTTTCTACTGTAACAAAGTTTGTGTCGACCTCGCCGTTGGCTACAAATTCTGCGAATTTCATGATTATATCTGTTGAAGGCGTGATGGGATATGCCGCAACGACGTCCGGATTTATTTGGCGCATTGCTTCAGCAAAAGCCCAGTTTCCTGATGTAATTTCTTTACGAGGCATCTTCTTCTGCTCCCTTCTACGCGAACTCGGCCTCAGGCCGCATCTCTATGGCCTTTTTGGGGCACACCTGGGCGCAAATTCCGCAACCCTTACAGTAGAAGTAGTCGACACCCGTTACTTTTCCATTTTCATCGGTAGTAATGGAACGGTCCGGGCACTGAACCCAGCAAAGCATGCATGATATGCACTCATCTTCATTCCATACGGGACGAATGCTTCTCCATTGGCCAGTTTCAACGTTTTCGGCCGAAGCTCCGTAAGCAATTCCTCCCATGGGAACATCCTGCCATTTTTGGGGTTTGCCTACATCCTTCATCTCTTTCCAATTCTTGCTGCCACTCATCCGATCTGTACCTCCTCATAGCCCCTCCGGATGGCTCGGAGATTGGCTGATAGTACCTTTTCAGGTAGTTTAGCCATTTTGTGCGCGAAGTGTTCAACGAATGCCTGAATGGGAACCTCTGTAAAGATATGAGCAAAGGTTCCAAGCATAGGAGCGTTGGGGCGGTTCTGACCAAACTCCTCCAGGGTGATCTTGGTTGCATCGATAGTGATAACCTTGACTGCATCTGGAAGACCGAGTTTCTTCTTAACATCGGCTGGAGACATGGGGGTGTTGATAAGGTAGATTGTGTTATTATCACATCCTTCGGTTGGACGGGCAGCATCGAGCAATGTTGGGTCTATGACTGCTACCACATTAGGATTCTGTACGCCGCAGCGTTTGCGGATAGGCTGGTCAGACACCCGGTTATAGGCTTTCATGGGTGCTCCCTGGCGTTCCGCCCCGTACTCGGGAAAGGACTGCACAAATTTCCCGGCCCCGAACAACACCTCGGAGAGTATGGCTGAGCCAGACTTGGCTCCTTGGCCTCCTCGTCCATGCCACCTGATCTCAATGGCCTGAGGCATTACTGCATCACTCCTTTCAAGTATTCATAAAATAGAGTTTAGTATGGCAATTTGATTGCGTCAACTCAAGTAATAAAAAAGCATTATCAGATAATGATAATCTCGTGCTGTGTTTCTCCTAAAAACAATTGTCGGTCTGTGTATAGGCAAGTGGTTCCTGGTGGTAGCTTAATATAAAAAAGAAATTGACAGAACAATTTAGACTTAAAACGAATAAACATGTCTTTTTTAAAAATTACCATTGATTTTGGCGCTGTAGATGTTAAACTGATAGTGGCTTTTATTCGGGCCTGTGCCCTGCCTACCGCTTATTCCAGAAGGCCAAATCTATTTAAATGAAAAGGAAGATTGATGTGTATACGCCGAAGCTCTTGAGTGAATTGAAGCAATACTCTCGCGAGAAGGCCGTTGCTGATCTTTTCGCGGGAATTACTGTTGGCATTGTGGCCCTTCCACTGGCTATGGCCTTTGCGATTGCCAGCGGACTGCCTCCTGAGAGAGGTTTGTTCACAGCTATTGTAGCAGGTTTTCTGATTTCTGCTCTTGGGGGGAGCAGTGTGCAGATAGGTGGTCCAACCGGTGCTTTTGTAGTGCTTGTATCTGCCGTCGCCACTGAATATGGTTATTCCGGGCTGGCACTTTGCACTCTTATAGCAGGTGTTTTCCTCATATTGTTTGGTGTATTTCGCATGGGCGGTTTTATTAAATTTATTCCTTTCCCCGTAACTACCGGTTTTACAACGGGCATTGCAGTAGTCATTTTTTCGACTCAGATTCGCGATCTTTTAGGTCTCAATGTTGAAAATGTCCCAGCGGAGTTTTTACTGAAGTGGCAAGTTTATCTGAAGAACCTGGGTTCTTTTGATCCTCAAACTGTGGCAATAGGGTTTGGAACCATTCTTGTAATTGTGATGGTGCGGCGTTTTTGGCCCAAGCTGCCTGCCATGCTAATAGGCATGATTGCAGCAACAGTTCTTGCTGCCGCTCTCCATTTGGATGTGGCGACAATAGGAAGCCGCTTCGGAGATTTGCCCCGCATGTTGCCTGCTCCTTCATTACCAAAGTTCGACCTTGCCCAAATCGGACTTTTAGTGAAACCAGCCTTTACTATTGCCCTGCTGGCGGCAATTGAGTCTCTTTTATCTGCCACAGTGGCTGATGGAATGATAGGCGGGCGACATAAACCCAATGCAGAACTTATAGCTCAGGGTGTTGCTAATATTGGCAGCGTTTTATTTGGAGGCATTCCAGCCACTGGCGCTATCGCCAGAACGGCTACAAACGTAAAAAGCGGTGCTAAGACCCCTGTGGCCGGAATCATACATTCCATTGTCCTTGCCCTCCTGCTTTTGCTGTGCGCTCCCATAGCCAAGCTTATTCCTCTTTCGGCTTTAGCGGGCATTCTTGTCGTGGTCAGCTACAACATGAGCGAACTTCATCACTTTGTTTCGATTTTTAAAGGTCCGAAAAGTGATGCTTTTGTCTTGGTTCTCACCTTTGCCCTTACAGTTCTTGTTGACCTGACAGTGGCTGTTCAGGTTGGGGTAGTTATGGCTTCCCTTCTTTTTATCTGGAGAATGTCGGAGATTACCGATGTGAGCATGATTACCAAAGAAGTACGAGGAGAAGAGGATTTTGGAGATGATCCCAATGCCATAGCTTTAAGAAAAGTGCCGGTTGGAGTAGAGGTCTTTGAAGTGAACGGCCCCTTCTTTTTTGGCATGGTTAATGAATTCAAAAATGCCCTGCGCAATCTGGAAAAGCCGGTTCCTGTACTTATTATTCGAACAAGAAAGGTTTCAGCAATAGATGCGACAGCTATTCATGTTTTACGAGAGCTTTATCATAGATGCCAGAAAGAAAAAACGCAGCTTATTTTTTCAGGAGTTCAGCCGCAGCCTAGAAGGGCCTTCAGACGATCAGGGTTTATAGAAGAGGTAGGGGCAGAAAATTTTTGCAAGGATATTGATGAGGCCTTAATGCGGGCCCGAGCAGTGCTAGGTCTTGCAAAGGGAGATTAGATCTAGAAGCAAATTTATTGGTAAGTCTCAAATAAATAAGGACAGGCTCGGTTGATTTTTACCGAGCCTGTCCTTATTTAGATCTCTGTTAACAGTATTATTTTTTAAAACTGTATGAGCAAAATTCGCTCGTGCACGGGTTGCTATCACTGATCCATAAGGTTCTCTCCATGAGATTCATTATTATAGAGTATACCGATGCCAGCTGTTTTCCCTCTGGATCTCTAGGATCTTCGTGCCTGCATATGGCATCAGGCGCATTTTTGTGGTCTGACAAAAATCTTTGGCACAATTTTTGGTCTACAGAATCAACATTTTCATTAAGCAGCACATTGATCCTGCCAAGCCTGTGAAAGGTGTCTGGCAATATGACTTTACCATGGTCTTTTTCTTTACATATGATGTTAGGAGAAAGAAAGTGATTAGTGTGGGCCAGGTATCCCTTTTCTGCGTAGAGCACCCCGAAATCTGAAGGGGCAGATTCAATGTTTATAATTTCCCCCTCAGCAGTCCCTACTAAAAAATTCCCGGAGCTAGCCCGTTCTGCTCTGGCTACAGCTTCGACAGCATCACCTAAAGTGGGGGAACTCATAATCTCTCTCAGCAAAATATGAATAGGGACTCCAGGTTTCCCTTTGCCTGTTGAAAGGGCGTTGAAACAAACGCCTATGCCAGCGGAGTTCATCCCCTTGCCGCTTATAATGCCAGCTTCTGCAATGAATAAAAGTTGTGGCAGAGGTTCTTCCTGTTTAATTTGCAGAACGACTAGTGTATCTCCCTGTCTTCGAATCCAATCCCAGTTTTGACACACGTAAGCAACTCCATCTTTTGAAACGGAGGAAGAAACTCCGAAGGCTGTGCACCCATCGAGTGTATTGTCGGGAACAATTTCACTTCTGGAGTTTAAGGTGACAATGTCGTCAAAATGCAAATTTGCTCCTTCAGCGATGCCTTTCATTTCTTCTATAAGCTGTGGGCTGTATTCTGTTATAAATGGGATGTAACTTTTTGCTCTTTCTTTGGCCTCCACCCAGCTCATTCCGGAGAAGGATTCAAACATAAAAGAGTAATTCGAAATGCCTTTTCGAATAAGATTGGAACATTCTTTGCCGTATATCCTTCCTCTCTCAAAAGGACTTCCCTCAAGCTGTATAAACGGATATCCAGTTTTGGTCATAGGCTGTAACCCCCTTCTATATAAATAGTGTTTTTATTCCACCATTTGACAATGATTAATATATAGCGTAAATTTATACAAGTTAGTGGTCAGACCTCTTACCACTAATGAAATTCATAAATATAATAGCATTTTTTAAAAAATATTAAAGTTCAAATGTTTTAAAAAGTCATTCGCATATTTTGTAGGAGTGGTAGAGATGGGAATTTCTTTTACAAAAATTAATCGACAATCTGTTACAGAAAGTATAGTAGAGGCCTTAAAACAAAAAATACTTAACGGAGAGATTTCTTCTGGAGACAAATTGCCCTCCGAAAGAGATTTAGCTGAGAGTTTTGGGGTTAGCAGAGCATCTGTAAGAGAGGCGATGAGAGCTCTCAGGTATATGGGCGTGCTAGAAGTCCACAGCGGAGAGGGGACTTTTCTGACCGAAAACATCTCACTTCTCTCTGATCATTTTAAAATTTCTCTTCTTCTTAAGCAGTGCTCTGTAAAGGAACTTGTAGAAGCGAGAAAAATAATAGAGTGTGAAACAGTATCCCTTGCAACGATAAGATCTTCTAAGGAAGAGAAAGATGCCTTGAAAAAGCTGCATAAGTACGCGATGACGCTTGTAGACGATGAACAGCCTTTTTTGAAAGCGGATTTTGATTTTCATGAAAAAATAGCGGAGATGAGCCAGAACATGGTGCTTGTTGAAATGTTGAATGCTACCCGAGATTTAACTCTTTCAGAAAATATGTATGTTATTGAGCGTGAAGGACAAATTAAGCGAGCATTGGATTTTCACTCCTCAATACTCTATTACATTCTTTCATTTGATGCAGATAACGCACAGAAAGCCATGCTCGCTCATTTGGAAGATATAGAACGTTCTATAAGGGACCTTGTTAGCAGACATTGATCTCAGTTGTTAATGGAGGTGGGACAGGGAAACTTGTATTAGTCGTAGGGTAAAAGAAAAAATGCTGTGATGAAGGAGGGACAATGCTTTTGGCTAATTTCAAGGTTTTCATGACAGATACTATTTTCCCCGACTCAGTCATTGAAGAGGAGGAGTTGGCTAAAATAGGCGCGCAACTTCAAATTTCCTCTGACAAAACATCGTCGGCTTTCATAACTGAAGGGCATGATTGCGATGCTATGCTGGTGGTATACGCACCGGTGGGCGAAGAGGTGATTCGCAAGCTCGATAAGTGCAGGATCATTGTACGAACGGGAATAGGAGTCAACAATATAGATGTGGATGCAGCTACCGAAAAAAAGATTATGGTATGTAATGTCCCTGATTATTGTATAGAAGAGGTTGCAGATCATACCATAGCCTTATTCCTTTCAGGGATAAGAAAGGTTTCCTATCTCAACCAGAAAATCAAAGGCGGCCAATGGGATGTAACACTTGCGAAGCCGGTTCCCCGTTTGAGAGGGAAAAAATATGGAGTTCTTGGCTGCGGTGCCATAGGCAGAGAAGTAGCCACGCGAGCTCTGGCTTTTGGAATGGATATATATGGGTATGATCCGTACCTCTCTGATGAGAGATTCAACTCCCTTGGCATTACACGCGTTGCAAGCATCGAAGAAATGTTTTCGACTGTTGATTTTTTTTCGCTTCATATGCCTCTTACAAAAGAAACACACCATCTTATCAATGCATCAACTCTATCTCTTATGAAACCTTCTACTTTTTTTGTTAATACTTCGAGAGGACCTCTTGTGAATCAAAAAGATCTTTATCAGGCTTTAGTTGAAAAGCGTATAGCAGGAGCTGCCCTTGATGTGCTGGAAATAGAGCCTCCTGAGGCACCTTTTGCTCTTGCCGGGCTGGACAATATCATTCTTACCCCTCACGCAGCTTTCTATTCAGATGAGTCTGAAATAGAGTTAAGACGAAAGGCGGCCCAGGAAATAGTAAGAGCGTTGACAGGCAATAATCCCAAAAACTGGGTAAATAAATTTTAAGCATACTTTTTATGAGGAGGAGCTAAGATTATGACAGTAAAATTCAACAATTCTCCCACTCCTTGGAAGACAGATCTATGGTACACGAGTCCCTGGAACTTTTCAGATGAGGCAAGGAAAGGGTTCGACTTTTCTAAGAAAATTCAGTTTCACGATGTTTCCCTTCGTGACGGTGAGCAGCAATCAGGGCTCATCTTCACTAAAGATCAAAAAGTTGCTTTAGCTGAGAAGCTGGCAGAAGTAGGTATTCACAGAATAGAAGCTGGTATGCCCGCAGTTTCAGATCAAGATGAAGGGGCAATCAAAGAGATAGTTAGGCGCAACCTTGGTCCAGAAATCTTTGCTTTCGCCCGCTGTATGAAAGACGATGTGAAAAGAGCCCTTGATTGTGGTGTTAAGAGCATTGTCATGGAAGTTCCAACAAGTGATCATCTGTTGAAATATGCCTATAGGTGGGAAGTTCAGAAGGCTATAGACGTATCCATCGAGTCTACCCTCTATGCTCGTGATAATGGGATGTACGTTTCTTTCTTCACTATAGACGGAACAAGAACAGGTATCGATGAATACCTCGATTTGATAGAGCTCATTGCAGAAAATGGCCATATGGACGAACTCACAGTAGTAGATACTATGGGTGGACTTATGCCCCAGGCCGTTCCCTTCCTTATAAAGAAAGTAAAAGAGCGGATTTCAGATAAACCCGTAGGCATCCATTTTCATGATGACTTTGGCCTTGGTGCAGCGAATACTCTTGCCGGCCTTGCAGCTGGAGCAGATATTGCCCATACAACTATCTCTGGCATCGGAGAGCGGGCGGGGAACGCTCCTTACGAAGATGTGGCTCTCTCCCTTCTGACCATGTACGGAGTGGATACAGGTTTAAAGTACAATAAATTCTATCCTCTCTCTCGATATCTCCAGAGTATTTCTGGTCTTAAAGTTCGTCAGAACAGGGGAATAGTAGGAGAAAACGTGTCTGACATTGAATCCGGAATTGTGGCGGGATGGTTTAAAAATGCCAATGACGAGGCTCCCCTTGAGCTTTCTCCTTATCTCTACAGTTTGACAGGACATCCAGACGCAAAGGTTACTATTGGAAAGATGAGCGGCATTCCAACTGTTGACATCTATCTTGATAAATTGGGACTCGATGTAAAAGACGCTAATGTGAAGCTGGAAATAGTTAATGCCATAAAAGCAAAAGCTTTCGAAAAGAGCGCTCTTTTGACTGAGCAGGAGTTTGAGGAAATAGCACGGAACATTATTGATAAGGCGTAATAGCACGGTAATAGCACGGTACAAAGGACTACGTTTTTACTATTTCTTGGAGGTGGAGGAAGTAATGTTTAAAAAAGGGATTAGTATGTTGTCAGTCTTAGTACTTGTTATTTGCGTATGTGTTTTTGCAGTGGGGACAGCTGCAGAGGCAGCTAAAACAATCACTATCAAATTTGCCCACAACGGTAATACTATTCCGGAAGATCCTCAGAATATCGCTTGTACAAAGTTTAAGGAAATGGTAGAGGAAAAGTCAGGCGGAACCCTTAAGGTAGAGCTTTATCCTGCAGGCCAGCTTGGCGACGCCAGAACCATAGTTGAAGGCGTGCAAATGGGAACCATTGAGATCGGTGACATTGAGAATGGCCCTATGGGGCGTTTTGTTCCAGAAGCAATGCTTTGGGATTTACCCTTTATATTCCGTGATATAGACCATGCCCATAAGGTGCTCGATGGCGAACTTGGCCAGATGGTACAGGAGAAATATGTAGGCGTAGGCATTAGACACCTTGCCTACAATGACGGCGGTTTCAGATATTTTACAAACAATGCAAGACCTATTAACACCATGGCTGACATTAAAGGACTCAAGATTCGTGTTATGGAAAGCAAGGTCATGATAGATACTCTTGCTGCTTTTGGCGCATCTCCCGTGCCCATGGCTTTTGGAGAACTCTATACGGCTCTTCAGCAAGGTGTTGTTGATGGACAGGAAAACCCTCTTAACCTTATTTTCAGCCAGAGATTTTATGAAGTACAGAAATATCTTTCTCTGAGCGGCCACTTCTATTACCCAAGGCAGTATATTGCTTCTGAAAATTGGTGGAAAACTCTGAGCGACGAACATAAGAAAATTATTGCCGAGAGTGCAAAGATCGCATGTGACATTCAGAGAGAAGAGCTGGCAAAGTATGAAGTAGCCATGAGAACGGTATTGAAAGAAAAAGGCATGGAGATCAATGAAGTTGATAAAACCGATTTCATCGAGACAGCCCAGACGAAACTGTACCCCTCCTATTACAGTGTTGTAGGGGGCGGGGATGAAGCTTACGGCAAAGAGCTTATAGAAAAGATCAACAACACGAAGTAACAACATTTCACTTATAGGGGGCTGCCGTTATTGTGTCAGCCCCCTGATTTCTAATTAACCGCGCTTTTGTTTCCTGTATTTAGATGGTTGTCAAAACAATGTTTCTGAATATTACGAGGTGGTTTCCCATGACTCATAGAGAACAAAAGCTTCCATTTAGCATGAATTACCTGGTAAAGTGGTTTCTTGCCATTATTATGATTGGCATCACCTTTTTGACCTTTTACCAAGTTGTTATGCGTTATGTTTTTAATAACGCTCCATCATGGGCAGAAGAATTAGTCCGCTTTTTGTTTATATGGTGTACTTTCATAGCAGCTGCTATTGGTATAGAAGAAAAAATTCATATAGGAATAGATGTAGTAGTTAACCTTCTTCCCTCAAAAATACAGAAAAGTGTAGAGATTCTTGTATATGCAGCCCTTATAGTCTTTTCCGGCTACCTCATTTATTACGGCTGGAAAATATCTCTAACAACGAAGAATCAGCCATCTCCTGCTCTGGGATTACCCATGTTCTGGGTGTATCTCTCCATTCCTGTTGCAGGTTGTTTAAATATTTATTACTGTCTAAAACAAATGCGCAAAAACTTCAGCCAAATTGTCGAGTAGAGGGAGGGGAAAACCTTGTTATCTGCTTTAATTATTTCGCTTGTTGTTTGTTTTATTGCCAATGTCCCAATAGGTTTTTCTTTGGGCATAGCATCTTTGGCAAGTCTCATAGCTTCTGGAAGTATGCCCATAGTGCTTATTCCCCAGAGAATGGTAGCCGGAGCAAATTCGTTCCCCTTGTTAGCCATCCCTTTCTTTATGTTAGCTGGCGCCATAATGGAGCGAGGTGGCGTTTCAAAGCGCATAGTATCTCTCGCTAGCACTTTGGTTGGACACATTACGGGAGGATTGGCAGCCGTTTCTATAGTGGCCTGTACTTTTTTTGCGGCTATTTCCGGATCTACTCCAGCAACCGCCGCTGCAGTGGGTAGCCTGACGATTCCGGAAATGGAGAAGCGGGGATATGATAAATCTTACGCTTCAGCGGTAGTGGCGGCTGCTGCTTGTCTTGGAGTAATTATTCCCCCAAGTATCACTATGGTCGTTTTTGGCACAGTGGCGAATGTTTCGGTAGGGCAGCTTTTAATAGGAGGAATTATCCCAGGCATCTTTCTTTCCCTTCTTTTATTAGGTATGAACAGAATTCAGTCAAAAAAACAAGGTTATCCTACGGAAGAGAAGAAGTCATGGACCGATAGAAAAACTTCTTTTGTGGAAGCCATCTGGGGGCTTTTAATGCCTGTTATTATTCTTGGCGGCATTATGACGGGTATCTTTACTCCAACTGAATCCGCAGCTATAGCAGTTGTTTATGGTTTATTTGTCAGCTGCTTCATATACAAAGAACTGACATGGAAAGATATTATGCCTATTTTTTATAAAGCCGCTCTCAACTCTGCAATGATTATGATTCTGATCGCCGCTGCCAATCCTTTTGGGTGGCTAATGACGATCAAGCAAGTTCCACAGCTTTTTTCATCGGCTATTCTTGGTTTCTCTACCAACCCCGTAGTAATTTATGCGTTAATGCTCATAATTTATCTTATCCTTGGGACATTTATGGAAACGGCAGCAATTATACTCCTTGTGGTTCCTATATTTGCACCTATTGCTTCTCAGCTGGGTTTCGATATGGTTCAATTTGGTGTCGTTACAGTTATTTCTCTGGCTATTGGAATGGCAACCCCGCCAGTAGGCATCTCTCTTTTCGCCACCTGTGCGATCAGTGATATTTCTATAGGTCAGATTACGATTAAAATTATTCCATTTTTATTTGTTTTAGTTTTAGGGCTTTTCATTTTGGCCTATGTCCCGGCTATTACTACCTTTTTACCAAAACTTCTTTTTTAACGGATGTAAGAAAAGGAAACTGAAAAATATAAAGAAGGGGGGACGATAGACTTGTTATTAAAATATGGAAAGGGTTCTCTGCGTTTAAACATGGAGGAACTTGTTCAAGCTAACATTATTACCGCCAATGAACGGCCAGGTGTAAAATCTCCGATTCAATTAGTGCGTGAGAAACTTAAGGCTCCTTTGGGGACCCTGCCTCTTTCCCATATTGTGCGAAACAAAAAGCCTGAAAAGGTCGTTATTGTGGTAAATGATATTACCCGCCCCACGCCAAATGACATACTTCTTCCCCCTATTCTTGAAATTCTTCATGGAGAGGGTTTGAAAGAAGAACAGATTTCGTTTCTAATAGCTACGGGGATACACGAACCGCACTCCGTCGAGCAGAATAAACAAATATTCGGAGAAGGCCTTGTTGAAAGGTACCGTTTCATATCTCATGACTGTGACAGCGAAAATGTAAAAAACCTTGGGGTAACATCTTATGGCACTCCTATTTTCATCAACAGAGAGGCTTGCGAAGCAGACCTTCTAATATCAGTTGGCGTAATCCTTCCCCATTATTTTGCAGGTTTTTCAGGAGGGAGGAAATCCATTCTGCCAGGAGTGGCTTCAAGGGAAACGATAGAATCCAATCATTCCAGAATGGTGGGACTGCTCGATTCTATGCCACCGCTAGAAGCAAACCCCCTTAGCAATGAAATGCTGGAAGGAGCTCGTTTGGCAGGTCTGGATTTCATTGTTAATGTAGTTCCAAACAGCCAAAAAGAAATAGTTGAAGTAGTTGCGGGAGACTTTGAAAAAGCATGGCTTGAAGGCGTGAAAATTTCCGCGGAGATGTACGAGATTCCACTGCCAGAGGAAGTGGATGTGACATTTGTTTCTTGCGGAGGGTTCCCCAGGGACATAAACATGTACCAGGCACAAAAGGCTCTGGACCATGCAGACCGCATCACAAAAAAGGGCGGAACGATCATTTTATTAGCGGAATGTCCCATGGGGTTTGGGGAGGAAACCTTTGAAATTTTCCTGAGGATGTCTCGTACGCCAATGGAAGTAATAGAGAAAATACGTCAAAAATTTGTTTTAGGCGGTCATAAGGCGTTTGGTATTGCCCGTGTCGCTTTGAATAAGGAGATTTTGCTGATTTCTAATTTTGATCAGCAGCAAACAGCCATGTTATTTGCTCAAAAAATCAATGACCTCGACGAAGCTCTTTCATTCGTAAAGAACAAACATGGATCTTCTTTTAGCAGTGTGATTATGCCTGTGGGGAATCTTACTGTCCCTATGATTGGAGTGTTGTAGCTTTATTACTATCAATCTGCACTGCTTTATGCCATTATTAAAGAGGTGGAGTAGCCTTCTATGATTTACGTTTTACCAGAAGGCTACATCCTTTTTTGATGAGGAGCTATAAACTCTTTAAAGGTTCCTCCCAAAATGGTTTGTGTTATTCCCACGTTCCAGAAACCCTCTGGGAGAACACTCTCCCGGCATTAGAGTTGGATAATGGTATATCTGGGAAATTGTTTGATGCCAAGGCAGCCACCAAATCCCGTACATCTATGCTTCCGCATGCGCAATCCCAATAAACTTCCTGAGTAAATTAGTAGTTTAATCCCTCTTATATACACTTCTTGGCTCTGCAAGACTTCATCAACTTGACAACAGGATCGTACATAATGTACAATATTCCACGTTGAGCGCAGCACTGTGAGAAATTTATAACAAAGGAATCTAAAAATATCCCCAAAAAACAATTTTATTTAAAAAACTATTAATTAAGGAGGAGTTCATATGTGGAAAAATATTGCTTTTGTGACGCCTGACATTGCTTTTGGTATAGATTCCGTCAACAGTGTCGCAGAAAAAGTGAAAAGTCTTAATGGTAAAAGGGTTCTCGTTGTAACGGGGCCATCAGTAAAATCAGCAGGGATTCTTGATAAGGTGCTTGCCCCAATTAAAAGTGAAAAAATCGATTATGATGTGAACGTGCTCCAACGTTCCACAACAGAGCCAACTACAGATTTGGCAGAGGCTGTTGCAAAGATAGTTTCAGACGGCGGCTTCGATGTGGTTATCGGCGTAGGCGGCGGTAGTATTCTTGATGTAGCTAAAATGTCCTCAGCCCTTACGACGAATCCAGGAAAAACAAGAGAGTATTTTGGACGGAACAAAGTAAAGCACAAAGGGCGCCCCACTATTATGATTCCAACAACCGCAGGAACAGGGTCTGAAATCACGAAGCACGCTATATTTTTAGACCAGGAGAACAATGTAAAAAAAGCAGTAGCTTCCGATGCTCTTCTTCCTAACGTAGCAATTGTTGACCCGATGCTTACAGTATCTAGCCCCCGTAATGTCACTAGTGCCTCCGGATTTGATGCCTGGCTTCATGCTGCAGAACCCTTTGTTTCCAAGAGAACCAATCCTATTACAGATGCACTGGCTCTTGAAGCGGTGCGTATTATCACAAAATCCCTTGGCGTTGCTTGGTCAGATCCTAATGATATAGATGCGCGCTACCAGATGTCTCTCGGTTCCCTTATGGCGGGCATGGTATTAAATAATGCCGGGACAAGCCTGGTACACGCTCTGGCCTATCCCATTGGCGGAGAGTACCACGTGGTTCATGGTGTTTCATTAAGCGTTTTGCTTACCTCCTGCTTTAATGCCATTTCTGCCTCTAAGGGAAGGCGTCTTATGCTTCTCGCAGAAGCTATGGGCGAAAATATGGAAGGGCTTTCTGTTCGAGAGGGAGTAGAAGGTGCCCTGGATGCAATGGCTGCCTTTATGAAGAGTGTGGAAATGCCCATTAGCTTAACGGAGGTGGGTATTACAGATCGCACCGCAGTAGGAAGATGGGCAGAGGCAGGCTGGCAGGAGCGTCGTCTTTTGGGTCGATGTGCACGCGATTTGACTGTTGAGGATATTGCCAAGATATACACAGAGGCCTTTGACGCTCGTATTTAAGTAAAAAACTTAAATGATAAGGAGTAATAAAATGGGGACACAGCAGATTCCTGAGATTTTGCAAATTGCACGCCGCATTACAGATGTTACTCGAGAGAAGATCCTTGATGGCGAAATAGAGGAGGGCCAGCGCCTTACAGAATCGTTTTTGGCAGATATGTTTGGGGTAAGCAGGTCACCAATCAGAGAAGCGTTGAGAATGTTGGCCCATGAGGGGTTTGTTGAACTTTTACCCTATCGTGGCGCAAGGGTTTCTGTAATACGCCTTAAAAATGTTCATGAACATTATCAGCTCAAAGCCATGCTGGATGGCTACGGTTGTTATGCAGCAGCTCAGAAGCTCACTGAAGAGGATTTTGCGACTCTAGCCAATAACATCGAAGAATCCCGTTGTTGCATCGAAGAAGGTGACTTTGAGGGGATGGTTTCTGCCAATACGGCCTTCCATAGCCTGATTATAGAGTCAATAGATAACAGCCTTTTATCTCAATACTACAACAGCATTTCACAAAATCTCAGGAGATATGCGGAACTTTCCCTTGGCAACATTGATCGATGGGGAGATGTGATAGATGGCCATAAGGCTATTTATGATGCATTGCTCAATAAGGATGCAGTCGGAGCGTTTGAAGCGGCAAACAAGCATGCCTTTGAAGCCATGGATCGCGTTACACATCAGATCGGCAAGAAAAATAAATAAATTGTTGTTTTAGTGCTCTTTTGCGCACAACGATGTGTGCAAACGTTTTTGGAAAAACATAAGAAGAGGAGAACGATATGACGCGTATTACCTTGATACCAGGGGATGGAATAGGCCCAGAAGTAGTTAATGCAGCCCGCCAAGTCGTTGATGCCCTCAAGCTGGGGATAGAGTGGGAAGAAGTTGCAGCCGGACAGGTAGCAGTGCCGGAATACGGCGAACCGGTTCCCGAAAAAGCCCTGGAGTCTATTCGTCGCAACAAGGTTGCACTTAAGGGTCCCCTTACAAACATTGTGGGGGAGGGATTTAGAAGCCCCAACGTAACGTTAAGAGTCAAGTTGGATCTTTACGCCAACATCCGCCACGCCAAGTACTACGAAGGCGTACGTTCCAACTTTAAAGATCTCGACCTTATCGTTGTACGTGAAAGCACGGAAGACACCTATGCCGGGCAAGAACAGATGCTTAGTGACGACGTAGCTGTAGCCCTGAAATTCATAACAAAAAAAGGCTCGGAGCGGGTAGTTCGTAAGGCTTTTGAGTATGCCATCGCCAATGGGCGAAAAAAAGTAACGGCTTCAGTAAAACCCAATATCTTAAAACTTACTGATGGTCTTTTTCTGAAGACAGCCAGAGAAGTTGCGAAAGATTATCCTCAAATCGAATTCGACGAGGTAATCATTGATGCTTTGTGTATGAGATTGGTACTAATGCCGGAAGCATTTGATGTCATGGTTATGCCCAATGTCTACGGCGACATGGTTTCCGACCTTACAGCAGGTCTTGTGGGTGGCCTTGGTGTGGGGCCAGGAGTGAACTACGGAGATGATATCGCTGTCTTTGAGTCTGTGCATGGGAGTGTTCCCAAATATGCCGGTCAAGACAGAATCAATCCAACCGCTATGATTCTTTCTGCTTGTCTCATGCTTCGCCATCTTGGTTATAGCGAAGGAGCAGACCGAGTGGAGAATGCAGTGGCCACCGTAATAAGGGAAGGCAAGGTTGTAACCCGAGATCTTGGTGGAACTGCGAAAACATCAGAGATGACACAGGCCATAATCCACGCATTGTAATCTGTGATCTAGCCGACATTTAAGATACCGATTAGGAGGTTTGAGCATGCGTTTAGTAACTTTCCAGAAATGTAATACCAACAGACTAGGTGCGCTTGTGGGAGACAAAGTTATCGATCTTAATCTTGCCTACGCCAAACAGCTGTGCAAAGAAGGAGATCCCACTCCCCAGGTAGTAGCGGACGCCCTTTTGCCGTCAGATATGAAGCGTTTTCTCACGAGAGAAGAGAGGGGTATGGATCTTGCCCGTAAAGTGCTTGAGGGCACCATAGATGATAAGGCGGTTTTTGAGCGTTCTGAAGTAAAGCTTATGGCACCTATCACTGATCCAGGAAAAATAATTTGCCTTTCCCACAACTATGTAGATTTTATCGAAGAGACAGGTGTTCCCACACCTGCAGCGCCAAGAATTTTCTCAAAGTATCAGAACAGTGTGTGTGGTCCAGAAGATTGCATTATTAAACCAGATGCCACAGATGAGCTTGGCTATGAAGTTGAAGTGGCCTTTGTGGTCGGCAAACCTGCTCGTTATGTATCTGAGGAAGATGCTTATGACTATATTGCAGGATACACCATCTTCAATGACGTTTCGGCCAGTGATATTACCACCCTCGACAAACAGGTCTTAAGAGGAAAAACCTTTGATACTTTCGCCCCCATGGGGCCTACCCTTGTCACACCAGATGAAGTAGCTGATCCTATGGATCTGAACTTTAAACTCTGGGTAAATGACAAGCAGCTGCAGAGTTCCAATACTAAGAATTTGCTCTATGGAATTCCCAAACTTGTAGCTTTCCTTTCTGAGGTTTTCACCCTTGAACCAGGCGATGTGGTCGCAACTGGAACCCCTGGCGGAATTGCTAAGTTCAGCAAGAATCCCACCCACATGTTCCCCGGCGATGTTTGCCGTATAGAATGCGATGTCCTTGGCGTTCTTGAAAACAAGATTGTTGCGGAGAAAAGATAGGATTAACCGAATAAGATCATTTAGCTTGTTCCCCTGGCTACTATGAAAGCTTTTAGGCTTCTAAATAACTAAGGAGGGAATAAAGAATGGTAAAGAAAAGAGCGTTTGTCGCTGTATTGGTTATGTTTGTTTTTTCCCTGATGTTCGCTGTTTGCGTTGAACCTGCCATGGCAGCTGGAAAGTCAAATTATCCCAGTAAGCCGATAAAGTGGATAGTAATGTGGCAAGCAGGGGGCGGTGGAGACACTGCTAGCAGAATCTATACGAAGTATCTGGAGCAGATTCTTGGACAGAAGATTGTTGTGGAAAACATCACTGGTGGTGGCGGAAGTATAGGATACGCCGCAGCCAAAAATGCCAGACCTGATGGATATACCCTCGTTGTTGTCCAGGGAGATTTACCCAAGTATAAGCCAATGAACCTCGCTCCCCTTGATATCAGTGATTTCGATGTTATAGGAAGTTTCTGCTATCAGTCTCCTGTTCTAGTGGCACAGAGCAAATCACACTGGAACACAGCAATGGACTTCGCTGAAGAAGCAAAGAAGAATCCTGACAAGATGACCATGGGTGTTTCTGATTTAGGCGGAAGCCACCATCAGCCGCTGTTGTTGTGGATGGATCAGGCTGGATTCAGCGCCAAAGCCATAGCGCATGACGGCTCTCCAGCAATGAACGCTGCAATACTGGGTGGACATGTGGATGTAGTCAGCTCTTACATTAGACCCGCCATTCCCTACGTTAATGATGGTGTACTGAAGTTTATCGGTTATTTTGGCAGCGAAAGACACCCTGACTTCCCTGACGTTCCGACATTTAAAGAGCTTGGTTATGACATCGTATGGGAAATTCCTTACGGCATCGGCGGTCCCAAGGGGCTTCCCGAAGATGTGAAGGAAATTCTTGAAGAAGCTAACAAAAAAGTATGGGAAATTCCTGAATTCAGGGCAGAACTTGAAAAGCTGGGACAGTCTGTTTACAAAAAGGATAGTGCAGCATACACAGAGCATCTCTACAAGATGCAGGAAAACATAACCAAGGCTTTAAGTTTGATGCAGAGCAAGTAGCCTTTGACCTTTGACAATAAGCAATTATAAAAGGAGATTCGATAATAAAAAAATAATCTCTCTTTAAGTACGTAAACCTATATAGGCCTGCCTTGCCTTGGCAGAGGTACAGGCAGGCCTACTTGGGAAGAATGAGGTGTTACCATGGTTATTATCGCGGAGTGGGCAGTAGCTCTTTTAACATTTTCTGTGAGTTTGATTTTTTTTGTGCAAACATTTAGTTTTCCTGTTATTAATGCAGATCCAGGCGGTCTTGCTCTTTTTCCGAGAGTTTTTTCCCTTTTTACAGGATCTGGGGCACTCCTTCTTATGATATCACTTTTCAAAAATAATGGCGGATTCTCTTTTGTTTTAGATAGCTTAAGCAAGCTAAGCGTGGTCTGGAGAAAAGATGCTTTAGATGAAGAATCGATTTTAATTCGTAATACTGTCTACGCTTTTTTACTTTGCTTAATATATCCGGCTCTTATTATCACCATAGGTTTTTTGCCTTCAACGATCATTTTCATATTTCTCATAATGAGAGTGCTTGGCAGCAAGGTGTTAAATAGTACTTTATTTAGCGTCGCTTTAGGTGGTGGCTTGTATTATATATTCGCCATTGTTATAGGGGTTTACCTTCCAACAGGCAAGCTTTGGGAATTTTTTTTGAATTGATCTAAGAAGAGAGGTTTTTGAATATGGATGGCATGATCGCACAAGCTTTAGGGATAATATTTCAACCAACCCAAGTTTTACTTCTTGTTGGATCAGTGTTTTCCGGCATAATGGTCGGTGCTGCTCCAGGTCTTACTTCGACCATAGCTATCGGATTGTTGATTCCAGTAACATTCACGATGTCAAAGTACTCGGCTTTCATTATGATGTGCGGAATCTATTGCGGCAGTATATATGGTGGATCCATAACGGCTATCCTCATGAATGTTCCAGGAACACCCACAGCAGCCGTAACAGCGATGGAAGGGTGGCCTATGACTCAAAAAGGTGAGGGCGGCACTGCCTTAGGCTTAGCTACATATAGTTCCTCTATTGGCGGAATTTTCAGTTGTATTGTCCTCATTTTCCTTTCATTGAAGTTGGCACGGATTGCGACTCTTTTTGCAGGGCCGGAGTATTTCTCTCTTTGTCTTCTCGCCATAATAGTAGTATTTACCATGTCATGTAAATCTGTTCTTAAAGGTTTTATAGCAGCATCCTTCGGATTACTGCTTTCTACGGTAGGGCTAGACTTAATCTGTCCTTTCCCAAGATTTACCTTCGGTATTCAAGAACTCACTATAGGTATTCCTGAGGTTCCGGCGACTATAGGGTTGTTATGTGTTGCAGAGGCATTCAGAATGGTGGGGCGCCCTGCTGCTTCCAATATTGTAAGGTGTAAAGTGACAGGAATTTTCTCTGCGTACAAGTACTTGCCTAAAATGTGGTTTAATATTTTGAGGTCCAGTATTATAGGAACCATTATTGGCATACTGCCGGGGCTGGGAGCAACTATGGCTTCCTTTATGGCATATGGCGAAGCTAAGAGAGCTTCCAAGCATCCAGAAGAATATGGCAAAGGTTCTAAGGAAGGTGTTGTGGCAAGCGAAAGTGCAAATAATTCTGTAACAGGTGGGGCTTTGGTCCCTATGCTAACGCTGGGAATTCCTGGTGATTCCAATACCCTGATGATGATGGGTGCTATGCTGATCCACGGATTGGTCCCAGGACCAAGCCTATTTCGTGACCAACTGGATTTGGTTTACGTTATCTTTTTAGCGATGATGATCTCTAATGTGTTGCTTTTGTTGATGGGGTTGTTTTTAGCTAATTTTATAGGCAAGCTAGCCACGATGGTGGATAATAAATATATGATTCCCTTTGTTTTAGTCCTCTCAATAGTAGGTCCCTCTATCAGCTACGGTCACGTTTACTATTTCTGGCTCTCCATTATTTTCGGACTCATTGGTTACTTTTTTGAGAAAGGCGGTTTCCCTGTCCTATCAGTGGCAATGGCCTTGGTTTTAGGTCCAATTATGGAAAAAAGCCTGCGGGCATCTTTGATGTTGCCAGATGCTGGTATAAAGATATTTTTTACCAGACCTTATTCCCTGGCCTTTATAGTAACGGCTATCCTATTCTTAGTATTTAGTGTTAGACGAGAAATAAAAAGTAGGAGATGTGAGGCAGCTTGATAGGCACTTTCTATTATTATTGACATTTCAAAAATAGCCACATAGTAAGAGAAAGGAGAATTTATATGGATGACACAAAGAAGAAAACATTGGAATTTTTGTCCCCTGTCGAAATAGCTAAAGGGAAAATACAGTATGCCCAGGCAATAAAAGCCGGTAACTGGATTTTTGCGACGGGGCACATGGCTACTGATTTTAAACAAGGACTTTCTCCGGAGGTATACAACCCTCGTCTTCCGAGGTCAGGCAAACCTAAAAATGAAAAGGAAACGGATTTCATTTTCAACAGACTCAAATCCTTGCTTTCTAGTGCGGGAAGCGGCATGTCTAACGTGGTACGAGTAGATCAGTACTATACAACTTGGAAAGCAGTAGACCCATATCATGTTGGGAGAAAGGCTGCCTTTGGTGATTACATTCCCCCAAGCACTTCTATTCTGCAAAAGGGGCTTCTTATTGATAATGCAGATATAGAGGTAGAGATGATAGCGGTTGTCCCCAGCGAGGATTTCTCTGTTGAAGCTATTAAACCACCTGAGATAGATGCGCCGGCATCTTCCGGATATGCTCCGGCTGTACGTGCAGGTGACTTTATTTTCGTAGCAGGAATGATGGCGACAAGTGGTAAAGGAAGAAATGAGTGTATACCACCAGAGGCACGTCCTGTACCTGGTTATCTCTGGCGTGGCAAGCAGATAAAACTAGAGACTGAGTATATTATTAAGCATAGACTAGAGCCAGCATTACGAGCAAGCGGTTCATCCCTTGGCAATATCGTTAAGGCTCAGGTATATATGCGAGACATAGAAGATTTCCCCGCCTTCAGAGAAGTTTGGAATAAGTATTTCCCTGAAAACCCGCCGGTAACAACACTTATTCCTACAGCTACTCCAGGCTTCGCAATTTCTGAAGCGGCAATAGAAATCACAGTTTTGGCTCTTGCTGATGGCGGAAAAACCAAAAAAGAAATCATCAAACACGATGTCTTTACAGGATATGAAGATCAGACAGTGGCGATCAGAGCAGGTGATCTTCTCTTTATTACTGGTCTTATGGCCGCTGATGAGAATGGGCTTGCTTTAGGATGCGAAATTGATCCCAGACAGCCCTATTTTGGTTCTTCTGCTCAGAGTCAGATGGAATATATTCTGAACAACGCAGAAAAGATTTGCCAGGCAGCAGGAACTTCTTTGAAAAATGTAGTCCGCATCCAACAGTTCCACACTGATCTTAACGAATTCTACCCTGCTTACCAGAGTTGGCAACATTGTTTACCAGGGCAGGCCCTGCCCTTTTCAGCAGTTGAAGTTCCCGCTCCGTTGCCAATTCCAGGGTGCACAATTTTGACTGATCTCTGGGTTTACGCACCGTAATTTTCTGGGGTTTTACAGAACATTTAGATCAAAGTTCCTTTTTATGTTTCCGGGAGAGTTTTCTTCCCGGAAACATTTTTGTCGGTAACCGTAGAAAAACTTTTATGGCGCGGACACGTATTTATACGTACAATCTGACGGAATTTTAGGTTTAAGGAGGGATTGCCTTGAAACTTTTACTGCAAATGTTCATTGTATGCGTCATTTTCTTTATTGGTCAAAGTATTCAGGTCTTATCAGGCATTCCCATCCCTGGAAGTGTTATAGGGATGATACTTTTATTTGTCCTTATGTATTATAACGTTATTTCTGCTGAATCGTTAAAGGATCTAGCCGACTTTTGCCTGGGAAATCTGGCGTTTTTCTTTGTGCCTGTTGTTGTCGGTGTGGTAGCGGCCAAAGAAAAAATACTTGGTGTTGTTCCACAGCTAATTTTCATAATTGTTCTTTCTACGTCTCTTGTTATGGTAGCAACGGGCATAACAGCACAGTACCTTCTTCGAAGAAAAGAGGAAAAGTCCAGTGGCAGTCTTTAAAGAAATATTTCAAACCCCTCTTTTTGCCATAGTTCTTACCATTGGCACTTATCTTTTGGGGTGCTGGATTCGTGACAAAGCAAGATTTGTCCTCTTGCCTCCAGTAGTATTTTCATCTCTAGTGATCGGCATTACTCTGACATTTACTGACTATAGCTATGAAGAATATAGGCGCGGTGGAGATGTTATCGCTATGTTGCTCGGTCCGATTACTGTTCTCTTAGCAGTGCCCATATACCGTGAATTGTCACGATTAAAAGCTATTCTGAAACCGATAATGCTTTCTATAGTTGCAGGGGTTCTCACTTCTTTTGTCTGTATTTGGTTTTTATGCTGTTTTTTAAATCTTAACAATGATTTTTTTCTGTCTCTGGTTCCTAAATCTGTGACAGCCCCTATAGGAATCGAAATAGCCCGCATTATTGAGGGTATAGTTCCTGTTACAGTGTTTTCTATTATTATTACGGGAGTAACTGGTGCTATTCTGGCGCCCATTCTTTGTAAAATAGCTGGGATTCATCATCCGATTGCTCGAGGTCTGGCCATTGGGTCTAGTTCTCATGCTATAGGGACGAGCCGGGCTTTCGAGATGGGAGAGACAGAGGGTGCCTTCAGCAGCCTTGCTACAGGCCTTTGTGGCGTTGTTACTGTAATTGTGGTGCCTCTTCTCTTGTGGGTTATTCCATTCTTTAAAATGTTATGAGAAGCGTGATTCTGAAGTGGGAACACCCTTTTGTGGGAAAAGCTCTCTTTTTTCTCCTAGTTTTTTGTAGATTTGGTCAGAGCGTATCAGTTTTAATGGAGAGTTCGGCATAAAGAGTGCGAGTGCAAGGATGAATGTAGCGAGCTCCGCTAATGGAACAGCCATATATATCCCCTTGTTGCCAAGGAAAAGAGGAAGTATATATAGCAGCGTTGCTGGTGCTACGAGACTTCTCGATATGGCGATAAATGCTGAGTGTACCGGCTTTTGCATAGCAGTAAAATATGAAGAAAAGACGATATTGATTCCAATAAGCAAAAAAGCTGGCCAGAAGTGAGCTATAAAATCACGGGCAATGCATATTGTTATTTCTGCTTCTGAGTTTGTAAAAAGCTTAATCATTGAGTTTGGCATCAGAAGTAGAATGCTCACAATAAGGATACCTAAAAAAGTAACTGTTCCGCCTGCTATCCATAAGAAACCCTTGATTCGCTTAGCTTTTCCAGCACCAAAATTTTTACTGATAATTGGCTGTATGGCATCGCCGATACCATAACATGCCATAGAGCCAAGGTAGAGTATGTAGTTGACAATTGTATAAGCAGCAACACCGGCTACCCCTAAACGCCTGATCATGATTCTGTTAAAGAGGAACGTAAGAAATCCAGCTGAAATTTCGTTGGCAAATTCAGAGAACCCGTTATAGGCAGCTCGGACAATTTCTTTCCATGAGCCTCCTCGCATACTAAAGCGCAATTTCCCCTTTTTTTGTAAAAAATGGGGAAACAGCATGCTGAGGAGGGTGATTTGAGAAAGTCCCGTCGCGAAAGCAGCTCCCTGTATACCCCAACGAAGTTTTACGACAAAAAGCCAATCAAGGGAAACATTTACTATGGCACCTACAGTCATAGCAACAGCAGCAAGAAGCGGTCTGCCGTCAACTCTTACGAAATATGAAAGACAAATTCCTGTAACTGAAAAAGGGATAAATAGGGTTAAAATTGATGCATAAGTGCGCACAGATGGAGCAATGGCAGGGCTTGCACCCAGGAGTACAACTAATTGGTCCACTCCTATTATTGCTGTGAAACAGACTCCCACTGCGAAAAGAAGGGTCGCCAGAAGAGTTTTTGTAAAAATGGCCGATGCTGTCTGAACATCGCCGGCTCCGAGATATTTGCCGCAGGAAACTGATCCTCCAATACCCATCATAAACGCCACTCCTCCCACAAGAATAACAAAAGGGAGTGTCAGCGTTACTGTAGCCAAGGCGGCCTCGCCATCCATGTTTCCTAGAAAAGCGGCATCGATGGCACTGGCCGAGGAAACCGCCAACATTCCTACGACCGTCAGCGAGGAATAGTACAGGAATACCGAGAAAATACTCCCTCGCAGCGGATCGAATGTGTATTTCAATATTTTCTACATCCTTTCTGGGAAATACAAAGAAAAGAAATCTGTTTAGTGGATACAACGCAATTGAATATAAATATCTATTTCATTATATACAAAAAACCATTATACGTGAAATGTAGAAAAATTCAACCGAAGGCCTCCCACAGGAGGTTGATCGTAGGGTACGCCTAAAAACTTAATAACGCTTTCTACCCTTACCGCAAGAAGTGGATTTACAGGGAGTTTTGCAGATACAGAAATAGGGGGGAAAAATAAAAAGGCAAGAGTGGCAATACATAAGTTGTGCTACTATTATTACTCATATTAAAACATAATTTTCATTTATTAAAGGAGGTAGTGCCATGAAAAAGGTTTGTCAAAATTGTGGAATGCCTCTTGAAGACCCCTCTCTTCTAGGTTCGGAAAGAAACGGAAGCCTTTCCCATGACTATTGTATTTATTGCTACAGAAACGGGGCTTTTGAGCAGCCGCGTATAACTATAGACGAGATGATAGAAAAGTGTATCCCCTTCATGGTGGCTGAGGGTTTCGACAAAGAAAAAGCACGGCAAATGCTTTCTGAGTTTTTACCAAGGCTCCATAGGTGGCGAAGTCACTAATCAACAAATAGAACAATAAGCAACATTATCTCTTAATGTTCTGTTATTATACTCATAGTAAAATTATAGCCTTATAGCCTGAAATGGAGGTTTTTTTTAGTGGCTGAGAGTACCGTAATACTGTTCGCTCTATTTTTCGTTTTTATGTTCATACTTTCGGCTTTTTTTTCAGCAAGCGAGACAGCTTATTCCAGTGTTAATAAAATACGTCTTAAACGGTTTGTAGAAGAGGGACGTAAAGGCTCTAAAAAGGCGCTCGACCTTGCAAAGGATTTCAACAAAACGATTTCTGCGATCCTCATTGGCGGGAATATCGTTGATATTGTCATGACCTCTGCGGCGGCAGGCATCCTTTCTGTTTTGATGGGGCCTATCGGCGCGGTTTATGCAACACTTCTCATGACTGTTCTCATCATCCTTTTTGGAGAAATACTTCCCAAGGCTTTTGTGAAGGATAAGGCTGAAAACTTTGCTCTCGGTGCTGCAGCCTGGGTGTATTTTTTTGTTTTTCTTCTTTCCCCCCTTACATGGCTTACAACAAATCTGTCTAATTACCTGCGGGGCAAAAGCAGAACAGCCGCCTTGCCCAGCGTCACCCATGATGAATTGTTAAGTATTGTAGAAACCATGGGAGAAGAAGGAGAATTGCCTGAGGTCGAAAAGGATATTATAGGTAACGCAGTGAATTTCTCAGAGATAGAAGTCTGTGAAATACAGACTCCACGAGTGGACCTTTTTGCGTTAAATGTGAATGAGCCCCTCGAGAATGTAAAAAATCTTATGCTGAAGAATCATTATTCCCGTGTTCCAATATATGAAGGAACCTTTGACAATATCATTGGCATTCTCAACGAAAAAGATTTTCTGAACCATTATATCAATGACAAGCATGTTGACCTTCGTTCTATTATGGCTCCGCCACTGCTGATAGCAGGCAGCGCCACCTTAATGGACGCATTAAAGATGTTGCAAAGGAATAAAGCCCACCTTGCCATTGTTTTAGATGAATATGGCGGTACATCCGGGATTATTACCCTTGAAGATATTTTAGAGGAGCTAGTAGGCGAAATATACGATGAACACGACGATTTCAAGGAATATTATACCCAGGTAGAAGAAAATATCTATCTAGCGAGCGGTGATGCCTACCTGGAAGAACTCTTTGAAAAGTTTCTCCGGATGCCCTACACCCCCGAAAGTGAATCCAGTACATTGAGCGGGTGGCTTTTTGAACAGTTCAAGACTTTGCCAGCAGTTGGAGCTGCCCTTGAATGGGGACCTCTTCGCTTTGAGGTTGTAAAAGTAATGGGGCAGCGCATAGACAAGGTGCGTATTGTTAAAAATCCCAATTACACTTTTGATGAAGAAGGGGAAGACGATAGCGTTTTAATGTTATGAAAAAGGAGGCAGTATAATGCTGCCTCCCTGCAAAATACCCAGTCCATTTATTCTTCTATGTGGATTGCTTCGACTGGACACTGATCCGCCGCATCGCGAGTGCAGCCTTCTGATGATTGAGGAATGGGCTCTATTTTTGAAAAAGCCTTGCCATTCTCATCTAGTTCAAAAACAGAATCACACAGAGAAACACATAACCCGCACCCGATGCACATATCTTGATCAACATATGCTTTCATAAGTTTTCCTCCTTTGTGTCATGCTATTTCCCTTAACAAAGTTGCTCTCAGTGTCTTTTATAATATTATTAAAGCATGATTTTTACAAAAATATCAAGCGGAAAAGCCAGGTGGGGACCTTTCCGCTTTCTTGAGGAGAATCAACGGACTGAAGTGTCAGTGTCCATATTGTGAAGTACAATATACTTATCTATTGCGCAAGTGCGTAACACGAAACAAGAAAAAAGTAACACGTATATATTACAGGTTTCCCGTAAAATGGTCAACTGAAGAATGTTTTTTTGAGGTGATGAAAGTGTTTGATCTGCCATTGATATTTCTTGTAACGTCAATACTCCTTCTATTAAGCATATTTTCGAGCAAACTGGCAGAACGGTTTGGTTTCCCCGCTCTTTTGACCTTCCTCGCAATTGGAATGCTCGCTGGCTCTGATGGTCCGGGAGGTATTCAATTCGATAATGCAGCTGCGGCCAACATGGTAGGCAGCGTAGCCCTTGCTTTTATTCTTTTTGCAGGAGGTCTTGACACTCATTGGTATAACATTAAACCAGTATTAGTGAGAGGTGTTGTCATGGCTACTATTGGAGTAGCCTTGTCAGCTATTGTTATGGGACTCTTTGTTTGCTGCATACTAGGCTTTTCGTGGCAAGATGGCTTGCTATTAGGTTCTATAGTGTCTTCAACAGACGCAGCTGCTGTTTTTGCTGTGCTTCGCTCTCGAAGGGTCAGCTTGAGAGACAATCTACGCTCACTTTTAGAGTTTGAATCTGGAAGCAACGACCCCATGGCGATTTTTTTAACCCTCGCCGTACTTCAGGTTATTTCTCAAAACACCATGAGCTGGACAGAGCTTCTTCCAAGGTTTGTGGTACAAATGATTTTCGGGGGAGTGGCAGGTTGGTTGTTAGGCAGAGGAGCAGCAAAGCTTATGAACCGGATTCGTCTGGATTACGAAGGGCTCTATCCTGTACTTGGAGCTAGCATAGTCCTCTTGACCTATGGTCTTGTTGAAAAAATGGGCGGAAATGGTTTTTTGGCAGTCTATGTATGTGGTCTTATATTAGGAAACAGTGATTTTATTTATAAAAAAAGCCTGATTCGTTTTCACGATAGCATGGGATGGTTGATGCAGATTATCATGTTTTTAGTTTTAGGGCTGCTCGTTTTCCCCTCCCAGTTGCCACGTGTGGCCAAAGATGGGCTTTTGAGCGCGGCTTTTCTAATGGTTGTGGCTCGACCTGTGGTTACTTATTTGACACTCATTGGAAGTTCCTTTTCTTTTAGCGAGCGAACCTTGGCGGCATGGGCTGGTTTGAGAGGGGCAGTTCCTATTGTTTTAGCAACTTTCCCCCTTCTTTTGGGCCATCCAAAGTCTAATGAGATATTCAATATGGTTTTCTTTATTGTGTTAACATCAGTTTTGCTTCAAGGAATGACTCTCATGCCCCTTGCCCGTTTTTTAAAGGTGGACAAACCCTTAGAATATCGCCCGAGATACCCTTTGGAATTTGACAAAACCGAAAACGATGTACGAAACGAAACGCGAGAGCTTGATATTCTTCCTGGAACAGCAGTGGTTGGAAAAACTATAGGTGAGTTGTATTTTCCTCCAGGTGCTTTAATTCTCCTCGTGAGAAGAGATAAAAACTTTCTTGTCCCTCGTGGACAAACAGTACTAGAGCCATATGATACGCTGCTTGTGTTGGGAGAGCCAGAGGCATTGAAGAAGGCACGAGAAGTGATAACAAGACGGGAGATTGACAACGAAAACGAAATATAAAAAGCCCGGCTCCTTTATGCCGGGCTCATTTCTATCGCTTCCACGTTGCTGGAACACATAAAATAAGGACTGTGTAAAGTTCTAGTCGCCCCAAGAGCATACAGAAGGATAGAATCCATTTGCCTATATCAGGGATCAGTGCGTAATTCTTAGTTGGCCCGACAATGGCCAATCCTGGTCCGATATTTCCAAGGGTAGCTGCTACGCCTGATATAGCAGATACTAAGTCTAACCCAAGGCCTGTCATAAGCAGAGTTGCCAAGGTGAAAAGACCAATATAAAGAAGAAAAAAAGCTGTTATGGAGCCCACTATTTCTTTAGAGAGTGTCCGATCTCCAATTTTGGTATGGATAATGGCTTTGGGATGAAGTAGTCTATAAAGTTCTGTATAGGCGTGGCGAACAAGAACCATTATACGTAAGTTTTTGATGCCGCCGCCTGTGGATCCGGCACATCCCCCGATAAACATGAGTATAAGAAGCAAAAACTGAGTAAAAATAGGCCAGAGTTCATAATCAGCAGTGACGAAGCCTGTTGTTGTAATGATACTAACGACCTGGAAGGCGGCATATCTTAAAGCTTCAAATATGTTGCTATAAATCCCTTTTCTTAGAAGAAGGATAGTAATAATGAAGGTGCAGCATGTCGTGATAGAAAAATAGACACGAAACTCGCCGTCTTTCCACCATGCATCCCATTTCCCTTGAAGAAAATGATAATGAAGGGCAAAGTTGCTACCAGCTAAAAACATAAAAATGGTAATGACCCAGTCGATATAGGCATTTCCATAATGGGCGACGCTTGCGTTTTTAGGAGAAAAACCACCTGTAGCCATGGTTCCGAATGTGTGGGTCAGAGCATCAAATAGGTTCATCCCTCCACAGAGTAATAAAATAGACTGCAGTGCAGAAAGAAAAATATAAACCCCCCATAGAAGTAGAGCCGTTTGTTGAATTCGGGGTGTCATCTTTTCAGGAATAGGTCCGGGAACTTCAGCTTTATAGAGTTCCATTCCACCCACTCCAATAAAGGGCAAAATGGCAAGGCTGAGAACTATAATTCCCATTCCGCCAAGCCAATGGGTAAGATCACGCCAAAAAAGAATGCCCCTTGGTTCTGCTTCAATATTTGTGAGTATAGAGGCGCCGGTAGTGGTAAATCCCGACATGGCTTCAAAAAAAGCATCAGTAAATGTTGCTGCAGTCCCATTTAAAAGATAGGGAAGACCTCCGATAATTGAGGCTGTAACCCATGAAAGAGTTACAACGGCAAAAGCTTCCCGTATTCCAATGTCTTGAAACGAATCTTTCCTGCCCCATATATAGAGGAAGGCCGCAATTAAAAAACCAATGGCAATTGACACTGAAAAAGCCTTAACATCCGGGGTTCCGTCGAGAAATGCCCAGAAAAGCGGCCAGAACATAAAAATCGAGATCATAGAAGATAGGAGGGCAAGTACCCGTGCCACGAGTCGGAGTTTCATCGTTACTTTACTCCAAGTTTTTCTACTGCCAAGGGCATCATTTCAGAGGAGGCGAAAATAGTCACTAGGTCTCCTTCGTGTAAAATAGTATCACCAATAGGGACGAAGACCTCCTTGCCACGGCGGACAAGGGCAAAAAGCATTCCTTTAGGCAGATTCATTTCTGCCAAGGAAAGACCAGAAAGCGGGCTTCCTACAGGAATATGAGCCTCAAGCATTTCTGCGTCAACCTTATCGAGAAGTGAAAGCGTACCTGCTCCTGAGGGGTATCGAACGTTGCTCATAATTACGGATGCGAGAGCCTGGTTAGGATTTACCATGGAGTCCACCGAGATGTAATTATCGAGGCGCATATACATTTGTTTTCGGACGACGGCTATGGTTTTTTTAGCCCCCAATGCTTTCCCAACAACTCCTAAAAGAATATTGGTTTCATCGCTTTCGGTTGCGGTAACGAAGCCATCCACTTCTTCTATCCCTTCTTGTCTGAGGAGTGTTTCATCGGCGCCATCTCCACACAACACAAGGGTGCGCTGTAATTCGGTGGCTATGCGCTCGCACTTTTCTTTGTTATGGTCAATAAGATGGATATCCACATTTCTATATTGGGATTCGAGGCGGTGTGCAACCTGAAATCCCAGCTTTCCTCCACCAATTATAAAAACCCTGCGAAGGGGAGTACTCTTTTTCCCTGTAAAAACTTCTTCCAGCTTCCAAACCTGGTCTTTTCTTATGACTGTGAAACACAGATCTCCTTCTTGTAAAACATTGTCGCCATATGGCACAAAACCCTTGCCATTACGCTTCACGTACACAATGATAGCTGTAACATGAGGGTATCGAACACGGAGCTGTTTCAAACTAGCACCTGCGAGAGGTGATTTAAGGGCAATGGGGAATGCGTAAATGCCGGCGACCCCTTCGAGAAGTTCCGCTGTTTCCACTGCAGAACTGACAGTGAGGAGCTCTATGATTTGGCGCGAAACAGATCTTTCTGGAGAGCTCATTACGTCAATTCCCAAGTCTCGTGCCCACGTTGGGCTGTCTGTGTACTCCAATCCCCGCGCTCTCGAAATAACTCGTTTTACGCCTGCCCTTTTAGCGATCCAGCAAGCCATAATATTCACTTCATCGCGATTTGTACACGCAACAAGAATATCTACAGAACAACCAGCAACTACACCGGCTTCTTCTAGTACGGAAGGACGTGAACCATTCCCTCGTATCGTGATAACATCTAGCTCATTGTCTACTTTTAGAGCTCTTTCTTCGTCTTCTTCTATAACAGTAATATCATGACCTTCAGTGGAGAGGCTTTTCGCAACGTGATACCCAACTTCTCCTGCTCCTACTATAACTATACGCATAAAATAATCCCTGCTTCCAAAATATTCTGAGTACTCCCAAGCCATACTATCAAAGCTTTGAAGAAACGCAACTGTTATAAAGCTGACCTTAAGGTCAGCTTTATAACAACGTATAATATCGCTTGTCGGGTCTAATGCCAATACCTCTTAGGTTGTTTTTAGGTTGGGATGAGCCAATAGGAATATTCGGGAACCATGCCTTCAAATACACGGAGAACCCTCTCTGTAGCATTTTTACCCGCATGTTTTGAAAAAAGTTTCCCCATATCGCTTATTGTGCTTCGCAAAAGCTGTTCAGAATAGAGAAGAGCCTGGAGTCTTCTGAAGAGAAGAACGGCAAGCCGTCCTATTTTTTCAAGAGGAAGTTTTCCATAGAGAATATACAAATTGCGAAGAGCTCCACTTAACCATGATGGATCTTGATGTTTTGTGCCTTTACTTAGAATGGCTTCGATAACCGTTGTCTTCACGCTGTCAAAAGGAGCTTCCAGATATTCATTAACCTGAGGGAAAACGAATCCTGCCAAATAATAAACCGATGCCACAGAGAGCATCTTAAGAGTAGTTTTTTGTCTTTTACTTTGAGAAGAGTCGAGAATTAAACCTAAAGGTACACATCTTGTCTGCTGGTGGAGCAGTGATGAACTGGCAAAAATGCGCCCATGCAGTGATGCCATATGGGCAGTTGTCCACCCCGTGTTATTTTCCTTGATATGCCAAAAAAGCTCATTAGATTCAGGAATGTCAAGATAAATGCTGGCATAATGCCCCCATTTCCATGAAGGCACAGAATCCCAGGGTAAGTGGGGCGCAGATTCTCTGGTAGAAGTGGTAACGATTTCTTGTTGCGCGATTTTCATGAATTGGCGTTCGGGGAGGGTGTCATATAAATAAGGAAAAGCTGTTTCGGCCATTGCAGAGAGCACTAAATGCCATCGTCGAGCTCCTTCTTCAGGTGTTTCGCGACTTTCCAGATTTGTCAGCAGTGTGCAATGAAAAAGAGTGGTTATAATTTGTTTCCAATTAATAGGGGATTCACAAACAGAAGAAACAGATGGGAGGCCTAATTCCTGGCCAAGGGATGGAAGCCATACTGTTGCATCGTGAATTACCGATTCTACTATATCCTGGCGTAACAAAAAATCTATCCTGGAGCTTAGATCAAGAGCCTTCTTTACCAAATCTGGAGGGTATTTGGAATAAAGCACTCTTACACTCACCTCCGTTACAGCACTTTATAGCGCGCTTATACTATGCCATATTTTTAGCAGAAAGAGAAGAGAGGCAGATTGGATTTATAACGTATCATGTATTTTTTCGCCCTTTTTGTGGTAGTCTATGCCTATGAAAAAGCGTACTGAAGATGCTCCCTGCCTACCCCCTTTTTGGGTTTTAGCGACAGGCATTCTGGCTATATCTACAGGTGCAATATTTGCGAGGATGGCCCATACGGCTCATCCTTTTGTGATAGCTGCCTATAGGGTTGGCCTGGCAGCGCTTGTTCTTTTTCCAGTCGCTTTAGTTCAGTGTAAAAAAGAAATAGCAACTCTTCGCCCTCGAGAATGGAGGGCTCTTCTTTTGTCAGGAGTGTTCCTTGCTCTCCATTTTGCTTTCTGGATATCTTCGCTGTTTTATACGACAGTAGCTAGTTCTGTTGTCATTGTTGATACTATTCCTATCTGGATTGCCCTTCTTGCGCCGGCGATCACGGGAGATAGGGTAAGCAGAACGACGTTGTCTGGTATAGGCATTGCCTTTATTGGCGGGATTGTCATAAGCGCCGGAGATTTTTCAGTGGGAGGAACGGCCTTATGGGGAAACTTTCTGGCCCTGATAGGAGCGTGGACCGCCAGTTTTTATTTCTTATGCGGCCGAATCGCGCGGCATCGCGTTTCATTGCTTACATATACCTCGCTCTGTTATAGTATGGCAGCGGTTCTTTTGTGGTTATTGGTTCTGATAAAAGGTCATCCTTTTACTGGATTTCCTTTCTCCACATGGGGGGCTTTGTGGGGCATGGCTCTTATCCCCCAAATTCTTGGGCATAGCTGCTATAATTGGGCGTTACGTTACCTCAACCCAGGGAGCATTTCTGTCGCGCTTTTAGGGGAACCTCTTGGGAGCTCATTTTTAGCTTGGCTTTTGTGGAGAGAGAACGTCCACACAATCACCATAATTGGTGGTATTCTTATTTTGTTGGGAATATATATTGTCGCACGATGGGAACAACAGGTTTAGAACTGTTTGATTCAGGGCAGATACGACTTTATAAAAAGGGGCGAAGCGATGCATTATCGTACAATTTTTGTTTCTGACGTTCATCTCGGGTCTAAATGGAGCAAGGTCGACCAGTTAGCGGCCTTCCTTTCCTCTTCTTTTTGTGACCGCCTTTATTTAGTGGGGGACATTATAGATGGCTGGAAATTCAGACACGAAGCCTTAAAAACTCGTTCCTCCCACTATATTCTCCAGTTGCTTCTTAAATTATCTGAAAAAACAGAGATTTTCTATATCCCTGGAAACCATGATGATTTTCTTAAGGAGTTTAGCGGACGAACTCTTGGTGGGATACATATCCTTGAAAGAGCCTTTCATACAGCTGCGGATGGCCGACGTTATTTAATAACTCATGGAGACGAATTTGACATTGTATCAAAATATACACAATGGCTGGCAAGAATTGGGGACGCAGCTTACGAAACATCACTTTGGTTGAATGACGGCCTTAGTCGCTTGTTTCTTTCTGATAATTCAACATGGTCGTTATCAAGAAGGGCAAAAAGGACAGTAAAGGAATTTGTAAAGTACATAAGCGGGTACGAAAGGAAGATCACGGAAACCGCAGAGAGATATAATGTGGAAGGCATTATTTGCGGCCATATCCATCGCCCTGTCATGAAAAAGATTGGAGCCCTTATATACTGCAATACTGGAGACTGGATTGAAAGCTGCTCTGCTGTTATCGAAACACAGGATGGAAGTATCAAACCCCTTTTGTGGCAACAGATACGAAGGCAGGCTCAAACCCTTTTTGATGGGAATGGCAATCTTGGTTTGCCAGCGTTTCCATTTACAGAGATTCCCTTGCCTTTTTTAAGCTGTAAAAGTCGTTAAATTATGTACAATGCCTCTAGGGGGGCTATTCATGATTCTTTTTGCTTTTGACATGAATGGTGCCGAAACGGAGGAAAGGATTGACGCATTACTATGACACCGTGGCAGCTATTTAAAATGTTTTTTAAAATTAGTTCCGTAACGTTTGGAGGAGGCGTAGTTATCCTTGGCATGGCAGAAACTGAAGTTCGCAAACGAGGTGACATGTCTGAACAGGATTTGTTGGACATAGTGAGCCTATCCGCGGCAATGCCAGGGCCTATAGCTGTATCATCCTCTTTTCTTATAGGGAAGCACTATAGTGGTATTAGGGGCGCGTTCATGGCAGTTTTAGGGGTTTTAGTTCCTCCTTTTACTATTATTCTGCTCCTTTCGAATCTTGTGTTGAAATATCACAATTCCCCTGCATTAAAGGCTTTTTTCCTTGGCGTTATTTGTGCAGTAGCAGCACTGTTGGTCAATGTTGTAGTCCGACAACTGAAATCCATTCTTATTTCTGACCTCTTGAATTTAGTCCCCTATGCCTTCGTTATCCTTTTAATGGTCTTCTTTAATATCCACCCACTTTTTGCTGTAGCTGGGGGGGTAGCCATTCAATGGCTTAGAAAGGAGAAAAAGTCGTGAAGCTTCTATTGCTCGCCTTGGCCTTTGCCCGGATTGGAATAGGGGCCTTTGGTGGCGGTATTTCGACCATCCCTCTTATAGAGCATGAACTTGTCATGAATTACGGCTGGTTGACTCTCGAAGAGTTCAATCAGGTTTTGGCCTTAGCCCAGGTCACTCCAGGACCTATTGCCATCAATGCCGCGACCTTCGTAGGATATCATCAGGCTGGTGTTTTAGGTTCTCTTGTAGCAACCCTTTCTGTTGTTATAGCGCCTCTTCTTATCTTGCTTTTAGTTCTTCTCATGATGAAGAAAAGTTCCGACGAGAAAGTTGAGCATTTTAAAAGATCGTTGCGTCCAGCAGTGGGAGCTCTATTGACTCTTGCAGTGGTTCCTCTTTTAAAAACTGCTCTTTCCCAGTGGCAGACGGCCGCTCTCTTTTGTTTGGGCCTTGTTCTTTTTCAGATTCGTGTATTTAAAAATAACCCTCCTCTTCTTTTTATACTCTTTGGTCTGGCCGGGCTTCTTATTTTTTAATAAGATTTAGGAGTCGCATCTGTCCCTGGATAACTGATAAAGGGGAGATACTAATGGCACAAAAGCTAAAGAAGCATCGCCGTTCTGACAAGGCGGGGCTTCCGCCTGGGAGCCTTATCCATGTAGGAGAGAAAAAAATGGGTGATGTTGCGTTGCATTTGATGCGATATGGTGTGGATGTTTTAGATGAGAGGTCTTTATCCGACTTTCATGATTATGAAAGGAAAGATTCAGCAGGGGTAATAGACTGGCTTGATGTAGTGGGGCTTCATGAAGCGCCACTTATCGAAGAGATTGGCGAAACTTTTTCTATCCACCCGCTTGTTCTTGAAGATATTCTTAATACAGAGCAACGACCCAAAACAGACGAATATGAAGATTTTTTGTATGTTGTTCTTAAGATGCTCGACATTGACGAGCAAACAGGAGACCTCACCATAGAACAGGTTAGCTTTATACTGAAAGATAATCTCGTAATATCCTTTCAAGAGCGTATTGGGGATGTTTTTGAACCCGTCCGGGAACGAATACGTAGTGCAGCAGGGCGCTTTAGACGTCTTGGTGCCGATTACCTTCTTTATGCCCTCATGGACTCAGTTGTTGACCGTTATTTTGTTATTTTGGAACGTCTGGGAGAGCAGATAGAGGATACAGAAGACCTTCTGTTAGCTCATCCTGACCAGGAAACGGTTCGTTCAATTTATAAAATGAAACGGGAACTTTTGATATTAAGACATGCAGTATGGCCTCTCCGGGAAGCTGTAAATACTATTCGTAAAACTGAAAGCTCCCTTATCCAGCTTCAAACCCGAACCTATTTCGGTGATCTTTACGATCATGTCATTCAAAACATAGACACTGTGGAAAATTTCAGGGAAACAGTTTCTGGAATGCTTGACCTCTATCTTTCCTCCTTAAGCAACCGTATGAACGACGTGATGAAAGTTCTTACGGTCATTGCCACTCTCTTTATTCCCCTAACCTTTATAGTAGGTATCTATGGTATGAATTTTAAATACATGCCAGAACTTGAATGGAAATTGGGATACCCATTCGTATGGGTAATAATGGGCTTTATTGCTTTTGTCATGATCTATTTGTTTAAAAGAAAGAAGTGGTTATGAATCTATGGGAGCTATCGATATAGTTTTTTCCCGGGCAGAAGTTTCACTATGGCTGGCGGTTAACTGGTTATCATCTCGCCTATCTTCGCGGCTAATACCATGGCATGGACTCTAAAAGATTTTGAATCAGGCTGAACATGCTAAACTATTATTTAGACTGTCGCATGCTTACATCATGAGAAGAAGATAATTCTCAGGAGGGATGGGTATGAACCAATATGAAAAAATTGCGGAATGTCTAAGCAGCGCTCATCACCTCGTTATTTTTTCAGGTGCGGGGATGAGCACCTCATCGGGTTTGCCTGATTTCAGATCTTCCCAGGGTCTATGGTCTCGTTATAATCCAATGGCTTTGGCGTCTATAGACGCAATGAAAAATAATAGAGAAGCCTTTCTGAATTTTTACCGATATCGTATCAATGCTCTGAAGAATGCCTCGCCGAATCTTGGTCACTGCATATTGTCAAAATGGGAAGATGAAAACCTTCTCCAAGGTATAATAACCCAGAATGTTGACGGGTTTCACCAGGAAGCCGGCTGTAGGAATGTTGTAGAGCTCCATGGCACCCTTAGGAAAGCGAGGTGCCACCGCTGTAAAAAAGAATTTTCTTCTGAGCTCTTGTTAACGCAAGAGTTATGCCCAGACTGCAAAGGCATCCTTCGCCCAGGAGTGGTCCTTTTTGGTGAAATGTTGGCCGATACCCCTATGAGGCGGGCTCATGAACTTTCATTAAAAAGTGATGTTTTTATGGTTCTGGGATCATCCTTAAATGTTTCACCTGCTAATTTTTTCCCTTTAGAGGCCCATGAGGCTGGAGCTAAGCTTATTATTCTCAACAGAGAACCCACCCAATATGATTCTATGGCATCTTTTGTAGTCCGTGAAAACCTTGTGGATGCTTTAGAAAGAATTCAACAGATAATGCATAGAGAGGGGGGCCATTAAATGATTAACGTCATTAGAAAAGGAGCTCCGATGCTTGTTCTTAAAGGAGATAAAGTGCAGATTGTACAATGGCTACAACAAAATTTCGATGTTGAACTTTTTTCCGCTAATGAAAGGTCCTTTGAAGAAACATTGGCATCAGTTGAAGAGAGCAGGGCAGTTTTGCTTGTCAGCGATTTGAAGGCTTGTACCGAGACCCTCCCAGTTATTCTAGTCACCACGAATCACCCCGACAAAATATTGGAGCGTATTATTAACGAAAAAGCAACAGATGTATTTGAATATGTAGAACGGTTGCCCAGGGTCATTTTCTTTAGAGTATTTGGTGATTATCGCACAGTGCTAAAAGAAATTCAGAATGACTTTGGCGGCCGGTGCGGGCAGGTATCTTCAGATCTAATTTTTCTTTCAGAGGCTAGCGGCGTTCCTGTTTGTTTTACAGAAAAGTCTTTAAAACATGGTTTGGCATTTAAAGAGGGCGATCTTTTTGAAGAAGCTCTTTTTATAGACATGCCCTTTGAAGAGCTCTTTAAACGACTGAACAACAGAGCTCTCCACTATTTCAATGCTGGTCTGGGCAGCCGCGATTGGAACGTAATGGAAATTCGTGTTTATGATGCAAACAAGCAGTACTGGCTTCACTCTCGACGACTAAGGCTGACTTTGGAAGGACTGGAGATCAGCATTACCATCGGAGAGGGATGGGGCAAAGATTATGCACACATTCTCATGCCTGTACCGGTCTATTGCATACGCATATTGACCTTCCTTGACTCAGGAATGGTAAAAAGAGCCCTCATGGGGCTTGAATATACAGAAACAGGAGAGCGGTTTGTCGACCTCGATCTTTACTTTAACAGGAAAAAAATATCGTGGGGAGAGATTCCAGGGGGGGAAGATGTGCCTAGAAGTGAACGGGAAAGGCCGCGGACTGCCCTGGCAATGGCATTTAGAAAAGAGGTAATGACGGCTCTCGACGAAGAAGAGCGTTTGGAAATACAAAACATTGAGCGGGCGATTCTTGAGAAACTACCCAAAAAGGACGATGAGTGATTATAATATCCTATTCCAAATATTTTTTGAGGAGAGGTTTTTTTGACGTATTCCTTTTTACCAGTATCGCAAAAAGATATGGAGCAAAGAGACTGGGACATCCTTGATTTCCTTTTCATAAGTGCTGATGCCTATGTTGATCATCCTAGTTTCGGCCATGCCATTATAACGCGCATCCTTGAAAATGCAGGCTTTAAGGTGGGTATTATACCGCAGCCAGATTGGCGTGACACGAAGAACTTCGCCAGGTTGGGACGCCCTCAATTGGGAGTACTTGTTTCAGCTGGCAACCTTGACTCAATGCTGAACAAACTGACAGCCTCTAAAAAAAGCAGAAGCACGGACAGTTATTCCCCTGGAGGAAAGGCTGGGCAGCGCCCAGACCGGGCGACTATAGCCTACTGCAATCGTATTCGTGAACTTTGGGGGAACATTCCTCTTATAATCGGCGGGATAGAAGCGAGTTTGCGCCGGTTTGCCCACTATGATTACTGGTCAGATGCTGTTCGTCGTTCCATCCTTATTGATAGCCAGGCTGATTTGCTGGTGTATGGAATGGGAGAGAAGCAGATCAGCCAGATCGCAGAGCTATTGAAAAAGGGGATACCGGTTTCAGAAATACGGGATATACATGGAACTTGCTATAAAAACCAGAGTATTGAAAGACTTTGGGATTATGAAGAATGTCCTTCTTTCGAATCTGTTGTGAGTGATAAGGCGGCCTTTGCTGAAGCTTTTCGCATTCAGTATCTTGAACAGGATCCAGTGAGAGGGAAAACGGTAGTACAGCGTCATGATAATTTCTACGTTGTCCAGAACCCACCGGCTGCACCTTTGAGCACATCAGAGCTTGATGCTGTTTATCAGCTTCCCTACACACGCACATGGCATCCCATGTATGAAAAGGAAGGAGGGGTGCCTGCTCTCAAGGAAGTGGAGTTCAGCCTCACTACTCACCGAGGATGTTTTGGAAGCTGTGCTTTTTGCGCCATAACGTCTCATCAGGGCCGAATAATTCAGAGCCGTTCAGAAGAATCCGTCATGGACGAGGCCATCCTCCTGACGAAGCTCCCTGGTTTTAAGGGATATATTCACGATGTCGGGGGGCCCACTGCGAATTTTAACCGACCGTCGTGCGATGAGCAGCTCCTGCGAGGAACATGTAAGAACAAACAGTGCATTGGCCCTGTTCCATGCGGGAACTTACGTGTAGATCATGAAGGCTACTTAGAGCTATTGCACAAGCTTAGAGCGTTACCAGGTGTCAAAAAGGTCTTTATAAGATCTGGAATTCGCTTCGATTACCTTCTAGCGGATAAAAAGAGCAGTAGACGCTTTCTCGAGGAGCTTTGCAGGTATCACGTAAGTGGCCAGTTAAAAGTGGCTCCGGAGCATGTTTCAGAGAATGTGCTCACATTAATGGGCAAATCAGGAAAAAATGTATATGAACAGTTTATGAAGGAATATGAGAATATGAATAAGAAACTGGGGAAAAAACAGTATCTTGTGCCATATTTTATTTCCAGCCATCCCGGGGCTGGTTTGAAAGAAGCAATAGAACTGGCAGAATTTGTGCGAGATCTTAACTTCATGCCTGAACAGGTTCAGGATTTTATCCCAACCCCCGGAAGCCTGGCCACCTGCATGTATTACACAGAAATCAACCCGTTAACAAGGGAAACGGTATATGTACCTAAAAGCAGCCATGAAAGAAAATTGCAAAGGGCGTTGTTGCAATATCGTAACCCTTCTAACCATCGTCTTGTGCGAGAAGCATTAAAGATTGCCGGTCGTGAAGATCTTATAGGGTGGGGCGAAAAATGTCTTGTCCCGCCAGAAAAAAAAGAATTAAGAGAAAGACAAGAAAGGTGCGAGAAAGGCAAGTCTAAGAGGAGGCACTAGAGAGATGAAGAGATTTCCCTTTCTTTTGGCTTGTGTCCTTGCTTTTATTTGGGCCATGACGGGAAGTTTATTGTATTTGAACATGAGAGAAAATCTAAAAGTTTCAGAAAACGGCTCTCCACAGCTTCATCTTTCTGAAACCCTCCCTATCATGCCCCCCACCACAAAAATGACTGCTCCTGCCTCAAACCAGAAGCCTTCTTCTGGAATAGCAGCCACTCCGGTTAAAAGAGAAGGAACTCCGGTTTCCCCCCAGAAAAAGCAGCAGGCACCCCTAAAGGTGGATATAAAACATCCATCACAGCCCGAGGTTCTTCCAAAGCAAAAATCAAGGGAAGAAGAATTGCGGGAAATACAGGCTCAGATAAAGCCAAAGAAAGCTTCGAAGGAGAATATGGTTTCCCTTCCCGTAGTTGACGATATTCTGGAAGAAGGACAGAAGCTCAAAGAATCCATTGAAGAGGAAGCCAAAGAGACAATGCAGGGAACCCTTGACTTCATACCGGGAATAGATGCCGAGATATCGGATGCCGAACTTGAGGTCAGGGGAGATAAAATAGGGTTCACCTTTACCATCCCGGCAGATCGAGTGAAATTACTTGGTGAACTACCGCCAGAGGAAAAGAAAGCAAAAGTTGTATCTGAAGATGTTGTTTCAGATGATGTTGCATCTTGCGATATATCCTCTAAAGATAGAAAATAGTCTTGATAATTTGCAGTTTTCCCAATAAAGTGGGACCAATTTCAGTGAGTAAGACGGCAATCAGGATTAATAAACATCCCAAAACCATAGGGATAGTAAAAATTTCACCAAGTAGCAGAACGCTAGAAAGTGCTCCAAATACAGATTCTAGGCTGAGTAGGATCGCAGCATGGGTTGAAGGTGTAAATTTTTGAGCTGCATTTTGAATGGAAAGGGCAAATACAGTACAGAAGAGAACTGTGAAAGCGATACTCCACCATGCGCTTGATGCAATGGAACCGGGCCATTCTTCAAATAACAGGGCACAGGCAATGCTCAGGAGCGCTGTAGTTCCAATCTGAAGAGTAGCGAGCACTAGCGGATCCATCTTGGAAGCAAACATTTCGATTGCCAGAATATGACACGCGAAGAAAATAGCGCAGGCAAAAGTCAGCAAGTCACCTTTGTTAAAAGTAGAGAGTGTATCACCATTGCCTTGAAGAGTGAGAAGGGCCATCCCTGCAAGGCAAATGAGGGATGCAACGAAAGAGAGGTAGCCGGGAAAGATTTTTTTCAGTCCCCACGAAAGAAATGGAACGATTACAACATAGGTTGCGGTTATAAAAGCCTGTTTACCTGGAGAAGTGAATGTCAGCCCGATTGTTTGTGTAGCGAAGCCGAGAAAGAGGAAAACCCCTATTAAAAGACCCGCTTTAAGGTTGGCAGCCGTAAGCTTTCGCAAACGCTTTTTGAAGATGATGGCCATAAGAATGAAAGAGGCTGTGAATCGAAGGGCCAGCAGCCAGAAAGGGGAAAAACTAACGAGGGCATCTTTCATAGCTACAAATCCTACGCCCCAGAATAATGCTATGAGGACAAGGGCACCATCAGCGATAAGTACTTTATAACGATTTAACCAGGGCATAGACGACACTCCTATATATATTTTCCTACAAGACTTTAAAGTATATCATAAAAACCTTATCACCATAGATATTATAAACTATAGTTTAAATAGATCAATTAATTTAAAGAACTAAAGGGAATAAGACATATAAAAAAAGAACCAATCATGTCAGAGAGAGGGTTCTTACTTTTGAAAGAAAGGAACTTTCATTTACAATTTAAAGTTGAATGGAGTATAATGTATGCTAATTGAATATACTTTACGTAGAGGGGGTGTAAACATTGTTTGTTTTTGTCGCATCCTTATCAATGTATCTTCTGCTTGTTTGGTCTGGAGGCAGCATACCTGTGTTTGAGGTAGGTATAGGAGTTGTTCTTGCTACTGTTCTTGCATTCGCCTTTCATTCATGGAACCCCACAAAATCTTTCAGTTTCAAAATTTTGAATCCTCTTCATTGGCTTACCTTTATCTATTACCTCTGTGTACCTTTTGCGATAGGACTCATCAAAGCCAACTTCGATGTTGCAATGCGAGTCGTTACGGGACATATCAATCCAGGGATAGTCAAACTGGAGCCAGGCCTGAAAACTGATCTGGCAAAGATGATCCTTGCAGATTCTATTACGTTAACTCCAGGAACACTTACAGTGGATGTAGACGATGACGGGGCCTATTATATCCACTGGATCAATGTTCTTGATGTGTCTCCTAAGGAGGAGCAGGTGTATGGTTCTTTTGCACGTTGGGCAAGGAGGTTAGCGGATTGAGTACTCAACTATTGATGTGGGGAGCTGCAGTTTTGGGTATATTGGCCGTTATAATTTTTGGCCGTCTCATCGCCGGACCTACAATACCTGATAGAGCTGTCGCTTTAGATACAGTAAATACTCTGGTGGTGGCTATTATGGTCTTGTTGTCAGCGGTGTACGATTCTGTGGTCATGATCGATGTAGCCATTGTTTATGCAGCCCTTTCCTTTGTAGGGACCATGTTCATTGCCCGTTTTATAGAGGGAGGGATGTAGCGTGGCTGAGCAGTATGTCGTTGGTATTCTTGTAATTATAGGGCTTATTTTCAATACTCTCGGTGCAATTTCTTTGTATCGGTTCCCAGATGTCTATACGAGGCTTCATGGGGCTACGAAATGTACAACATTTGGCAGTATCTTTATGTCGCTTGGTGTTGTGGCTTATGCAGCCTTTCGCATGTATCAAGGTGGGGGGAGCCGTTTTGCAGTTCTCATTATTCACGCTCTTATAGCTGTTATGGTGCTTCTTATTACGAATGCGACTGGGGCACATGCCATAGCGCGAGCAGCCCATAGAAGCGGCATTTTACCTAAGATGGCAGTGGTGGACCGTCTGGCTGAGGCAGAAGAGCGTAAAGGTGGTGTTGTCAGTGAGTGAAGTTTTCCATATAGCTATACTCACGTTGCTCGTTATTTCGGCTTTTTTTGCCATCTGGTTTCGCGACCTTTTGTCGTCGGTTATTTCCCTTGGTGTTTTCAGTTTGATACTAGCTATTGAATTTTACCTCTTGCGAGCCCCAGATGTAGCCATAGCAGAGGCAGGCATAGGTGCAGGGCTTAGCACGGCCATCTATCTTATCGCCTTAAGAGGTTGCGGAAAAGCTCGGACTAAAACCGGGGGTGACATGCGATGAAGAAAACACTCTTTGTAATTGCGGCTCTTATTCTTAGCGGTTTGGTCTGGGGAGCCCTCGATACCATTCATCCTTTTGGTGAACCGGGCCAGGTAGCTATGGATAATTATTTTCTGGAACACGCAATGGCAGATCGTTCTGCTGAAAATGCCGTCACATCCATTGTTTTTGATTTTCGAGGGTTTGATACTCTTGGCGAAGCTGCTGTCCTTTTCACAGCGGCAACTTCCGTCTTAGCTCTTTTCAGGGAAGGGGGCAAAAAGAAATGAAGCCTCTATCAGTAGTTGTTCGAACGGGCTGCGATATTTTCGCCTGGTTTATGGTCGTGTTCGGATCCTACGTGATTATTCATGGAGTTATGACTCCCGGCGGAGGATTTCAGGGAGGAGCAGTGGCGGCCACTTTTATTGCTCTTCTGCTTGTTGCCTATGGTTGGAAAAGACTCAAAAACTGGCTTAACGAGGGCATCTATAATGGAATGATAGGCTTTGGCCTTCTAAGCTTTATAGTTTTGGGATTTATGGGAATGCCCACTTCCTTCTTTTATAACTTTATTTCTATTCCTGCAGCGGAAGTAGCGAAGTCGGGCCATGGTATTTTCCATCCTTCAGGAACTATAGCATTGATGAACCTTGCGGTGGGGTTTGAGGTGGTTGGAGAATTATCCCTTCTCATTATTCACATGTTCAAAGGCACACGCCTCTTCGATACCTACGAGATAGGAGGGGAAAGCGGCCATGATCGGTAATGCTCCTTTTTTTGTAGTTGGCGTGCTGTTCCTCATAGGGCTTGTTGCCGTTTTGACAGAAAGGAACCTGTTTAAAATAGCCATTGGCATCAGCGTTATTGAATCGGCAACGAATATGTTTCTCATTGTGCTCGGTTATAGAACCGGCGGCTCAATTCCTGTGAGATATCTTGCAGGTGGGGAGAAATTCATGGTTTTGCCCACCCCCCAGGCTTTAACTCTGACGGCCATCGTTATTGCTTTGGCGACAACAGCTCTCATGCTTTCGCTCTTGATGCTGATCTATCGCCATTATGGAACTTTGAATATTGACGAAATACGGAGGTTGCGAGGATGAACTGGCAAGAACACCTTCCAGCATTAATATTGGCCATCCCTCTTCTTGGGGCCTTCGCAACGCCTCTATTTTCATTAGGCGGAAAGACGCTGCGAAACGTTTGGATGGTCAGTCTTTCGTTTTTAACGTTGGTTTTAGCATTTTTAATTTGGAAGTCTGTTACGGCCAACGGCGTGATGGTCTATGTGATGGGAGGGGAACAGACTACTCTCACCCTTCCTTCTGGTATGGCTTATCCCATAAGGATTATTCTTGAGATAGATGCCTTCAGCGCATTTATGGCGTTGGCCGGCAGTATCGTTTCCTTTGCCGGTGCACTCTATTCAGTCCATTTTATGGATCGCTTTTCGGGTATGAGCCGTTTTACATCTCTCTATTTTCTTCTGACAACAGGAATGCTGGGTCTTATGGTTACTGGAGACCTTTTCAACTTTTTTGTATTTCTCGAAATAGCTTCAGCGGCATCCTTCGGTCTTATCGCCTTCTGGAGAGATCGGCCCGAAGCCGTTGAGGCAAGCTTAAAATATATGCTGGTATCCCAGCTTGCAGCGATGATGGTGCTTATAGCCATCGGCATGCTTTATGGACGCTACAATGTCCTGAACATGGCAGGAGTGGCCCATATGCTTCAGCTTGGCGTTGTGGAAAAGAGCGTCTTGGCATTCCTTGTAGCAGCGCTGGCAATGAAGTGCGGAACCTTCCCCATGCATATGTGGATGCCAGATGCCTATGCAGAAGCTCCGGCAGGAGTCACATGCCTTCTCGTTGCAGTAAGCCAGGCATCATTTTATGGCTTGATGAGAGTTTGCTTCAGCTTGTATGGCGCCACTCTCGGCAGCTCTTTTATTCCCTGGGTAATTGTTATTCTTGGAACTGCTTCCATGTTCTTCGGCGTTTCAATGGCTGTAGTTCAGCACGAAGTGAAACGTCTCATGGGATATCACTCCATCTCCCAGGTAGGGTACATGCTTTTGGCCCTTGGCGTAGGTCTGTTGGCGCTGAGAAGCCCTCAGGCTATGGCCGATTATGGGTTTACTGCTATGAAAGGCGGTATCTACCATATCTTTAACTACACCATGTATAAGGCCCTGCTCTTCTTGACCGCAGGAGCTCTTTACTATGCCACCGGAACAAGGGATTTAAACAAACTCGGGGGTTTGGCTCGGAAAATGCCTTATACCACATTTATGTTTGCCATTGCGGCCGCGGCTATTTCAGGACTTCCGCCTTTCAATGGTTTTGTATCGAAACTACTTATCTACGAGTCAGTTTTCGCAGTACATCCGTTCTTGGCAGTGGTTGCCCTTGTAACGTCCGTGCTTACCTTGGCATCTTTCGTAAAGGTTTTTCAGACTGCCTATCTGGGGCCGGAGAAAGCCTGCTACGCAACGGTAAAAGAAGTTCCCACCAGCATGATTGTGGGTATGGCCGTTTTGACGGTGGCAATTATTGGTCTTTCCCTTTTCCCCACATGGGCTCTTTCCCATTTAGTGGAGCCAGCGGCTAAGGCTCTTGTGGATCAGGGCGGGTTTATACAAGCAGTTATGGGAGGTGGGCTGTAATGTGGAATAAGGTCTTCACAGGATTTGGTTATTGGGATGTCATATCCTGGCTGATCTTCTTTTTTATCGCCTCCTTTTTTGCCCTCTGGCTTCGTTCGGTAGGGCGGCGTGACTATAAAGAAGGAACAGAGCAGGATGAGATTTATTGGTCTGGTAACGTCGTCCCTGAAGATGGGGCGGAAATTTCTGTGCCGGCCAGTTCTTCCTACTGGGGATTTAGAAAAGCACTGGAACCTTACTACAAGGTTTTGATCTCCATGCATAGTGGCCATATGCGCGACTATATGGGATATTTTGTGCTTTCCGCCGCAGTGATAGCTGCGCTGATCCTCGTGGTTTAGGAGGCTGAAAGATGAGGCTAGAAAAATATCTTGAAGTGTTGCCCAAATCCCTTTGGGTTATGACATGTAACTCCGGATCATGTAACGGATGTGACATCGAAATTGTCGCTACAATCAGCCCCCGTTATGATATAGAGCGCTTTGGCATGAAACTTGTTGGAACGCCCCGGCATGCTGATGTGTTAGTGGTTACAGGCCCGGTAACGAAGTATATGAAGGATCGGCTGCTGCGAATCTATAACCAGATACCGGATCCTAAGGTTGTAGTTGTTGTTGGGAACTGTGGCGCATCTGGGGATGTTTTCTATAAATCCTATAGCCTTGAGGGCCCAGTCGATAACATTATTCCAGTGGATGTATATGTCCATGGCTGCCCTCCACGCCCAGAAGCCATTATAGAAGGAGTGGCGAAGGCTGTCTTGAAGCTGGAATCAAAGCGGGAAGAACTGCTTAAGGCAGGTGTTGATAAATAATGAAGACTCCAATGAACTACGCACAGAACGCTCTTCCTCTTGAAAACGTTCTCTCATCTCTTCGAGATTCCTTTGGTGAGAATGTGGTGAAAGACGTGAGAGAATACCGTGCCGGAAATGATCAGGCAGTGATCTACAACCAAATATGGCTGACCACATCAAGAGAGAAGTTTCTTGAGTTGGTGGAGTTTCTTTTCGGGTTCGATTTCCTTCATTTCCACGTACTCTCAGGCAATGACGATGGTGATGTTGTGTCATTGAATTATCACTTCAGTCTTTTCAGGGTAGCGGGTCGCGATAAAAGATTGGGTGTAACAGTGAGCGTGGCAATTCCTAAATCTGACCTCGTCATGCCCTCTCTCTTCAAAACCATTCCGGGAGTAGAGTATAGCGAACGGGAAATGCGTGAAATGTTGGGAATAGATTTTGAAGGACTTCAGAACAAGGCTCTTGTCTTTCTTCCCGAAGACTGGGATGAGTCGATTAAACCGTGGCGCAGAGACGAAACAGGTCCTGATGCTGAACACCTTCGGGAACTCTCTTAGGAGGGGACGATTATGGCGAGTGGAAAAACTCAGACATACAAAGTGCCGATAGGTCCTGTCCATGTAGGGTTGAAAGAACCCATTACAGCATGGCTCGACCTTGACGGAGAAAAAATAGTAGACGCAAGGGTTCGTCCAGGTGCTATTCACAGAGGAATAGAGTTTATGGCACGTGAGCGAAACCCTATTCAGATAATTTATCTTGCAGAGCGGATCTGTGGAATTTGTTCTTTCAGCCATATTACTGCCTTTTTAAGGGCAGTGGAAGATGCCGCTCAAATACAAGTTCCTCCCAGAGCCCAGTATATTCGGGCCCTAGTGCTTGAACTTGAACGAGTCCACTCTCATGCCCTGTGGGCTGGAGTGGCATGTTACAGCATTGGATTTGACTCCGCATTTCACCTTGGCATGGTGCTTCGTGAAAAGGTTATGGATGTCCTCGAGTCCTATACTGGGAACCGCGTAAATTATGGTGTTGGCACTGTCGGCGGTGTCCGATGGGACCTTACCCCGGAAACAGTCCGCGTGATCAAAGAAATGGTCCAGTTTTATCGGGACGAACTGGGAGCATTTTACGATGTGGTAACAGAGGATCCAGTGGCTCATGCCAGAATGCGCAACGTTGGAATTCTTACATACGAAGAGGCTATGCGCTACTGCGCCCTTGGGCCCACTGCCCGGGCTAGCGGGGTGAGGTGCGACCTTCGCTGGTCTTCACCCTATGAAGCCTATGCCGACCTTGATGTAAAACCTGTGGTACCCCAGGATTATTTTGGAAAGGCCTATGGCGACGTTTTTGACCGCTTCCTCGTGCGGGTTCTTGAGCTCTACCAATCTCTTGACATTCTTGAAAAGATTATCGAAGGACTTCCAGAGGGAGACATCGTTTTTGAGAAAAGCCTTGTGAAAGTGCTGAATATTCTAAAGGCTGCTGATGGAGAAGGATGGAGTTCTATTGAAGCTCCCCGTGGAGATGATACTCACGTAGTAAGACTGAAAGGCGGCCAGGAGAACGTCTATTGGTGGAAAGTGAGAGCCCCGACCTATTCCAACGCTGTTTCATGGCCAATAATGTTCCGCAACAACGAATTGGCCGATGCCCCTCTTATTATTAATAGCATTGATCCATGTATCTCCTGTATGGAAAGAACCCTTATCACTGGAAATAGTGAAAAGGCCGGACAGGTCTACTCGAAAAATCAGCTGTTGGAAATGAGCAGAGAAAAGACGAGGAGGCTGAAGAAGGCATGATTATCAACGTAGTAATGAAACTAGTGGCAGGCATTGCCCTAATGTTGCTCGTATCAGTTGTGGCCATTCTCTTTGATGGGGCAGACCGGGTTATCCATGCCAGAATGCAGCGGCGGTGGGGACCGCCTCTTTTTCAGCCTTTTTACGACATTCTGAAATTGCTTGGAAAAGAAAATATCGTTCCCAGAAGAGCAGTGAAATGGGCATTTAACGGAGCCCCTTGGGTAGCCGCGGCAACTATGTTGTTGCTATTTCTTTATATCCCTATCGGCTCTTTACCGCCCATACTTGGAACTGAGGGCGATTTGATTCTTGTTATCTATCTTCTCGGTCTTGCCGGTGTCGCCATGGCCATAGGAGGATTTGCCAGTGGAAACCCCATTGCCAATGTTGGCGCCCAGCGTGAGATGATTCTCATGATGAGCTATGAGCTGCCCTTGGCAGTAGTTGTCACAACAATGGCCTGGGTAGCCTACAAGCATGGCATTCCAGGACAGCCCTTTAGCCTTGAAACCTTTGTGGGAATGCCTCTCTGGGGCATAGTGGGCAAAATGGGACTTCTTGGTCTTCTATGTCTTTTTGCTGCTTTGCTCATGGTGGTTCCTGGCGAAACAGGAAAGGGCTTTATGGACATTCCTGAAGCGAAGACAGAGATTCTTGAGGGACTCATTATAGAATACTCGGGCACAAATCTGGCGTTATTTAAAATTACTTTTGCCTTGAGAGCCCTGGCCATGTCAGCGATCATAGTGGCCTTGTTCCTTCCTTGGTCCCTTGGAAAGGTCTTTAGCTTTACAGGGCCGCTGCTTTTTGTCGTTGACTTCCTCTGGTTCTGGGTCAAAGTCTTTGCGGTGCAGGTCTTTGGCGTTACATTTATCAGAACAGCCTTTGGGCGACTGAAAATATGGCAGGCTTCCCAGTTCTACTGGGTTAAAATTGCTGGTCTTTCTTTGGCCGGCATGATTCTGTTGTCTATTGATGTAATCCTTTAAGGGAGGGGGATGACCATGCTTAACAGAATGTCGTTACAGCTTTTGCGCCAATGGGTGGACAAAGTTTTTACAAATCCCTTCCCGGTGCCTTCTATGCCTGACTCTCTTACTGCCGCACTGAAAGCAGCGGAGGAGGGAAAAATAAAACTCAATCCGCCTATTGAGCCCCAGGGCTATTTTCGCGGTCGGCTCGATTATGACAAGGAACGCTGTATAGGGTGCAAGCTCTGTATTCGCGTGTGTCCCGCGAATGCCATAGAGTTTCTTGAGGAAGAAAAGAAAATACAGATCCACGTAGATCGTTGCTGCTTCTGCGCTCAATGCACTGAAATTTGCCCGGTGAAGTGCCTCTCCATGTCGAAGGAGTATTTGATATCTTCTTACGATCGGAAGGCTCAAATAGTTCGCGATTCGGGCCCAACAAAGAAAAAGGAAGAAGATATTGTAGTTGAAAGCGCAGTGAAGTATGAAGTAGACGAGGAAAAGTGCATTGGATGTACAAAATGCGCTAGAAACTGCCCCGTCAACGCAATTAGCGGTGAATTGAAAAAGCCCCATGTCATAGACAAGGAAAAGTGTGTGGGATGCGGCAAATGTGCCGAACTTTGTCCGAAGGATGCGATCCATCAGGTCGAAGTTGCTGCTCAGGCAGCCAAAGCGGCACCGGAAGAAAAATAAGATATCCAGAAATAACTTAGGGGGGGCTTCAAGCCCCCCTAAGTTATTTTACGGGTTTACAAATCCATAATAGGCCAGTCGTTCTTTTACTTCATCCCGACCCAGATGTTCCGCCACTTCAAAAATCCCAGGACTTACTTTTACGCCTGTCAAAGCCCATCGTAACGGCATGGCAAGATTTTTCATCTTAACGTCTTTTTCATTAGACCAGTCACGGGCAAATTTTTCCATGGCCCCTGCTTTCCATGAATCGATCTTTAGAAAATCCCCGAAAAAAGCGCGAAGAACTTTCTTATCCTCCTCCGACACGTCGCTTCCATCGTATCTATTTTTCACTGGCTCAAAAGAGACAAAGTAATCGGAGTATTCGGCGAGCTCTTTGGTTGTTCTTCCACGTCCGCCCATAAGCTCGAGAGCCTGGGCAAGATATTCCCTTGAATGCTTTTCAACAGGCAACATCGCTTCTTTCCAGAAGGGTTCCACCATTTCCAGGCGAACCATGGGGTCAAGCTCCTTGAGATGCTCCTGATTGATAAAGTTGAGTTTGTCCATGTCGAAGACAGCAGCACGCTTTGTGACCCTTTTAAGATCAAAAAGCTTAATGGCCTCTTCTCTGGAAAAGACTTCCCTGTCATCTCCAGGAGACCAGCCCAGGATTGCGAGGAAGTTGAACACAGAATCTGGCATATATCCCAGATCGCGATACTCATATACGCTTGTAGCGCCATGACGTTTAGAAAGTTTTTTCTTATCTTTTCCAAGAATCATGGGGAGGTGGGCAAATTGGGGTTCTTCCCACCCCAGCGCCTTATAAATGAGCAGCTGTTTGGGGGTGTTTGAAATATGGTCCTCCCCTCGTATGACGTAATTAATGCCCATGGTGTAATCATCGATGACCACAGCGTAGTTGTAAGTAGGCATGCCGTCGCTTTTGATCATGACAATATCTTTCAGTGTTTCGCTTCTAACTTCGATTCGGCCGTAAACAATATCGTCAAAAGCAAGGGATATCCCTTCTGGTACCTTGTAGATTATCGCAGGGCCCTCAGTGTAGGCTTTGCCCTCATCAAGAAGCTGCTGTGCGTATTTATGGTAGATTTCCAGCCGTTCTGACTGGCGATAAGGACCGTAAGGGCCTCCTATATCAGGGCCTTCGTCCCAGTCCAGACCCATCCATGTCATCCCAGCCATAATGGTCTCTTCATATTCCTTCGTAGAACGTTCGCGGTCGGTATCTTCTATGCGAAGAATGAACTTTCCACCTGTATGCCTGGCCCAAAGCCAGTTGAACAACGCCGTATGCCCTCCACCTATATGCAAGGCGCCTGTGGGGCTTGGGGCAAAACGGACACGTGCTTCCTTGTTCATTTCTAAATTGCCTCCTCACATCAAATTTCATCAACGCAGCTATTATACATGTTCTTAATATATTTCTCCCAAACTTCTTTCAATAATATAATATAAGAGCAAATTATTCCTCCATGGGAGGAGGTTCGAAATGAATACTATTTATGTTATGGGGCATAAAAATCCTGATACTGACTCTATCTGTTCTGCCATAGCCTACAGCTACTTTAAGAGGATCATTTCCCCCCAAAACAACTACTTTCCGGTTAGACTTGGCCCTGTAAACAATGAAACAGGGTTTGTCTTTGATTATTTCAAGGAACCGGTTCCTGAGCTGATCGAAAACCTTTACACACAGCTCTCTGACATAGCTTTCGATGAGCCTGTTTCAGTTAAAAAAGAAACGCCCCTATCCGATGTTTGGAACATTATGGGTAAAAACATTACAAATACGGTCAATGTAGTGGATGAAGAAGGCTTTTTCATTGGACTTGTGACAGTAGGAGACATAGCAAGAGCAAGCCTTGAAATATCAGAAGACCTTTCAAGAGTGGCTATTCCCCTTGAAAACATAGAGCGCACCCTCGACGGCCAGATTTTGTGTTCTTACAAAAAAACCTTCAGCGGCAACATTCTTGTGGCTGCAATGGAGTTGGCGACTTTGGAAAGACGACTTGATGAGAAAACACTCATCATCGTAGACGATCGAGAAGATGTGCAGATCTCAGTTTTGAAGAAAGAAGTCCACACTCTTATAATAACAGGGGGCTCAAAGGTTTCAGATCAAGTTTTAAATCTGGCTAAAGAGAAAAAGGTCAACCTTATCACAGTGCCATACCATACTTTCACAACAGTTAAGCGTATTGGGCAAAGCATACCAGTTCAGTATGTAGCAAAATCTCAATCACTCATTACCTTCAGTCTTCAAGAAGAGGTTGATGACGCAAAAGAGATTATGCTTAAACATAAATATCGTCAGTTCCCAATACTCGACAATAAAATTCCTGTAGGAATGTTATCACGCCGGAACCTTCTCAACATTACCGGGAAAAAGGTAATATTGGTTGACCATAACGAAGAGTCACAATCTGCAGAAGGTCTGGAGCAGGCTCAAATACTTGAAGTTATTGACCACCATAGAATAGGGAGTATAGAAACGCTATATCCTATTGTTTTTATAAATCGCCCTGTAGGATGTACTGCGACTATTGTATATGGCTTTTACAGAGACAACGGGATAAAGCCGCCATCGTCAATTGCCGGGCTTATGTGTGCGGCCATCATCTCTGATACTCTTATGTTCAAATCGCCCACTAGCAGCACTCAGGATAGAGAAGCCGCCCAGGAGCTTGCAACAATTGCAGGTATGGATATCGAGACATTCTCCCGCTCCATGTTTGAGGCGGGGACCTCTCTTGAGGGGAAATCTGCAGAAGAGATATTCTTTACAGATTTTAAAATTTTTGATGTTGCTGATTTTAAGGTCGGCATCAGTCAGGTGTTTTTCTATAATACGGAGCGTTCTTTTCATAGAAAAGCCCTTCTCGATTTTATGAAACAGCGAAAATTCCAGGGAAGCTATGATATGCTTCTTCTTATGCTTACTGATATTATTAATGAAGGTTCAGAAATTTTGTACGTAGGAAACCATGAAGAATTTCTTTCCAGCGCATTCGGAGTGCCAATAAGCGGCGGAAGCTTTTATTTGCCCAAGGTCATTTCGAGAAAAAAGCAGGTAATACCACAGTTGTTAGAAGCAATAAAAAGGAGTTGAATACCCTGAAAGATAAAACGGTACTTCTTGTAGACGGCCATGCCCTTGCCTTTCGTGCCTTTTATGCATTGCCTGAACTGACGGCGCCAGATGGAACGCCAACAAACGCGATCCTTGGCTTTATCAACATGATGTTCAAAACTATAGATGACTGCCACCCTGACATGACAGCCGTTGTTTTCGACGCTCCAGGAGCTACGTTCAGGCACGAGATCTACCCGGAATATAAAATGGGACGTCGCCCTACACCTGAAGAGTACAAGGTGCAAGTTCCCTTGCTGCAGCAAGTGGTACGGGCTATGGGCATTAAAGTAGTGGTGAAAGAAGGGGTAGAGGCTGACGATGTCATCGCCTCGGCGGTGTGCGGCGCCGCAAGGCTTGGTGTAAAGGTTATCGCTCTTACTTCAGATAAGGATATTCTTCAGGTGCTTCAGCCCGGAGTTCGAATCATCCGCCCCATAAAAGGGGTCTCGACTTTTACGGAATACAATGAGGCTTCCTTTGAAGAGGAATGGGGGTTCCCTCCCTCTGTCATGCCAGACTACTTAGCCCTTCTAGGTGACGCAGTGGATAATATACCGGGAGTTCCGGGAGTGGGAGAAAAAACAGCAAAAAAACTACTCTCACAATACGTATCACTCGAAGATATTTATGACCACCTTGATGAACTAAAGCCAGGGCTGCAAAAAAAGTTTATAGAAGCGAAGGAAACGGCGTTTAAAAGTCGCGAGCTGATACGTTTAAAGTGCGATCTCCCCTTAACAGTGGAAGAGTTCACGCAGACAGAAGTGAACTTTGAATCCTTTGAAGAGCTCTGCCGGCGTCTGGGCCTGCACAAGATTCTGGATCGGGTTAGAAAATCGGGGGAATACGAAACAACAAAGGAAGAGGTTCAGCTTGAAATAGGCGAAGCAGTGGAGGGCAACCTGGCGGAAATCCTGCATGAAAAAGAATTGGCCTTTTACTGTCTTCCTGAGGGTTTTTACCCCATGAAGCTGGAAAAGGCCCGTATTGCCCTGCGGGCCCAGAGCGGAAGCTACTGGCATGGCGTCGTAAATGCTCATGCCGCACCAGCTTCCCTTCTTGAGTGGCTAAAGACAGGTAATGTCATAACTTCTGATTATAAAATGATGCAGGGTTTTTTTAAAGAAGACGCTCCTTTAAGTGACCGTGTGTGGGATGCCCAAATCGCCCACTATTTACTGCACCCCGATGCAAAATCCCACGGTCCAGAAAGCTGGGCCGCAGAAAGCATAGCGGATCCAGTGGAAATCGCAGGGCAGCTCTGGAGAGTAAAAAATGACTTAAGCAGCAATATCGCTCAGTATCAAGGCCTGGATAAGCTCATGCGAGATGTTGAGCTCCCACTTATTCCAGTGTTATGGCGTATGGAAACGTGGGGGATAGGCCTTAATAGAGAATCCTTCAATGATCTGGATTCAGACCTTGAAATAAGAATTGTTGAAATAGAAGATACCATAGCAGAAAAGGGCGGAGAACGGATAAATCTCAACTCGCCGAAACAGGTGGCCTGGCTTCTTTTTGAAAAATTGAACATGCCGCCTATAAAAGAAACAAAAACAGGGTACTCCACCGACGTTACCGTTCTTGAAGAACTTGTTAAAATGGGGCTCCCTGAGAAAGAAGTGCCGGAACTTATACTTGAACACCGCGAGCTTTCTAAAATGCGATCTGGCTTTGTTCATCCCCTTGTGAGTGCCGCTGATGAAAATACAGACCTGATCCACGGTACTTTCGAATCCACTTCTACCGGAACAGGACGCCTGAGCAGCCGAGACCCCAACCTGCAGAACCTGCCAGCCTTTGGACAATGGTCCACCCGTCTTAAAGAGGGGCTCGTCCCTCATAAGGACGGAAACATATTTGTAGCCGCAGACTATTCTCAGGTAGAACTTCGAGTTTTAGCCCATCTCTGTGATGAGAAACGTTTAAAAGAAGCCTTTGAAGCACGGCGTGATATCCATACAGAAACAGCATCCTGGATCTTTAATGTAAATCCCCAGATGGTAACGCCGGAACTTCGTCGTTTCGCGAAAGTTGTAAACTTCGGCCTTCTTTATGGCATGAGTTCTTTTGGCCTGGCAAGCCGCCTAGGCATCGGACAGCAAGAGGCAGGAGATATTATTAACAGGTACTTTAGGGCCCTCCCGAAGGTTCGGGATTATATTGAAAAAAGCTATCAGGACGCCAGGAAACGTGGTTATGCTGTTACAGACTTCGGCAGAATTCGTCCGCTGGATGAAGTTTCTGTGAACCCGCGGGATCGAGGAGCCTTGAAACGTATCGCAGTAAACACCCCTATTCAGGGAACAGCTGCTGATATTGCCAGAATGGCCATGATCAAATTTTATAAGCATTTTGAGAAACGGCAGAATGTTCATCTTGTTTTGCAAATTCACGACTCTCTCGTTTGTGAGTGTGCAGCAGAAGAAAAAGAAGCTGTCGTAAAAGATTTGACAGACATTATGGAATCAGCGGCCACGCTATCCGTACCCCTTAAAGTAGAAGCAACCTGGGGGCATTCTCTGGCAGAAGTCTAGGTTTTTACGTAGCCTTATTAGTCGAATATATGTTAGAATACGCCGTTAGCATTGGTTTATGTCAAGGGAGGCAGATGTGCTTTGTTAATGCGTTCATTAAGGGAAAATATGCGTTGGATCATGTTTGGTTTTGTCGTTATTTTTGTGCTCTCAATTTTTGGGATGTATGGCTTCAGCGGGCGGCAGCGAGCTCCAAAGGGAGAAGGGGTACAAGATTACGCAGTTGCTGAGATAGACGGCAAAAAAGTTATGCGTTCAACCTTAGAAGCAAACGTAATGAACTATGTAGAGAGAAACAATGTAAAAGACGTTTCATCCAATGATTTGATGGCGATCCGTCAGGCTGTTCTTGACGGCATGATCATAGAAACAGAGCTGGCCAAAGCTGTTCAAAGCAGGGGAGTTAAAGCTTCTGATCAGGAAATTGACGATGTTATCAAACAGATAAGTTCCCAGTTCCCTACGATAGAGGCCTTTCAGAAGCATCTCTCCGACAATGACATCAAGATGGATGCCTTGAGAGCCAATATAGGCACCCAGCTTTCTCAACAGAAGGTTGTTGAGCAGGCTGCGAGCACAGTTGTGGTGACCCCTGAAGAAGTTCAGGAATTCTACGACAAAGGCAAGGATGCTTTCTTTAGCCGGCCGGCAGGGCGAAAGGTTGTTTATGCCCGTTTCAGCAATAAAGAAGCGGCAGACAAAATCTACGAAGAGCTAAAAAAAGACGGCTCCAAGTGGGATGCCCTGCTGGAAGAGGTAACTTCAGAAGACAAGAAAGAAAGCATTGGCTATGAAGCTCCAGTCTTTGTTCCTGAGTCAGGCATGCAGGATAAATTCGAAACGCTGAAAGACCTTTCTGTTGGCCAGGTAGCTCCTCCCATCGAGATTACGAGCAACGACATAATGGTCGTTCTCAATAAAGAGGTTCTTGAAGCGAGCACTGTTTCCTTTGATGAAGTCAGCAACGATATCAAAGCTCTGCTGACGAATCAAAAGAACGAAGAAGCCCAGATGAAATTTGTCAGCGAACTTAAAGAAAATGCGAAAGTTGTTATTTTGGATGAATCTATTTTCCCAAAACCAGTAGAAGAAACACAAGAAGCGGAAAACACAACTCAGCCAGTCGCAGATGAGCAGAAAGAAGAGAAAAAAGACTAATAGGAAGACTACATAACAAGAAATAAAAGTTTGAAAAAGCTTGACAGAACTAGGTTCCCTTAATAGAATAGTTCCCGCAGTCTAAGGAGAGATGGCCGAGTGGTCGAAGGCGCTCGCCTGCTAAGTGAGTGGGGCTTTGCCGCCCCCGAGGGTTCGAATCCCTCTCTCTCCGCCATTTAATAAAACAAGCAATTACGAAGAAGTACGAAAACCCGCTTGATAAGCGGGTTTTTTCTATTTTGACAGTCCGACACCTTACGGCTAAAATCGGGGGGTACCGGAGATAAACCGGACACAGAGCCGGACACAACAAAATCTCTGACCGTACACATAAGGAGAGACTGTCAATGCTGACTGATACTGCGATACGCAAGGCAAAGCCGAGAGAGAGAAGATATATGCTTTCTGACAGCGATGGTCTGTATTTGGAGATCATGACGAGCGGTAAAAAATACTGGCGGTTAAGGTATTGGGTTGACAAAAAAGAATATAAACAATCTTTAGGGCAATATCCCGCAATAACACTAAAAGAAGCTAGAGATCTTCGAGATCAGGCAAAAATGGCTATCGCTCGAACTGGCCAACCACTATCAAACGATAGAACACGATCTTTTCAGGACGTTGCAACAGAGTGGTTTAAGAAAAAAATAGAAGGTGTAAGAAGCCCTGGGCACATAGAAACAGTAGCCTCTCGATTAAAAAGATATCTTTTTCCTGCTCTTGGTACTAGGCCCATACCCGAAATAACACCTATTGAAATTCTGCAAGTACTACGTCAAATAGAAGCCCAAGGCAAGGTCGAAACAGCTCACAGGGTACGTCAAATATGCGGACAGGTGTTCAGATATGGTGTTACCACAGGAAGATGCACTGGGGACCCTACAGCGACCTTAAAAGGAGCTCTAACGCCTAAGGTTGTTGTGCACCATGCAAGTTTAACGAACAAGGAAGATATCGCCGGGCTTATGCGATCAATAGATAGCATGAATACCTTGCAGGTGAAAAATGCCTTGTTTTTTTTAGCCTACACGTTTGTTCGACCTGGAGAACTGCGGAAGGCTGAATGGTCAGAGATTAACATAGATAAAAAAGAGTGGCGCATTCCCGCTGAGAAGATGAAAATGCGGCGGCTACATATCGTACCTCTTTCTTCTCAAGCACTGGGCGTTCTTAAAACATTGAAAACTATTTCAGCAAATAGTAGGTATTTATTCCCGTCAACTCGAACAAAAGACAGACCTATGAGCGAGAATACTCTTCTTGCCGCAATCAGGCGGCTCGGGTACACGAAAGAAGAGATGACTCCGCATGGATTCAGGAGCATGGCAAGCACGGTGTTGAATGAACATGGATGGGCTCCTGACGTGATTGAGCGTCAACTTGCTCACGTTGAAGGTAACTCTGTTCGTGCTGCCTATAACTATGCGGAGTATCTTCCGGAGAGACGAGAAATGATGCAGTGGTGGGGGAATTGGCTGGAGGAGTTGAAATAAACGTTAATTCCAATTCACTGCTATGACATCCCGCATGCAGCCAAAGGAAGATTTTTTTTGACGAATGTCATTAGGTAGAGTAAGCCCATTAGAAAAAGCCATAAATTCATGGCCTACTTCTTTTGTCTGCGCTGTATAGTTAAGGGAATATGTAATTGCTCGATAGTCGCTATAAAGCTTACGAACTTCAGGAACGTTATCATAGGATATAATCCACGGGTATTCTAGTTTCTGTATATAATTGGCTAAGATTGAGTGATCCTCTGGCTGATAAAAATTGTCGTAAAGTCCGGCACCTTTTTCATAATATGGGGGGTCTAGATAGAAAAAATAAGGCTCAGAATCCTTCTTATGTTGAAATACTTTAAGGAACTCTACCGCATCCATGCGGGAAAGGGTTATTTGATCTCTTCGATTTGCAATTCTTTGAATGCGATTAATGAGATTACTTTTTGAAAAACGAGCGCTTAGTTTCCATTCTCCAGATTGATTTTTCCCTCCAATAACACCGCCCTTAATGATACCTGAACGGTTCGTTCGATTAAGAAAGAACGTTGAAAAAGCAAGCTCTAGAGAACCAGAAAGATCTTCTGCATGAGATTGAATAGCCTTTTGTCTATGCCACTCTCCAATGGTAATAGGAGTGTCTAGCTCAATTTTCGGATACCAGTAATTTTGAGCACATATGATAGCTCTATCATGACAAAATTCCCCATAAATAAAAAAATGTGCTTTTGCTTCTTCACTATGCTTTGAAAAAAAGCTTTCCCCTTTATTTCCTAATTGAGGAAGTAACTCTCCATTTTCAAAATAAACGTCTTCTCCCTTAAATTTTTTGTTCTCAGAATCGATGTCTTTTTTAGTCCTTTTAAATTCTATAAGTAAAAAATTCCCTTCAAAATTGAGGATGGCATCTCCAGCTTCTTCTGGATTGCCATCAAGAGGGAATATGCTTATAAGCCCGCGTTCCAACATATGTAAAAAAAATTTATATTCAACCGTTTTTTCCCACCAAATCATATTATTGCCCCCCATCTTTTTCATTCGCCAAATGGCTCTATTGCTTAAATCCCCTAAATTATTTTCAAAAAATCAGCCTCAGACATTATCTCTATTGGAAAACCTTTCGCTCTCAGGTCTTCTGCTTTCTTCGTCTTGGCACTTCTTTCCCCATCAGTGAATAGGGAATAATCCTGAATGCCCATCACAAGATAATTCGTTTGCATCGTAACGCCTTGTTGAGGGGTCCCACCGGCTTTTTCAACCAGGCAAAAAGCTTCCTCTCTAGTCATAGATACCAATGTTCCTGTAAAAGTAATCTTTTTCTCGTAAAAAGGGTGAAAAGGATCTTTGCCACATTCTTCGGGAGAAGGATGTCGCGGTTTTGCTCTTGCAGGAAAATGAATTCCTGAAGGTGTGTACTCCCCGTTACAGATTCCTCCGATGCGGAATCTCAGCTCTTTTTTTAGTTTTTTTAAATCGTTAACATTATGCTCCCTGCACGCTGCCAAAATGATTTCAGCTGAACACTTTGCATCTTCTTCCGCGTCGTGATGTATAAGAGGCAATCCTAGATGACCTGCTACTACAGGCAGGGAGAATGAAGACAAAAAAGGCCATGCTCCTTTGGAAACAGCGACAGAGCAAACAATGTCACAATCTGGAATATCTAAACTGTAAAGGGGAAGGGTGTTTCGAATAACGCTAATGTCGAAAGAGGCGTTATGCGCAACGACGGTAGCGTTTGTAAGTAGAGGCTTAACTTCTTCCCATATTTGGTTGAATTCAGGCTTGTTTTTTACATTGCGTTTTTGAATACCATGAATTCTAACGTTGAAAGGATTGAAGTAATAGTAATCTTTAGGTGGCTTTATGAGCCACGATTTTGTTTCTGTAATTTCGCCATTTTCAACAATAGCTATTCCAAGAGCACATGGGCTGCATCTTTTCTCATTCGCTGTTTCAAAATCTATAGCTACAAAGTTGAGTATTTAAATAACCTCCTCCCTGCATATTTCCAAATATAAGTTTTAAGAAAAAAGCGTTAGCTGACATTCTTTACGTAACAACTTATCAGTGAAATCTCTCCTGGATTTCAGTGGTTTTTGTAACTTCTTTTGGGGGCCATTGATCAAGAAGTGGACGAACTCGTCTTGAGTCATGCTGTGAGATGTGTTGTTTTCTGTAAAATGCCATGAAAACTTTACATGTCCTGGGAAACGTTTCCCATCTTGAATACTTGCAGGGGACGCAGCATCGATTTGAATCAAAGGAGAGACACTTGAGCCCGCATAAGAGTTTTTATAAATAATGTCTCCCTTGGCAAAGCCAAAGTTAGAGCCTTGGGTCCAGGCAAGAAAGGAGACGGTGTTTTTGTTGCGCTCCATCAGCTGTATATCTAAAGCGGCATTAAAACAGTCGGGAACATGCATATACCAGTCTGAACAATATTTGCATCTGATAGTTTGCAAGATCCTTCCTGAGCGAATATCGTTATCATTTGTGCTTGACGCCTTAAGCAATGTCTTAAGTGTTGACAAGGAACCCAGCGTTGTTTCTTGGCACATGTTAATGCCATGTTTTAATTCGCTTTTTAAAGTGGTGTAGAGCTCGTTTTTTGCTCTTTGTAGACTATTGCTCAAGCGGAACTTTATTTTTGTCCCCCTGTTATATTTTTTATCAAAAGAAATAAAATTCTTATCAAGTAGTTCTTCAATACCTTTATTTGGCAACTCCCATGTTTGCCAGTCGAGTTTTTTCATGAGCTTTTTGTATTTCGAAGGGTCTTCTTTTTGCAGTTTTTTGTTTATCTCTTCTGCATGTTGATGTCCGATAATGTCGATGTGCAAAATAAAAGCAAGCATCGTTCTTGCATCGGGTGAAAGAGTGTCTATGTTCATTTTGAATATTCCCACCTACCTAGTCTGAAAGTTCGTAAATATAACTTCCCCAATAGAGCGCATCATCTGATGTACAGTCGAAATCATCTTGAAACAAATTCTTTTTCAAATGGGTTCGTACTTTACCTCGGATGCCACGAGCCTCTTCTTTGAATTTCACTATGCAGTAGTCTTTTTTAAGTTCATCAACAGATTCTGGACAAAGTGAATAGACAAGTTTGATTGTTTCTTTCTTTGTTCGTGGACATTTTAAATTATTTTCTTTTAAGACTTGGCGTAAATCTCTGATGTGGACTAAGACAAGAAGTCTTTCTGGTGAATCCACTTCTTGTAAGATTTCTTTAGAAAGCAACTCTCTATGACTAGATTCATCACGGCAATAAATCCATGAGCCAGTGTCTAGACCATATATCCAACGCGTCAAAAGTGCGTAAAGTTCTTTTTGGGAATCTTCTTGAAGGGAGTCAATTTTGTGCTTTTTATCTTCATTGAAAGTTATAACAACGTTGGAAATTTTACCGAGATCTATAATTCCGAGCTCATGGGCAAGACAATAAATATGTTTACAAGGGATAGTGTGTTTACGTTTGAAGGCTCGTTTAAAGTCTGTGCAAGTGCAGGATGTAAGAGTAGTGATATATGGAGTAGAGCTACTTCCTTTAATTGTGCAAGAACCTTTTACCGCATCTAGATTATCTACCTTAGCGATAAGTTGAGCTCGCTCCATACGCCTTTGTTGGGGTGGCTCGTCATGTATTTTATCTCCCCAGTGCATTCGCCAAAGACAATGGAGACAAATATCCCCACTATATTCAGCGCCGCACCTTTCACATTTCATGCTGGTCACTCCTTAAGTAGTAAAACGTGTATTTTAGATAAAGATCAAATTCCTTTCCTTGGAACCGCCGTTAGAAGTGTCACTTTCCCGACGATATAAAAAAGTCCCATGTTTATTTCTTCTTTAGTAAAGCTTCTGGGCTTGTATTGGGGGGCAGCAGAACGGATTTCAACAGAACCATCTTTTGTGTCGAAATATACCCATTTTATTGCCCATTCTTTTTGCAAGCCAAAACAAACTAAGGCAACATCACCGTCATATACTTCTTCTGCGGGATTCACAACGACTGTGCTTCTGTCAGGGATTCCGGCGCCTTCCATACTATCTCCTTCAACCAAAACGGCAAACGGCTTTTTATCAGCATCTATAGAGATATTTCCTACGACATCAATGGGTAGAAGTATCGTTTTTTCAGCGCTAGCATAAATCTCAATCATGCCCCCATTACCTCGTCCGGCACATGCAATAGCTGTTGGATCAAGAACAGGTATTTCAATCCATTGATCAAAATGCCTAATAGAATCTTTTCGAACAGTTGCTTCTTTAGAGGCGGCTGGCTCTTCTGTCTCTCCCATAAGGTAGGCTATGGATGTCCCAAGAATAGAGGCTAAGCGTTTTTTATCTTCATCAGAGGGGGCGTTCATATCGGCTTCCCAACGATACATAGTATTCTCGGATATACCGAGAACTTTTGCTAAATCTCTTTGTTTAAACCCTCTTACCTTCCTCAGAGCCTTTAATCTTTTCCCTAACGACATTTTAATCACCCATATTACTCTACACACAATTAAGGCAAACATCAATCTGATTAAAGTTCATACCAGAGGAATAAAAGCCTTAACATATTGTAGATATAGGGCTTTTGTCCTATTGATTAATAATTATGTTAAGTGTAATATCTACACTAAGTTAAGGGTATGAAGAAAATTAAGGAAAGGGGGCGATCCTTTGAAAGGAATCTCCGTTCAAAGAAAAAGAAAAAAAATGACGCAGATTCAGCTTGCTGCAGCTATGGGTGTTACAGAAAACACGATTTATAGATGGGAATCCGATAATCCTGCACATGAGGTAGATCCAGGAATTAAGAACCTTAAAAAACTGGCAGATTTATTTAGTTGCACAATTGACGAACTGATAAACCCTACACCCCTCCGCAGGAAAGAGAGCTCAGCGGCTTCCATCTAATAAACATTCTTGCGGAGGCTATACAGGCAGTTCAAATATTGCATGAAACTTGCGATACGCCGGAAGAAGTAACAGTGATATTCCAAGACCTTATGGATAACGGGGAAGCGAACACTGAAAAAGGATTTCTGTTTGTTTATGCGCTTCGGAAACTCAATAAGTATATAGAGGCTCTTTCAGGAATAAAAACAAAGCGAGCAGGGACCTTGATAGTCGAATAGAGAGAGCTCAGGAGGTGTGTTATGTCGATACTGTACGGAGTAAACAAGATAAGAACTACGAATGACCATGACGAAGTGAATTCTTTGTTGTCTCAAGGTTGGGTGCTATTGGCGATAGGAGAGAAGGAATATGTGCTGGGAAGAATAGAGGCTAACAGGTTGTCTCCTCGCCGTCCATCTCATCTTCAAGAACACCTTGAGGACGTCCCAAAGTAACATGTACAGCATTTATGAACGTCAAACAGGTCAAATGGTCGCAAAGGAGGTTACGACATCATGAACATCCCGGATTTCGGTTTTATGCGACTCCCGCAAGTTCTTCAAGTCATACCGGTTTCACGAACAACATGGTACGACGGAATTAGAGAGGGACGGTTCCCCAAAGGAATAAAAATCACTGGAAATATAGTTGGTTGGAAAGTATCTGACATAAAAAATCTTGTTCAGAAAATTGAAGAGGAGGCCGAAGCGAATGCTTGAAAAAATAGGGAAAAGTCTTTTAAAGATGTTGGCTAAAAACGGCGTGATAAGCGGCCCATACTATTTCAAGGGAATATGGTTTGCAAAAAGAGAGGCTTCCAGTCTTCTCAGTGCCATTTGCGGAGCGGATGAACGGAAAAGGCTTAGCGCAAGATATAAAGATATATCAATCAGAGACGTTCAAAAGCTTTCAGCTTTCGTAGAAGAGGGTTAACAATGCATTGCGTTGTATGGCTTTCAAAGGCTCAAGCTTTAAAAGAATTTGATGACGCTATTGAACTGCAACGTGTTAGGACGGCACATGCAGAGGTGTTACATCAAAAATATAACGATAGTCTAAGCAGAAAAAAGATTAGAGATGAGATTGCGCAGCTGGCAAATCTCCAAAAACAAAGAGAAAGAATGTGTCTGGCATGAAAAGAGCTGTCCGAAATGCAGTTGTTAGTTTGTTGAACTATAGAGGGCAAAAATTGCGAGGCGTTGTTTTTCGACGAACTGAAGAGAACACTCGTACGAGGGAAATAATAGTAAAAGCTTGCCAAAGGATAAAAAGAGAGTCTCTGATCCGAAAATCAGAGACTGTTTGAAAACTTATAGGCTAGGAGCTGTAACTCCTAGCCTCATTTTAGCATATTGAGGAGGATGCGGCGTAATGACTGACTTTGATATCGCTGGAATGTGTACGGCTAGAGCAAAGCTCACTTCCATGGCGAAAGTGCCCCAACCGAACAAATCAAGTGGCATTACTCGAAAAATAGTAACGGAGCTTTATTGTGAAATTAGAGATGCCCGCATAGCGGGATATAGCTGGCAAAAAATAGCAGATGCAATAACCTCAACGATGAATATAAAACTTACCGGGAGTGGTATTTCCTACGTTTTTCGCACTCTTGACCATCAATATGAGCAAGAGACCGGGGTAGCGGCGCTACCTGTAGGTCGGAATGGCAGGTAATCAGATGAAAAAAATTTATATAGCACATCCACTGCGAGGAGAAACAGCCGATATCGATGAAATTTGGAAAAATAGTGTAGCTATAGATACTATATGCCGCAACGTATCAGCCATAGTGGGAGCCAAAGACACACTACTTCTTTCTCCCATTCATGCATTTAGTTTTATGCCTGTTTTTGGCGACCAAAAAGATGTTTTTGAACAATGCCGAAACATGCTATCTCTTGCCGATGAGGTTTGGGTATTCGGCGATTGGGCGAGCTCTGAAGGTTGCAAGATGGAAATAGAGTATGCCAATAAGCTGAACATCCCTGTGGTCTTTCACCACAACAAAATCAAGGAACTAGACGAATGCCTAGCGTAGAGTATGAGATTTTTGTCGCTGTAGGAAAGTATGTAGATAAAAGCGGTCGTGAGAGAACAAAGCAACAGCGTGTAGGGGAAATATTCTTACATTCGGATGGGAATAGATATATTCGGCTAGATCCGTTTTTCAATTTTGCAGCATGCGAGCGCAAACATGGTAACGACAAACTTTTTTTGAGATGTGTAAAGCCCAAGGAGGTTTAGTCATGGATAATTTACGAATTGTTGTCGAAGACGATCTTTTTATACCTAAAAGAAAAAATATTGGCGATGCCGGAGCAGACATTAGAAGTGCTATAGATGTTGTTATTTATCCAGGTGAAGCTTGCAACATTCCAGCTGGTTTTAAGGTAGCTATTCCATATCAATATGGCGGCTTTATTTTTCCAAGAAGCGGATTGGCCTATAAGCATGGAATTCACCTCTGTAACGGGGTAGGCGTAATTGATCATCAGTATCGAGGCGAAGTAATGCTTCCTCTTCGAAATGATGGTACAAAGCCCTTTACCATTCAGCGTGGAGACAGACTAGCCCAGATGGTGATTCTCAAAGTGGAATTACCAGGCTTTGTAGTTGTAGATGTACTGGATGAAACCGAGCGTGGAGAGGGCGGTTTTGGCAGTACAGGGGTGAAATAGCATGTCTGCGAATGACATTAAAGTTGTAGATTGCAGGGCATTTCCTTTTGCGAGGGTTGATATTCCTGTGATTATGGATTCAGATCTGTCAACATATGAAAAAATGGTGTATGTAGCTCTTTGTACGTTTGCGTCAAGAGCTAATTCGTGCTTCCCTTCTGTAAAAACCCTTGCAAAGGCGGCTTCTTGTTCTGCACGGCAAGTTAGAAGATGCCTTGAGGGACTTGAAAAAAGAGGACTTATACGTATTCATGAAAGAATGACAGAGAAGGGGCAATCATCGAATATTTACGATATTTTGGGGGCTCAGGGGATGACAGAGAGTCAGCCCCCCATGACTGGTAGTCATACCCCCCCTGACAGTGAGTCACCCAGAACTATATTTAGTGAACTAGATACTACTTCTCTTTCAGAGAAGGAAGAACCCCCCTCTGACGAGGCCCTTCCTTCACAGGAAAATGCAGAATTCGTTGATATTGATGAGGTTCCTCAGGTGATGCGCCCAACCGTGGAATATTTCTTGCTCAAAACGGGTAGAAAGGGAATTACGCCAGGAGAACTTTCCGCGGTCAAAACCCTCGAAAAGATTCATGTTCCCGCACGGGTGAACCAAGAGATTGGGAAGGCTGTATCGCGATACGAGAAAAAGAAACGTCCGCTGCACACTCTCACTCTCGAATATATTTACGAAAGCTTGAAATATCAGACTTCGGGGCGGAATGGCAAATCTAAAACACAAAGGGCTTTGACACCTGACGACCCATACGAAAAACAGCGAGCGTCTGACTTAAAAGAGTGGGAATCCAGGCAACAGCAGGCTTTGCTTGAAAAATACGGAGGTGATCTTGAATGACAGAGACGATGACAAGCCTAGAAGCTTTGTTAACTCAGTACCCTCGTAGAAAAGCCCAAGACGAGAAAAAAGCACTCGAATATTTACAGCAATATTTTAAAGATCCGTCGCTCACGATAGAAGCCTTAGATAATTCTGCTTCAGACATTCTTTACGTACAAGAGCAAGATCGTTATTGCACTCATTGCCCGGGATATGGCGGGTGTAAATACCGCGGAATGAGGTATGTAATGCGTTTTGAAGAATTATTTGGTCGGCAAGTTTTATCAATAAAAGTAGGTAACTGCCTAGATCGCCAAAAATACGAGAAGCAAAAGAAAACTGAACAGTTGGTAAAAACGAGCAAAATTCCAGAAGCCATGAAACGCTGTACTTTCGATACATTTAAGACCATGGATGATCCTATCATCAGAACTGCAAAGGGTTTGGCCATGGCGAGTGTGGAAGATGGTTTCTCTCTCGTTTTAGGTGGTGGTACGGGTGTGGGAAAAACCCATCTGGCCATTGCTATAGTTCAGTCTCTTACTTCACGTGGGAAAAGCGCAGTATTCGTGCCGGTGGTTGATTTGCTTGATGAAATCCGTTCGGGCTTTGAGGATGGAACAGCAAATAAAACCCAACAGGCCGTAAAAGATGCCGATTGTATAGCCATTGATGATTTAGGGGCACAGAGAAAGGATAAAAGTTGGGTCGATGAGCAACTTTTTTCTCTCATAGACGCACGGTACAGGTCGGGGAAACAGACAGTGATAACAACAAATGCGTGCTCTATGTCACAGCTTAAAGAAATGTTGGGTGAGCACGGTACGAGAATAGTTTCTCGGCTGACAGAGATGTCGCACCCCTTGTTTATCAAGGCGCGGGATTTTAGAACACGCAAGAATGTGCAGAAGAAACTGCCTATAGGAAGGTAACGCAGGAGGTAAACGGCATGCATGAAAAAACAATGGCACTCCCTGAAGAAAAACCAATTTTGTTTAATAGCGAAATGGTAAGGACTATTTTACAAGGCAAGAAAACGATGAGTCGAATTGCTCTTACAGAGCATTTTAAAAAATCTCACTTTTTATGGACACCTTTCAGTTGTCCATTCGGTAATATAGGTGCCCATCTTTGGGTAAAAGAAAAATGGGCCGTAGAAAAGAGTTTAAATGCTGATCCACCAAGTAATTTCAGGTATTGGCCTGTATGGTTTGCAGCTGATGGGGCATATTTTTGTATAGATAATGCCGATAGCAGGTACGGATTCCATAATCCAAAGGCTATTCGTGGCAAGTGGCGATCTGCGGTACATATGCCGCGATGGGCAAGTAGAATAACTCTAAGGATAACTAATGTACGCATTGATCTTCTTCAACGAATATCCATAAATGATATAAAAAAAGAAGGGGTGGATCCAATACAAAACTCTGCAATTAATTGTCTTGAAGATACATGCGAAAAAATTTACAAAGACAATTTTATAAAACTTTGGGATTCTACTGCTAAGGACGGTAAAAAATGGAGAGATAACCCATGGGTGTGGGTTCTTGAGTTTGAAAGAGTGTAAGGTAGGATAAACAGAATGAGGATATGAAGAGGACAAATAATGGCTAGCCATATGAAATGCAAATACTGCGGAGGCCCTCCAAAAATAGAAATTCTAACAGAAGTTGGAAATAAAATAACCATAATATGTTCAGAATGTTATGGTCAACAAACAGGCCCATGTGAAACATTAGAAGAAGCGTGGGAAAAGTGGGATAACCCTAAAAAAGGGGAGAAGCCTATTTATAAATTTGAGGGAGATACTTTAGAAGAAAAGGTATATAACGCCTGGTTTAAGCAACAGCAAGGGTAAGGAAGTAGAGGAGGATGACAATGAATGAGATAGAGCGCTTATCAGCAATTATAGATTTACTTGTGACCTACCACCCATCAGGCGTAATGGTCTTATTGGGAGAGCGTCCTCCTCTTTCTGATGTCGAGTGGTTTGAGCTAGCGCAGTCTATTAAAAGCGAAGATGATATTGAGCGGGTAGATTCAAGTGTGAATACTGACGCTTTTTTCGGCCAAATAGCAGCTGGAGATGCCATTGTTCAATTCCTTGAGACATTAGGTACATGGGAAACGGTAGTCCAGTCAGCAAGATCATTCAGAAAAGTATTTCCTGCTGACTGGAATATGTTTATAGATCATGTCAGATACATGGATAATCCTTTCTCTTCAAGGCTTTATAAAGAAAGTATGTTAGCACGTGTTGCAACAAAATATTCCGTTAATCCTAAAACAGTGACAAGAAGACGTAAGACGGTACCATTGGCAATAGCTCGTGAGGTGATAGGAGGCTTTCAGCTCGCGTTGTTTGGAGAATAAAAACCAAAGTCTCTAATACTCCGTTAATAATATGTTTGATGTTCCGCTGATAATCTTTTTAAAACTGTTAAAATGGTAGTGTGGAAATAAATACGAAAGGCCCTGGCAGATTCTTCTGTTGGGGCCTTTTTTATTGAGAGGAGGCATCAGCATGGCGAGGCAGTATGTTCTCTGGGGAATTCCAGAGAAAAAATGCGTACGTATTGGCATGTCTGATGTACGATGTTCCCCTCTCCCTTTTGGAGCCGAAATCATTACGTACATGGAATTCTGTGATCTTCGTATAATGCGCCGTTGGTGCGAACGAAGGGCAAAGAGGGGCTGGTCTATTAATCGAATGAGACAGGCGTGTGGTGGGCGATGAACACAGTTCAACCGCTTAAAGATCGAAAACAAATCAAAGCGATGCTCAAATATCTTCATAAGAAAAATTTTAGAGATTACGGTTGGGTTTTTATGGGAATACACGTTGGGTTGCGGATAACGGATCTTCTAAAACTAAAAGTGAAAGATGTTCTTGTTGAAAAGCCTGGGGGCAGAAGGCAGATTCGAACACACATAAACATAAAAGAAAACAAGACAAGAAAAACCCGTCTTATAAAGATAAATAATCCCGTCAGAGATTTTTTAAGAGAATATCTAACACCTTTTAAAGAAGCTGAGATGGAATATCCTCTTTTTATTTCACGCAAGAGAAACAAAGATGGAAGTCTTAGAAGCATCACTAGGCAAACAGCGTACGCAATTCTTAAAGAGGCAAAAGAGGCCTGCGGAATAGAAGAATCAGTAGGAACACACACTATACGTAAAACATGGGGATACTGGGCTTATAAAACTACAAAAGATATAGCTGCCATACAAGAGATATATGGCCACAACTCAGCAAAGGACACGCTTCGCTACATTTGCGTTGATCAAGTCCAGAAGGATTTTATCTATGAAAGTGTTACCTTCCAGGGAATTAAATAAGCGATATAAATAAGTTTTTTAATAAACGCAAAATTAAGTCATTTATAACTGGCAACAAAGCCTGTGTTCATGCGGCTCGAAGTTGTAGTTGGCGAATGTTACAGAACATAAGTTATGTCAGATTCACGTTAGATCAGCTCCGCCTTTCTATCAAGGCGCAAAGCCTGTAGTAGAGCGGGTTATATAAATATTTAGTCTTATGAGGAAGTTTTTTACAAAGTGTAGGTGATCGCTATTTTATGGCAATTTAAACTAAAGTTTATATTTGGTATTTGGGAGAGAGGTGAACTCATGCCCAGAAAACCCGGTGAAGCGTGGATGGAAAAGAAGCGAAAACGGCGGGAGAAGCAATATAACCAGTTGAGGCCGAAGCTACATAAGTTTTATGCTTCCACTCGGTGGAGGAAGCTCAGAGAACTTTATAGGTCCGCACATCCGATATGTGAGGAATGTGAACGGAACGGGAAAGTTAGATTAGCAGAAATGGTTGACCACATTCTGCCGATTAGTGAAGGCGGTGCGCCTCTTGACGAAAGTAATTTACAAAGTTTATGTCGGGCGTGCCATAACAAAAAGCATGGGTAGGGGGGGATAAAATCTCTACAACCTGAGCCCTAAGTCAACGGCGTGGATTAGATTGTGCGTGTCCGCAAGTTTCGCTTAGCCTTTTGAATTGGAGGTGATGAGATGGGCAGGCGGGGACCAAGGCCAAAACCTGACAAACTGAAAGCTTTGGAGGGGAATCCAGGAAAGCGGAAGCTGAATTTGGATGCTCAGGAACCAGAGGGAAGACCGCTCTGTCCGTCGACTCTTGGTCAAGGTGCTAAAAACGAATGGAAAAGAATAGCCAAGGACCTTTATGATCTAGGGCTCTTAAGCAAAATAGACAGAGCAGCCCTCGCAGTTTATTGTGACGCGTATTCCAAATGGCTGGAAGCCACGGAAACGATAAACAGAGAAGGTATGACAATGTCATATACCAACGTTCGTGGAGAAGTGAATTTAGTGCCTCGTCCCGAGGTGGCCATGGCCATCAAATACGCTCAGATAATCAAGTCCTTTTGTGCTGAATTTGGCCTGACTCCGTCTTCGAGGTGTCGTCTGGTTCTCCCGAAGGATAAAGAAATCGACCCATTTGAGGCTGATTTTGAATGAAATGGTATCGTCCCGATGTCAAGAATAAATATCCCCATGTGGAGTTTGACGCCGAGAAGCTACCCCTTACCATAGCGGATGAACACGCTGTCTCAACTGGTCACTACTTTGACGAGCGTGCAGGCAAGCGTGTTATCAATTTCTTTGAACGGTATCTAAAGCACTCCCAGGGGAGATGGGCAGGCGAGCCTTTTTTGCTTATGGACTGGCAGAAATACAACTTCTTAGCGCCGCTCTTCGGATGGAAACGCAAAGATGGGACGCGGCGGTTTCGACAGGCTTACATAGAGATTCCGAAGAAGAATGGAAAATCAGAGTTATGTTCCGGTCTGGGACTTTACCTGACTATGGCAGACGGCGAGCAGGGTGCAGAAGTTTATACTGCAGCTGCTGACCGGCAGCAGGCCAGCATTGTTTTTGGCGGGTCAGAGAGAATGATTTTGAAGAGCCCGGCACTGAAGAAAAGGCTGAAAAGAAGGCCGTCTACCAAGACTATCTATTATCCAAAAACAAACAGCATCTACCAGGCTCTGAGCGCAGACGTACCGACGAAAGAAGGGCTCAACATTCACGGCTTGATCTTTGACGAGCTTCATGCTCAGAAAAAACGAGCCCTTTGGGATACGTTGCGCTATGGCGGGGCTGCAAGGGATCAGCCACTTATCATTTCAATTACTACAGCGGGGTTCGACCGATACACGATCTGCTGGGAACAGCATGAATACGCCAGAAAGATTCTCAAAGGGCTACTATTTGATGATTCGTTCTTTGCCCTGATCTATTCAACGAATTGGGAAGATGCAGAAGCAAGAAATTCTGACATTGAGGAAATAGACTGGCGTGATGAGGATGCGTGGGTTATGGCAAACCCCTCCTTGGGAGAGACTATAAAACTGGAAAACTTTCGGCAGGAATGCCTGGAAGCCCAAGAATCACCTGCGAAAGAAAATGCTTTTAAACGCTATAGACTCAATGTCTGGACGAGAGCAGAAACACGATGGTTTGACCTTGCCATGTGGAAAGCCTGCGGCGGTGAATTCGATACAGAAATACTCTGGAACCGCAGGTGTTATGGCGGGTTGGATATGGCCTCTGTCAATGACCTTGCATCTTTTACTTTGGTCTTTGAACCAGCGGAAGATGGCCTTCTGTACGTTTTGAATAAATCATGGTGCCCTCTGGAAAACTTGTGGAAGAGAGTCAAAAAAAATAAGGTACCCTATGATCATTGGATGGGAAAGGGGTATCTAATAGGGACTGAGGGTAATGCTATCGATGACAGGGCGATAGCTCAGGAAGTAATAGCTTTTAAAAAACAATATCCGGCTCTTGAGTTAATAGGCTTTGACCGTTGGGGGGCAAAAGAAGTTACAAGAATAATCGAAGACGCTGGCATTGATGTGGTCCCGGTAGGGCAAGGATATGCTTCAATGACTGCTCCATCAAAAATACTCGAAACCCATGTTTTGAATGAAACGCTCAGGCATGGTGATAACCCAGTTCTTACCTGGGCAGCAGATAACGTGGTTATTTCTTCTGATCCAGCGGGGAATATTAAGCCAAACAAAGAAAAATCTACAGAAAAAATAGACCCTATCGTTTCTCTTGTTATAGCCATAGCAGCTATGCAGGAGGCTCAAGACGAGCGAGAATCCGTTTACGAATCGCGCGGATTGATAACACTTTAGGCCCGAAAGGGTCTTTTTTAATGCCCGGATGGAGGTGAAAGAGCTGAAAAAACCATTTTTTTCGCGTTTTTTGGACGCTTTCCGGCGGGGAATGAGCTTGTCAGTTCACCCCTCCGAGACCGAAATAATTCGCATTTTGACGGGGGAGACAGGAGATGCCGTGGTGGACGAAGAAAAAGCCATGAGGTTCTCAGCAGTCTACTCCTGCGTACGCGTTCTCTCGGAGTCAGTAGCGCAACTGCCGCTCAAAATCTACCGGCGCAAAGGCGATGAACGGCAGGAGGCTGCCGACCATTATCTTTATCCACTCCTGCACGGTGCCCCGAACCCTCGGCAGACAGCGTTTTCGTTCTGGGAGGCCGTCACCGCATCACTCGCCTTGTGGGGGAACGCATATGCCCTCATCGACCTTGACAACGCCGGACGGGTGGCAGCGCTCTGGTTCCTCGATCCATCCACGGTCACACCCAGGAAGGTCCTCACCACAGGAGAACTCGTATATGACGTGGCGATGAAGGACGGCACCAGCCGGACGTTCCTGTGGGGAGAACTGTTCCACATCCCGGGTCTGGGCTTCGACGGCCTTCGGGGTCATTCCGTGGTGAAGGTGGCGGCGGAGGCCATCGGGCAGGGGATAGCGGCGAGCGAGTACGCCGGGAGATTTTTCGACAATGACGCGACACCGAGGGGTGTACTGGAGACGGACGCGTTTTTCAAAGACCCGTCAGCCGTCGAACGTCTCAGAAAGTCGTGGAACGACCTGTATCAAGGCACGGACAACGCCCACCGGGTGGCCATCCTTGAAAACGGTCTGAAATTCAAACCGCTGACGATCAATCCCGAGGACGCGCAACTTCTCGAAACGAGAAAATTCAACCGCTCAGAGATCGCCGGGATCTTCCGTGTGCCTCTGCACATGATCGGCGACCTGGACAAGGCGACGTTCAGCAACATCGAACACCAGAGTATCGACTTCGTGAAATTCAGTCTCTCGCCATGGCTCAAAAGGATTGAACAGGCTATATCCCTGCAGCTCTTATCTCCGGGGGAGCGCAAGAGGTATTTTGCAGAGTTCAAGCCGGAAGGCATGTTAAAGGGCGACGTGAAATCACGTTATGATGCATACGAGGTCGCCATCCGCAGCGGTTGGATGAGCATCAACGAGGTCCGGTCACTGGAGAATCTTAATCCGGTCGAAGGCGGCGATGAACACTACCTGCAGATGCAAATGATACCCATCTCGCAGGCGGGAAAGGAGGCAGAGGATGGACAGCAGGGAAATACGAGCGATCCCGGCGGAGTTCCGGATACAGCAGGCGGAGAATGAGCCGCTGAAAATCATTGGCTACGCGGCGCGGTTCAACGAGCTCTCGGAAGAAATGTGGGGCATGCGGGAAAAAATCGCCCAAGGCGCATTTACTGAGGCCATCGGGAAAAGCGACGTAAGAGCCTTGTGGAACCACGATCCGAACTACGTTTTAGGACGCACAAAAAACGGCACCCTGCAGATCCGCGAGGACGAGCAGGGGCTTTTTTATGAGGTCACACCGCCGGACGCGCAGTGGGCGCGGGACTTGGTGGAGAGCATCAAGCGCGGGGACGTTGATCAGTCGAGCTTCGCCTTCACGGTGGACGTGGAGCAATGGGACGAGTCTGGGAACCCTGTAGTCAGGACCATCGTTAAGGTCCGGGAACTGTATGACGTTTCACCTGTTACGTATCCGGCGTACCCCACGGCCACCAGCGGGGTACGGAGCCTTGGCGACGTGGCGAAGGAGCATAAAAAAGAACCGGCACCAAAAGCCCCGGAATATCTCCGGGAAAAAATCCGACTGTTGGAGGTTTGAAATGAATATCAGGGAAATGATGGAAGCACGCGCAACGATGGTAGCAGAGGCCCGTAAGCTCCTGGACACGGCAGAGGCTGAAAAGCGGGAACTGAGCGCCGAGGAGAGGGCACAGTACGATAAGGCGTTTGACGAGGCCCGGAAGCTCGGAGACAAAATCCAGCGGGAGCAGGAACTCCGTGAAGAGGAAAGGCGGCTCGCAGAGGCCGGACGGCTGGAACCCGAGGGTAAGAAAGAGAATCCTGAAGAAAGGAAACTTCAGGCATTCCGGAGCTTCCTCATCAACGGCAACGCGGCCGAATATCGCGCTCTGGCCAACGACAGCGACGCGTCCGGAGGGTTTCTCCACGCCGCCGAGCAGTTCGTGGCACGGCTCATCAAGGGGCTGGATAACCGGGTATTTGTCCGTCAGTACGCCACCGTCCTGCCCGTGACCGGCAGCGATACCCTTGGTGTTCCGACGCTTACGGCTGACCCTGCCGATCCCACGTGGACCACGGAAATAGCCGCTCCCTCCGAGGACAGCACCATGGCCTTCGGACGGCGCAGCTTGCAGCCCGAACAGCTCTCCAAGCTGATCAAAATTTCCATGAAACTGCTTCGGACCAGCGCACTGCCGATTGAAAACCTTGTCGCGGACCGCCTGGCGTACAAATTCGCCGTTGCACAGGAAAACGCGTTCCTCAACGGCGACGGCGACGGAGAACCCCTTGGGATTTTCACCGCCGACGCAAACGGCATCAACACGGACCGGGACGTGAGCACCGGCAACAGTGATACGGCTGTTACCGCCGACGGACTCACCGAGGCGAAATACGCGCTCAAGGCGCAGTACCGCGGCTCCGCCCGGTGGATCTTCCACCGCGACGGTGTGAAGAAAATCAGCAAACTGAAGGACGGCGAAGGACAGTACCTCTGGCGGCCCGGCATTACCGTGGGCGAGCCGGACATCCTCATGGGGCTGCCCGTTGATGAGTCTGAATACGTTCCCACCACATGGACCACCGGCCTGTACGTCGGCGCGCTCTGCAACTGGTCGAACTACTGGATAGCAGAGCTCCAGGGCGTGGAACTGCAGCGGCTCGTCGAACTTTACGCGGGAACCTCCCAGATCGGCTTCATTGGCAGAATGTACGCCGACGGAGCCCCTGTCCTCGCCGAGTCGTTTGTCCGCGTCAAGCTCGGATAGAAGGGGGTGCCTTGAGTGAACCTCTCTGAAAATTGCAAGGTGATGATGGTCAAGGCCGCGCAGGACTCCGGTACCGCTGCCATAACCACGGACGTGGTGGACATGGCCGGATACCGGGAGGTTGTTTTTCTCGGCTCTATCACCACAAAAAACGCGGGCAATTTTGTAAATCTCCAGGAAGACAGCGCCAGCAACGGCGCGACCCTGGCGGACCTCGCCGGAACGAAGGCGGCCAGCAACAAGACGTATTTCAAGGTTGGGCTCGTTCGCCCGCTGAAACGGTATGTAGCCGCGAAAATCACGCGCGGAGTTGCGACCGCGACGGGGCCGGTGTGGGCTATCCTGTTCAAATCCCGTGCCGCCCCGATAACTTCGGCGGCCACTGATCTCGACGAGGAAACGCACGTTTCGCCCATCGCGGGCACGGCATGAGAAGAGGGGCTTAAAGCCCCTCTTTTTTACATTCTGATTAAGGAGATGAACGCATGAGCTACAACGCTAAAGTGTACATGAAACAAGGCGGTGACGAGCTGGTGGTCAATGCTGGCGGGAAGATAACCGCAGCCGGGACACAGGCGAGTAACATCGCAGATCTCGCAGAAGCGGCAGATGGGCCCGCAATAGTTACGGCGGTGAATGCCATACTCGCAGCTCTTGAGGGTGTCGGTATCCTCGCCTCCGAGTAGGGGGGTGACGGTATGAGACTGACACGGGTATCCGTTCCCGTCCTCACGAACGCAGAGGGCGCGGCGACGGTCTACACTCCGGCGTTAAACGGGATGGTACGCTCCGTGCGGTACATCAAACCAACTAGCGGCGGGCTGGACGTAGGATCGGACATCGACATCGTGACGGACAAAGGCGCGGTGGTTGTCTGGGACAAGGACGACCTTGCGGCGAGCGCCGTTATTTATCCGATGGTGAAGGCGCAAGACAACACGGGCACGGACGTGGATGGTTCCTACGCCCCGATCCCGGTCTGTGACGAACGGATCAAAATCACCGTGGCCAACGGCGGCAACGCCGGGGCCGGGACGTTTGAATTTATCATCGAGGGGGTGGTGTTGTGAGAGTGAAAATGCTGACACGCGCCGCCGGCCCTGACTGGAAGGCCGATGCAGGTGTTGAAATTGACCTGCCTCTCAATGTGGCTGCCGGGCTGGTATCCGGAGGCTACGCCGTGGCTATCGAAAAGGCGAAACCTGCACCGCCGCCTGTGGTGGCTCCGGTGGTGGAAACGGCTGCAGTGGAACCTCCTGCGGAGAAAGCCGTCAAGGCAAAAGCAAAGCCCCGGAAAAAGTGAGGTGACAACCGATGGAGCTGAAAGTAATTACCCCTCCGGCGGCTGAACCTCTCTCGACTGCGGAGGTGAAGCTCCATCTCCGCGTAGACCACACATCAGATGACACCCTCATCACCGCCTTGATCGTTGCGGCCCGGGAGCACGTGGAAAACTATCTCGTCGGAAGTCTCGTAGAGCAGACCCGGGTCGTCTACCTCTCCTCGTGGCCATACGACCCCTTCCGTCTCCCCTGCGGCCCGGTGCAGTCAATCGAGTCCGTGAAATACACGGACAGCGATGGTGCAGAGCATACCGTGAGCACTGACCTCTATTACCTCTCGCCCGGTGGTGAACTCTGCCTCGAGCCGTTTGAATCCTGGCCGACAGCGCGGCTCCGTGGACCGGGTGCCATCGAAATTACCTATACCACCGGGTATGAGCCTGTGGTCACGGTCATTCCCGGCGAGGAGGAGGGCGACCCTGATACGGAGGAAACGGACTACGACGCGAACATACCACAGGCGATAAAACAGGCCATGCTCCTGCTGATCGGAGAATGGTACGAACAGCGGGAAGCGGCCGCCGACACGAAATACGCCATACAGACCATCCCGTGGGGCGTGAAACAGTTGCTCGCCCCGTACCGGGAGGCGACGGTATGAGCCGGATAGGGGAACTCTGCGACCGTATCGACATCAAGCGGGAGAAGCGCACAACGGACGGAATGGGCGGCTGGACGGTAAAAGATACGGCGGTCGCCACCGTCTGGGCGGGGGTCAGGGTACCGGCTTCCCGTGACGGAATACTCGCAGGGGCGGACGCGGAGATCCGGACGCACATTGTCCGGATACGGCAGTCCGCCACCACCATGACCGTGCAGATAAATGACGTGGTGCTCTGGAGGACGTTCCGGCTCATCGTCAAGGCGATCCGTCCGGAAGGGCGCGAGTGGCTGGACCTCGACTGCCAGGTGGAACTGCCATGAGCCATCCAATAAATATCAGAGTTGAGGGGACTAATGAACTTATCCGCGACCTTCGGAAAGCGCGTATTGATGTTCAAGAGGACGCACGTAAGGTACTGAAGGAAATGGCGGACAAAATTGCCGATGATGCACGCCGGAGAGTTCCTGTTGACACCGGGGCATTGAGAAGAACCATCAGACCATGGGTGTCAAAGAAAACCCTCGATGCTTCTGTGTCAGCAGGAGGTAAATCTGGTGGGGTAGACGTTTATTACGCTCACTTCGTCGAGCACTCGACGAAGAAAAAACCCGCCCGTCCTTTTCTGTACCCCTCCGGCCGCGCCCACGAGCAGGAAACGGAGGCGAGGCTGACCGCCGTGATGTATGAGGCGTTGCGCAAGGGGGTGGAGGGATGAGTCATCTAACGGTGGGGCAGGCAGTCTATACCGCCCTGACCGGGAATACGGCTCTCATGGCGAAAATCACAGGTGTCTATGACGTGGTTCCGGAAGGGACGGACGGTCCATACATCGCCCTCGGATATCAGCAGTCCCTCCGGGGCAGGATTATCAACGAGACGGAGCGGAATTGGTACTACGACCTGGACATCTGGAGCAGCTACCAGGGCAGGAAAGAGGTGCTGCAAATCGCCGACCTTGTGCGGGCGGCACTCCCGTCCGAGTGGTTCTACGAGGAGCTAACAGTGCTGAAAGACCCGTCCGGCTGGTATCACGGCGTACTGACAATCAAGGGATACGATAGATAAGCCCCTCCATGCGAGGGGCCTTTTTTTGAGGAGGTAATCGAATGAGCGCAACTGCTGCGAAATATAGCGTTCTGAAATTGACGGTGGGCGAGACTGCCACGGCGCTGGGGGAGGTCCGGAGTTACAGCATTGAAACAGCGCTGGGAACCATCGACGCGTCTGTACTCAGCACCACGTGGAAAAACTACCTTGTGGGGCAGTCTAGCTGGTCGGGAACCCTGGAGTGTTTTTACGACCCGACGGACGCAGCGCAGGCGGACCTGGTGAGCAAGGCGCGGGCCGGGACGCTCTGCACTCTCACGGTGCAGCCCCTTGGGGCCGGAGAGGGAAAAACGGAGCTTGTGGGCACGGCGTACATCACGTCCATGGGCATCTCCGGCGCGACGGAAGACGCGGTGGGACTGAGCATTTCCTACCAGGGCACAGGCGAGCTTGCGCTGAACGCCAACGCCTCTTAGGGTGGTGACGGCATGAGCGCAATAGCGGCAAAAAAGGCCATCGTCAGGCTCGATGTCGCCGGGGTGGCGGTGCCTGTGGGGGAGGTTCGGTCATTCTCGATTGAGACTGCCCTCGGGACCATCGATGTGTCAACGCTCTCCACGACCTGGAAAAATTTCCTCGTGGGGCAGGCGGGCTGGTCGGGCACCATGGACCTGTTCTACGACCCTACGGACGACGGGCAGGAGGAATTGGTCGCGCGGGCGCTTGAGGGCACCCCCATGGAATTTACGTTCCTACCCTTTGGCGCGGACGAAATCTACGACCTCGACCTGGGCGGGGCCAGCGGCGGTACGTTCACCCTGGGCGACGGGGACACGATCATAACAGATGCTCTTCCGTACAACGCCACTGCGGCCGCCATACAGACCGCACTCCGGACAGCCTACGACGACACCGGAATCCTCGTGGTGGCGAACGGAGCGGATTTTGTCATTTCATTCCCCACCGGGGTGGAGGCGGAACTCACCCTCGGAAGCGCATCCCTCATCGGGGCGACAGATCCGGCGGTGGAACTCCGCGACGAACTGGCGGAGTACGTAGGGACAGGCCATATCACAAACTGGTCGCCTTCGGGCGCAACCGAGGACGCGGTTGGTGTATCGATTTCCGTCCAGGGAGACGGGGAATTGGAGTTGAACCCGGCATGAGTGTGAAAGAGAAAATCGGTGAACTGAAATACGGCGTGAACGCACTGAGGGCACTCCAGGAGCAAATCGGGAAATCGCCTGCGGACATCCTCACCGGAGGATTCGACGGGCGTGACATGGAACTCGGCACGTCCATTATCTGGGCGGGGATGCTCTGGGATAACAGAGACCTCACTCTCGACGAAGTGGGAGATCTCCTCGACTCCGAGGAGAAACTGTACATTGATGCGCTGGGCGAGGCGGTCCCTAAATTCCTCGCATCGTTCAAACGGGTGTTCGGGCTGCCTGACGCGGTCGCGGAGGAGAAGGGAAAAAACTGACGGCGGGGGACTGGGAGAAGGCGGCACAGGAACTTACGCTGATCGCTCTCGGTCCCCTGCGGCTCACTCACGAGGACCTCTGGCGGCTCACCTGGGGCGAAGTTGACGACCTCATTTATGCCTGGAGGTACTCGGAATATCTGGAGTCACAAAAACGGGCACAGCACGCGGCCTGGATAATGAACGCCTGCGGCCGGCTGAAGCATCCCGTCCGGACAAACGACCTGGCCGGGTACTGGGTGGACGGGGAAATTATGAGCAAGGGCGAATATCACGAACATCTGAAAAAACGGGTGAAGGCCAGGAGGGGGGATAAGAGTGGCGAAGAAAAAGATTAGATACATGTTCGGCGCTGACGTGACTGAACTCGAGCGTGGTCTGAAGCGGGTGGAGTACAAGCTCGGCAAGCTGAGCGCGAACGCACGGCGGTTCGGCTCGGCCATGACCCGCAACGTCACCGCCCCCCTCGTGGGACTCGGAGCGCTGGCGGTCCGGGAAGCCGTGAAATTCGAGTCCGCATTTGCCAAGGTGAAAAAATCCGTGGGCGGAACGGAAGCGGAGCTGAAGGCTATGGAGCAGGGCATCGTCGAGATGTCCAAGACCATGCCCACGGCGGCGGAGGAGATCGCACGGGTGGCGGCGTCCGCAGGGCAGCTCGGCATCAAGAGACAAAATATCCTCGGCTTCACAAAGACCATGATCCAGCTGGGCGAGACGAGCAACATGTCCGCAGACGAGGCTGCAGACTCGCTGGCTCGTTTTGCGAACATAACCCAGATGAGCCAGAAAAACTTCGACCGGCTCGGCTCGACAGTGGTTGCCCTAGGTAACTCTCTGGCCACGACTGAAAAAGAGGTCGTGGAGATGGGTCTCAGGCTCGCTGGCGCGGGTAAACAGGTGGGCATGACCGAGGCGCAGATGCTGGCTCTCGGCGGCGCTTTGTCCAGTGTCGGCATCGAGGCGCAGGCTGGCGGCACAGCGTTTTCGAAATTGATGATTGAAATGAAGCTCGCCACCGTTAAGGGCGGGGATGCGGTTAAAGATTTTGCCACCGTAGCGGGGATGTCGGTACAGGAATTTTCCACCCTGTTTGAGCAGGACGCCACGGGAGCAATCATAAAATTCATCCAGGGACTTGCCAGCTTAGAGGGCACCGGCATGACGGCTATCGAGGTGCTCGATAAAATGGGGATCACAGAGATCCGTCTCCGGGATGCCATTCTGAGGGCGACTGGGGCAAGCGAGGTATTCACCAACGCGGTCAAGCTCGGCAGCGAGGCGTGGAGGAAAAACAACGAACTCCAGGAGAAGACCGCGATATTCTATCAGACCACAGAAAAGCGGCTTGCCATCCTCCGGAACAACATCGCCGCGACAGGGCGCGAGATAGGAGAGACGCTGACTCCGAGTTTAATGGTTGTGGCTAATCGGGTCGCTGCGTTGACGAAGAGCTTCTCCGAACTCTCTCCCGAGATGAAGACGAACATCGTAAGCTACGGGCTTTACGCCGCCGCCATAGGTCCTGTTCTGTTGGCTATCAGCAAGCTTACACGGTCTCTCATTCTCACTTCTAAAGCGTTGAGGATGTTTACTCCCGGCGGGATTGTCGCTACGGCTACTGTCGCCCTGATAGCGATTGCTGAGTCGTTTGAGGGTTCGGCGGAAGCGGCGGCGAAATTCAACAAGGAAATCAACGAGATGGACGTTGGGAAGCTCCGCGAGCTGCAATCGCTCGGAACCGGCGGGCTGTTCGGGGCGGAGGGTTGGAAAGGCTCCATTGCTATCGCGTCCAAAGAGCAGGCGACAATGAAGCTGGCGAAGTCTCTTGAACAGTACGACAAAGACTCCGTTTCACGGCAGAGCGGAAGCGTGATAAGAGGCACAAGGGAAACTCCTGTAACGGCGGGAACTCAACCTCAAGTAACACCGGAAATACAGGCGATTCTCGACACCTTCAAAAAGTCCGAAGAGGCGATGAAGAAGGTAGGTTCCCAAGGGAAAGCGACGAAACAGGTCTTCGATGAAATGACCGTTTCGCTTGCCAAGTCTCTTGGCATCTCAAACGAAGAGGCGCAAAAGAGAATCGAATCCTCGAAAAAAATAGGGGAGCAGACCGGCAAGGAAATAGAAGCCCTCAAAGAGCGTCAAAACCTCATGGAGGAGACAAGAAACATCGCTCTTGAACTTAATCAGACCTTCGCTTCCGAGGACGCGGCGCGTTCGCTGGAAGCCCTGCGGATGCAGCTCGACATCGGCAATATCGGATTGGAGCAGTACAGGGAAGCCCTCACGAAAATCAGGGAGCAGTTCGCCATGTTTCCCGGAGCGGTAGAGCAGATCGACTCCGCAATGACGGCGCTCGATATCTCTATACAGGCCAGCACGAGGACGCTGGGGAGTTTTGTCCGCGAGGCTGAAACAGCACTCAGGGAAAAATTTATTGAGGTACCTGACCTAATTTCTAGTGCATTCGCCGGGGCCATAGCGTATGGTGAAGATCTGGGTGATTCATTGCGGCGTCTGGCGCAGGACATCGCATATGCTGTAATCAAGGGCACCTTGCTGAAATCGATTTTTGGGTTGTTCGGCTTCGCCGACGGCGGCGGCGCGGGCGTGAATATCGTGCCCTTCGCAAATGGCGGTATCGTGGACCGGCCGACCATATTCCCCATGGCGCACGGGCTGGGGCTCATGGGTGAGGCTGGGCCGGAGGCTGTCATGCCATTGACACGGACAACAGGCGGGGAACTAGGTGTACAGGCTGAAGGCGGTGGCGAGACGCATATCACCATGAACATCAACGCCGTAGACAGTCAGTCATTTATTCAGATGCTGAGAAACAACAAAGCTGCCGTGGAATCCCTCGTTATCGAAAATATCTATCGCAATGGCTCTGTCCGAAAAGCCATACAGCAGGGGGTGTAGTTGATGGCTGAGACATTCAGCGTTATACCACAGTATATCTGGGAAGTTGGCTACAGCCATAACGTCCTAAAGACGACCTTTGAAAGCGGGAAAACTCAACGCAGATATAAGGGGGCAAAGCCCAGAGAGTGGAATCTGACATTTAAGGGTGCATGGTCAACCGTAGACGATGTTGTGACGTTTTATAACGCACGGAAAGGCAGTTATGAGGCGTTTAACTGGACACCGCCGGGCGAAAGTACAGCTATATCAGTCACATTTAAGGAGAGCTCTTTAAGTATGACACGCCACGGTCTGACCTCTTTCGGGGAATGTTCCGTAATTATAGAGGAGGTTCTCTAAATGAGCAGGGCAAGCACACGAGTCAAGACCGAGATAGCGCAAGCTGAGATTGCGCCGATACTGTTTGTCAGGATATTGAACATTCCGAGCGTGGCGAATCCCGCTGTTAAGGAGAGCCTGTACCTCACCGATTGCGATTTTGACCCTGTAACGCATAGCAGGACAGATATTAATTGGTTCAACGAGTCAGGGACAGCGGAAACTTATTACTCATGCGGTGTCAAGTTTGAGCAAGTCCAGGTCTCAACAGATAACACGATAGAGACATCGACAATCAGCCTTGACAACGTGGACAGGACATTCTCGGCATTGGCGCAGTTTTATAAACTGAACGGCGTAGAGGTTCACGTGTTCAGAGGATTCCGTGACCTTTTGGCATATCCGGACGGAGCGCAATTACTCTTTGTTGGACACATTAAAAAGGCGGTTATAACCGAGACTGCTATCAATGCGGAAGTTTGGGCTGACTTTAGCCTTAAAAAGAAATGCCCACGGCGGTTCTACTGTATCAACGACTTCCCTTATATCCCTGCCGCAAAAGATGTCAGGCGGGTCTACCGTGGATAGGTTAATCGGTATTCCGTGGGGGTCAGGTAATCCACCCGAAGAAGCGGATTGTTTAAGTCTGGCGATATATGCACAAAAGATTTTATGGGGCAGAAAAGTTGAACTCGGAGATATTGATACATGTTGGTATAACAAGGATTTAAGACAGTTTTCACACAGAATTATAGAGATAATACCGCGATTCTGTAACGAAGTAGATAAGTTTCAAGTTGGGGACATGGCAACGGTCGAGACAATCGGCTACTGTCATGTCCTTACTCTTGTAGATGAAGGGCTAGTTCTTCACACGGGGCTAAACAGCGCAAGCAGGATCAGCAGATATAGACCGTTGAAGGGTATCCGATTCTGGAGGTTGAGGGGGTGAGTGAGTGGCCACATTAATTGGTATAGCAATAGGCGAAACAGCCTTAACATTTGCGACTGGCTTCGCCGCGCTGATTGAACTTGTGTCAATCGGTTCGCTATTTATGTCGCAGGAAATAGACATCGGCGAGAACAGCCCCTCTTATGCCTTCGGGCCGCTCCAGAATACAAAAACTCAAATGCTGCCGATTCCGATTATCTACGGCGGTCCCGTGAAGGTAGCAGGCAACGTGTTTTACGAGCGTTTTCTTGATGCGGGAAAAACAAGGGTCATCAGGTACATCGGCATCTCAGAGGGTCCAGTTGAGAGCATTTATGATGTATATGCGAATGAATTTAATATTAACGATCCGTTTAATGGGCGGGCGGTAATTTATCAACGAAAACAGCTAGTAAAACAAACCTATTATGATAGGGAGCAGGGTGAAGAGCGTATCCGTTATGTATGGGCGTTTGTCAACTGCTCAAAGTCCCAATATCTCTCACAGACCGATGAGAACATGCGCCGTATCCTTGATACAGACGGCAAAACGGTTATCACAATGCCGATAAAAGACTGTTCGGCGTCAGTATATCTCAACACGACCTCGACCACACGAGACAGCCGTGACCCTAGCGGACGTAGACCTTACCCGAACGACCTCGCTTTTGTAGCGGTAACGCTCAAAGCGCAGGAAAATCTAAGCGGCAATCCAGTAATCACCTCAATGGTCAAGGGGATGAAAATTTGGACTCCGACAGGGACAAAGTTCAGCCGCAATCCAGCATGGATAATAAGGGACTTTCTGACCAATACAAGATACGGTTTAGGTATCCCATCAGCCAAACTCGACTATGCCTCATTTCTTGCGGCGGCGAATTATTGTGATGGGCTTATAGGAGGACTTCCGAGGTTCAGCCTTGATTACATTATCGACACGCAGAAGTCGGCTATAGACATCTTATCCGAGATGCTGGCTTGTTGCCGTGGATACGTTCTGCACCGTGAAAAAATAGGGCTTTACATTGACATGCCCGCTTCGACTTATTACAAGAAGGTTGGGCTTGACCAGATAGTAGAAGGCTCATTCTCATGGTGGCAGAGTGCGGATGAGGACATCTTGAACAGGGTAGTTATTGAGTGGGTAGACCCTGCTCAGAGTTACGAATTGACCACGACAGTGTTTGAAGATGTCGCTGATATAAACGCAAGAGGTGTTTTCGAGCGGTCATTCTCACTTCGTGGAATCACTAACAGCGCACAGGCCGGGCGCATGGGGGCTTATATCCTCGACAGCTCTCAGGGAGTTCGCAACTTCTGCACATTCAATCTTTCGCTTAAAGACGCAGACGTTGAGGCAGGAGATGTTATTGCGCTGACTCACGACCTGCCGGGATGGGTTGACAAATGGTTTAGGGTTATAGCCGTAACAGACAATGACAGCACGGACGACCTAATTACAGTGTCTTGCTCTGAGTATGTCGCAGAGATATACAACGACAGGGCGTTAGACGTGCCTGAGAGGATCAACACTCAGCTAGATGACCCAACTAACCCGCCCAACGTGGCAAGGGTAGCACTGACGGAAGACGGATATAAACTCAGGGATGGTACTCATGTCGCCTCGGTTTTTGCAACGTGGCCTCCTGTTGACATCGCATCCAGATACAGGGTGTCCTACTCCTACAACGGCGGGGCTTATACCTACTGGCAGGATGTGCCACAGGGAACAGCTCCGAGTTGTGAAGTAAGTAATGTGCGAATCGGCAACACGATAACCGTTAAAGTCGAGACCGTAAACAGCTGGGGGTTCAGCTCAACAGGCACAGTAAGCACACCTTATTACATTAAAGGCATTGATTCGCCGCCGCCCGACCTGACACGCTTCACGGCGGCGCAGAATGGCTCCCACGTCACGTTCTCAGGCTTAACGCCAACGAACATCGACTACAACAGAGTGGAAATAAGGCGTGGCGGCACATCGTGGGAGACTGCGAGTGCTTACGCTGTAGTGCGCACTTTCCCGGCGACCGTTGAGGGATTATGGGATGGCACACATGTATTTTGGGCAAAAGGCGTTGACAACGGCGGCAACTACTCAGTCAACGCCGTCAGTTCCGTTTGCAATGTTTCAGGAATGAATAATTACAAAAACATCGTGCTGAACCGAGACGATATAAGTAACAGCACAGGCATGACCCTTGATGGACTGTACATGTCCGAGCAAGGGTATTTTATTGCCGAATCACGAATCAGATACATGGACTTGCAGGACACGTACTCAGAACTGCTGATTGAGCATTATGGAGTGGCTCAGGACTACACAGAGCTTGAATCAGACGTAATTGACACGCTCAAAGTAGGTAATACTGGGATTCTGTATGATTTTGTCTGGCAAGTTTTATTTGGCTCAACGCCGACCTACGGCGACATTGGCGAGCGCATATACAGCGAATATCCGACAGACACTTACGGCCGTATCACAATGCCCGCCATTGAGACGATCGACATCAGATTCAGTGATGACAACGTTACATGGTCGGACTGGGTTCCGTACCTGTCAGGAGAGTATGCGTTTAGGTATATCCAGTACAAGTTAAAACTCAGTTACACAAGCACAACAGCGCACGTTGAAATCACAAAACTACAGCAATATTATGACGTGCCTGACATCACCATCTCCGAGGTGGTCAGCGTTCCGAGCGGAGGGTTGACAGTCAACTTTGTCAATGATTATGACAAGGATTTCTACGCCACGCCAACCGAAATTACAACAACGGTAATAGGCGGCTCAGGAAATGTTTTCCCTGATGTTACGTTGCTTTCCGAGGCGGGGCTTACTCTCAAATGCTACAACCGCACGGGGGCGGCAGTATCAGGGCAAGTTCAATTAGTTGTTAAAGGATATTAAAAAGGAGGTTAAAAGATGGCTCAGACATACATTTCAGATGTCCCTGACGGGACTACTAATATTTTGCAGGACAACATTAACGGTCGCAACAACGAGAACACATTGAGGTCAAGTTTCAGCGGTACAGCTTTTCCAGACACGCCAGTTGCGGGACAGCATTGTTACCGCACGGACACAGGAATTGAGCACATTTATGATGGTACGGCATGGATTGAGGTTGCGGCAACAAACACGCTGGGGCTTGACGTAGCGGCGGCGAAAGGGACTCTAAGTAATCTCTCGTCACGTCTAAACGTTAGCATTAACCCTGACGGAACACTAAAAGACCCGACCACAGCGAACGTTGACGAGTTCAAGGTGTCAAATGTAACGCCGACTTACGTTGATGCGACTACGTTCAGCGTGCCTGACGACCTGACAGGAATATTCACGGCGGGGCGAATACTCAAAATTACTGACGGTGCAGAGATTAAATATCTCTCTGTTGTGTCGAGTGCGTTTGACACCGTTACGAATGTGGTGATAGACGGCACTATTACAGCCTCTATCAGCGCAGTTGATTACTCGTTGGCTCAGTATGGGTTGCCAAAAGCCTCTGAAACCGTCAAAGGCGTAGTTGAACTTGCCACACCAGACGAGGTTAAACAAGGCACGGACAACGAACGTGTAGTTACGCCTGCTGGATTCAAAGCGGCTTTCGGCGAGTTCTATCCGACAGGGCTGACTCCGACATACGTTGCCTCTAATAAATTCAGCGTCACAGGTGACCAGACGGCAATCTTTACGAAGGGCAGAGTCCTTAAAATCACTGGCACAGGAGGCGTGGTTTATGCGGTGGTTAGTGCATCAGTTTATGACACCGTTACAACCATAACCGTGGCAGGTAATATAATAAACAACGGAATATCGGCTGTGCTGTATGCGGTACAACAGCATACGAGTGCAATTTGGGAAAGTGGTTCAAATGCGAACGGAGAGTATGTAAAGTTTGTTGATGGTACGATGGAGTGCTATTTAAACCAGACTGTAACTAATCAAGCAATTAATGGTGTATACGGCAGTCTTTATGTAGGAAGCAGGGATTGGGTTTTTCCATGTGAGTTTTCAGTTGCGCCCGTTGCGATAAATCAATCAAAATGGGGATCAAGCGGTTCTTGGTCGAGCATATCTCACCCAACCACAACATCGTGTGCCTTGAGTTTTCTCGATATTAATCCCCGTGCGACAGGGACATCAATGGTGATTGTGTCATTTGCAATCGGGAGGTGGTACTAATGTTGATTAATCTTAGCCCAATAAGAGACGATAGAACCCTAGAAGTATCTAAGGTTGGTGACGCTCTCACAATAAACGGTGATACCTATGATTTTTCACAGTTGCCAGAAGGTGCAACATTACCACGTGAGGCAATTGGTTGTGAGTTTATTCTCTCAGATGTAAACCGCATCAACGGAGAAATCGAACTGACAATATTACTGCCACACGGTGCCAACGCATCGCATGAAGCGAGATTCCCAGAGCCGCTTACTGTAACAAATGACGGAGAGGTGGTGTTGCCGGAATGAGTATTGATTGGACAAAGGTAATTACAGTTGAGGACAAGTTTGAACAGGCACGGGAACGCAAGTACAGTGAAATCTCACGGTCGCACAAAGATCATGTCGCAGGAAGCGTTATGACCTCCCTCGGCTTCCCTATGCAGTTCGACATGAAGGACAGCATCATGGTGGAAGGGGCCATCAAGATTGCACAGGCAAGTGGGGCAACTACAATTTACCTCACCGATGCCAACGACGTGAGCCATTACGACATTCCCCTTGCCGATGCCCAGACCGTGCTTCTGGAAATGAGTACTGCATTTGCACAGGCGCATGCGAAGAAGCAACTGCTTCGGTATGATATATCCGAAGCGCAGACCCAGAGTGATCTGGACAGCATAAGCTGGTAGCTGATCGAGGCGGCGGAGTCGCCTGAGGAGTTGGAGGAGATTATGTGGTAGCGAGTCAGTCCCAGGATTTCTGGCCGCTCCTGCTCACAGGGGCGGTCATTTTTATTGCGGTAATGATACTGAGGATGTGAGGGTATGCGCATAGTCATCGATCCCGGCCACGGTGGGAAAGACCCGGGGGCCGTGGGGCCAAAGGGCAAGAAAGAAAAAGATGTCGCCTTGGCGGTGTCACTGAAATTGAAAAAACTGCTCGGACCAAAACACAAAGTCCTCCTTACACGCCGGGGGGACTTTTTTGTTGGGTTGAACGACAGAGCTATTATGGCTAACGCCTTCAATGCGGATCTCTTTTTGTCGCTTCATTGCAACGGATCAGCTTCCGCACGGGCAAGTGGTTTTGAGGTATGGACGAGCCGTGGAAAAACAAGGGCTGATGATGTCGCTACGAGTATATCGAAAGCGTGGGCGGAAGCATTCCCTGATGTAGTGATCCGTGGAGACTGGAGCGATGGAGATATTGATAAGGAGTCCAATTTTTGTGTGCTTAGAAGGACATCTATGCCAGCAGTTCTTATCGAACTGGATTTTATTACGAATTCAAAAATGGAGACGCTCCTTTCAAATGCTGCGTATCAGGACTTAATGGCAGTTGCACTCTTTAGAGGAATAGAGGCAGCTTTCAAGGAGGGATCTTGATGACTGAAGACAGCAAGATTCTTTTGGAGATCCGCGACCGAACCGCCAGAATTGAGCAGCGGCTCGATGACAGGGATAGGCAGATGGCCGAGCTATCTTCTGATCAAGAGGGGCAGCATGCAAGAATTAGTGAGCTAGAACGGCAGTATGCAGGGCTCAAGGCGTGGATTACTGCTGCGGGGGTGGTTGGTGGCGTCATCGGATGGACAGCACATTCTCTATTCCCAACTTTCTTAAGGAAGTGATTCCATGTTGAACTGGATAGGGTCAAGGCCTTTGAGAAAGCCTTTAGCGGTTTATGCTGCGGTGCTGGTAGGAGGAGTTTTAATTGCATGCAGAGTTCAAGGTGTTGACGTGCCGCCTAATACAGCAGAACTCTTGAAGTGGTTCGGAGGAATTACCCTAGCAGCCTATTATGCATCATCAAGCTACGAAGCCACAAAAAAGGCAAAGGAGTGAGGGGCATGTTCACAAATAAGCAGCTTAATTGGATATTGATAGGGCTCGCCATTTTGTGCGTGGCTTTTTTTTGCTGGACTTTTTATTCTCTTACTCGCATTCCTCAAATTCCCGAAGCGAAGCAACATACAGATCACCAGGTAAAAGAACTCCAAGAAGAGCTTGAAAGGCTAATTGCCACGTTCGACGAAATAGAGAGAAAAACGAAAACGGAGGTGAAAATAATCCGTGAGAAGACGATTAAAAAAATTGGCGTGTTGCCTCCTGATGATGTCGCTCGCGGCCTTAATGACGAGCTCGTCAAGTTTCGCAGAATGGAAGTATGTTCCCAAGGGGTGGATAGCCCCTGAAGCGGGGTTTTGGGGAAATGAGACCGACGGTCGGGATACTCTTACATTAATTCGAGCATACAGGGTAGAATCGCAAGCTTGGGAAAAAGCTTACGAAAATCTTAAGGGCGAGATCCTTAGTCACCAAAAAACCACAAAGGAACAACTAGAAGATCTCAAAATGCAGCTAGATGAGGAAAGAAAAGCCTGGAAAGAAGAGATACAAAGCGATCAAGCGAAAAACAAACTCTATATTTTACTGGCCCTCGGCGTAGGGTATGTAGTAGGAAATTAAGGAGGCATCTAAATGAGTTTCGCAGATATAGCTGGAAAGGGTTGGTCTTATGTTGGTCTGATTCTTGCGTTGCTGACCATGGGGAGCTTTATATATAAGGATAAAAAAGGAAAGTGGCCTTGGAATAGATAGATTTTTGTTGCAACCCCCTAGTAAGCGCCCCAGAGAAAAACACTATGATTTATAGCCCTCTCTGGGGCGTTTTTTTATTCTGCTGTTTTATTTTTAGGAAGTCCTACCAGGCAGGCTTAGAAAAAATGGCGAGTATAAAAAAAGCCAATATAATGATGTAACAAATTTTTTTTGCCATTATATCTTTTCCTCCTTTTATTTAATTGCTAATAAAAGGATATAAGTTTTAGGGGGGCACAAACAAGTGATGGAAATTTATGAACGCGTGAGAAAACGACCTCTCATTTTACACTAGAACACGGTAAACTTTTTGAAGAGGTATCAATAGTTGTCTTGATAGGTTAAATTCAACAGTGTGAGTGTTTATGGCCTATTTGGAGAAATGGTAGGAAAATGTCAATTCGATACGGTTTTATTTTTAAAGAGGTGTTAAAATCTTTAAAGAAAAGTTATTATTTACCGTTTAATTTAGTCGCTAAGTACATTAGCGTAACCGGACACAAAACCGGACACAAAATAAAAGCAAAAGATATTAACCCATTAATTGCAATGTTTTAAACTTGTTGTTTCTTTCCCTCTCTCTCCGCCATTTAATATAAAGCTACGAAAGCTCAGGCTCTTAAAAGCCTGGGCTTTTCTTTTTGTCTTTAGTACTTCCTTTATATATTTGTTATGATAATAACTATCGTAGGGGCAATAACAAGCTATTAACGAAACTTAACCGAATAAGCGCATTTCTAACCGCAATAGGAGCCCAAAATGTCTGAACGAAAAAAAGTTACAGCAGCCGTGATCTTCAAAAACGGAAAAGTTTTAGTAGCGCAACGTAGTCCTGAAAGCTCTCTCCCAAACAAGTGGGAATTTCCAGGCGGCAAAATGGAAGAAAATGAAACTCCGGAAGATTGCCTTAAAAGAGAAATTCGGGAAGAGCTCAATATTGACATTAAAGTCAAAGAATACCTCTGCTCATCGTTTTTTGATTACAACCATATTTCTATAGAACTCATGGCCTATACGTGTGAATGGCAGTCTGGCAAACTTAAAAATAATGAACACCAGGCCCTGTCGTGGCTCAATCCAGAAGAGTTAAGGGGACTTGACATGGCCCCCGCAGATTGGCCCATAGTGGAATTTATTTTAAAGTCGTAATGGGCACTATACTTCATTGATTAGCTTTCGCTTTACTCACTTCATCTCTTATAAGGTAACAAAGAAGCAATAAGGAGGGGATAATATGAAAGCTTTATCGGTGCTTCAACCCTATACGTCTTTTATTTTATGGGGTGACAAAACTGTGGAGTGGAGATCCTGGAGAAGAAAATATAGGGGTGATCTTCTTATCTGCTCATCAAAGCTATGGGCAGATATTCCTGAGGTTGATGATATACCAGACGAGTCTCTAGGTTTGTTCCCTCTTGGTTCTGCTTTGTGTGTGGTTGAACTTTACGATATTGTTCCTTTTGAAGAAAAACATTTCAAGGCAGCGCTTTTTGACGAATTGCCGAATCCAGCGGGATATGCGTGGCTCTTGCGAAATGTACGCCCGGTAAAGGCCTTTAATGTTCGTGGAATGCCAGGCTTATTCGAAGTAGAGGATAACCTGATAAAATACCTTTGATTGTCGAGTCTATATGCCATGCTCTATTAAATCTTGCAACGTGCTAAGATTTAAATCAATGAACAATTATATTTTAGCTGTATTTTCTAATGACAAGCAAGGAGGGACCATTCATGGAAGCAAAGGACCTCGAACTGTTACAAGTTAAAGCTTCTGAACTGGCAGCGAAATATGAGCGAGAATATGGCGGCTGTTCCCAGTGTGTGCTTGCCGCCATAAAGGAAACTATTGGTGGAATTAGTGATGATGTGTTTAAGGCTGCGACTGGTTTGTCCGGTGGTATAGGGCTGACAGGCAATTCATGCGGTGCTCTTACAGGCGGTGTAATGGCATTGAGTTGTCATCTTGGCCGTGATTATGCTCATTTTTCTGATCCTGGCGGAGAACGTTTCAAAAGCTTCCGTTTAGCAGATAAACTACAGAGTAAATTTGAAGAGGAATTCGGAACTTCAGAGTGTAAAGGCATTCAAACAAAAATAATGGGCAGATCCTTTGATTTAAGGATTCCTGATGAAAAGGCCGCTTTTTTAGAAGCTGGCGGTCATGATGACAAGTGCCCGTCAGTTTGTGCTAAGGCAGCAGCTTATGTAATTGAAATCCTGCACGAAGAAAACCTGATTTAGGAATGGTGCTTAATAAGCTGAAGAGCGATTACGGTATGCAACACAAAAAAGCTCCGCCTGGCTCGATGCAGCCGGGCTATACTTGCCCGGTGAAGGAGCCTTGCGGGGCTTGAGGACTACCAGTCCTCTACGCAAATTGTAAAAACAGAGGCCGATCTTGTCAAACTAAAACGACAATTTCCATCTTTTTATCAAGCTGAAGCCCGCGGCTTCTGTGACTGGAGCGGCAAGTTCTAGCATTAGATAGGCTTTCTGGTTCTACCCGGGGGGCAAATAGTTATGGTCCATCTTTGCGCAAACTTTTATCTCTTTCATAAGTATTCCTCCTCCTTTTTTAAATCTCAAATGTTTTTCATTTCTAAAAACCGCCTTTGCTACGTTTTTATCAAATATATTTCTAGTGTAACAATGAGCAGCGACAACTTATGTCAGTGCAGTAAATATCCCCAAATAAAAAGTCGCATCGGTCTTTTTTGACCATGCGACTTTCTCTCTATCTCTGTTATATGTGCCACTTAAGCAGCTAGCGAAAATTCCAAAGCAGCTTTAGCATGTAATGTTAATGTATCCAACAGCTTTAGATGAGAGTGTTCCTGATTTAACAACAATGGGAGTTCGGTACATCCCAAAATAACTCCTTCAACATTATAACTACTAATAATTTCCAGCATTCTGGATCTGGTCTTTTCTGAAAATCTATTAATCACCAGTTCTTGAAATATAATTGAATTTATCTCGTCTTGATGATTTTCCGTTGGTGTTATCACTTCAATATCGTATTTTTCAAGCCCATCTTGATAAAATCTCCCCTGCATAGTGTATTTAATCCCAGTTAGTAAAACCTTTTTAAGGTTGAGCTCAACTGCTTTTTTTGCTGTCGTTTCAACTATGCTTATTATCGGGAGTTCAACTTTTTCTACGACCTTATCAAAAACTGAATGGGGAGAATTTGCTGCCATAATTGCAAAATCGGCTCCTGCACTTTCTAATGATTTGATTCCTTTAACTATGTAGTCGATGTATTCTTCAGTTCTTCTTTCATTCTCAAGGTCAGTAAAGTATTGAAAATCTAAGCTCTTGATAACTATTTCGGGGTAATAATAGTCCTTGTCCCGTTCATAATACAAATCAGTGATCGTTTTGTAATATTGTATTGTGGACGCTAAGCTTATTCCTCCAAGTATTCCAATACTTTTCTTCATTATCTATCCTCCGGATTTTGCAGTTTTTTAACGTCTTAAATTGGGTGGCTCCTTCAAAGAAAAAGGCCTTTTATGGCTTCTCCTCAACTATAATTCGGTATTCACATGACGTTTGATTAATAAGATTTTCTAGAAGCTCTGAGGGATCGGCTCCGTAAATGGCAGTTTTTTCTCTCGTTCCTTCCTCTGTGTTGCTTTGATAAAGCACGAAATTTTCGCCTTCTTGAATAGCGTAATACCAGGTAAAAGTTTTGCCTTCGCTATCTATTTTTCTGTAAATGGTGGAGTCCTTTTTGTTTGCCATAAAGATCACCTCCTAAGATATTCATAAGTATAGGATAACATGATTTGAAAGTACTGAGAAAGAACACAAGACTGTCAACAGTAAACATGAGACACTATTTCTTGTTTGACCAAGTATAAATAGTGGCATATAATTTACATCAAAAGATAACATCAATTGATGTAAGATGGTGAGTGCTATTTCTGACCCATTGCCAGTAGTTTTATTTCTTTTACATGCTAAGCGAGCTCTTATATCAGAGGAAAACAGGGAAATTATACCTAGAGAAAAGAACGAAGTTTTTTTAAGGAAGTACTTATTGCGATTCCAAGATGTGTATGATCTTTGCCTAAAGTTGACACCGCAGGATTACTATTCGTTTCCAGTAGAAGATGACAACTTAAAATATCCAAGCAAAGTGTGCGTCTTTAAAATTGTTACAGAAATTCATTCCGATCAAGTAAAGATATATGTCAAACTTAAGCTAAGTCCAGATTGTAAGCATTGTAAGGTTTTATCTTTTCATGAATTTGACGAATTTTAAAGAAAAGGATAACCAAGCTTTAAGTTTTTGAAGTGTAATAGGGAGGGGGCTATATTATGCTTAAATATGAATGTTCGAAATGTGGGCGAACTTTCTCAAAGAAAGTTTTAAGAGCATTCACAAAAATATTTGAAATAAAAGGGGAAAAAATTAAGGTTAGTTCCAATATCCATTTTTGCCCTTATTGCAATGAGCCTATTGGCGACAAGCTCTACGCTGCTTTGCTTGACAAAGCATACGAAGAGTATAGGAAGAGAAATGCTCTTATGTCTGCTGCTGATGTTGTGGATATTCGAAAGCGTTATAAATTATCACAATCGCTTTTTGCGCGTTCTCTTGGTATTGGAGAAGCTTCTCTTCAGAGATATGAAAAAGGTTCTATTCCAAGCCAATCGGTACATACTATTTTAGAGTTAGCGAAAAACCCAGATTCCTATTTACAAATTTTAAACCAACATAAATCTCTAATGTCTGTGGCAGACTACGAAAAAGTAAAAAGCGCTATTATTAGTGCAATGGAAACTAACATTGATTGTTCTTCTGAGAAGGCTAGGTATTTGGAGTGTGAATTTTGTGGGACTGATAAGCAACCTAATTTATTAAATGGGTTTCAGGCGTTTTCTCTTGAAAAGCTCAAATGGGTCGTAGTTTATCTTCTCTCTAAGATGGGGGAAAGGGTATCATATTTGAAACTGAATAAACTCTTATTTTACTGTGATTTTTATGCCTTTAAAACCTTAACTCGCTCTATTACAGGGCTTCAGTATGTTAATATGCAATATGGCCCTGTTCCTGGAGGAGCATTCAGTTACACGATATATGAATATTTAAATGAAGTTGGTGCCTTAGATATCGATATAATTGAATGTGAGGATGAAAAAACTCAACATTGGATTTCGCTTCCTCAAAATTCTTCGCATTGTGGCCTTTTGTCTGAGCGAGAAAAGAAACTTATTGATGAGGTTTTAGAGGCGTTGGGCCCTCTAAAAGGGAAAGAGTTAACTAACCTATCACATGAAGAAATTGCTTATACTAAGACTTCTAATAAACAAAAAATATCGTATGAATATGCACTTGATTTAAAAGCTATCTAAATGGTGGTCTATGGGATAGTGCAGGGTTTTTTATAATGGAAGAAAATGAGGTAAAATATTCCCTAAAGGTTGCATGAATGCCTGTTCCGTGGTAATATTTCCTGCGTTCAAGATATACGTGCCAGTAGCTCAGATGGATAGAGCGTCGGTCTACGGAACCGAAGGTCACGGGTTCGAATCCTGTCTGGCACGCCATTTGGATATCACCGCTCTTTTTTAAAGAGCGGTTTTTTTGTTGTCTAAAAATGAAGACCGAAACATTGCAACTGATGAATAACTTTCACAACGACTTTATTAGCGCAAAAAACCGGCGTTGATTAGTAGTGTCAATATTTTCCACATATTTTCAGATAAAAAGATGCCGCTGTCCCCGGAAGGATGTAGAGTTTTATCTTCGACAGGGTGAATATCCGTATGTTTACCTCGACGGGATCTGGCTGAAAAGGAATTCATCCTCTTGCACATATGAGAAAAAGAAAAAATTCCCCCTCCAGGGAGACGCTAAAATCTTGGGGCTGAAAATAAACATACGAAAGAATATTGACACTATCTCTGCTTGTTTGACACCCCTGAAAAGATGAAATATACTGAACACGGTTCGCTGGAATTCGAAACAGGAGCAGGGGAAAGTTCAGTGTTTGCAATCTTTAAGAAGATTATTGCTCTTGGCTAGTCTATGGAATCGAAGGTCACGGATTCGAATCCTGTACGGCGTGCCAAAGAAGATTCTAACTTAGGTTCTTATTTCATAACCATTGTAGCGTTTATCTACAGAATTCTGTATCTCCTTTATCTTGTTTTCTTCCTCGGGAAAATGACAAAAACATAAAGATCTAGCGAAAAGCCTTCCAAAAGTTCAAGACAAGAAAGACACAAAATATTCCATAAAGACTTTGCTGGGGAAAATATAAAAGAGAATCCGCTTCGGCTCTCCCCCAAACATTCCCGCAGCACGGGCTTAAGCCCACAAAAACCACCTTCCCAAATGAGGCCCTGATTTGGGAACTGTCTTTTCATCCATGTTGAAAACAGACATCAATTAGAGTATTCTCTATATCATTAATAATTAAATATGGATCCATTGAAAAGGTAAATGGGATACTCTTAATGGCAGCAGAGGACAAATTACTTTCTTCAAGACGTATTACGGAACTTGGCGCCACAAGGGGGCTCATAATGATCCTTATGGCCCAGGACCATTCAATGGTCTTGATATCCAAGATTCATACCTCTGAGATGTGGGCAAGACTCTTGTCTGATGATTACGGCGGTTCCTTGCTGCTCTTTTTCACCAGGTGGATCTCTCATCTCTGTGCGCCAGGTTTTGCCCTGCTCATGGGCGCAGACATGATCCTCTTCGCTGAATCAAGAAAAAAACCCGGTTGGGAGACAGGTTCCGTGATCCGCCATTTTCTGATAAAGGGCTTTATTTTAATTATAGCATCTCTAACTCTTGAAGATATATTATGGAACTGGGGATTCCTGCTGAGGCTGGGCTGCTGTTTCTCATAAAATATGGTACGCTATATTGTATGAGATACTGCACAAAAACTGAATAAAACTGAATAAAACAAGCAGAGTGATATGCAGCATAACCAGAGAAATTGTAATATCCAATGGCGAGACTGCTGTCTCTGAAATGTAATTCCCATTACTATAATGGGAGATTGTTTATATGCCAACGTGGGAGGAAGTCTCGAAGTCAAAAGAGATCTATCCCCCCTGTTGATGCCAACGACAAAAAAGAATATAAGATCAGAGGTTGTGGTCTTTCAGAAATTCTTAGTAAGGTAGATTTTTTCCTGTCTCGAATAGGTTGAACAAATCCGATAGTGAACCCCTCTTAATATAAGTTCCAAACGCAGCAAATATAATGTATCAAGAAAAAGAGAAAGGGATGGAATATCTCCATCATATGTCAACTTCTGCTATCATTAGTTTCCATGCATTTTTATTAATGGAACAAAAAAATTGTGTTACATATAGTTTTTCATTTTATGGATTGATTTGAAGAAAAGGGTATTCCTTATAGATGTTCTCTTTGTTTTGATGTATCAGTTTTTTATTTTTTTACACATCACATAAAGTGGTGAATTCAAGATGTTACTTGAATACGTTCTTTTGTTCATCAAATGACTTTGCCATATTAGATTAAATCCTTCTACCAGTGTATACCAGGGAGTTAGTTGAATAAATATATTAAAACTTTTAAACAATAGTTCTAAAAGGAGTCTTGATATGAATATCCCTACTACCGACGTTAAAATTGCAGAATGGTTTAATGAGTCGATTCTCAAGGAAATAGATTGCCTTCAAAGAGAAGGGGCTAATCGTTCTTATGAGTTGTTATCAGGAAAAGTCAAAGAAAAGATTTCGGAAAACCAATTGATTATGGTATTTTCGCTTGCAGATGGATTAAGGATTCCTGAGGATGCAAGAGGCAAAATAAAATTTGAGGGAGAAGAGCTAACTGCGACTGTTCTTGCTCAAAATGGGGATAGAATTACTATCTTGCTAGAAGGTTTTTCTCTGCCAGAAAATGGTTTGTTCCGATCAATGTTCATAATTGATACCACAGAAAACCTGAGGCTTCTTTCTGAAAGACTTGAAGAAATATCCCAAAAAGAGAGGCAATTAGAATCTCCTTTCCCTGTGAAAATATTCCATCCATTAGATTCAAATAATGAACTACGTTCTATTGAACAGAAAGGATTGCTTCCTGACCTTGACGAAAAAACTAAAAAGGTTATTGATGCATGTTGTTCTAAAGAAGTCAGCTATTTATGGGGACCTCCAGGAACAGGGAAGACATTTGTAATTTCACAATTAATTTCTAGACTTATTGAAAATGGCGAAAGGGTTATTCTTATGTCTCATACGAATACGGCAGTGGATAACGCTTTAATTGAAACGTACAATCGCTCATTGAAAGATAGCAGGTGGATTTCTAAGCGAAAAGTCATAAGAATTGGGAAAGCAGTCAAAAATGAAGTTCCAGAAGAAGTCCAGTTAGATTGGATAATAGAAGAGCGGGCTAAAGATATTAAAATCGATGTGATGAAAAAAGAACTTCAACTACAGAAAGTTCAAAGTGAACGTAAAATGATTCAATCAGCAATTGAATCAAAACAAAAGGAACTTGCCTTAGTTGAAAAGGTGCAAGAAATGGACAAACAATGTAATTCTTTTCAAGGTTACATCGAACATCTAAAGGATGTGGCGAAAGGGTTAGAGAAAGAAAGATTACAGTTAGAAGAGGAACTTCAAAAAGCGAGAAATGCTTGGCTATTCAAGAATAATAAAATAAAGCGTGCCAATGATAAGTTGGAAAACGTACGATTTAAGTTACAAATGAACCAGGAAGAAATTGATATCAAGGAAAGAGATCTGTACAGTGCTTCCGATACAAAGGCTAATCTGGAGAACCAAGTCCGAAGACAAAAGCAAAATAATCTTGGGATACCAGATATTGATTCATTAATAGCCGAACAGGATAAAATTCAAAAAAAAATAGAAGAGTACCAGGCCAAGATTCAAGAGTTAAGGCAAAAACTGGATCTTATAATGAATGATGTTATTGAGAAAGCTCGCTTAGTATGTTGTACACTTACAAAAAATTACAGAGATTATGAATTTAAAGATGAAGTCTTTGATGCTGTAATCGTCGATGAGATATCTATGGCATTACCCCCTCTTCTTTTCTTAGCAGCCGCTAGAGGAAGGAAAAGAGTAATTTTGGTCGGAGATTTCTTGCAGTTGCCTCCCATTGTGCAAAGTGAAGACTCGCTAGTTTCAGAACGCTTAGGTGTTGATGTTTTCCATCTTTCAGGTTTGGTAAAGGATTTTAAACCAGTGAGGTGCAATAAATGTCTCGTCAAACTAGACACTCAAAGGCGAATGTTACCACAGATCGCTGAAGTAGCACGAGATTTGGTTTATGTAAGTTCCGGCTTGAAATTAAAGGATCACAGCGTCACCAAAAATCGATTAAAAGATATAGATAATAATAAATCAATCAGATTTCTTTCTCCTAATCCTCTAACTATTGTTGACACTTCAGACCTAAAATGTTGGTGTGGCAAACAATCAGGAAGCTTAAGTAGATTCAATTTATATAGTGCAAAGCTTGCTGTTGAAATAGCTTCTTTTGCTCTTAAGGAAGGAGATCTTTCTTGTAGAAATGATGAGAATTATGTTGCGATTGTGACTCCCTATTCAGCCCAAAAACGATTGATTAACAAACTGCTTCAAGATATGGATATGGACAAAAATGTTGCGGCAGGTACTGTTCATACCTTTCAAGGTGGACAGGCAGAGATAGTTATCTTTGATTCAGTTCTTGAGAATCCTTACTGGTCTTCAAGACTTACTACACCAAAAGATACTAAAGATGTAAAAAGAGATTTTAACGTTGCAGTAACGAGAGCGAAAAACAAATTTATTTTTCTTGGTTCCTCAGAGTGGTTAAATAGCCACGCAAAAAACACCAGTGCAATGGGACAATTCTGGGAAATGCTTGTAAATAAGGCAGATCTTATATCAGTAGATGAATTTTACCAATCTTGTAGTTCATGCAAATCATTTAATGAAGGAATGAATGAGCCATTAAGATTACCTCTGAGATCTGATTTCCCCTCAAGTCTTGTAATTCTAGACGAATCTAATTTTTTTGACTACTTTTTGAAGGACCTTTCAAAGGCACAAAAATCTATTTTTGGGTTAGCTCCTTTTTTTGGCGAATATAGATGGTCTAAGATTCAGCCCTTTATCCATAGCGCGCTTCAGAGAGGGGTAGAAGTAACAATATTAACTCCGCCTTTAGGTGAAGCAAGCAATGCTTCATATGTGAAAAATGTAGTTCGTAATTTAAGGGATTGTGGAGCTGTCGTACATTATTCCAGTGGATTGCATGGGAAGGATATAATTATTGATGAGAAGATTATTTATACAGGAAGTTTAAATTGGAGTAGCAGCAGAGGGAGAACAGAGATTATGAGAAGGTTTCAGGCTCCTGAACATGCGAAACTTACTTTAGAGTTTTTACAGGCGAAGCATATACGAAAGAATTCATTCTTCGAAGATGGCAGCGCTAGGGTATGCCCTCTCTGTGGCTCAGAGTTGCAGATCGTGAACCAGAAAAGACAACATGGAAAATGGGATCAGCAACCCTTCAAATATGGCTGTACAAATAAAGCATGCGAAGGTTATCTCAGAAGTATTGAAGAAAGGGCACCATTTATCAACAAGCCTGTATGCCAGAAAGATGGGAAAACAAAATACCGATTGAAAAAAGTTGGTAGAGGAGAAAAATGGTTTTGCCCTAAACATCCTAAAGGGTGTCCCTCGTATAAATATGTTGTGGGTGATTTAGAGATTAATAGATAAGAATTTGCAATCTGAAGTTTTTCTTTTGTTATTCTTTTTTAAGAATTCAGTTGCCTGATTAAGGAGAATCAGATATGTTTGCTTTTCAATTAGTAACAAACTAAGAGAAAGTGTCTTTTAACTATAAGAAAAGAGACTGGTAACATTCTTGGGTCAAAAGATTATCAGCATTAATTAATGAAAGAGAGATACGCAATTATCTTAACCACATGGTGAAAAAGAGCGTGGAAGGCACGTTGAACAGTCTTCTGGATGCCGAAGATGCGTGCGAGGCAAGTCGGTGCGAACGATCTCCAAAGTGGGTGGACACCAGGGCAGGATATTACGCCAGCTAGCTTCACAAGAAAGCGGATGAAATCACCCGCAAGGTGTCGAATCTGAGTCGTCTGTCCTTCGAAACATCCATAATAGAGCGGCATTGGAGAGAAACATCCGTTGAGGAAGCTATGATATAAATGTACCTGATAGGAGTTTTCGTAAGGCGAGTGGAAGACATCACAGAATCCCTTGGGGGAAACTAGAAGCGGTTGGGTCTTTTTTAAGTCTTCTCAGATAATGTTGAAGAGTTAATTGAATCAGAAGTATGCATTGATTTATGCCAATCGCATTTCTAACTGATTTGTATTTTGCTAGATTAAAGATGGAGTAAAATAAAGGTTACATATGCTTCGTTTATATAGAGAGTTTAACAGATAGAATTAATTCACTAACGAGAAGAAATATTGCTTAAAGGGAGGCGATGACCAATGTTGTTTTTTTGCATTGTATGTTTAGCTCTTTTGGGGTTGTTTATTCTCTTCCAAGACAGAAATACAAAAGGTGCAACAAAAAGAAATACAGATAATGAACTTCAGATGGATCAGGATACTCAAGGGGATTTGAATACCGTTATAGCTCAAAAACCCGCTATTAAAGAGGATATTCATCGAATTGATTTTTGGCATGAAAACGAAGGGGAAGAATGGTGGAGATAGACTTTTTCTCCTATATCTAATGATATCAGTTTCTAAGTCAGCCAAGCATTGAGGATATTTATTGTGAATCACAGTATGGATAAAAAATAGAGTACATTAATGTCTTTTTTGGAATACCTTGGAGCAAGGTACTTAATTATTGTAACTTTCACAACGACTTTATTAGCGCAAAAGGCTGTCGTTGATTAATGCAAACACGTGACAAGAGGTACGTAAATGCCTTAGCTCTCCATATGGATGGGTGAAAGCCCCTATCCAAGCTTTGCTATTTAGTAAGCCTCTTAGGCCAAAACGTATTCCAAGTTTTATCTTTCGACATAAAAAGCAGCCCCCTTTCGAGGGCTGTCGAGGACTTGTTGTTTTAATGGTATGAAAAGAGAATGATGTTATTTGAGCAAAATAGCAAGGTTAAATGAAATAATTATATAGCGAAATTAAATGTGTCTCCTATCCCTTCCTTTTCCGCTCGCTGTAAAACAACTGATGCCACAGCAACATCCATAGCACCTGTCCCAATAGGAACACAAAGAACGCGAGAAGAGGACGAAGCAGTGAGCTTTTTTGCACCTACTGACAATTCCCCCAACGTAGCCGTAATATCCTCTTGCGACACTTTGCCAGCTTCTGCGAGATCCTTTAATGCCCCGCGGTGAAGGCACTGCGCCACATGGTCTACAACAATGTAATCCGCAGTCAAAAGAGTCTCATCTTCGCACTCCTTATAAGACCCCATGGGGAAGAGCACTGTTCCAGGTTCAAACCACGTTTTTTTAAAGAAGCCATCTTTTGCATGAGTTACAGTTATAACGGCATGACCTTGAGCTGCCTCTTGAGGTTGGGTGCAAATCGTAATTTTCCCCGAGATCTTGCTGCCCATCTCTTCCGCAAATAGTTTTGCAGATTTAGGTGCAACATCATATATTTTTAATTCGTCTATATCGAAAACTTCTGAAATAGCGGCTATTTGGGTGCGCCCCTGAACTCCTGCTCCAAAAAGCCCCACTGTTAATGATTTTTGTTCCGGATAAAGATATTTTAAAGCGACAGCTGTTTGGGCGCCGGTTCTCATGTTTGTTATCAGGGTACCGTCGAGAACTCCAGTAAAGATGCCATTTCTTGGGTTGACTAATACAATGATAGCGCTTACATAAGGCAACCCCTGCTTAGGGTTATCCATCCAGCCTCCTGCCCATTTGATGCCGGCTGTATCTACCCATCCTACATATGCAGGCATAGAGTTTATATCTGCGTGATAGGGGGGATATGGAGAACTTTCGCCTAAATCCAATGTTCCTTTCGTTGGGTTTATTACAGTTCCTTCTCCCATACCTTTATATGTTTTATCAATTATTTCTACGACATCATGCATCGTAATCATTTTGCTTATTTGAGATTGACACAACAACCGAGCCATTTTTTACTTCCCCTTAGTCTATCTGATATCTTTTCTTGAGCCCTAAAAGCTCCCCGCTCTTTTTCATTTCATCCAGAACTTTGTTGAGAGCTTCCTGAAAAGTCGTGTCACCTTTCGGAATAGCTAAGGCAATGCCTTCCCCTTGTTTATGTATAAAGTTCCGAAAACCAATTTTCAACGTGCTGCCAAAGGCGTCGTTATTTCTAAGGTATGCATTGGCTACTGTAAGATTAACAACACAAAAATCTGATCGTCCCAATAAGACTTCCCTCAAAGCATCGTCATTTTTCTGAAAACGTTTAATTTCTTTTGGAAGTTTCGTATTAGTAATAAAGATATCTTGCGCTGTTCCGATTTGAACGGTAGCTACTTTGTCTGCAAGATCCTCTATTTTAGATATGGATTCATCATCTGATTTTGTAACAAAGGCATTTTCAATTTCATAGTAAACATCGGAAAAATCAACCTTTTTTCTGCGCTCTTCCGTATTTGTCATTCCCGCGGCAATCATATCAATTTTTCCGGTAAGCAAAGCAGGAATAAGGCCGTCAAAAGACATGTCAACAAGTTCTACGTCCTTACCTAAATGAGCTCCAAGAGCTTTAACGACATCGATGTCATATCCTACAATTTCATTTTTCTCACTTCTGTACTCGAAGGGGGGGTAAGTTGCCTCTGTCCCCACACGGATCACGGTACGATCCATTACCGATTTCGCGGCTAAAGAGGGAGCAGCAACGATTAAAGACATAATCACACTCAATATGAAAATTTTTGATGTTTTCAACATTTGTAGCGCCTCCATATATGATAATATATTTTTTGCTATGAAACGGAAGAAGTGCTTATTATAACTTAATTTTATTTTATAGTCTATGAGTGTAATTCGGTTTATTAGTTTTAAAATGGAGGCTTTAACGATGACTAGAATAACAGTGCTTGGAGCAGGGAACGGCGGGCAAGCCCTCGCAGGAGATCTTGCCTCACAGGATTTTGAAGTAACACTTTTTGAGCACCCTCAACTAGAGCATAAAATAGCAGATTTGAAAAAAAGTAAAACCATCACTTTAACAGGAATAATGGAGAAAAAGGGGCATCTTGCCAACGTAACGACAAGTGCTGAAGAAGCTATAAAAGGAGCCGATATTATTTACTTTCTTGCTCCGAGTTTCGCTCAAAAACCAATTTTGGAATCAATAGCTCCTTATATAGAAGACAATCAAAAACTTGTACTTATGCCAGGGAATTTTGGTTCACTCGTTTTCAGAAGCCACCTTAAGAAAATAGGAAATACTACATCTTTGAAAATGGCAGAAGCCGACACCATGCCCTATGCATGTCGTTTGGAAGCACTTGGAAGAGTCAACATATGGGGTATAAAACAGCATCTTTCCATAGCTACTCTGCCTGGAAATCAGACTGAAACTTTTATATCTCAAATACAACAGGCCTTTCCTATACAACTAAAAGCAGCTCCTAACGTCATAGCTATAGGTTTATATAATACAAATATGATTCTCCACTGTCCCACTATGATTATGAATGCGGGAAGAATCGAGTCCGAAAACGGCAATTTTAGATTTTACGGTGATGGCATGACAGAATCTGTCTGTAGCGTTATGGAAGCGATGGATCGGGAACGCATGTTCATTGGGGAAGCACTTGGAATAGATCTACTGTCGACTATGGACGATATGAAGAAACTATATAACCTTGAGGGAAAAACTTTAAGAGAAACTATTTTGAATAACAGCGTTTACTGTGGTCACGGAACGGATGCACCAACTTCAATGAATTACAGATATCTCATAGAAGATGTGCCCTATCTTCTCGTTCCTGTTTCGGCCTTGGCACAAAAATTAGGAATTGCCGCTCCTACAATTAATAGCATCATTCATTTATCAAGCGTCGTAAATGGTCAAAACTATTTTGAGACAGGAGTAGGACTAAAAGAACTTGGTCTGGAAAACGTTTCTGTAGAAGAAATGCGCACATTGTAAGTTTTATATCCTTATAAAAAATCGTTATATATCACTATAAAAAATCTAATCCTGTCTGGAACGCCATATTGAAGTTACATTGCCGAAGTGATTCGCTTCGGCTTTTTTATTTTATAATAACAGGAGAGGTGATGACCCTATGGCTATTACAACTGGAGATGCGCTTATTGTAGTAGATGTTCAGAATGATTTCTGTGAAGGGGGATCGTTAGCTGTTCCTGGCGGGGAGGACGTTGTGCCTGTGATTAATGGCCTTGTTCAATATTGTGAAAGCCGCCACATCCCCATGTTTTTCTCCAGAGATTGGCATCCAGAGAACCATATAAGTTTTAAGGAACAAGGGGGACCGTGGCCGCCCCATTGTGTTCAGGGACAGAAGGGGGCAGCCTTTCATCCCGAACTGTACATTCCTTCAAGTGCAGCGGTTATAAGCAAGGCGGCTAGCCCGGATAAAGATGCCTATTCTGCTTTTGACGGCACTGAATTATTGGAAATGCTCAGGGACCAGTCTATTTTAAGGGTGTTTATCTGTGGCCTTGCAACAGATTATTGTGTAAAAAGCACCGCCCTTGATGCCTTGAAAGAAGGTTTTGAGGTTTTCATAGTTACAGATGGGATAAAGGGCGTAAATGTTCAGCCTGATGACAGCAGCCGTGCTCTTGAAGAGCTTGATCAGCAGGGGGCCTGGCTTACCACAAGTTACGAGGCGGTGGAGTTTTAAATAAGTAAAGAGGCCTCGAAAGAGGCCTCTTTACTTATGCTGGGTTTGAGAGGATTGGTGCTTTAAAACATTTTATTCGTTTTATGACAAACCGAGTAGCAACTGCCCTCCCTGATAAACGATAACGGCGGCGCCATATGCTATGAGAGTAGTGTATGCGATCATAAAGAAGGTCCATTTCCAACTGTTCGTTTCCCGTTTAAAAGCCGCTACGGCAGCGATACACGGAACATAGAGCAGTGTCATTACAAGAAAAGCATAAGCGCTTAAGGGAGAGAAAAGGGCTGGCAATGCTGATGCAAGACCTGCTTCGCCTCCAGCTAGTAATGTTCCGAGAGTTCCTACCACAATCTCTTTTGCAAAAAAGCCGAAGAAGAGTGCTACGCCAGCCTGCCAGAAACCGAACCCCGCAGGAGCAAATAGAGGAGCCAGCATGTCTCCAATACGGCCGACAATGCTTTCGTGAGAGCCATACTCAACTCCAAGAGGGAGGCTAGCCATAACCCAAACGATAATAACGGCTCCAAAAATAACAGTCCCAGCTTTTTTCAAAAACAGACTGGCACGCTCCCAGGCGCTCTTTAATACAGAACCAGCCTGGGGCAGGTGATATGGGGGCAGTTCCATTACAAATTGTGACGATTCTCCTTTAAAAAGAGTACTGCCCAACACCTTGGCTGAAATGACAGCTATTGCAATTCCAAGTACGTACAACGAAAATACAATGGTTCCAGCATGGTTGCCAAAAAATATACCTGCAAAAAGCAAATATACAGGAAGTCGGGCAGAGCAGCTCATAAAAGGAAGAACCAAAAGAGTAATCATGCGGTCGCGGGGGCGTTCCAGAACGCGGGTAGCCATAATGGAGGGGACATTACAGCCGAAGCCCATTAGCATGGGTATAAAACTCTTTCCGTGCAGGCCCATTGCTCTCATAATTCTGTCCATAACAAAGGCACCTCGTGCCATATAGCCAGAATCTTCAAGAATGGCGATAAAGGCAAAGAGGACCATTATATGTGGAAAAAAGACTACAATTGACCCTACACCTCCAATAACGCCGTCTGCCACAAAACTTCCCGCAAAAAGTGGAAACCCGGCAGTTTCCATTAAAAATGCGATTCTTTCTCCCAGTGCCGAAATAGTTCCGTCGAGATAATCCGCAATAGGATCACCTACTGCGTAAGTGAAGCGAAACATGAACCAAGTAATAATAAGAAATATGGGCAATCCCCAAATCTTATGGGTTACAATTCGGTCTATTTTGTCAGAGGGAGACAGGTTTTTCTTTAAAGAAAGATTTCGTTCTGCGACTTTTTGTGTAATGGCGGAAATGAAATTCCAGCGCCGTTCTATAACGGCGGTTAAGAGATCGTAGCCAAGCTCCAGTTCCAGACGTTCGTTTTCTTCTTCCACAATGGCCGTAACCTCTTTTGCTTCTCCTAATTTTTCAAGCATGGAGATAATCAAAGGATCCCCTTCTGCTATTTTTATGGAGGCTAAACGACGATCAATGTTTGCTTCTCTCAGCAGTGCAGAACTTACGTTTTTTGCTATCCTGTCCAAAGATTGCTCTACCTTCTCGCCATAAGGTATGGCAAGAAGAGATAGGGAAACGCCATTTTCAAATCTGTCCTTCACTCTTTTAACAAGGTCCTCTAAGCCTTTTCTCTCTCTGGCCACAGTGGGAACAACTGGAACTCCCAACGCTTTTTCCAGTTTCTCGCGATGGATACGGATGCCCTTGTTTTCTGCAACATCAGCCATGTTTAACGCTATGATCAGAGGCTGCCCGGCTTCGAGCATTTGCACCACAAGATAGAGGCTTCTTTCTAGATTTGAAGCATCTACCACAGTGATGGCAAGTTCAGGTTTTTCTTTAATGAGGAATTCAGACGCTACCTGTTCATCTATGGAAGCAGCTCCCAGGCTATAAATTCCTGGCAAATCAACGAGAGTAAAGTTCATTCCCTCGTAGGAAAAATGCCCTTCTTTTCGCTCAACGGTAACTCCAGGCCAGTTCCCAACATGCTGTCTGGAGCCTGTCAAAAGATTGAACAAACTTGTTTTTCCTGTATTAGGATTGCCGGCCAAAGCCAGAGTTATGTTGCCCATAGTTAATGACACCCCCAACATGTTTTGCAATTACCGTCGCAACCACCCAATTCGATTTTCCTCACCAGAATACTTTCAGCTTCATATACTCTAAGGCTCAGTTCATAGCCACGAAATGAAACAGATATAGGGTCGTTCAGGGGGGCCTTTCGTTGTATTAAGAGCTCAGTTCCCGGCACAAGGCCCATTTCCAGCATTTTCCGTTTCAGTTCAGGATTCCCATCGACACGAAAAACGATAGCAAGACTACCCGCTGGCAATTCGCTGAGTAGAACTAACTTTGGAGTACCCATATCTCCACCTCTTTGTTTGATTGATAAAACATTTAAAATGATAAAAAAAAGAGCGGTGCTCTTTTAGGCTAAATTTCCCTGACAAAAATGCGATTCCCCATGCCCTGTCCAAGGGCAAGACGAGTTTCACCTATTTTAAGCAAAAATGGGCCGCCGCCCGTACGCAAAACAGTAAATACAGAACCTGGCAATAGACCTAATTCTGCCATTCTTTTGCGAAACGACATTCCTCCCGCAAGATTCTCAACCTTTACAACTGCGCCTTCTCTAACGAAACTAAGAGGCATCATGGCTTTCATTCTCCTTTTTTCGCCGTACCCACACAGTTGCGGCTTCACCGCGTCGTAGCGCAAGATTTCTGCCCCCAATCTCAAATTCCAGAGGATCTCCAAGGGGAGATGCTTTTGAAAATGTAATTTCTGTTCCAGGGACAAGGCCCATTTCCATAAGTCGTTTTCTGAGCAAACCGTTTGAAGTTACTCGATTTACAATACCCTTCATGCCTGGTTTCAGTGCGACAAGAGGAGTGGGAAGTCTGGAAGGGTCATCCATTTCAACGCGCAGTTCTTTAAACCACGCGGCTCCTTCCCTCAAAGCCTGACAAAAATAATCTGTCAGGGCAAATAACCTGCCATCGGTTTCGCTATCCATTTCATGCTCCATAATACATGCCAGATTTTGAGCTTTTTCTTTGTCAAAACCGAGAATTTCAGTAAAGAGAAAAGAAAGATGAGCATGTCGTCTATAAATGTTCAATGCCTGTTCTCTGCCTTTTTCTGTTAGAGCTACAGCACCGTATCTCTCGTGGTCGAGCATGTCAGCCTCTACAAGTTTTTTTATAGCGGAAACCACAGTGCCCTTCGTGACGTCCAGACGTTCAGAGAGGAGTGTTACAGTGGCTTCGTCACCATGCATTTCAAGGGCAAAAATTTCTTCAAGGTAATCTTCTATTCTTGACGATACCATAGCAATCTTCTCCTTTTCTCGTTGTTTCGAGAAAAGTTTAACCCGTCAAACTCTTTGTGTCAAGGCTATAAAATATGATTGCCTTTGAACAGGCACAATATTAATCCTAAAGAAAATTCTCCTTTAGGTTACAATACATTTGTAGCCTGTTTCCACACTCCTTTTTCGGGGGGTTGACTATGAAGTTAAGCAAAGTGAAGTCTAACAACAATAGCAAAAAGGAACAAAAAGTACATAAAGTGCCTGAAGAAAGGGGAATTCATTCGAATGTGCTTCCCATGAAAGCCCCAGCGGTAGGAGTGGAGTTGTCAGACAACGCTCAGCCTATGGAGAAGATTCCTTCTGCCATGGGAATTGTGGAATTCGTAGAAAAAAGACTACAGAATTCCAGTCTTTTCATTACTCTTGATTATGATGGGACCTTGGCACCTATCGTAGATAGACCTGAACTCACTGTTTTCTCTTCAGAAATGAAACATGCTCTGAAAAAGTTAGCTATGCGATTTCCTGTTGCTGTTATAAGCGGCCGGGATCTGAAAGAAATTAAAGATTTGATAAAGCTCGATATTGTGGTTTTTGCAGGCAGCCATGGCTTTGATATATTAAGCCCTCACGGTGAGATCTCTTATCAGGTTGGGAAAGAGTATCTTCCGATATTGGATAGAGCCCAAAAATTTCTTGAAGAAAAGTTTAAAGATATAGAAGGAGCTCTCCTTGAGCGGAAAAAATTTTCTCTTGCCCTGCATTATCGTCTCGTTCCATCCGATCGTGTTAAAGAAGTGGAGTTTCTTGTAGATAGGGTTCTAGCCCGCGAGCCAAAATTAAAAAAAGGGCTCGGGAAAATGGTTTTGGAGCTAAAACCAAATCTTGACTGGGACAAAGGCAAGGCCATTATATGGTTGGTGAAAGCTATAGGGCTGAATATTGAAAGAACGCTTCTTCTTTATATTGGAGATGACATTACTGATGAGGACGCTTTTAAAGCCATCAGGCATACTGGGTTAGGCATTGTTGTAAAGGATGGTGAAAAAGAGCGTAAATCACTGGCGGAGTACAGTTTAGAGAACACTCTAGAAGTCAGGGATTTTCTTGAAAAGCTCGCAAAACTTTCCTCAAAAAATAAAAAGCATGACGACTTAGAGCGATAGTGGCACTTACTTGAAAAACGAAACAGGCCTCTTGCTAGAGGCCTGTTATAAGGTTACTTTTAAAGAAACAATGATGTCCCTCTAAATCAGCATGTTGTCCCTAGATAGAAGCGGTGCTTCTTAGAACCTGAAGCCCACGGGAAGTACGAAGCATAATTCGTTCCACAACATGTCCGTTGTGAAGCTCGACTGCTTCTAAACGACCCTCAGGGGTTATCCAGAAGGGGACTTCATTAACGTAAACAAGTTTCTTACTCATAAAAATAAACCCTCACCTTTCTTACAAATTCCGATATAAGCGACACATGCGGTATGACGTTTCGGTACCATCGTGACTGCATGGCGGGAAGTGCCGCAAAATAAAAAAGGCCGTTCCAACTTTCCAGAACGGCCTTTTAAACTTTTCTGGTTAGAATACAGCTCATATTATACCACACATTGAAAATTCCCTTTTAAAAGTTGAAATAGGCATCTAAAAGCATGTCATGGCTAACAAACAAAAAAGTGTTATATTGACAATTATGTTGAATTTATATAAGATGCCTTGCGAACGCAGTGATTGGCGGTGCTATCACTTAAAATGGAGGGCAAAATGGTCGGAGTGCTGCTCGTATTAATTACTCTTGTGAATGGTCTTTATGCTTTCAAGTTTGCCGCAGATTTTTTGAAACACAAAAAAGATGCATGGGCAGAACCGGGAAACAATGTTTTTCTGGCATTATGGGGGGCTATCACGTTTTTTCTTGCAACTTTTGGTATTTCTGATTTTGCCCTCTCCACGATTTTGTATCGGGCTAGAAAACTTACAAGCGATTCGAAACTTCCCGGAACATTGAATACCCAATGTGTCATTCCAGTAGCGATAATGGCCCTCGCTTATATTTCTACCATTCGAGTGGATACGGTAACGCTTGTTTCATGTATTGTGGCCCAGATGCTTGGAGCTTATATCTGCCCTCGTTTTGCAGTAAAACTTCCAGCAGAGACAATCAGGACTTTTATGGGAGTAGGGTTTGTTTTAACTTCTGTGTTAATTTTGGCTGGAAAGTTCAATATAATTCCTTTAGGTGGAGATGCTACCGGTCTTTCCGGTGCTAAGCTCGGCATAGCTTGGGTTCTTCTCTTTGTGTTTGGAGCCTTGAATAATGTGGGAGTCGGGTCTTGTGCCCCCACGATGGCAACAATTTATGCTCTTGGCGTGAATCCAGCAACAGTATTTCCCATAATGATGGGGGCGTGTACATTCTCTGTTCCTATGGGTGCTATGGAGTTTATCCGCCTAGGACAATACGGGCGTAAAATCACACTTTTCTCAAGCATTTTCGGTGTTGTAGGTGTTCTCGCCGCTGTATCTATTGTTAAAAGTTTGAACCTTGCAGTCCTTCAGTGGATTGCTGCCGGTGTCGTCCTTTATTCTGGCGCGTCAATGCTCTATGAGGAATTTTTTAAAAGGAAAAACTATTGTGAAAGCAGGGTCTGAGAGATCGTTACACAATGTTGTTAATATCCCTGGATGTCTTGTGTAATAGAAAAGAATGCCATGATACAATGTGGGGCGGAGAATTCCGCCCTTTTTTGTTGGGCAGGTACGCAGAAAGGCAGGGTGCTGTAATGAAACAAAAGTGCCATCCTCTGTTGCTTCCACTTATACCAGTTGTACAAATGTTAGATCGGACTTTGGGGATTGATTACGAGATTGTGCTTCATGATGTTTCAGGTCCAAAGCATAAAATAGTAGCTATAGCTCATGGAGAACTAACGGGACGTACAGAACAATCTCCCCTTACTGAGTTTGGCACCAGTTTGCGAGAAAATGACGAATATAAAGATGTGGATTTTATTGCGAATTACCCTTCCAGTGCCTCTGACGGCCGCCCTATGCGTTCGAGCGTAACGCTGATACGTGACAGAAGAAATAAGGTTGTTGGTTTGTTTTGTATAAATTACGATATGACTCGAGCACGAATGCTGAAAAACCTTTCTGAAGAACTGACTAGAATTGTTCCTTTATCATCCTCATCCGGAGCTTCAGTTGAGACTCTTGTGCCAACTTCTGACTCGCTGCTTAAAAAAATGATTGACGAGACAAGGGCTCAGCGTGGCGGAAGACCACTTCGCTATACGACCAAACAAGAGAAACTCGAGATCATCCAGTCTCTTGAGGAAAAGGGTTTTTTCAGGTTGAAAAGAGCTGTCGATACATTGTGCAAAGAACTTGGGAAGAGCCGTTTTACTATATATGGATATTTAAGAGAGATAAGAAAAAGCAAATAGTTTTCTAGTTTGATGAGGAAGCTTTGGCTCTTTATCAGAATTGTCTATGATGATGACGTGAACCCACCCTGCAATAACTCACATCAGGAGGTTTGGCTATGTCTCTTCACCGTGATGTCATGCATATTATTCACCACGCTATTGACGCAGTGTTGCCAGAACATGCTGTAAAGGAGCAGCTGCGAAAAAAGCCTTGTGAAGGGCGGGTTATCCTCGTTTCAATAGGCAAAGCCGCATGGCGTATGGCAAGGGCTGCCGTAGATGTTTTAGGTGATCAGGTAGCGAAGGGTGTCGTAATAACGAAATATGAACATAGCCAGGGGCCAATAAAAAAACTTTCTATATGGGAAGCTGGTCATCCTTTGCCAGATGAAAACTCTCTCAAGGCCACTTCTGAAGCCCTTGAAATAACAGAAAATCTTTCACCCCGCGATCAGGTGCTTTTTTTAGTATCAGGGGGCGGTTCAGCCCTTTTTGAAAAACCGAAAGAGGGAGTTTCGCTCAAGGATTTTGTTGATATTACAGATCAGATGCTTCGCTGCGGGGCTAATATTGTGGAAATAAACATGATCCGAAAGCGTCTTTCCGCTGTAAAGGGCGGGAGGTTCGCTCAATGGGTAAACCCTGCTAAAGTATATACTATCGTGCTTTCCGATGTGCTAGGTGACCGGCTTGATAGTATCGCCTCCGGGCCAGCCTGCCCGGATGTTACAACTTCCAGAGAAACCCTGGATATTTTGGTTCGATATAATCTCACAATGCCTTCCAGACTTTTAAGGGTACTTGAAGAAGAAACCCCTAAAGACCTCAATAACGTAGAAACCTTTATCACTGGAAGCGTAACAACGCTTTGTGAAAAGGCTGCTGAAAAAGCCACAGAATTAGGGTATAAGACACTGATACTCACAACAACTCTTAGCTGTGAAGCTAAAGATGCGGGAGCTTTCTTAGCCTCAATAGCCAGGGAGGAATCAGAGCATTCCCGCCCCCTCCAACCGCCTTGCGCCATTATTTTAGGGGGGGAAACTGTCGTTCACGTGAAAGGAAAGGGGAAAGGCGGACGTAACCAGGAAATAGCTCTTGCTGCTGCTCTTGAGATGCAGAATATAGCTGGTGTCGTGCTTGTTTCAGTAGGCTCTGATGGTACAGATGGTCCTACAGACGCAGCAGGAGGGATCGTGGATGGAACAACGGCAGAAAAAATACGACAGAGTGGATTCGACCCCCTTGCCCTTCTCGAGAATAATGATGCATACCATGCCCTTCAAAGAGTGGACGCACTCGTAAAAACAGGTCCTACTGGCACGAATGTCAACGACCTCACAGTGCTGCTAGTGAAAGATGTATAATAAATAACAATATTTATTAAGGCAGGAGGCTTAAAATTTGAGCAATCGAGATATAGAAGCAAAATATCGTGAAAAAGGCTTTTACTCTTTCTCCAGCGCCTGGGAAAAACTTCAGGAAGAGGAGAAAAAACAGGTATTCGCCTTAGCTGAAGACTATAAGCATTTTCTTGATAACGGGAAAATTGAACGGGAATGTGTGGAGCAAATCGTTTCCATGGCACGTATTGCCGGTTTTGTGGAGCTTGAAGAAATGATTAAAGCTGGCCGGCAATTAGAACCTGGCATAAAAGTGATGGCTGTAAACAGAAACAAAGCGGTAGCCTTGTTCGTTATAGGCGAAAAACCTTTATCAGAGGGCCTTCGCATCGTGGGGAGTCATATTGATTCTCCCCGTCTTGACCTGAAACCTCAGCCCCTTTATGAAGATTCGGGAATGGCCTTGCTCAAGACTCATTATTACGGGGGAATAAAAAAATATCAGTGGGCTACGCTGCCTTTGGCGATACATGGGGTTTTTGCTAAAAAAGATGGGACTCTTGTTCACCTCAACATAGGAGAAAAAGAAGATGATCCTCTCTTTGTTATTAGTGACATTCTTCCGCACTTGGGAAAATCCCAGGCATCGAAAAAAATGAGCGACGGAATTTCGGGGGAGGATCTGAATGTTATCATTGGCCACATCCCGGTAGAGGATGCCGATATTAAAGAAAAGGTCAAACTTGGTGTTTTGCAAATCCTTGCCAGGGAATACGGGGTTGAAGAAGCAGATTTTACATCTGCAGAAATAGAGATCGTACCTGCGGGGAAAGCTCGCGACGCCGGTCTTGACCGTGGTCTCATTCTTGGGTATGGCCATGATGATCGTTCCTGTGCTTTCGCTTCTTTGCGCGCCATCCTTGAGGTGGAACACCCTCTCTATACAGCATCAGCTCTTTTTGTTGATAAAGAAGAGATTGGCAGTATGGGAAGCACGGGGATGGAGTCTGTTTTTTATGAAAACACCGTGGCTGAACTGGTAGCCTTGGGAAGTGAGAACTATTCAGAGCTTTTACTTCGCCGTGCCTTTAGCAACAGCAAGGTTCTTTCTGCCGATGTTGATGGAGCTTTCGACCCAACGTATCCGGAACCCTTTGACAAACGAAACTCCTCTCTCATGGGAAATGGCGTGGTCATACTCAAATACACAGGCAGTCGAGGTAAATATGGATCCAACGATGCCAGTGCTGAATTTATGGCCTTTGTACGCGGCCTCTACGATGAGAACAACGTAGTATGGCAAACTGGTGAGCTGGGAAAAGTTGATGAAGGAGGCGGTGGAACCATTGCCTACATTCTTGCAAACAGGGGAGCCGACGTTATTGACTGCGGTGTTCCGGTACTTTCCATGCATGCTCCATGGGAACTGATCAGCAAAGTGGATTTGTTCATGGCATGGAAAGGATACAGAGCCTTTCTTCAGTCGAAATAAAGCTAGTGGCCCGGTCCTGGACCGGGCTTTTTTGTAGCCTCTTGATATACCCCACCATGGTATGTTAGAATCGGTATATTAAATTGTCTGATTATTGTGGAGGTGGAGTAATGTTAACATTAAGAAAAAGAGTGCTTATTATCGGAGGAGGTCCTGGAGGAAGATTCTCTTATATGACACTTCGACGCATGGGTGAAAAGAGTCTCTCAATTGTGATGAACGAGGATCCTACAGTTATTTGTTCTCTTCCTTATGGCGTTGGAAGAAAACTTGTTCCAGGTGGTCCTGAAGAAGAAGTTGTTGATTTGGCTAACTCGGACCGTTTGCCTCCTGAGATTGTCGAGGATGCTATTCGTGGTGTCGTAACTGAACTGGACGCAGAGAACCATATTGCAAGGGGAACGAGTTCAGAGGGTCCCTTTGAAATTCATTTTGAAAAAGTACTGCTCGCGCCTGGGGCTGTCCCCTGGCTTCCTCCCGTAAAGGGGCTTTTATCAGATAAGGAAGGTTACGTGCGAGATCTGACGGAAATTATGGTTGGGAGCGAATACGTTTCTAAAGGGAAACTAGCTGAAAATATCTTCGTTATGCGTGGTGCGGATGATGCCCGCGCACTTGATGCCTTTGCGGAAAAGAGCGATCAGGCTGTTGTCGTAGGCAGTGGGGCCATAGGCCTTGAAGTTGTGGAGGCTCTTCACGATAGAGGACTTGCCGTTACTTTAGTAGAGGCCCTGCCTCATCTTATCGCGGCAATGGATATGGATATGGCAGGGAAGGTCAGCAAACGTCTTTCTGAATGGGGAGTCTCTATTTATAAAAACATACAGCTGACAGAAGTCAGATCAGACAGGGTTGTGCTCTCAGATGGCACGGAGATAAAGACTGACGGCGTTGTTTTTGCGACAGGTGTTCGTCCTAACGTTAAGTTAGCTCGAAGTGCAGAACTCTCTATTGAGCGGGGGATAGTAGTCAACGAAAAAATGCAGTCATCACATCCCGATATATATGTTGTTGGCGACGCTGCTCAAATCAGCGATGCTGTTACGGGACGTCCTATTTTGCCTCTTATTGGCACTCTTGCTATGCGTCAGGGACTTGTCGCCTCTGCCAATATTATGGGAAAAGAAATGTTTTTGCCGCCTGCAACGGTCTGGGGTCTGAGTGCCATTTTCGATCTTCATTGGGGAAGTGTGGGGTGGACAGAGGAATTGGCAAATACGTTGGGTATCCAGGTTTTTTCCATCACATTGCCCTATCATACTCGAGAAAAGGCTATGGTGAACGGAAAGGAAGGACTCTGGAAAGTTGTTGTTTCTGCATCTGACGAAAAAGGACTGAAAAAGGGACAAATTATAGGGTTCCAAGTTGTTATTGATGGAGAATCACCTCTCTTTTTAACGGAACGTTTTATCGATATCATTACCAGAAGGGAAACTGTTTCTGGACTATTTTCTCATTATTTTGTCCATTCTCCTTATCATAATACTGTTGAAGATCCTTATCTTATGCTGCTTTTTGCTGCCCAAGAAGCTATGGCTCATTAAAAAAGGTATAATACATAACAGTTTTGAATTTATATTCAAAAAGGAGGAAACACTATGCCAATCGTTAACGTGCATCTTTTTGAAGGCAGAACATTGGAGCAAAAACGGCGTCTTGTGGATGAGGTTACCAAGGCTATTTGCAATAGTATCGAAGTGCCGGCAGATGCTGTCCGAATCATTCTTATGGAAATGGAAAGAACAGACTTTGCGGTAGGTGGCGTACTCGCTTCAGACAAAAATAAGTAGTTAGTAATATAAGAAATAGAGCTTTTCTATCGGGGTGTCCATAATGTTTAGTGAAGAGAACGAAAAAAAGAATGACAAACTTCTTTCGAAAGCTCTTTTCTGGGCAAGAGCCTTTACTCACGGAACTTTTGTAGACAAGAGAATGGCTGTTGTTCGAAAAGAAGCCTTTGATGAAAATGATAATCTGATGCTACTCCTTTTTGGTGATTTTTTAGGCATTCCCAACCCTATTTCCTACTACATGCTCGAGGTTCTTCCTTATTTTGCAGAAGACCTTATCGCATGGGAGCGGAGAATGCAAAATCGCAAGTTTATAATTGCTGAAAAGGCGGCTCAATACGACTTCGATTAAGGGAGGCTCTTTTTCGATGGTTCATCATGTAAAAAGGCAGTTTGTTTTTTTTGGGGGGAAGGGCGGAACTGGAAAAACGACATGTGCTGCGGCCTATGCATACGCTCTTTCAAGACTAGGAATAAAAACACTTGTGGTTTCTACAGATCCAGCCCATTCCCTTGCCGATGCTTTCAATAGGCCTATCGGCCTGGATGTCATTCCTGTGGCAGAAAATCTTTGGGGAATAGAAATTGATGCCGAAGAAGAAGCAAAAAAGTATATGAAGGCCATTCAGGATAAAATGCTTCACATCGTCAGCGCCGTAATCGTTGATGAGATAAAACGCCAGATAGAGATAGCCTATATGTCTCCCGGCGCAGAGGAAGCGGCAATTTTTGATAAATTCATTGAACTGATGGAATCCATAGGTAATCCTTACGACGTTATTGTTTTTGACACAGCTCCAACAGGTCACACATTGCGGCTTATAACCCTGCCAGAAATACTTGGAATTTGGATAGAGCATTTGATTGAAAAGCGTGCCAATGCCATGGAACTCATGAAAGTTGCTGCAAAATACGACAAAGACCTTCAGGAAAAGATAAAGGAAGACCCCATCATCGATACGCTTCAGGCGAGGCGTGACAAATTTGCTTTGGCCAGAAAGATATTGACGGATAAAAAAAATACGGCTTTTTATTTTGTTCTTAATGCAGAAAAGCTCCCCATTATAGAAACAAAGCGGGCCATTGAAATACTGAAAAAACATGACGTTGGAATAGGGGGAGTTATTGTAAATAAAGTTATTCCTGAGGAGGCAGGTCCATTTTTCGAAAAGCGCCGAGTTGACCAAGAACAGTATCTAAAACAGATCGACGAGATGTTTGGTGGTTTCGGCGTTGCTCGTATCCCCCTTTTAGATTCTGATATAAAGGGTATAGAGCAACTTAGCGAGATAGCTCCTCTCATTTTAAAGTTGGATGAAATGTAGCAGCGTTTGTTATGATTCCGAACAAGAAGGGGCCAATTCTCTGATTTCAGAAATGCCTTGAGAGGCCCACTTTTCGTTAATAGAAGCGTAGAAAGGCTGGTTATCTATTACACGTCCCCAGTGGTAGGGTGCATTTGTAGCAGGAAGCATAGCGCCGTTATAGATTACATAATCTTCGTATATGAGCCACGTAAGGGCCTGGTTTTCTACAATGCCGCAATCACACATATTGAGATTTGTATCGTATTTTTCCCAGCGTTCAGCCCCCTGGGAGTTTCCATAAAAGACAAAAGAGTTCCCGTCTTCTTTAAGGGCAATAAGAGCGTGATGAAGATCAGGATCTATAAAAAGATGGTGGATACCCCAAAAAGGGGGATTGTAAATGGTTAAACGTTTATTACGGCTCCATTCTATTGTTTTACTGGCGTGACGTGATCTGGTCACTATGTCGTGAGCAGAAAGAGGCACCATAGGTTTAGTACGAATTCCAAAAACACGAAAAATCTTTGAAAGCATGACAACGCTCCTTTCCATTTTGTTTCAAAAAATATTGTACCATCATCCAAGCCGCAAGCCTTGAAGAGGGAGTGGTGATATTGATATTTGATATGTTAAATAATGCATCCACATATTTTTGTTTAGGAGAACGGTTTCGAAAAGCTTTTGAATTTCTTGATAACCTCATTCCGGCTTCTTTGGAAAATGGCAAATATGAGATAGATGGGCCATCAGTCTTTGCCATCATACAATCAGCAACCACAAAGCCTAAGGAAGCGCAAGTGTGGGAAGCCCATAAAAAATATGCAGATATACAATGTCTTTTGTCAGGGGAGGAGTGGTTAGGATATGCTCCTCTTAAAACTATGGAAGAGGCTCTTGCTTACGATGCTGTTCGGGATTTTGCCCTTTATGATGGAGACGGGGAATATTTTCAGACAAAGCCCGGTATGTTTGTAATTTTCTTTCCACATGATGTTCATAAGGGATGTATAACTCAGATGAGACCTGCTAGAATTCGTAAAATAGTTGTTAAGGTTGAGCTCCCATAGCAAGACTATATAAAAAGGAGTGAGACAGAATGTTTGAGGTAGCCTGTATCCAGCTGGAAGCCCGGGATGTGAGTCAGTATGAGCAGACGGAGAAAGAAATCCTGGAATGGATAGATAGTCTTTGCAGCGAAGAGAAAGTGGATCTTCTCGTTTTTCCAGAATGTGCCTGGCCAGCCTATTTTCTTGGAGAGAACGAAGAGGCTGCGGAACTTGCCCTTAAGCGAACGCCGAATTTTATGAAAGAAGTGGCCCAGAGGGCTGCTCATTACAGAGTTCACATTGCCATGGGGCTCTATGTCCAGGAAAACGGCCTGTTACGAAACGCTGGTTTTCTATGGGGGCCTGAAGGTGAAATATTAGGACGCGTCTACAAGTCGAATCTTTGGCATTTTGACCGCAAGTTTATTGAAGCCGGCGAACTTTTTTCTGTCATTGACACTTCTTTGGGAAAGCTTGGCATGATGATATGCGCTGATGGCCGCGCTCCGGAAATAGCCCGCATATTAGCAGAAAAGGGCGCCGAAGTAATTATAGACATGGCAAACCTTGTCTCCTCAGCCTCTAGTACCACCCTTTTGATGAACCCACAGATAGAGTATATGCTCCCAGTCCGGGCCTTTGAGAATGGGGTCTGGATTATTTTATGTGATAAAGTCGGGCTCGAAGCATATTCTATAATGAATACAGGACGAAGTTGTGTCATCAATCCTTTGGGACACGTTATAGGATCTTCACCTTCCGACACGCCGGAAGCTCTCATAGCCACAGTAGACACAGAAATGGCATCCTATCCACTGCCTGATAAAGAAAACCGATGCTTCGCCCGTCTTACTGACCCTACAGAAGAGCTGCCTGTAACCTCTCTAATGGCAAAACCAATGGTTTTAGCTGAAACAGGAGCGGTTTGCTCCGCAGCCCATTTTTCAGCAGAAACAGCAGATCATTATGTAGCTATGGCCTCCCGCATGATCAGGGTATTGCAAGATCAGGACGCATCCCTGATCTCCCTCCCCGATTGCGGCAAAAAAGCTGATTTTGACGAAGTGGTCCACAAACTGCGCCCCTTGCTTAATCCGAAAGTGGTTGTCTGCGTAGGAGGCCTTGCGGAAATAGACGGTCATAAGAAGCGAGCCGCCATAGCGTTTTCGAAGGACAACACCTACGGCCCTATCTTTTTAGATAAGGCTTGTCGACCCGTAGTCTTTTCCACGGAAGCAGGACGTATAGGGCTTGTCATCGAAGAAGAGATGTTCTTGCCGGAAGTTGCCAGAAGCATGATGTTGGAGGGAGTGCAGGTACTTTTCTGGGCTGACGCCAAACGTCACGCAATGACCGAGAAAATAGCGCGATGCAGGGCAGCAGAAAATAGAGTGTTTTTAATTCGGGCAGGTTGTGGGGATAAAGAAGATAATTCTTTTATAGTTTCCCCTACAGGAAACATATGTGCCATAACTGTTCCAGGAATGGACCAGAGCGCTTCTGCCTATTGTCTTCTCGGAGAGGCCTATAGCAAGACCGTCATTACAGGGACAGACGTTGTTCTGGGAAGACTTCCCCATGCCTATAAAGAATTAAGGAATACGAGTCGAAAGGAAGAGTAAGGCGTGATTCATAGCGACACCGACATCTTTTTTATGAATATGGCTCTTGACGAAGCGAGAAAAGCGGCAGAGCAGGGAGAAGTACCAGTTGCGGCGTTAGTGGTTAGGAATAATGAAGTTATAGGGAAGGGTAGCAACAGTAAACATCTGGATCCCACAGCCCACGCTGAAATAATTGCTATTCGAGAAGCCGCGGAAAGGCTGGGGACATGGAACTTAAGGGGATCTACCCTTTATGTTACGCTGGAACCGTGCCCCATGTGCGCAGGCGCTATAGTGCTGTCTAGAATAAAGTGTCTTGTCTACGGAGCAACGGACCCCCGGGCCGGCGCTTGCGGAACACTTTATAATATAGTGCAAGACTCTCGTCTGAATCACAGGTGCGAGGTTATAAAAGGGGTATTGGCTCAGGAAAGCGCCAATCTTCTTTGGGATTACTTTAAAAAGCGCCGTCAGAATTCGAGCGCCCCATGACCATAATCAGGCGCGCGAATTTGTTGTTTTCTAACAGTATCAAGGTTTGAATAAAAGATGTTAATATTCTATAATAAATATGATTTTAACAAAAAAGAAGGGTAATTACACAGAAGGAGGAATAACGATGGACTTGAAAGGATCTAAAACTGAGGCGAATTTGAGAGAAGCATTTGCCGGAGAATCTCAGGCGAGAAACAAGTATTCCTATTATGCATCTAAAGCAAAAAAAGAGGGGCTGAATCAAATAGCGGCCTTTTTTGAAGAAACAGCAAACAACGAAAAAGAACATGCAAAGATCTGGTTTAAGCTTTTGCATGATGGAATTCCTTCAACAGAGCAAAATTTGAAAGATGCAGCTGAGGGCGAAAATTACGAGTGGACTGATATGTACGCAAGATTTGCTGCGGAAGCCGAAGAAGAAGGATTTACGAAAATTGCATATTTGTTTAAGGCTGTAGCAAAAATTGAAAAAGAGCATGAGGAACGATATCTGAAGCTCCTAAAAAACCTGAAAGAAGAAAAGATTTTTGTGCGGGAAGAGAAACAGGTTTGGCATTGTGCCAACTGCGGCCACATCCATTGTGGTGAAAAGGCCCCCGAAGTATGCCCCGTTTGTGATCATCCTCAGGCTTATTTTGAGATCAAAGCGGAAAACTACTAATAGAGAGAAAGTGAATAAAACAGGGGCCGCCTTTAAAGCGGCCTCTATTTAATTAAATTTTGAACAGTTCCCCTTATCTGGACATCTATATTTAAAATCGCTATAATGCTCACGTCAACGCAACCGGAGGGGTGGCCGAGTGGTCGAAGGCGGTCGACTCGAAATCGATTAGGCGGCTCATACCCGTCTCGTGGGTTCAAATCCCACCCTCTCCGCCAGAGAATATTACGGGCACTGCGATGTGCCCGTTTTTTTATGGAGAATTGCTTGACTGCCCTTTAGAAAAATGATATGGTTCCTAACCATGATGAATATAGAGAAAACTCAAGAAACATTATTGATAAATGGCTTTTTCCTTTATTGGTTTAGCGTGGGTCCCTCACCTGGGATCGACGCTTAATTGCGTTGGTCTTTTAGGGCGGGGCCCCTTTCTTCTATGAGAGGGGCCCCGCCCTTTTTTTATATTTTTATATCTCAGGGGTGGAAAGGAGCAGAGACATGGAGCCCCCATTTCAAGAAATAGAGTTTTAATTATTTTCTTAAGAGGACGGTGAAAAAGATGAAAAAGGATGCCCCAAAGGGTTCTATCATCTCAAAATTACTGGATATTACGCAGGTCAAATGGTTTAGCCGATGGCTGATGATTGGGTTTTTATGTCAGTCTGTGCTTATTGGCGGAGGATATGCAACAGGCAGGGAGCTTGTTGAATTCTTCATGATGAACGGACTTGCCGAGGGTTTATACGGCATGGTAGTTTCTACTGTTTGTTTTGCTCTTGTAGGCATCCTTACCTTTGATTATGCTCGCAAATTCCGTCTGTACAATTACCGCAGCTTCTTTAAGAGCCTCCTTCCTGGCTCAACCTGGCTTGTTTTTGAAGCGGGATATATCTTCCTGGTGGTTCTTGTGGGCGGCATTTTATCCTCTGCGGCTGGAACCATTCTTCAGCAATGGTTTGGCATTTCCTACTGGGTTGGCGTAACTGTCCTTCTTGTAGGTACTTCCATTCTCCTGTTTGCCGGAGGAAAAGTAATTTCAACCATTCTTTCATACTGGTCATTCTTCCTGTATGCCGTAATGTTTATTTTCCTTGTAGCTACAGTTCGACACTTTGGAATGGATGGGGTTTTTGGCAGTTTTATCCGAGACCATGGTGTTGCGACAAGTTCAAATTGGCTTATGGGGGGCATAAAATACACCCTTTACAATATGGTCTCATTTCTTCTGGTGCTGTATGCGTTACAAGATATAATAAAAACAAGACGGGATGCTGTCATCAACGGCATAGTGGCTTCAATCCTTATGATGATTCCTGCCTTTATCGAATACCTTGCCATGGCTCCTATCTTTCCGGCAGTTCTGGAGGAGTCGGTTCCTATCTTTGGCATTCTTAAAGACCACCTTGGAGGGGGAGTTCTTCTTTCTGCCTATGTGCTGATGCTTTTTGGAACAAGTATAGAAACAATTACGGGTTTTGTACACGGACTCAATGAGCGGATCAATTCGGTTTACCAGGAAAAGGGAGGAGAGATGTCTCCGAAGATGAGAGGTATTGTGGGGCTTGCCGTTTTAGTGGTTTGCTTCATCTGTGCCAAGGCCGGTCTTGTCGCTCTCATAGCTCGCGGTTATTCTTTTATGGCGTGGTATTTTCTTGCGGTGATGGTTATTCCTCTGGCTACTGTAGGGCTTATGAGGCTGCGTGGCAAAGAGATGCCGGCAGTTCCTGATAAATTTGAGGAGGCGAAGGTGCATGTGGAACCCTAAAGTAAAACCTCATCTCAAAGATTTTGAGCGGGGGAGTTACATTCACGAAGTTTACTATCCTGTAGACCTTAATTGCAATGGCCTGGAGTCAACATTGCCTCACGTACCGGGGGTCGAAGAATTCATTCGCAATTTTGACTGGGTTTCAAATATGTGGAAGACGGGGGATACTTCTTACAAAACCCTTTTGGAAGAAGTATGTCATTACTGGAAAGATTTTGCAGACATAAGAGAAGATCAGGTAAAAGTTGGTTATGGTTCCATGCAGGTATTAGAAAGGATCAACAAGGTGTTTCTTGATGATCGTTCTTCAGTATTGGGCTATATTCCTCAGTTTGTAGAATATATTACTGAAGTGCGGGTCACCGGGGCTCGCTTCGAAGGCATTGCCATGAACCCTGAAGACAATTTCAGTTTTCATGTGGACCCATTGCTTGGCGCGTTGAATGAAGGGCATACCCTGCTGTATATAGATAACCCTAATAATCCCACGGGGCAGCTTATCCCTCTTGACCAGATAGAAGCACTTGTAGCCAGGGCCCATAAACTTGGTGTCATTGTCATAGTGGATGAGGCCTATTGTGATTATGCTCCGAAAGAAGCGTCGGCCATGCAGCTTGTGCCGAGATATGAGAACGTAATTGTGACTCGAACATTGACAAAAGGATTTCACTTTGCTGGAACTCGTGTGGGCTATGGGGTGTTTAGCGGAAATCTTGGAAAATTCTACGATAAAGGCGACCTCCCCTTCCCAATGCCCTCAGTAAGCGCCCTCTTAGCACGGGAAGCCCTGCGAGGCGGGGCTCTTCTCGAAACAGTGCGTAAATTGATAGGGGAACAGAAAGAAGTACTCGTTTCCGGACTCAAAGAAAGAGGATATAGAGTGGCAACTACATATAACAGCTGCCCCATATCTCTCGTTTCTGTTTCAGATCGAGATGTTCATCTGGGAGAAGTTTTTGCTTCAAAGGGAATCGACGTAAGGTCTGGTGAAGATTACCCAAATCTGGGCAAGAATTATGTCAGGATCGCTACGCCTGAAAAAGCTTCAGACCTCTTTGCCTGTCTGGATCGATAAGCCAACAAAGTATCCATGGGAGAAAGTTCTTTTAATTCAAGACTTTACAAAAGCTTAAAGCTTTGGTAACATCTCGTGTCATTGCATCAGAACAGTTTGCATAAAAAAAGGAGGAAACGGACCGTGAGAGAAGCAACGATATTAATAGTTCTTATTCTTATACTCGTGCTCATTATTACATGTCGGTCCTATCCTCGGGCGACAGTTCTGTGACGCATGGGCTGTTGAGAGGTCGGGACCTTAAGGTCCCGGCCTCTTTTTTTATACCCAAATATCCCGGGAAGATATATGGAGTACTCCGCAGCTACGATTACACTATTTCAAAAGAGAATTGGAGGAAGTATTCTATGAATTTTTTACTCGCATTGCTGCCTATTGCAATTATTATTGTTGGAATGGCAGGTCTTAACTACTCTTCGAAGGTCGTTGCTCCTGTTAGCTGGATTGTCGCTTTTCTTCTTGGGTTTCTGGTTTTTAAATCCCCGGTAGAAGCACTTTTGCTTACTAGCTGGAATGGTTTTCTCGATGGAATTAGAATCGTATGGCTTATATTTGCAGCCTTTACTCTCCTGATCATAATGGTGGATTCGAAAGCTATGGATTCTATTAAGCAAGGGCTTTCTCACGTTACTCGGGATAAAAGGCTCATGGTATTATTTTTAGCCATTCCCTTTGGAACATTTCTTGAAGGCGCTGCAGGTGCCGGTGCACCGGCAGCTCTGGCAGCCCCCTTCCTTGTAGGTCTCGGAATGGATCCCGTTATTGCAGCCGCAGCTTGCCTTATTGGCAACTCGTGCCCAGTATGCTGGGGTGGGGCAGGTGTCACTACAGTGGTTGGCTCAGGGGCTGCCGGCCTTGACTTTGTTCCTGTTTCTGCCATGACCGGCCGCTTTATAGCCCTGGGCTACTTGTTGCTTCCTGTTCTTATTATCGGATTTGTCTTCGGTAAAAAGGCCTTCAAGGGCATTTGGAAGGATATTGTTGTCATGGGCCTCATGATGGGAAGCATTAACTTCACCATGAGCAACTTTCTGGTTTCCGTTACAGAACTGACCAGTTTGATTGGAGGAATGACTGGGACCTTCTTGTTTGGAGCATATCTCTGGTTCAGAAAAGACGCGGCAGTGCCGGAAGAGTATAGATTTAACTCTCAGAATGAATCCCTATCAGTAGAAACCACTGAAGAAAAGGGTTCCCAACTCAGCTTTATTCGTTCATTGTTGCCCTATCTCATCTTGAGTGCGTTACTTGTCACCGTGCGTCTTTCATTCCCCTTGAAAACTCTTGTTTCTTTTGGCGGCGGCTACACTGTCTGGGTAGGTACAGTTATTTTAGTAAGTGCCTTTGTTGCTTCATTTATATTAGGGTGTAGTCAATTTTTTATATCATCCGCTGTAAAAGCTTTCAAACGGGTTATCCCGGCACTTGTTGCTATGGGGTTGCTTCTTGCCATGGTGAATTGTATGAAACTTTCTGGGCAGATAAGCACTCTGGCTGTCACCTTTGCAACCATTGCCCGTTTCTTCTATCCCGCAGTGGCAGTGCTCATCGGTCAGATTGGAAGCTTTGTTACAGGAACGAACCTCGGGTCCAATCTGATGTTTAATCCATTACACGTAGAAGCGGTTAAGAATCTTTCCATCAATGTTCTTCCTGTGGTTGCAGCGCAGAACACGGGGGGAGCTATTGGCAACATGATATGTCCAAACAACGTGGTAGCAGTGTGTGCTTGTGTAGCCATTTTGGGTCGTGAAGGGGAAGTGATGCGAAAAACCCTTATTCCTTCCTTCTGTTTCTTTCTCTTCTTCGGATCCTTAGCCATGTTCTACACATATGTTATTTTTCCTGCATGAGGAGGAGTATTGATGTATTCGAGCACCATAAAATATGGAAAAGGAGATGTGGCTTTTTCGATTCCCCGGAAGAAACTTCTCGGTGTTATCGATAGCGAACCCCTTGAATCTATCGGTACTGAAGAAGAAGTGACACGCCACGCTCTTGAGAATCCTATAGGTTCACCCAGATTGGGTGAGCTCGTAAAACCGGGAGAAACAGTTTGTATTGTAGTATCTGATGTAACCAGGGCCTGGCAGAGGATGTGGGTATATTTACCATTTATAGTAGAAGAACTTAATAGGGCAGGAGTGCGGGACGAAGATATACTTTTTCTCAGCTCTACGGGAACCCACAGAGAGCAGACGGCAGAGGAACATGCCTTGTTGCTGGGGCCGGAATTATCGAAAAGATTTTCTGTAACCGACCACCGTTGTCTGGCTCATGAAGACATGGTTCATGTTGGGACAACATCCTATGGGACAGCCGTACATTTGAACAAAAAGGCCCTGGAGTGCGACCATATTGTTGTGACTGGCGCCATAGTCTACCATTTTATGGCTGGGTGGGGCGGAGGCCGCAAAGGTATTCTCCCTGGCATTTCTTCCTACGAGACCATAATGGCTAATCACGCTCTGGCGCTTGACCCAGTTCCTGGAAATGGCCGGAATATGAACAGCAGATCGGGGAATTTTGAGAACAACCTTATGCACCTGGATATGATGGAAGCTACAGCTATGGTGCACCCGACCTTTATGCTCAACGCTATCCCTGGAAACGATGGCAAAATAGCCTTCGCTGTAGCGGGAGACTGGCAAGAAGCATTTTACGAAGGGGCCAGGATAGTTGATAAAAAAGATGGAGTTACTATCCCAGAGTTGGCTGACCTTGTTGTTGCAACGGCTGGGGGCTACCCTAAAGATATTAACTTTTATCAAACATCAAAAACCATCTTTAACGCTATGGAAGCGGCTCCCCATGGCGGATCCATGATAGTGTTGAGCGCGTGCAATGAAGGCTACGGCAATGATGAAGTTCAGTTCATGCTTCAAGAATTTCCTAACACAGTGGAACGGGAAAAGGAAGTCCGCCGTGAATTTACCATTGCAAAATATGTAGGCTATACAATCGGATATGTGGCTGAAAACTGGGATTTCTATATGGTGACTGAAATGCCTCCTTCTGAATTTGAGGGAACGGGCATTACCGTTGTAAAGACTCTTGATGAAGCCCTCGATATGGTCTACCAAAAACGGGGAACCAATCTGAAAACATGGCTCATGCCCCATGGTGCCAACACTTTGCCTAAACTGAAAAAATAAAAAATAGGAGGGCGCAAGCCCTCCTAAATATCGTCTCTCCAGAGAGGCATGGTGGAGCAGCGGGGGCCCCCTCCCCCTTTGACCAGCTCGTCAGCTTCCACGGCTACTACATCTATTCCGCCTTTTTCAAGGGCCTTCATAGTCGCTACATTTCGATCCCATATACAGACTTTACCCGGCTCAAGGTTGAAAGTGTTTCCTCCAGAGCCAGCTCTCTGTTCTGAAAAGGCAACGGCTTCGCTTTCATCCCCTCCCACCTTGATAATACGTATACTATCAAGTTTCAACACTTTTTTAATAGCGCCGAAAAGAGAGCTTTCCCGTTTGACATGAAGCCTCCCCCCCTTGCCGCGGGTAATATGAAGCACAGTGATCTTCTTTTCTATATAAGGAAAGAAAAGAAAGGCATCATAATCAATCATATTGAGGAACATGTCAACATGCACAGTCAACCCTATGGAATCTGTAGAGCTCAGTCTCGGATTTTCGAACATCAGTGCCAGCACATCCGTGATCGCTCCATCTTCCATTGTCCTTTGTGCGATCTTTTCAATAGAAGCGGGGTGGGTTCGTTCATTAATGCCAATAATAAATACGTTGGGGCTATAACAATGGACGTTTCCTCCCTCTACAGGGGTAGCATCATCAGGATCTTCTCCATACCAGGTTTTAAATTCCAAATTTCGAAATTCAGGATGATGTTTAAAAATAGCTCGAATACAATAGGGCTCTTTAATTCGATCCCGATTAAACATATTGCCGTAAACAATGCCGTTTCCCAGCACAGCGGCGGGATCTCTTGAATAGAGTACATTAGACATGGGAAAGAGGCACCACTCATTTTTCTTATCCACCAGGTCTACAAGGGAAACCTCTCCGGCTGCTTTATTAAGCTCATCTTTTGTTATACCAAATAACAACTGGTCTACAAGTTTAGGAGCAGAGAGACCTAAAAGATACTCTTGCAATACGTCCATAGTCTGCCTTGTAATAAAGGATTCTTCAGTTTGAACCAGTTGAGAGATAAGCTCCTTTTTTACTTTCGAAACAGAAAGGATCTTTCGCAAAAGATCTTCCATTAGAAAAACTCTGGCTCCAAATTTTTCTACTGTGGCAACCCATTTCTTATGCTCGTCTTCCGCTTTATGGGGGCTTGGAACGGCGTCCCATGCGAGAGCACCGATATTAAGGGGAGTGCATCGTTCGATGCCTTTCCCAGGAGGTTGCATAATGACGGCACGAAGCTTCCCAATCTCTGAGTTAACCTGTATTTTCATTCCCGTTACCTCCGCCTGTTTCCTCTTCAATTCTAATTTGTTGACCATGAGAAAGACTATCACTCTTTGTTCTGTTCGGCAACGAAATAATGAAAATATTTCTTAGCATACATCATTGCAAAATTCTCTATATTTAGTTTATAATACTTCTAACCGAAAGGAGGGATGAATATGAAAAAAGCTTTGGTAGCTATCGACCAGAGTCAAAACAGTCAGTCACTTATTAGTTACGCCTTTCGTTTTGCTGAGAAAAATAGTATTGAGCGCTTGGATTTTATTCATGTCGTAACTCGTATTGATCTGACCATACCAGGCTATGTAGACTATCCTCCTCACTATAATGAAGATTCTATCCGCCAGTCGTTCCTCAACATGATTGAAAAGGGCATGAGGGAGTCAGGGGCTTCTGCCACACCCTTTGAGTTTGTGCTGGCCACTGGAACACCATACGAAGAGATTTTGAGGATGGCAGAAAAAAATAAATATGAACTAATACTCATCGGCCATCGGGGACTGAGCAATCTTGAACGCTTCTTCATTGGAAGTGTAGCGGCTAAGGTTGTGCGTCATGCTCCGTGTAATATTCTTGTCCACCTTCCGAAGGAAACAGAGGAACCGGCGAAAACATGATAATACGATCGAGTCAAATAGAAGAACTTGAGAGCCATCCTCTTTTTGGCGTTTTAGATGGGGTAGGAAGCCGCACCATTTCCCCTGACGAATTTTATGAAGAAAGTAATTTTCATGAAATAAGCTGGGTGGAAATGGAGCCTCGTGCTCTGATTCCAGAGCACGAGCATGAAGGGTGTGAAGAAATTAAGATTATCATATATGGCATTGGTATGTACACTGAAGGTAAGCAGAAAGAACGGGTGGGTGCCGGAGATGTGATTCTGACAGAGAAGGGATTAAGGCATTCATTGGAAAATATTGGCAGTTACCCGTTAGTATATATTGCTATTTCTTCAAAGTGTAATGGATAAACACCCCCTCCATTCAACGTGGGCAGACGGTGGCAGGGCCGATCTGCCCATTTTTTTTACAAGGGGGTAGCAAAATTTTGAAGAAATTGTTATAATACCCAGCGTTGCCGATAGGGAGAAGTGGCCGAGTGGTCGAAGGCGGGCGCTTGGAGAGCGTCTGAACCGCGAGGTTCCGTGAGTTCGAATCTCACCTTCTCCGCCATTTGATAATTTAACCAAGTATAAGGAAGTCTAAAAACCCGCTCACGAAGCGGGTTTTTCCTATTTTGACAGTCTATCCCAGACCATCTACAATTAAGGCAAGCTAAGGCGCAACCGGACACACAGCCGGACACAGCCAAAAATCTGACCGGACACACAAGGGAGAGACTGGAATGCTGACCGACACCGGAATTAAGAAAGCTAAGCCAAAAGATAAAAGATACATGCTCACAGATGGGGAAGGCCTTTATTTGGAGATCATGCCATCCGGGAAAAAATATTGGCGGCTGCGATACTGGATCGATAAAAAAGAATATAAAAAATCCCTCGGGCCGTACCCTACGGTGAGCCTCAAAGAGGCGAGAGAGGCAAGAGACGAAGCAAAAAGATCTATCTACCTCACAGGGCAACCCCTCACAAGACAAGAAGATACTGCTATTACTTTCAAAAAAGTGGCTCTTGAATGGTACGAGAGGCGAATAGTTGCTATACGAAGTCCACGCCACGCCGAAACCGTTGACGCTCGGTTAAAACGATATCTCTTCCCTGTCTTTGGCGACCAGCCAATAGATCAGATATCATCAGCCGATATCCTAGAAGCCCTGCAACATATAGAAGCAAAAGGCAAGATAGAAACAGCTCACAGGGTGCGTGGAATATGTGGGCAGGTCTTTCGCTATGGAGTGGCCACTGGACAGTGCAAGAACGACCCTACAGGGGCACTCAGAGGGGCATTGACCCCAAGAGTAGGGAAACACCACGCAGCACTAACCAACAGAAATGATATCGCCGGGCTTATGCGGTCCATCAGTGGTATGAATACATTGCTTGTAAAATACGCCCTGCTCTTCCTGGCGTACACGTTTGTTCGACCTGGAGAACTGCGGAAGGCTGAATGGGTGGAAATTGACCTTTCTTCGAGGCAATGGGAAATCCCCGCCGCAAAGATGAAAATGCGACGGCCTCATATTGTGCCGCTTTCTTCTCAGGCTATTGAGGTGTTGAAAAAAGTTAAAACCATATCGTGGAACAGCAAATATATCTTTCCTTCCGTGAGGAGAGATACTGACCCAATGAGCGAGAATACCCTTCTTGCGGCAATTCGTCGATTAGGATATACGAAAGACGAGATGACACCGCATGGCTTTCGGTCTATGGCATCAACAACCCTTAACGGAAATGGCTGGCCCTCGGATGTTATAGAACGGCAACTGGCTCACGCTGAGGAAAACGAAATTAGGGCAGCGTACAATCACGCTGAGTATCTACCAGAGCGAAAAAAAATGATGCAGTGGTGGGGGAGCTGGCTGGAGGAAGTAGGAAAATAAAAACGAGCCTCTTATTTCGTCCTAAGGCGGTCACGAGGCCCATAAATATTAAGCGAGCTCTCTTATTGCATTGACAATAGAACTTGTATCCCAATTAACGACTTTGTTTGCATAAAATTCCACATCTTTAGGAACACATTTATGTCCCCAAGGTTTAACGCAAAGGATAGGTCTTCTCATAGTTGCCGCTGTGTCTATCTCATAGTGTATCCATTTGCTATAGTCGACCCACATCCCTGCAATGACAATAACCACATGTGCATGCGTTATCTTCTCTTTGATACGTCTGGCGAGCTCATATTCTGAAATATTACAGTTAGGCGGGGCAAGAGGTTTGTCTCTAGGGGCAGAATAATTTAGCATCTTAAAATAACGGGCCTCTTTTAAAAGAGAAACTAGCCTATCGTAATGCTGGTCATAATCCCAAGCATGACTAATAAAAATATTGTATTGACGTAATGTTGGCATACTTCTAGCTCCTTTCAATATATAATTAAATTATGGAGGTGAAAACATGTCTCAAAAAGAACGATGGTTTGAAAAGCTTCCTGTGCGAATTAAGGCGTACCAAACAGATAAAGAAATGATTATCCAAACTTTGGAAGGGCCGCTTCATGCTTCAGTAGGGGATTGGATTATTACAGGCTTGCGTGGCGAACAGTATCCATGCAAACCCGACATATTTGAAAGATCATACAGAGAGGTTAGTGCCCCTAGTGAGACTTAGTTTTCTTTTCTCCAGTACACAACATTCCCCAGTTCAAATTTTCATGAGAGATGATCCCTTCTGTTCGGTCAACTAAAAGCGAGAAGGGGTCATCTTCGTTTTTATACGGTCCCGTTTTTGTGTTATAGAAATGCCATTCATGTTTAAGGGTTTCGCTAGTGGCACGATATTCTATCCAATTTTCATGGAAGTTATGTAATCCATGAAGGCCACCTATAACAACGAGAGATGCGCCTAATAAAGCTATAATGCCACGAAGCCAAATAGGGCCATCGAGAAAACCAACACAAACAGGAATAGCTGCGGCCATTGCAAGTTCGAGCCGTTTCAGTCGTTCATACCATTTTTTATTCCAGCTACTTTTTTGACTATACCATTCTATCTGGTTTTCAAGGCGCAGCTTGACGTATTCCTCAGGCGTAATCTTGGTTGCCTCCTTGTGAATCATTATGGTTTACGAAAAATCAAAAATACAAACATAACGCCAACCGCTATGTCTATAGGAAGCCATGCGCTACGGGAAAGATAAATAGGAGCGATAGGGTTAAACAGAATAGCGACGCATCCGAAAAGGGCCACTATAAATATACTGTTGTTCTTAAGGCTGCCCCAGGCGACTATTCCGGACGAGACGCAAACAACCCAGCGTAAAATTTGGAAGTAGGCGTATGGCCAACCGTTTATAAGGGAGCCGAAGAGAAGTAGGGCGGGGATGAGTGGGAGGAAGCGTTTGGGGTTTTCCATTTTTATCCCTCTGTTCTTATGACTTCGTCGAGCCATTCGTTATTTTCTTTGATATCTTCGTCTGAAAAAAAATCATCCTCATACAGGCTATCTAGCGTGGCTAAAAAAATCTTTTTGATATCGTGTCCTTTACCGCTAAGAACACCACGATATATGTGGCACGAGCCAGAGGAAATCATATCTCCAGCTACATGATAAACTCCAACCATGGCTAGCCGTCTTGGGCTCCCCCTTGTGGCTCTCCTTGGCGGATCTCCTTTAGTATTTTCTCAATTTCTTTTCCCGTCTTTTCCATATATTTTAGGCTTGTAGCGTCTTGGATTTCTACCCAACATGCCCCCTTGGCGACACCTGTCAAACTAGAACTCGATTCGCTATCGTATGGAAGAAGGACGCGTGTTGTCCCTGTCTTTGTATCGATTTGATATGTCATGCCGTTTCCCGCTGTGGCTATTTGATATCGCCCGATCTCTGGGTCTTCTTTGATAAAGAAATTATAAGCGATTCCGGCGACTAAAAAAACGAACACAACCCGGAAGCACCAAGCGAAAGCATATCTCCAGTTTACAGAATTGTCCATCGTTAACCTCCATGAGTATTTTATTTTGTCGAAAAAGTGGCAAGAACTCCGGCAAAACCAAAACTCCCTGTCCCTTCCGTCGTCTCTATTAAGAGGTTCCATGCAAAGGAGGTTTTTTGAGGGAGGTCGGTAAGTGTATATGTTTTTTTCTTCCCGTCATCCCCGTCGAATGTGATTTTTTTGTTATACGTTGCGCCAGACCCATCTTGGATTCCTGTAACAACGAGCGTTATATTTTTAACTGTGTCGTGGGATAGTATTCTCCATTTTAAAGTGACAGTGTCGGAGTTAAAAACTCCCTCTTTGGGCGAATAATAGGTCAGCTTGGTTCCGCCCATGTCGGCGCTTGCCGTGCTAAAAAAAATGAGGATAAAAAGCAGCACGAGTAATATTTTTTTCATTTAAAACCTCCCGTGTAATGGTTGACAATGTATTGCAATCACCTTTCCCCTTATTTCAAAAAGGCCGCTATCGAAGTCGCTTTTTGTAATTTCCTTACTATTGCCATCGGAAGAAAAAATCTCGAAATTCCCTGTGAATTTTGTGAATACTACTATGAGGAGTTTTCCCCAAAAGAAAAATCCAAGTGACATAAGGGGCACTCCGATAAAATACCGGAAGCCTCTTTTGTAGAGAAGTTGCTCTTGGCGGATGTCTGTCAAAAGCGTAAAAGGCCAAATAAACCATATCAAGATGGCGATTGAATATCTTTTCTGTATGACGTACCCTTTTCTATGTAACGGGGGTGTTGAAAAGTCATATCCTGTAATTGATATACCTGTTACTACATAGGCTAATATGATACTGATAAGTGTTGCCTCTTCCATGTCGCCCTGTCACCTCCGAGCTAGCATTTGCCATTGTTTCTTACCTTCTTTAACGTGCGGTTTGCCAGGGAACTTCATATAAAAGTTATTCTTAAATTGCTCTTTTTTAATAGATGAGAAGGTAATGTAAAAACCTAATATTGGCGGTAAAAAAGTTGCTATTTTAGGGACAAGATTAATTATCTGGAATGTAACGACGTTGAATACCTGCTTTTTTATCACAAAGGCAAAAGTAAGCCCTACAGTTACAGCACAAAGAACGGATAGTAAATAGAAAGTTACAAATCCCTTCAGGAAAGAAAAGAATCTTCCCTTTACTGTCATGTTATTTGAATAAATGGCATATCCAAGAGCTGGGAGAGAGAAAAATGTAAAACTTCTCATGGCGAAATGTTGGGAAGTTGATGCTTGTGGTTTTCCTAATAGAAACATAAAGATAACTACAAATAAAAGATCGGCTAATATAAATATGATCGTTTTTATTACGAAGGCTCCGACTTTTTTAGCCAGCTCCCTCATCTAAACACCTCCGTACTGATTCTATATTCCCCTCCTTGGGGTCCCTGTATACTTAAGGTCGTGACTTGAAAAGTCACACTGGGATATCACATATCCTTGAGGGCTTGTTCAACCATATCGGCCTTGTCCTTTTTTATTTCGTCCATCATGGTGCGCTGACATTTTTCATAGAGTTTCTTGTGGGTAAGAGAAGCAATCGCCATGTGTGTTCTCTCTCCTTCTTCTCGATAAAATTCGCGCACGACTGCTTCCGTTTGCTCTCCTTCCCATTTCCATTCATTTTGAACAGAGTTACAACAAAGTTTCGATGGATCTTGGTTTTGCCCCAAAACGACGGGCATATGTGGCTTGTATCCATAAAGTTTTTCAAAGACCTGAGCCATTAAGAATGCGTCTTCCCCGTTAAAAATAATCGTGACCGAATAAAAGAGGTCTCCATATCCACTATATTCGATTTTTGTACATTCAATAGGCCCGATGGAGAGCTTTTCGCCATCCATTACCCAATAAGAAGTCCAGCCTTCATAGGCTCTTTCGGCGCTACGGACGTAAATCATTGAGGGCGTCTCGCTGAGTTTTTGCCCCCATCTTATCCCTCGAAATCCTTCCGGCTCTTTAGGTAACGAAATTGTGCCTGCATTTTGAGACCAAGCCGCTGGAGTGAATCTCTGTGCTACGAACACTAGAAAAAACATGAGCCATAATAATTTTATGTTCCTTCTCATGGCTCTTTGTCCCCCCTTTGTTTTAGGACTGTGAGCGATTACTCATCTAAGAATCTTTTGTTTTTGGAGGGAAATATGTTTCTATATTCCCTTCCTTGGGGTCCCTGTATAAGCTGTAATTTTCCCAACTATGCGAAAGAGCCCCAAGTCTATTTCCTCTTTTGTAAAGAGCATAGGTTTGTATTGAGGAGCGGCAGATCGAATTTCAATGGAGCCGTCCTTTTTGTTGAAATAGATCCATTTGATAGCCCACTCGTTTTGAAGGCCAAAGCACACAAGAACCGTGTCCCCGTCATACACTTCTTCTGCGGGATTCACAACGACTGTGCTTCTGTCAGGGATTCCAGCGCCTTCCATACTATCTCCTTCAACCAAAACTGCAAACGGCTTTTTATCAGCATCTATAGAGATATTTCCTACGACATCAATGGGTAGAAGTATCGTTTTTTCAGCGCTTGCGTAAATCCCCGTCATGCCTCCATTCCCGGCTCCTGCGCATGCGATTGCTGTCGGATCTAGCACAGGGACTTCTATCCATTTGTCAAAGTATTGGGCTGATTCTTTTCGTACATTAGAGGTGATGTCAAGTGGGGTAGATCCATCTGTTTCCCCCATAAGGTAGGCGACAGTGGTGCCAAAAACTTGAGCCAACGTTTTCAAAACATTAGCGTCGGGAGTTCTAAGCCCTTTTTCCCAATTAATAATAGAGCTTCTTGAATATCCGGATTTCTCCGCAACTTCTTGCTGAGTCATCCCCTTTCGCTCTCTACATTCTTTGAGCTTTTCCTCAACAGACATCTCATCACCTCTATTTAATTGTCTACGAATGTGGTCATAAATCAAGAGTAAGAAAGTAATCTTTTCGTGTTGACATATGTAACATTTAGATATATAGTTCTTTTAAAGAGTACGATTGACTACATAGCAAGAGTGGGGGTGAAGTGGTGAGTATAGGGGAAAACATCCGTTCTATTCGCGTTTTAAGGGAATTAACTCAAGAAAAACTAGCAGAAATGGCAAAACTTTCAAGGAGCTCAATTGTAAACTTTGAAACGGGCAAAAGGGCTCCTCGAGTAGATGATCTTGAAAGCATTGCAAAAGCTTTAGGAGTAGAAGTTTCTATCTTTTTTCAAGAAAACCCTACTCAGCCCCGGCGAGAGGAGACTCAGGCCGGGGAAACGGAGACTATCTAGAAGAAGCCAGCAGGGTCGTAGAAATACTAGGAGAAGCCGCTAAAAGATACGACCCAGAGGGCGTGAAAGAAATCATGAGAGACATTGGTGACAACGGCAGGGCAGATGATCCAGATCTCAGGAATTTCTTTTCAGAGATTGCTAGAGCTGCAACAGAAGCACTGATGTAACAGCGAGGCGTAAAGAAAGGAGGCGACAACGTGGAAGGAGATGTAACTATGCCCGAGTTCGGATTCTTGCGGTTGCCAGATGTACTTAAAATCATTCCGGTCTCGTCAGCCACTTGGTACAACGGAATTAGAGAGGGTCGATTCCCGAAGGGCATACGGATCACAGGCAACACAGTAGGGTGGCGGGTGCAGGATATTAAGGCTCTCGTAAGAAAAATAGAAGAGGAGGCATCTGAAAATGCTTAAAAAGATAGGGCGATCGCTCGCGAGGTTGCTCGCGCAGAACGGGGCAGTCCGCGGGCCCTATTACGGGCGAGGCTTCTGGATGGTGAAAACGGAACTCAGATCTTATCGGGACAGCCTTTGCGGTGCCGACGAGCGAGCCAGGCTAGATCCACGGTACAGCCACGATGTGTCTGTAGGTGAGATGGAACGTCTCTCAGCGTTTATCGATTAGGCGATTAGGCATGTCCGATGTCAGAATTTGCTTTCTCTCGCATCAGAGAGCACTGCAGGAGACGATGGATGAGATCGAATATCAACAGGCAGTGGTTGCCAGGGCAGCACGGTTGCGACAAAAGTATGGCGACCCTAAAAGCAAAAGAAGGGTTAGTCACGAGATTGCAAGACTATCAACGCTTAAAGGCAAGCTTGAACAAATGACAAAGAATAAGCCTCTGTGCAGCGACACAGAGGCGGAAACAAAACATCCGAGAGTAAGTGCACATGGCACTTGCCTCATTATAACAGAAGGAGGCGCAAAAATGCTATATGGACAAGACTGGGAAGATTATTTAGGCGAAGACAGATACGACGGGCAAGCACATTGGGAGCAAAAACTCAATGATGCGGACCTTGCGTGCAAGAGGGAAAGGGAGCGTGAAGACGATGTGTAAAGCGCTGGTCAGCACGCTAGGTATGAGCCGTGAGGACTGGCTCAATGAGCGCAAGAAGGGACTTGGAGGAAGTGACTCTCCTGTAATTATCCTGGGCAACGACCATCCGTTTTCAACCCCGCTTGATCTCTGGCTGGAGAAGACGGGGCAGGGTGTTTATGTTGAGGAAACGCCTGACATGAAGAGAGGGAAGATGCTTGAAGGTTTGGTAGCTGATCTCTACAAGGCCGAGACCGGACGAAACGTCAGGAGAGTCAACAGCGTTTTGCAACATCCGGAAATCCCCTGCATGCTTGCCAATGTCGATAGGGAGATTGTTGGGACTGACAAAGGCCCGGGCATATTGGAAATCAAGTGCCCCAGGGCAAGGACCTTCAGCAAAATCATGAGGACGGGCCTCCCCGAATACTACTATATTCAGCTCCAGCACTATCTTGCAGTCAAAGGGTGGTCATGGGGTTCTTTGGCCGTATTCAGTGCTGACAACTGGCAAATGCGCTATTTCGACATTGAGCGAGATGAAGCGCTCATTGATGTCCTGGAAGCCACTCTCCCCAAATGGTGGAAGAAGCATGTTATTGATGGCGTGGCTCCAGAAGATGCGAGGCTGGATGTGGATCTTCCCGATGTGGGTGGCGAAGGCGTATATCAGTCAGAGACGCCCGAATGGTATTTCGCAGTCAGAGGATACCTTGAAGCCAAGGAGTTGGCAGATGAAGCCAATGAGATCATGGAGGCGAAGAGAAAGACTATTACTGATCTTATGACGCAATACGGCTCTAGCATTGTTGAGGGTTCAGGGGCCAGAGTTTACTGGAAAGAGCAGAAAGGACGTACTTCGTTCGACTGGAAGAAGTACCAGAAAGATCATCCAGAATTAGACCTATCATCGTATTTCAAGACCGGTCAGGTATCACGACCATTCAGATTTTATCAAATAAAAGGAGGGCTTTTGAGTGAGTAATGTTCAAATAGAGACCCAGGAGCAGATGGGCAAGTCTGATATTGCAACACAAGGGGCGGGGATGTTCGGAAGCCTGGCGGTCTATCAGGATTTTTGGAAGATTGCTAGCACATTAGCCAGAAGCGACATGATCCCCAGAGAGTATCAGAAGAAACCTGAGAACGTCATCATTGCCATTGAGATGTCTCAAAGGACAGGAGCCTCGGTATTCGCCATTATGCAAGGGATGGACGTTATCTATGGAAGGCCAAGCTGGAGGTCGCAGTTCATTATTTCTGCAATCAATACTTGCGGAAGGTTTTATCCTCTCGAATTCCAATTCTTTGGGACGGAGGGGGAAGACGACTGGGGATGTTATGCCTACACCAAGGACAAGAGGACGGGCAGAACGCTCAAGGGGCCGCGCGTAACTATCAAAATGGCAAAGGACGAAGGGTGGTACTCCAAAAAGGACAGACAGGGGCAAGAATGTTCCAAGTGGCAGACTATGCCTGAGCTCATGCTTCACTACAGAGCAGCAGCCTTTTTTGGGCGACTGTACGCGCCTGACGTTTTGAACGGCATGTACAGTTCGGATGAGGTACATGAAATCATTGACGTGGAGCCAGTTGCTGCTAAAGAAAATGTTGCCGACAAGACGGTAGAGGCAGTTAAAGAGCGCATTGAGTCAATGAGGGATAAACCGGGAAATGACGGATTGCTCTTTAAGGAAGAAGAGACCGAGGAATGAATCGGCATAGAAAATGGTTAAAAGATTTCCCGGAGATTGGACATTTTGTAATTGCTGAGATGAAGAAAAAAGAAAAGCTGACAGAAAGGATTGAGGAGGATGGAAACATCTCGATTGCCCTCCGTCTCGAATCTAACCAAATTGTCAACTAACAGCCTTGTAAGGGGCAGCGCAATGCTGCCCCTTCTTTCGGAAGGTGATTAGATGGCGCGTACACGAAACATAAAACCAGGTTTCTTTATGAACGATAAATTGGCAGGGCTCGATCCACTTTGTAGGCTCCTATTTATAGGGCTGTGGACAATCTCTGACAGAGAAGGGAAGCTAAAAGACAACCCTCGCCGTATTAAAGCGGAGATTCTCCCATATGATGATTGCGATGTTGATAAATTTCTAGACGACCTTCATAGAGCCCATTTTATTATCAGATACACTGCACTAGAGGACTCCGGTACAAGTACGGTTCAAGCACCAGAGGGGCACGAGAGTGCTTTCATATTAGTACGGAAGTTCTCGCGACATCAGAACCCTCACAAGAATGAGCCGCGGTCAATTATTCCCGACCCGCCAACTGATAGCAAGGCTTCTAGTGACCTCTCGTACAACTCCGGTACAAGTACGGTGCAAGCACCAGAGGGGCACTATTCTAATCGGGAAGATATAAAGGTTAAAGATATAAAGATTAAAGGTTTAAAGGTTACGAGAAACGAGGAGCCCAAAGCATTAATTAATATTACTGACCCGTTAAAGGAAGATTCTGGGAAAACCCTAAACAATGCCGTTCAGGGAATTTTATTGAGATGCAACCTCCTCAGCTCTGCAACTCTTAAGGAGTCCATGAAAATCTCTGGTATATGCGAAGACAATGACGTCATGGGGATCGTAACCATGGTTTCTGAAAAGTCAAAATCTAAGAACGACTTCATCGGAAAGATACGGGAGGTTTACGAAGAGCTAACGACAAAGGAGGTTTGTCCTAATGGGAAATAAATTACTCGCATGTCAAACGAATACTATCCTATGTGGAGATGCTCTTTCAATGCTTTCTACGTTTTCGGCAGAGAGCATTGATTGCTGTATTACGTCTCCTCCTTATTTTGGGATGCGAAATTATAATGTCGACGGACAGATCGGACTGGAGGGAACCCCAGAAAAATACATTTCCCGACTTGTGAACGTTTTCCAGGAAGTGTTTAGAGTCCTTAAAAAAACAGGCACTGTTTGGCTGAATTTGGCGGATAGCTATGGCAGTTATGGCGGAGATACCTATTCCAATTTTAATAAGCGGTGGAGTGATACGGGAGGGGAAGGTAGTAAACAAAATAATACACTTCATGGAGTGACTACGTTTAAAAAAAAGACAGGACTGCGTCCGAAAAATCTTTTAGGTATTCCGTGGCGTGACACGCTTGCTCTCGGCGGTAAAAGCAACGTGGTCAGTTTACCGTCTCTCAAGGCGGAGTAGGAGGTGGATTGAATGTCAATAATGAAGATACAGATTGTTATACCAGGTAAGCCTATAGCGAAAGCGAGACCAAGGTTCTTCCGTAAAGGGAATTTCGTAGGGGCTTATAAAACAAGCGAGCAAGAAACTGAAGAAGGACGATTCCTAATTATGGCCATGAAACAGCTGCGAGTATCCGGCGTTTCTCCTGTGGAGTCAGGGATACCACTGAGGTTATCATGCACATTTATTATGCCTATCCCAAAAAGCACGAGCAAAAAAAAGAGCAAACAAATGATCAATGGCGAAATAAAACACACGAAGAAACCGGATCTTGATAATTTAATCAAATTCACAAAAGACTGTTTAAATGAAGTGGCATGGCACGACGACTCACAGGTAGTCGAGTATGGCGTTATGAAAAAAATATACGGCTATGAGCCCATGACGCAGATTTTGATTGAGGTAGTTTAATTTTGACAGGAGGGATAGGAATGAGAAAAACAATATATTTCTGTAGAGAGTATCCAGAAGAAGGGTGTGAGAAGTGTGCTTCTATTGAGGAAGCGCGTGAAATATTTAATTGCGATTGCGATGGTACCCCCTCCGCCTATCGCAGACGTAGGATGGTGGAGTTGGGGTACGGGTATATTACCGATAGGCGGATGGTAAACAACTATACGCGAGCGATTGGCGAGGCATTTCGAGAAGCAAAGGAGGTGTCCAATGACTAAACTGCACATTATGCTTAAACAAATGGAATTTACAGAGCGTAGTTTCGCAAAAGAAATAGGGTGCAGCAGAGCTCTTGTAAATTTGTGGGCGCATGGCCAGAAGCCATCTAAAAGGCTATTGCCGAAGGTGTGCGATACACTGGGCATAGAGCCAGAATTCTTGTGGCCAGCAGAATAAGACAAGGCGGTGAAGCTTGAATTGGCCTTAGGTGACGGACTTTTCAGAGCGGTAGAGAGGGAATTTTACGCATACTCGTTCAATCTGCACCAGTTGATGAATCTCCAAGATCGCAAGAAATGCCTATCCGTCGTAGCGTCGAGCGCTCTGGGGGAACGAGTAGATACAGGGGGGGCCATCTACAGCCCAGTGGCGCTATGGTTCGAGCAGCAAGAATTTTTAGACGAAATGATAGGCCGGTATCGGCTGCGTGTAACACCTATACAGCATATGCTCACATATCTGACAGAGCAGATTCCTGAGCTCGTAACGCTTTTTAATTTGAGGTACAGACAGAAAAAACAATGGTGCGAGATCGAGGCCGAAATGGCGATATCTGGACGGAATTGTTACAGGATGAGAAAAAAGCTTGTTTGGTTGGGCGCCAAGTTCCTAGGCTTTTTAGAGGGGTGACAGACTTTTGGCAGTTTTTTGGCAGTTTCCTGGCAGCAAAAGTCTTATTTCCATGCTATGCTAAATATAATTAATTTTCAGCGGTTCCGAATTCCCGGGGCCGCTTTTTTGTTTATTAAGCGAGGTGAGGCCTGTGGCAACAAAAAAACAACAATGGACTGAACAGCAAAAAACAGAAGTCCTTGCCATGGCCGAAAAAGTAGGGGTGGCTGAAGCCGCTCGTCAAAAAGGCAAGAAGCGAATGGGAACAGCCGTTAAAGCTTCTAACCCTGTAAAAAAAAACAAGAGAGATCTAACCGCAAAGCAACGGGTATTCGTCTCCGAATACCTCATAGATCTCAATGCTACTCAGGCGGCTATAAGGGCTGGGTATTCAGAAAAAAATGCAGACAAGATAGGCTCGGAGTTGCTAGGGAAAACTAGAGTAAAGGAAGAAATCGAAGCCCGTCTTCAGGAGAGGGAGAAATCAAACAAGGTCACAGCAGAAAAAGTTATCGCTGAGCTTGCAAAGATAGCATTTGCCAATGGAGCTGACTATGCAAGGGTTGTTGAAAAGACTGGGATAAGGGCAATTCTCGACGAAAAAGGAGAAAAGATTGGGGAAGAGCCGTATACATACTCTACTGTGGAGATTGTACCGACTGGGGATCTTCCTGAAGAGAAGAAAGCTGCGATTGCTGGAATTAAAGAAACCCGGCACGGAATAGAAGTTGCATCTTGTGACAAGGTAAAAGCCCTAGAGCTACTAGGAAAATACTTGTCATTATTCACAGAGAAACGGGAGATCTCCGGTACCCTCACTTTTGGCCTCGCAGATCTCGTCCAGGAGGTGGAAAAAGATGTCAGATCCCCTGGACATGAGGACGATCAGGAGCGTGACGATCAGGAAAATTAAAGAGCACAGGGAGTCTCCGTCTCTCTTTGCAAAAGAAGCGCTAGATATGCGGCCCACTCCTCAACAAGAAGAGCTTTTTTCGGCTATTGCAAAGCCAGGTGCTCACGTGGCTGTTAGGAGCGGACACGGTACGGGGAAATCTACGGCCTTGGCAGTCCTTGCGCTGTGGTTCCTCTGCACTCATGATGATGCGAAAGCACCGTGCACAGCCCCAACCGGCCACCAGATGGACGATATCCTCTGGCCAGAGGTCATGAAGTGGCATTCGCAACTACATCCTTTCTATGCACAGAATATCAGAGTCACCTCCGAAAAAATTATCGTTTTGAATTCTCCGTCTTTCGCCGTGAAGCGTACTGGCCGGAAAGAGAACCCAGAGGCTCTACAGGGCTTTCACGCTACGAATCTTCTTTTTCTCATTGATGAAGCCTCAGGCATTCCGGAACAGATCTTCGAGGTTGCGGAAGGCGCTCTCTCAACGCCAGATGCCCGCGTTTTAATGACAGGGAACCCCACGCGTACCACAGGATATTTTCACAGAGCGTTCCACAGAGACCGCGACATGTGGGTCAGGCTCCATTTTTCATCAGAAGATTCACCACGGGTAGCGAAGAAGTATGTCACAGACATGGAGAAAAAATATGGCAGGGACTCGGACATCTTCAGGGTCAGGGTGTTGGGCGACTTCCCCTCAGCGTCTGTCGTACAACTCATACCTACAGATATTGTCGAGCAGGCATTAGGGAAACAGCTTACGGCAGATCAGTATCAGCATGCACCGAAAGTTCTTGGCGTAGACGTGGCCTGGTACGGCGACGATCGGAGCGCGATATTCCTGCGCCAAGGCCTTTGCTCGCAGCTTCTGGGTCAGTGGCGACATATGGATAATATGACGCTTGCGGGGGTTGTGGCGCGTCTCGAGGATGAGCACCAGACAGACGCTACTTTCATTGACGTCGGCTGGGGGACAGGCGTTATTGACAGACTCCGTCAGCTCGGAAGGTCTCCAATCCCCGTGAATTTTGGCTCACGTGCGAAGAACCCGGACCGGTACGTAAATTTGCGCGCGGAAATGTGGTGCGAGATAAAGGAATGGCTCGAAAGCGGGGGTATTTTACCCTCCGTGGAGGACCTAAGGGATGATTTGATTGCGCCGGAATACGGTTTTGCGTCGAACGGGAAAATTCAGCTCGAGAGCAAAGATGACATCAAAAAGCGAGGCCTTGCGTCACCCGACCTTGCCGACGCTTTAGCGCTCACCTTCGCAGCGCCAGTCATGCCGAAATCTCACAGGGCAGCCATGCAAAAAACAGAACCATATGACCCATTAAATCGCCATAGGCGCAAAAGACGATAGATATTTAGAGAGGGGGGCTTAATGTGTGCCTACCAGTAGTAGCTGCTCTTGCCGTCACAGCAGCGACAGTCTATTCCGTAAACAAGCAAAAAAAGGCGGCACGTGAGCAGGCAGCAGCCATGCAAAAAGCCAGTGCTCAACAAAACGCCGCAATAAATGCGCAAACAGAAGCGATAAAAGAGCAGGCTAAAATAAACGCGCCGACGCAGAAGGATCGTCAGGAAGAAGAGCTTGCAACTGGCATAGAAACCCGGGAAATAATGAGAAAACGCCTCGCCTCTTCTCGCGGGTTTGGCGCTACAAGGCTCGCAGGAGCTTACGCTGCGCCTAACGTTGGTAAGAAAAAATTACTGGGGCAGTAGCGATGTACAGCATTCCACAAGTGAAGGGGGTGTGGCAGCATGTCGAAAGATTATGGGCAGATACGCCGAGATTTAACGCTTAAATGGGCCGCCCTTAAGGAGGAGCGGTCATCGTGGATAAAAACATGGCGTGATATTTCGGATTATGTCGTGCCGCACCTAGGCAGATTCGGCTCTGTAACTGAAAACAAAGGTGACCGGAGTGATTCATACATCATTGACGACAGCGCCCGTATCGCCCATCGCACCTTTTGTTCCGGGATGCAGTCGGGCCTAACAAGTCCGGCCCGTCCATGGTTCAAGCTTATGCTGCCTGGTGACCCCGAAAAGAGTGATTATCCTGAATACCGCGCCTGGCTGGACAAATGCGTCTTGATCCTGCTTCGTATCTTCGCAAAGTCCAATGCGTACAGTTCTTTTCTTGATACGTATGCAGAGTGCGGCTCCTTTGGCGTCCATGCTTTCCTGTTAGAAAAAGATTTTCACACCGTCATCCGGTGCAGGCCGTTTACAGCAGGGGAATACGCGCTTGCAACAGATAACAATGGCAGAGTTGATACCTTGGCGCGGAACTTTGCGCCAAGCGCGCTTCAGATGGTCGCTGAATTTGGCATTGACAATGTCAGCAGCTCCGTAAGAGAGGCCTATACGCGTGGAGATGTGCGATCACGTTTTGAGGTCATCCACGTAATAACTCCTAATACGGGCAGGGATTTCGAAAAAATAGACAACAGAAATATGCCTTTTATGAGCGTGTACTTCGACCCATCGGACAAGAGCGGGAAGCTTCTCAGATTCAGTGGGTATCAACAATTCCCAGCAATCACACCGCGTTGGTCTACAGTCAGCGACGACGTGTACAGCAAAAGTGCGCCAGGTTGGTTTGCGCTCGGAAATACGAAGATGATTCAAGAGCTTCAAAGCGATTGCCTCGAGGCAATTCAGAAGGTCATTGACCCGGCGATTCAGGTCCCAGCGGAGCTCCAGCAGCTGGGGAGTGTAGCTACAGTTCCGGGCGGGATAAACTACGTCCCAAGCACCAGCAATGCAGGGATACGGCCCATTTACGACGTGACACCGGATATTGACGCGGTCGAACGGAAGATTCAGCGGGTATCAATCAATATCGAACGGGCATTTTTCTCGGACCTGTTCCTTATGCTAACGAGCCTCGACAGGCAAGGCATGACCGCCACAGAGGTGGCGGAGCGTCACGAAGAAAAACTTCTCATGCTAGGCCCGGTACTTGAGCAGCTTTACTCCGAAATGCTTGATCCTTTGATTGATCGGACATTCCAGATAGCGGCAGAGGCGGGGATCATCCCTCCAGCGCCGCTTGACCTTCAAGGAGAAGAGATCAGGCCTGAGTATGTTTCCACGCTCGCCCAGGCTCAGCGGATGGTAGGGACGGTGGCCATAGAGCAAACACTCGCCTTCGCCGGATCTCTTATAAGCGCATTTCCGGAAGTCAGGCACAAGGTCAATGCCATGGCCGCATTGCAGAAATACGGAGCGTACATTGGCGTTCCTTCTGACATTTTACGGCCGGACGAAGAGGCGTTTGCCCTGCTTCAAGCGGAAGCGGAGCAGATTCAGGCCCAGCAACAGGCCGAGCAGATGCAGGGGATGGTCCAGGGAGCGAAAACCCTGTCCGAGACGCCTGTGGGCAACAATTCAGCGCTTGATGCCGTTCTTGGCGGGTTAGGTGGTGCATAGCGTGGATAGACAGCGATCATTCTCGCAGGCTAAAAAAAACGTGGTAGGGAAAGATCAGGAAAGAATATTACGGAAACGTAAATTAGAAAAAGAAGATTTAGAAAAGATCCTCGGCACCGATGAGGGTCTTCGTTTTTTATGGAGGGTCCTCGAAATTTCGGGGATCTACCGCACGACATTTACGGGGAATAGCCATTCTTTCTTCAACGAGGGGCGACGATCGGTGGGGCTGGAGATCAAGGCAGACCTATTGGAGATTGACCCAGGCCACGAAGGTATTATGGCTCGCGAATACAGAAATTGGCTTTTGAAAAATGACTTAATCCTGAAGGGAGGAAAAGAGAATGACTGAACAGATAGCGCCCGAAAAGAATAACCCCGAAGTAGGGCAGATAGAAAAACCGACACCATCCGACAATACTCCAGAAGAACTTATCAGGACAGAGCAGTCGCAGGACGGCGCGAAGACTCCTGCAGATCTTCTGAACCCGAAGGAAGAAGCAGGTCCTGAGGATGGCGAGAAAGGGGAAAAGGAAGGCGAAGAAGCAGCGCCGGAGGAGTACAAAATCACATTGCCGGAGGGGATGCAGGTCGATCAGCCTCTTCTGGATCGCATTACCCCTATCGCTCAAAAACATGGTGTTGCCGCTGATGTGCTTCAGGAAATTGTGTCGGCCTACGCAGAACATGTCGAAGAAAACGGCAAGTCCTTCACAGAGCAGGCCATTGACGCAGCTAACAAGATTAACGACGAATGGGCCGCGGCAGCACGAAAAGACCCGGAGTACGGTGGGGACAAATTCACGGAATCCATAGGGGTTATCAACGCGGCGTTCAAGGCGTTTGACCCTGAGAACAAGCTTCGTTCTGAATTGTCTCAGGCTATGATGCTCAACAATCCGGAGATCTTGCGGCTCCTTTACAGGGTAGGCATGCGGATTTCGGAGGACCAAACGCCACGAGGCGGAAGCGGCGGGGCAGCGCAAAAGAGCGCTGCGGAAATCTTATACGGAAAGAAATAAAAACTTGATAGAAGGGGTGGTATAAATGACCACAATCGGAAATATGAACCCCACCTTGATGGATGTTGCTCGCAGGAGCGACCCTGACGGGAAAATAGCGACGATAGTAGAGCTCCTGAATCAGACAAACGATGTACTCGATTATTTGACGTGCCTTGAGTGTAACAACGGTACCGGACATAAGACTACTGTACGTACAGGTTTGCCAAGCGCAACATGGAGAATGCTCAATTACGGTGTCCAGCCAAGCAAATCTCAGACCAAACAGGTCACAGACTCGACAGGCATGCTCGAAGCGTATTCAGAGGTAGACAAGGCTCTCGCAGACCTCAACGGCAATACCGCCGAATTCCGGCTCTCCGAGGACCAGCCATTCTTGGAAGCCATGAACCAGCAGATGGCCAGCACCCTCTTTTATGGCAGCACGCTCGCAGATCCTGAAAAATTCACCGGACTGGCCCCACGCTACACAGCGCGCCAAAGTACAGATGATACGAAGTCTAGTTTCAACGTCATACATGGCGGCGGGCAGGGCGACGACAATACCTCGGTCTGGCTCGTCGTCTTTGGGCCGAATACTGTCCATGCCATTTATCCCAAGGGGTCCAAGGCTGGAGTGTCCCACCAAGACCTCGGAGAGGTGACCCTTACTGACGCACAAGGAGGGAAATACCAGGGGTACAGGACTCACTATAAGTGGGATATCGGCCTTACTGTCCGTGATTGGCGCTATGCAGTCCGCATCGCCAATATCGATGTGAGCGACCTTGCCGGAGCGGCTGGGCAGAAAGCACTCATAGCACTGATGGTTCAGGCTTCCGAGCGCATTCCTGTCCTTGGGATGGGCCGCGCTGTATGGTGCATGAACCGCACTGTTCACAGTGCCCTACGGCTTGGAATCCTTGAGAAAATTGCCAGCAACCTGACCTGGGAGACTGTCGCTGGCAAGCGGGTCATGGCCTTTGATGATATTCCAGTCGCACGATGCGATGCGCTTCTCAATGCCGAGGCCCTTGTGCCTGCGGCATCTTAGAAAGGAGTGAATGTATATGATTCTTGATAAAGAACTTATCTTTAGCAAAAACCAGGCAGTGACAGACCTTGGCGCAGCTGCCAGCACTGACGTCGTTGACCTCACAAAGCCTGGAGATGCCATCGACTCTTTGTGGCTCCAGGTTTTGTGCACAGAGACTGCCACTAGCACTGGAGATGCCACCGTGGCTATCGCTCTTGAGACGAGCGATACCGAAGCTTTTACAAGTGCCGACACTCTTGTTGCTACCGCCGCTCTTGCAAAAACTGCAATTGTAGCGGGGACAGCGTTGCTCACGGCGCGGCTCCCCATGGGGTGCAAGCGCTATTTGCGCATGTCTTACACCGTAGGCACAGCTGCGCTCACGAAGGGGAAATTCACAGCGTTCCTCGTCAGCGGCATAGACAAGCCGGAGTAGCGCAATGCTTTGCCGGTGCGTTCGGAAGTGCTTCCGGGACAACCGGCTTTGGGAAGTGGGCATGGAGGGAGATTTCGCTTCATGCCCATCTTTTTTTAAGCCAGAGAATGAACCCGTAGAAACCAAAGAAGATCAGAACGTTAAAAAAAGCGCTACGACAAAGGGGAAGGCCACAAGCAAAAAAAGGTTATAAACGGGGGGATGGAATTTTCTCCCCGTTTTTTGTTGTATAGAGGGGAGTGTGTCTCATGCCGGTCAGCATTATTTCAATCTGTAACATGGCCCTGTCTTCCATAGGCGGGTACGCTATTGCGTCTCTGGATGAACAGTCTGTGGAGGCTCGTGTTTGTCTTCAACACTATGATCCATGCAGAGATGAGGTTTTGAGGTCTTTTGAATGGCCATTTGCCACGAAAGTGGCAGCCCTTGCCACCGTTGCCGGGGTGAGCTTCCCAGGGTGGGAGTACACATATTCGCTGCCTTCGGATTGCCTGTACCCGCGCAAAATTGTCTTGTCAAGTGGAGAATCCGTGCCTGTTGCTCTGTTCGAGATCCGGGCTTCTAGCAACGGCACATCTAAATATATCGTAACAAACACCGAGAAGGCCTATTTGGAATATACAGGCCGCATTGAGGACCCGACCATGTTTGATCCTCAGTTTGTTCAGGTCCTTTCGTGTCGTTTGGCGGCGCAGATCGCCGTGGCTTTGTCGGTTGACAGCAGGAAGCGCGGCGAGATGATGGAACTGTACCTGTATGCGCTCAATAATGCGAAAGTGACGGCGTCGAACGAAGGCCGTAGAAAAATCACTTACGACAAATACAGGAAGGCCAGGTTATAGCCATGACTTTCCTCAGGGCGATGCAGCCAAGCTTTGCGGCAGGGGAGCTTTCGCCAGCTTTATGGGCTCGAACTGATTTGGCCAAGTACCAGACAGGGCTCAGGCTGGCAAGAAACGTTTTTATCCACCCGCACGGGGGCGCAAGTAATAGGCCTGGTACTCTCTGGGCAGGAGAGACGAAATATCCAGACAAGAAAAGTCGTCTTATCCCGTTCATGTACTCTACTGAACAGGCGTATGTGCTTGAATTTGGAGACAAGTACATCAGGATCATTGTGGATGGCGGTTATGTCTTGGCGCCGACGCAGCTCCCGTATGAAATAACTTCCCCATACTCATCCACTGAACTCTCAAGTATCAAATATACCCAATCTGCCGATATACTTTTTTTATGCAGCCCCAACCACCCTCCCCAGGAACTCCGGCGATATGCCCACGATAACTGGGAGCTTGCCCCCTTCGAGTTTCAAGATGGCCCATTCCAAGATGAAAACACCACATCAACGACAATAACGTCATCAGGCTCACTCTCCGTAGGGGGGACGGTTACGTTGACAGCTTCTGCAAGCCTCTTTGCCGCAGGAGACGCAGGGGGCCTTGTGCGGGTATCTCATCATGTCGGAGAACAGAAGACGACAAAGGTCTTCAGCGCTAATGGGACGAGCGATGCGCTTGAAGTGGAAGGGGAATGGAATTTTAGAACGAGTGGAAAATGGAAAGGGACTCTGGTGTTAGAGAAATCTTACGACGATGGGGCTACATGGATTCCGTACAAAACATACATTACCGACACTATTACCGATGGGAATCATGACAGATCTTACACAACGTCAACAGTTATAAAAATAAGGGTGACAATGACCGGCTACTCTACAGACACAGACCATCCCGGCCCATGCACCGTGACCCTTACGGCGGCTCCGCGGCTCAATGATGGAATAGTGAAAATTACAGGGTTTACAAGCGACACTGTTGTAACGGGAATTGTAAAGAAGAAAATTGCTTCCACTGATGCAACGAAGCGTTGGGGGCTTGGGGCATGGAACGGAACACAGGGGTGGCCGAAGGTGACAATGTTCTTCCAGGAACGGCTATGTTTCGGCGGAACGGCCAAAACTCCGAGTACTCTCTGGTTTAGCGAGGCAGGCAATTACAACAGCTTTAAGGTATCTACGCCACAAGTGGATTCGGACGCTATAACGGCTCCTATCGTGAGTCGCATGGTGAATGAAATTAGGGGGATGATTCCCTTAAAAGACCTCATAGTTCTGACAAGTGGTTCTGAGTGGCGCATATCTGCATCTTCAGGCGTCTTCTCGTACAGAGATAAGGATGTATCTCCTGAGGGCTACAGAGGCACATCAGAAATTGCCCCCCTTATTGTCGGGAATACGATTCTTTTTGTTCAAGAAAAGGGATCTACGGTCCGGGATTTCGGCTATTCTCTCGAGAGCGACGGCTACGTTGGAAATGACCTGACCGTGTTGTCAGACCACCTGCTCAAGGGCCATGAGCTCATCGACTGGACCTACCAGCAGGAGCCGTGGAGTCTTGTATGGGTCATTCGAGATGATGGCAAGGCTTTAACCCTTACATACATGAAGGAGCACGAAGTCTGGGCATGGACCCAGCACGAAACGGCAGGAGAATTTGAGTCCGTATGCTCTATCCCAGGGGCGAAGCAGGACGATGTCTATTTCATAGTCAAAAGAACGATAAACGGCACCGTAAGGCGATTTGTAGAACGTCTTTCTGTCAGACTAGAGGACCGAGATGTTAAAAAAGCCTACTTCGTGGATTGCGGCGCTACCTATCATGGCGAGGCCGCCTCGACTATTTCGGGGCTGGATTGGCTTGAAGGCGAGGCCGTTTCTGTTTTGGCCGATGGCGGCGTTGTGTCTGACCTTGTCGTTACGGGTGGAGCTATTACCCTTCCGGAACCAGCGGAATATGTAACAGTGGGGCTGTCTTACGTAAGCGAAATAGAAACCTTACAGATTGAAGCTGAACTAAGAGATGGCACAGTCCAAGGCCGGCCCAAGAGGATTACAGACGTTACTTTGCGTGTACAAGATACGAGAGGGGTTGCTGTAGCCCCAAATAGCGACAGGCCTAACCAGATGATAGACCTGAAACCGCCCTTTACTGTAACAGACCCTATTGCTCTTGTTACAGGAGATACTCCTCCGATAGCCATCCCGTCAGGCTTTGACCGGAATGGCGGAAACGTCTATATCGTGCAGCGCTTTCCACTGCCCATGACGATTTTGGCGGTGATTCCAAGTGTTGAAGTTGGAGGTTAAATCTCGCGGGGGTTTCGTGTTGCGCAGAGCGATTCCAGGAGACTGCGAGATGATAGCTGACGACATGAGGTCTTTTGATGTTGCGGAGGTGTGGGCCGCATCAAAGAGCAGCCCTATTGAAGCCGTTGAGAAGGGATTTAGGAGTTCTGCCCCTTTTCTTTGGACAGGGGCATGGAGCGGGACTCCGGTTTTCATGGGAGGGTGCGTTTCTTTGGACATTGTCGGCGGCGTTGGAACTCCATGGTTGTTGGGAACAGAAAAGATCCGCGAGTGCCCCATTCAGTTCGCGCGGATGACGAAAGAAATAGTATTTTATCTCGCTTCGCAGTATCAGTTTCTGTTCAACTACGTTGATGCTAGGAACCTAACAAGCATTAGATGGCTTAAATTTCTAGGGTTCACTATCCATGAAGCGAGGCCATACGGGGCGCTTGGGCTCCCGTTCCATAGATTTGAGATGAGGGGGAGGGGATAGCGATGTGCGAGCCCTCAATAATAGGGATTTTACAGATAGGTAGCGGCCTTATCGGAGCAGCTGGTTCTTACTACCAGGGCAAAATAGCACAGGCCGAATATCAATACCAGGCAAACATGCTGCGCCAGAACGCCAGGCTTGCCGAGGCCAACGCAAAGGTCGCAGAAATGAACGCCAAACGGAAAGAAACCGAGGCTCACGAAACGGTTATGGCCGGCGGGGCTGAAGAGGCGCGGCTACGCCTCAAAATTGCTCGCCTCAAGGGAGAGCAGAAGGCCGCTGCCGGGGCGTCGGGCTTTGAGATTACAAGCGGCTCCAATCTCGAAACTCTTCTTGACACAGAAGAGATGGGAGCAAGAGATATTGAGACCCTCAGATACAACTATCAGGTTAATCGGTGGGGACATCTCTCCGAAGCCGACGAATACATCCGCCAGGCATTGGAACATAAGACGCAGGCTGTCGGACTACGAGGCCAGGCAGATATGAGCATGGTGGCTGGGAAACATGCCAAGAGCGCCGGAAAGATAGGAGCCTTGACGGGGCTTATCGGCACAGGGATGACTGTAGCTTCGAGCTGGTATCAGATGGGATATAACCCGCTAGAGTCCCTGAAGAAAGATAAACCTTCACAGGGCATTAGCTATCCTGCGAACTATGACCCCCATAAAGTTAGGACACCATACCATTAACCAGAGAGGAGATGGCACGAATGAGAATACCCGTCTATGACGATCCACAGGTGACCCCGCAAGTCGCACCTACTGTTGCGAAGCGGCCACTGTCATATCAAAACACAAGACCTGTCACAGATGATTCAGTGACCAAGGCCACCAGCATGATGGGAGATGTTCTCTCTGGTGCAGCTAATGAGCTTTTGAAGATACATGTGGCCGAGCAGGCCAAGGCTGATGACATCGCCGTCCTCGACGCTTCGAATAGGTGGGCGGAGGATATAACAGGTTTCCTTAACGATCCAGAAAAAGGCATTTATACACGTATGGGCAAAGGTGCGAAGGGGGCTACAGGAGATACAGCAAAACACCTTGACGAAATCGAGCGTGAAATATCCAAAGGCCTTGAGAACGATCGCCAACGCGAGCTTTTTAAGAGATTTGTGATGAGGGATCGGCTTTCTCGTATCGAAGGTGTATCCCGGCACGAGCGAAGTGAATTCAACAAGTACCGGATGCAGGTTGCGGACGATTCCGTGAACACGGCTATCTCGAGTATTTCCGCTTCTCCGTATGATGAAGAAACGTTTCAGGCAGAGCTTGACAGAGCCGAAAACGCTATCTTCTCCGTTGTCGGAGACCAAGGTGAGGAGATCGTATCCGAAAAGGTCAAGTCTCTGCACTCGGCAGCTCATGAAGCCCGGCTGACTGGCATTCTCCAAGACAATCCCAGGGCAGCAGAGGCCTATTTTAAGGAGAACAAGGACAAAATAGATGGGCAGCAGCATGCCAAGTGGAAGGCGGCCATAGAAAAAGAGGTGGACATCCTTTTTGGCCAGGAAGAAAGCGACCGACTCTATCAAAAGTTTGGCATTGACGGCGAAGCGAAGGCAGTGAAATGGGTTCGAGATCACTACGAAGGCGACAAAGAGAGCAAACTTATGGCCCATTTGCAGGCTCGGTATGTTGACGAGCGACGATTCAAGGCCGAGCGTGAAAGTAAGTCCTTTGATTCCCTCTATGACCAGGTGGCCGGGGCGTCGAGTTACGCTGAGGCTCTGACCATTATAGAAAAATCAGATGTAAAAAAGCGGCATAGACGTTCTCTTGAAGCGTATGCCCGTGAGATTTTCGAAGTCAGCGAGAGCGGGAGCCCTGTCACGCCCCCTGCTACTAGTGCGAGGCTCCAAGACCTCATGGACAAAGAAATATTGTTTGACGAATATCCGACATGGAAGGCTTTCTACGCTGAATTTGGGGCGGATTTGTCGTACGGTGATCGCAACAGGTATCACAGCATGTATGAGAGTACAGAAAAGCCGCCAGTGGTTTTCTCGCTGCAAAAGGCCATTGATAAAGCAATAAAAGACGCGAAGATAGACGACCTCAAAGAGCAGTCGAAGTTCCACGATTCCGTGATTGCGCATATAGCCTACGACGAGGGAATTAAGGGGCGCAAGCTCACGACGACGGAACGAACAGCGGTTATCCAAGATCTGTCTGAAATGAAAATACTCAGAAGGAGGGCATGGTGGATACACGAGAAGATAATGGGATATAAAATCCCCCCTGGTTACGAATTTAATGGTGAACATAATCAGTGGGAATACGAGGATCCCAACACTGGCATTGTTTATGACCTGAATGGCACGCCTATAGGGCGATATACAGAGGAGTGAAGACGATGACCTTCGTCCCTTTTTCTCCTGAAGAACAGGAAGAACAAAAGAATAAAGAAAGAATGACTCTGATCCCCTCACAGGGGATCGATGCGGCAGAAGCGCCTAAAAAGAGAACCTTTGTCCCCTTCACTCCCGAAGAACAAAGACAAATACGGACAGAATCTTTGCGCGGGGCTTGGGCCGAGAGCACGAAAGTCGACCCAGACTCTTATGCAAAAGACGCTACGTTGGCAGAGAAAAACCATTGGCCACTGTGGATGGTTCAGAGGGGAGAAGAAAACAGGAAACAAGCCGAGGCGAATATTGCGCAGCCAGACTTTGGTGATTTGAGCGAGAATTATCCTGTTACATGTGATTACCTCAGTATGTACCAGAATATGGTTGTTTCAAAAGACGATATTGAGAATTTAAAGAAGACAGAAAATATTTTTACCAAAGCGGGCAAGGCAGTTGGAAGAGGTTTTATGAGTAGCATTGACATGGACGAATGGGCAAAACTCAGCAAGAAAGAAAGAACATCCGGACTGAGCGTGAACGAGCAGGAAAGATTTGAATATCTGCTAGCGAAGATGTCAAAGGCATCAGGCGGAGATCCGATGTCTGGGTTGGGGCAACAAGCAGGGCATAGCTTTATTCCATGGTCGGAAACAGCTAAAGAATTATTGCCCACCCTGGCCGCAGCAAGCGCATTAGTAGCTTTAGGAATAGGCACAGTTAACCCGATGGCCATTGCTCCAGGAGTAATGCTTGGAGCTAAAGGGGTTCTTTCCACAGTGCCTGGAATTCTCGGTTTTATGACCAAGGCTACGGCAACAAAGAAAAGCGCCGAATATATGATGAGACTTGAAACAGAAATGCTCTATCGAGAGATTATGAGCTTGGAAGACGAAAAAGGGGTTCCCATTAGCTCATATCTTGATAAGGAAACTATAAACTTTATTTCGGACCTTTTTGGCGGAGCAGCGGGCCTGGGAGAGTTTTTCCCCATGGAGTATTTTACTCGATTTATTCCAGGGCTTGGTGAGATGTCTGGCAGAGCTGGGATAAAAGCCATCTTGGCGACTCCGACCGCACGGAAAGTATTTGTATCTTTCCTTAAAAATTATGCAACGGGGCTGGCCTTAGAGTCAACGCAGGAGGGCCTTCAGGAAGTAACTGCCATGTTCGGCAGAGAGCTTGCAAAATACATTGCTGAAGGAGAAGGGGCGACCGGTGTAGAGATTGCCCATCCTGCAGAGTATGTTAAGGCTTTTGGAGAAGAAGCTATATCGTCAGCGTGGAGTTTTTCCCTTTCGCAGATGGTAGGTCCCGGGATGGGGCTTGCTGCAGACCTACATAACGTAGAAAGAGCCAAGATAGAAAAACAGGTTTTCTTAGAGATTTCTGGTGCAGCGAAAGAATCGAAGACGAAGGTAAGATTGCCTGACGCTGCACGTCGACACGTAGAAATGCTCACCCAAAATGGGCCTGTCGAGACGACGTACATTGACGCTGAACATTTTTTCCAATACTTCCAAGAGGCTGGGGTAGACCCAATGGAAGTGGCAAAAGAGCTAGGCGTTGAGGAATCTGATGTCACAATGGCCTTGGCCACAGAGGGCAGGCTTGCCGTTCCTACGAGCGAGTATGCCGTGAAAATAGCAGGAACAGAAGCTGGCGATGCACTTCTTGATGATGTTACTTTCACCCCGGAAGGAATGACAATGAGAGAAGCCTCGGTGTTCATGGCCGAGCAAAAAGAGATTGAACGCAGGGCTCTCGAAAAAGCTGAACAGCTGATAGCCGAGGACGAGGCGCTGGAAGCTGACCTTGAGTATGTCAAAAGCTCATTCATGACGCAAGCCTTATCGGCGGGGGTAGCTGCAGATGTGGCAGAGGGCAATGCATCTCTTTTCAAGGCACGAGCGAAGGCTATCCTTGGCCGGTATGGGATCAATCCCAGGGAGTGGTACGACAGGATAGGCCTTCAGATAAGTCAGACAGAAGAGGCTGGCAGAGTAGGGTATCATCAGCCATTGAATCCGGATGTGGATTTGGACATGGAAGTTCCCGTGGTGGACCTGACTGATGTGGCCCCAGTGAGGATCTCTGGATCGGGCAGCAAGGCGTTCGTGGAGCAGTGGAAGGGTGCTCCCCTGAAGATTTCCACTGGGAAGGACGGTAAAGTTCTTGATGCGCACCTCTACCGGAAGGACCCCAGGCATGTTTTCTGGTCGAGTGACAAAAGAAGCAGGAGAAATGCAAAGAGGAACAAAGCTCTAGCAGCCTTAGAAAGAGTTTTGGCAAACACTGTTCTTATTGAGAGTTTTCCAAACCAGAAGAAGCAACAAAAGCCCAAAGTGAAAAATGTCCACAGGTTCTACGTGCCAGTGAAGGACAACACGGGGGTGGCAACTCTGCGTCTTGTGGCTTTCGAGATGGGAAACGGGGATATTACTGTTGACGGGGTAGAGCTTTACGACATCATTGGAGAAAAGCAAGAGTTGCCCCCGAGCCGAGAAGGCTCGCCGCTGTGGGACAACTCTCTCCCCGAAGAGGCCAGCAACCCCGTTGAAGGGCGCGCATTTAGCGGGAAACGAGATGCCTCTCCAGGTAAGTATCTCACAATACGCCAGATGCTCGCCGGTGTCAAGGATTCGGGGGGGCAGCCTTACTACCAATCAGCTTTTCATGGCAGCCCGCATCGTTTCGACAGGTTCACCCTAGAACACATTGGTACGGGCGAGGGGATGCAAGCCTACGGGTGGGGGCTGTATTTTGCGGGTGATAAAGGTATAGCTGAGTGGTATAGACATAATCTTGTCTCAAAACAAGTATCTGATAAATACCTTTCGTGGGCAATGTCTAATGAGGGCTTAGCAAATCTATTTGAAGATGAGCTTTATGTTTATGCAGATAGAAACCTTGACTTAGCAGATATATCTGCCGAGTTCAGCAATGTTTTTTACAGAGATGCCCATAATATGCCGCAAGTTATTTCAGATAAACTTGTAAAGGAGATATTAAAATATAAAGATAAAACACCCACTCAAGGCCAACTTTACGAAGTTGACATACCAAGTGACAACGTTCTTCTTGATTGGGATAAGCCGTTAAGCGAACAGAGCGAACACGTTAAGAGTGCCTTGAAAGATTACATCAACCAAGGGGCTAGCGAGGCATCTACTGGGTCATGGATTTATAAGGAGCTTCAGGCACCCTTTGTGGCTGAAGGGCTGGGCTACAAGATAAAGGACGATGATAGCAGTGATGCCCGCAAAGAAGCTGCGTCTAAGTACCTTAACTCTATTGGCATCAAGGGCATCAAGTACCTTGACAGCACGTCGAGGGCTAAGGGCGAAGGGGCATACAATTACGTCATCTTTGACGATGAGGCGATTGAGGTTTTGAATACCTTTTACCAAGGCAAAGCTCGCAACTCTATGGCCGCGCTTGATGCTGACTACCTTTCCGCTGTCGAGGCCGGGGATATGGAGTCGGCCCAGCGGATGGTGGACGAGGCGGCAAGAAAGGCGGGGTATATTGTTGAGGGTTGGCATGGTTCAAGAACGGGGAAAGTTTTTAATGTGTTTGACAACGGCATGTCCTTCTTTAGCAGTGACCCTGAGGTCGCTCATAGATTCGCTGAGGAAGGCATGTATGTTATTTCAATCAATGGCGATAAGCAAGTTATCTCTAAAAACACCTTCGAGAGCATACTTATTGAGCCTTTCGAGACAGAGGACTGGCACCTGGGTTGGAACTGGTTGCAGGAAGAGGATGAATATAGCGACAGGACTAGGCAAAATTTGGCCGATTGGTTCCCAGAAGTCGCCACCGCAGAATCGGTAATTATTGAAAGAAGCGAGGCGGGAGACGAATATCGCAGGTTCTATCTAAAGATTGGCACCCCTATATATCACGATTATGGCGGCGCGCTTTGGAGGCCCGGGAATGAATCTCCGGAGAGGAAAATTGGCAACGCAGAGGTTTTGGTAGCTAAGAACATTCGCGAAGGAGGGGCCACAGCAGAAAAAGACCTGCCAATCGCCGATACTATAGTTATCAAAGACCGCACTGCTATAAAATCAGCCGACGCTGTAACCTACGATGATAGCGGCAATCCTATCCCGCTCTCCGAACGATTTAACTTGGAAACAGCAGATATCCGCTACCAGAGAGATGATAGATTTTCACCACGCGGCTCCACGTCCTTCAGCTCCAGAGAGACTGTAATCAGGCTCTTCGAGACCTCCGACAGGTCGACTCTTCTTCACGAGACAGGGCATGTCTTCCTGGAAGACCTTCGTAGCCTGGCTCTTGAGAATGAGAAGGCAGCAGAGGACCTGAAAGCCGTCCAGGATTGGCTCGGCGTTGAGGATTGGGTAACCCTGACGAGAGAACAGCGGGTTGCGGCCCATGAGAAGTTCGCCCGGACCTTCGAAGCGTACCTGATGAACGGGGAAGCTCCTTCTGAGGGGCTGAGGCGGGTATTCAGGAACTTCCGGTCATGGCTTGTGAGTATTTATAAGGATATTGTGGGATTGTCTCAGGAGGCTGGGGAGGACATAGCGTTATCAGACGAAGCGAAGGATATCTTCAACCGTTTGCTTGCTACCGATGAAGATATAGAAATCGCTCGAAATATGGCTGGGTACGAAACGGCAACGGAAACGACGCTTGAGAGCCTGGCAAGGCATGCAATGGCGAACGGGAAGGCCGTTGAAGACGTGGGGAAAGTCCCTTCTGCAAAAGATCTCAAGAAGCGCCGACTTGAACTGACCGAGCAGATAAAAACCGAGCTTGAGGAGTCAAGAGGATACAGCACTCTCAATTCGATGAAAAGGGCTGCGAACAAGGGCGGAATCAAGATTAATGAGGCCGAGGCCATAGAAGTGTACGGCAAGGAATTTGTGGACCAAAATTTAAAGCCCCTGGGGGTCCTTTCTAAGCAGTCCACGTGGCAAATGGATGATCTTGCTGTCCGTTTTGGCTATGGTTCTGGCGATGAGATGGTGAGAGATCTATCGACACTTCCTCCCATCAACGAAGTGGTAAAGCAACAAGTAGATATTATGATGGAAAGAGAAGCGGCGCTATCTGAAGGCGAGGCGGCCGGAGCTCTCAGAAACGATGATCGCCTTGAAGCCCTGGCCATAGAGAGAGAAGACATCGCTCAGAAGCTAAAGGGCGAAGTGAAAGAAAGCGAGATGCCCGACTGGGCCAAGGATATGGGAGAAGACACCTCAGCAAAAGACGTTGACGTGGCTGTTAATGACGAGTCCCTGCCATGGCTGGTGTGGATTTTAGGCAACGACGAATCATTGAAATATCTCAGGAAGCGGAAGCGGAGCCTGAATAAAGCCTTGAAAGAGGCGATGGCGGCCTTTGAGACGGACAGGTCGGACGACATCCGTGCCCAGATGGTGGATCTGCAGAATGAGATAGACTATATTGCCGAAGCTGATTCAATTCTTAAGGAGACCATCAAGGCAGCAAAAGAGATGAGCGGGGAAACCGCGAAGAAGCCAAAGAGTCAGGAGAAGGTCAAAAGCTCTCTGAGATGGGAACAGGTCTCGGTGGAAGAGGCTATAAACGCAGCTGTCACTTCGCCTACCGCAATGGCGTCAATGAAAGAGGCCTGGGGTCTTGCGCAGCGGGTGTCGCGCCTTGCTTTCAAAGAAGGTTCTGAAGAAGCAAAGGCGAGGGCCCGGGACATTAAGCGGCAGATGAGAGAGGCTGTGAAGCAGGTAACAGAAGCGAGGGAGCGGTGGAGAAAAGACGCAAGGGCCATAGCTAAAAGCCGAGCCCAAGCCGCCAAAGAGATTGCTGGAAAGGTGATTTCTGAGAAGCCTGTTTACGACATCAAACCAGCAATGTATATGGCAGCTGAGAAGAAGGCTCAGAGAGCTATAGAGAGGGCTCTCAAGGCTAACGATTTTGAAGAGGCAACCCGTCAAAAAGATATTCAGATACTCAATGCAGCTCTCGTTTCGGAATCGTCAAAGGCGTTGCAAGAAATCCCTGTTATAGAGCGATATTTGAAGCGCATGAGCAAGAAGAAGTTCAAGCGGGGCTATGGGGTTGATAACGACTATACGCAGCAAATCCACACTCTTCTCGACGGACTCTACTTCGGCAGCCGGAAAAAGAAGGCAGAAGCCGAAGTACAGAGCTTCATGCAGTGGAAGAAAGAGCAGGAAGACGCAGGAAATATCGTAGTGGTCCCTGATCGTATTATTGCTCTAGCGGGGAAGAGACACGCTAAAACGCTGACACTGAGCGAGCTTCGGGATCTCAAAGACTCTGTAAAGAACATAAATCACTTGGGCAATCTAAAGAATAAGCTCTTGGCCAATTCGCGAGTCCGCGATTTAGAAGCTGCGGTAGACCTTATCGTCAAGACCGTTGGCGAGAACACTAAAAATCCTCATGACATTGTAGGGGAGAACGAGCACATGGCCGACAAGGTCATGTCAGGACTCAGGAGTGCCCACGCTGCACATACTCGCATGGAGACTCTTATAAGGAAGCTCGACGGAAACAAGGACTGTGGCCCTGTCTGGGAGCTGTTCTTCAAGCCCTTTGTTGACGCGCAGAACGATGAAACAGTAATGACAGAGGCAGCTCAGGAGGCCGTGAAGGAAATATTTGGCATGCTCGACGTCAAGGGGTCCCACTCCCACAAGGAGAAGTACTACCCGTCTATAGACTGGAAGTTGTCAAAGGAAAACCTCCTGTCCATCGCACTTAACTGGGGCAACGAGGGGAACAGAGATCGTATCTTACAAAGTAAGGGATGGACGGAGGCGCAAGTGGAAGGACTCCTTGCCGAACTAACAGATTCCGACTGGGCGTTCGTGCAAAGTGTGTGGGATTTCCTTGATTCATTTTGGCCCGCTATCGCAAAGCTTGATAAAGAAATGACAGGCATCGAGCCCAAAAAGGTTTCGGCTCTTCCTTTTACTACGCCGTCAGGCATTAGGATGAGCGGCGGGTATTTCCCCATCAAATACGACCCGCGGCAGAACATAAAGGCCTGGGAGTTTGATGAGAAAAAAAAGCTCGACAACTTCATGGGTTGCCAGATCTACCGTGCCCAGACACAGCATGGGTTCACAAAGACGCGGCTTGAGAATGTGAGCCGGCCTGTAGATCTTCATCTAAACGTGATTTCGGAACACGTGAGCGAAGTCATTCATGATCTCACGCACAGGAGAGCAGTACGGGATGTTACCTTGCTTCTCAATGACGAGAGGGTCTCAGAGTCAATATCAAAGGCCGGGCCTGAAATGTGGCGGGAATTCAAGCCGTGGGTGCAGCATATTGCCAGTGGTTCGTATTCGCCCATAGGCCCCTGGGAAAAACTCCTCCGCAGGGGGCGTAAGGGGGTTACCGTTGGGGTGCTTGGCCTTAAAATCACGACGTCAATCATGCAGTTCATGTCTGTATTCGGAGCCGCCGAGCGCATAGGGACGGCGCACATGCTCAACGCATTACAGGATTTTTACAAGAACCCGCTGCAATGGAAGAAAAAAGTTGATTTCGTCTATTCCAAGTCTCCTGAGGTTCGCACTCGCATGACGACCTTCGACCGCGATATCCGAGATACTATCAGAAACCATACAGGCAAGGGGAAGAAGGGCAAGGTCATTGCCATGATGTTCTATACACATGGGCTTATGGATGCTGCTGCTGTCATACCCATATGGCTTGAGGCGTATGATATGAAACTCCAGGAGACAGGAAACGAAAAAACGGCCATCTATTACGCTGATTCTGTAATACGCCAAACTCAGCCGGCATCGAACGCCAAGGATCTGCCGAGCATTATGCGCGGCGGTGAACTGATGAAGCTGTCAACCATGTTCTATAACTATTTTTCAGTGCTTTATAACCTCTTCGCCTCGCGGCTTGGGATGACAAGGGCTGAGGGGCTTAAGGGTCTTCCAAAGCTCGCAGCCTCCTTCCTCTGGCTCGTGGCTGTCCCTGCGGTGCTAGGGCAATTGGCGACAGGCAGAGGCCCCGACGATGATGATGATTGGGGGGAATGGCTGGTAGGCACGATCGCAATGTACCCCTTCCAGGCAGTTGTAGGGGTTAGAGACCTGGCCGCCTATGTGGCAAAGCCCCAATATGGGTATTCGTTCTCCCCGGCGGTAAGGGCGATCGAAAGCGTTGGGAGTTTGATTATCCAAGCGACACAGGCCATGGGAGGCGACGACTGGGAAGATATTATCAGCCCTGCCCTTGACGTCATAGGCTATTGGGGACAGTTCCCGATCTACCAAGCGAAGATCACCATAGGACAGCTTTTGCTCTACATGCTGGGCGAAGAGAGCGACTGGGATATTTCTCAGCTCTTTATAAGGAAGCGTAAAAAATAGGGGCCTTCGGGCCCCTTAACTTTTGAGAAGGAGGTGCGAATCTAGTGACCGTATCTAAAGACTACAACAAGCACGTCTATGCGGGGAACGGCCTTACAACGGAGTGGCCATACGAATTTGAATTGCCCATAAAAGCAGGCAAACCAGACAGTAGCCTGATACAAGTCTACCTTACCGATCCAGCAGGGGTCATTTCCCTTTTAACAGGGGGGTACTGGGTTGACGTAGACACCAGCAGGGTCCTTTACCCTGGCTATGAACCAGGGGCAGAGCCTCCTGTTGTTCCAGACCCACTCCCTGTAGGGTGGAAGATCACTCTGGTTCGACGCTTGCCTATAAACCAGCAATTTTTAGACCTGTCAAATCAGGCGAACCTGTACCCAGAGACGATCGAAACTGCGATAGACAGGCTCGTAATGATTTTGCAACAAGTAAATGAAACCACTGGGAGAGCTGTTCAATATCCTATTGACTCGGTTGAGCCAGGGGACACGTTATTAGCAGAAATATTAACGGCTTCTAGTGCCGCACAATCTGCTGCTACGGCGGCCGGGGCATCTGAAACAGCTGCTAAAGCTTCTGAAGATAATGCTCTATTGTCTGAAGTAAATGCTAAGAATTCCGAAATGGCAGCCAAGGCTTCAGAGAATGCCTCCTCAATAAGTGCAGGCGAGGGCCTGGCCTCTGAACAGGCGGCAAAGGTGAGCGAGGGCAATGCTCTTGCAAGTGAGAATAACGCGAAAACGGCGGAGTTGGCTGCCAAGGCTTCTGAACAGGCCGCCGAAGTAAGCGAGGCAAACGCTAAAACTAGTGAGACCAATGCTAAAGCTTCTGAAGATAATGCTCTATTGTCTGAAGATAATGCTCTATTGTCTGAAGTAAATGCTAAGAATTCCGAAATGGCAGCCAAGTCTTATGCAGATTCAATCAATCCAGAGTTGCTTCAGCAGAAAGGGGAAAAAAACGTCGCGAATGGCTACGCAGGCCTGGATGCTACGGGCAAGATACCTGGCGAGTTGCTTAATATTACAGATCCCGTATGGGGCAGCATCTCAGGAACACTGGCAGATCAGGCAGACTTGCAGACGGCGCTGGATGGGAAGGCAAACACTTCACACTCCCACGCCTATGCTCCAATCCCCTCTTCAAGCTCCCTCCCTGTTGGGGTGTGGGTTACAGCGTTTAATATGGCATCATCCCCAGCTGTCACTGTCGCAAACGGATCCACGATAGCTGGTTCTAAATTAATGCGTACGGCGTTTGATTATTCATCACCCAACCTTGTATTAACGGGTACTACATTAACTGGTACCTGGAAAAACATTAGTGGTGGGTCTGTCTTGAAGCAGGAATCCAAAGAAGGAAAAACACACAACTATTCTGGACTCTTCGTCCGCATAGCCTAGGAGGTGGCTCTATGGAATTTTTAGAAATAAAGAATGCGAGATATCTTGATGGGGTGGGGGAGCTCATCGACCTCACCCTCGTTACGAGCGATGGCGAGATCCCCTTCACTTACAGTGCAAACGACGGTGAGGCGGCAAGCCTCTTCGTGCGGGAGAGGATGGGAACCTTCCCCATCTCACCCTACACGCCCCCGCCCCCCACGCCCCTCTCCGAGCTCAAGGCGGCCAAGAGGGCGGAGATCGCCCACGCCAGGTGGGCCCAGGAGACGGGCGGGTACGCCTATGGCGGCCACACCTTCCACTCGGATCGGGAGTCCCAGTTCAACGTCTTCGCCGCCTACATGGAGGCGAAGGGGGACCCAGAATACTCCAAACAGTGGAAGACCATGGAAGGGTGGGTCACCCTTACAGCGAGTGATTTTATACTCCTCTGTGAGGGGTTCATGGACTACAAGGAGAGTCTCTACGTCAAGGAGGCGACCCTCTGTGCGGCAGTAGACGGGGCTTCAAGCGCTGATGATCTCGCGCTCATAGAGTGGTAAGAAGGAGGAAATGACATGGCAGATATCATTTATGGAGTTCAAGAGATAGAGTGTACAATTCCGGCAGGGACATCGGAAACATCAGCAGTTTTCGGTTGGGGATTGAGGTTGGCACGAATCTATATGCCAGAGGAATGGGACGCAGCGGATTTAACGTTCACAGAAGCTGAGAAGCCTAGTGGAACATTTTACCCACTTTATGATGATAATGGCATAGAAATCACAATCCTGGCAAATGCTGAACGAACTATAACCCTAAGCTCAAATGCCTTACCACTCACAGCTATGCGGTATTTCAAAATTCGCTCAGGCACATCAACAACGCCGGTCAACCAGTCGGCGGAGCGGAAAATAAAACTGCTTCTGGTGGACTAGATGAGAAATGAACTGATATTACTGAGTTCTGGGGTCAGTACACACCTGCTCAGGGGCGTGGGGACTGTCGGTATTGATGGGGTGACGGTGGAGAATTTAGTTATTAATGGAGATACTTTTGCTGGTTGGACAGGGTACGATACTATAGTAGATGGATGGGCTACTAAAAGCGCGAACGCTGCCACGTTATTCTCAATCTCTGCTGCCGCACTATCTAATGTGGTTGCCGGACATAAGTATCTCGTTTGTGCCAAAATCAGATTAAACAGCGGGTTTAATAACAGCGAAGCTACAAAATTTTCTATAATGCGATTTGGTGGTTCTAGTTCTAAATATAATTTTACAACATTTCTACTCGGGGCTACAGCGTATCCAGATGGCACAGAATTAACATTGTCAGTAATTGCAACCGCCCAGACAGAACATGCAGATGGTAATAGCCGTATGTATTTGTCTGCGTACAATCAGTTACACGCGATTAACGTATCCTTCACACAAATCAAATTAATAGATTTAACTGCATATGGGCTTGAATCATTAACCACAGCACAACTTGATGATTTAATTCCGGTTTACTTTGAGGGCAAAAAAACCTTTGGCGGTGTCGGTTGCCTTGTCTCCAAGGATTCAGCCGAAGCCGAGACGGGCAGGATGTATTTTGAAACAACGCCGATGTACTCCAATGCCACATTAAAAGATGTCTTAGCCTACGATGGCGGGAAATATTACCACACGCACAACGTTGACTCTGACGGAGTGGCAATAGCAGAGCCTTACGACACAGAGGTTGATACAAATGGGCAGTTCTTAGCCTTATCTGAAGGTACTGTGACATACGAACCTTGGTATCCCGATATTGCGGTCTACACCGATAAATTCACGCTGACCAAGGCAATTACCGCTGTCAAGGAACTGTACAAGTACGGCTCCGAAACACCAATTACTGATGCTGTTATAGCGGGTGATGGACTGAGTTTTACCAGCGCAAGTTTGACTGCTGGTGACTTGGCTTATGGTGTGTTTGAGTTTGACGAACCCTTGAGACCGCTAATGACTATTAAGAGGCGTAGTCGCAAGCTGGGAACTGACGGAGGTGTAGGTATGAATGAGATTTTTATGGAACTATTGCGCCACAAGATAGAGCAGGGGCAAATAGAGGCAGAGGACTTGCCACAGGAAGTGAGGGAGCAACTTGCAGATACAACAGGACAAAATTAAACACTTTATAGCGGGTGCAATAGCCTCTATCGTTGTATACGTTGCAACTTTTAATACAACGATAGCCCTTGCGTTCTCCGCACTCTTGGGCATTGGCAAGGAAATCTATGACTACTATGGCCACGGCACGCCGGAATGGTTGGATTTTGTTGCTACCGTCGCCGGCGGGTTAGTCGGTGTGACGCTGGGGATGGTGTTATGAAAAGCTTCCATCCCTATGGAGCTCTTGACATCCTCACGTTTTCTGTAAACTTCCTTGACACAAGGTGTGTCAAGACTTTTTACAAAATATAATGATTCTGTCAAGACGCCGCCTTCGGGCGGCTTTTTTAATGCCTAGAAAGGAGGGAGACACATGCTTTCAGAGCACTTTAGCAGATCCGAACTTGCATGCCGTTGTGGCTGCAATAGATGCGTCATCAAACAAGAACTTTTGAGCCTTTTAGAAAAAATCCGCTCCTTAGTAGAAAGTCCAATCTTCATCAATTCCGGCTACCGCTGCCCTACGCATAACAAAAAAGTGGGCGGGGTTCCAAATAGCTGGCATACGCAAGGCGTAGCCGCAGATATTCGCCAGACTAAATATTCTAATAGCGTTTTCCATGCGAAGGTTCTCCGGGCATATCGCGAAGGGATACTTACGGAGCTTGGAGGGCTAGGCCTTTATAGTGGGCGTATACACGTAGATGTACACAAATCAAAAGACGGGCATTTGCGTCAATGGAGAGGATAAACCATGACGGAAGATGTAGGCAAACTCCTCCTCGAAATTAGAGATAGAACAATTCGTATGGAGGAGCAGCTGAAAGATCGCGATAGACAAATATCTGCCCTTGCTGCAAATCAAGCTGGTTTGCATGGAAGAGTCAGCGAACTAGAACTTATGTACGCAGGTTTAAAGGCATGGATCGCTGCGGCAGGGTTGATAGGTGGAATATTCGGCTGGCTGTCGCATTCATTCTTGCCGGCTCTAAGGAAGTGATTCCATGTTGAACTGGATAGGGTCAAGGCCTTTGAGAAAGCCTTTAGCGGTTTATGCTGCGGTGCTGGTAGGAGGAGTTTTGATTGCATGCAGAGTTCAAGGTGTTGACGTGCCGCCTAATACAGCAGAACTCTTGAAGTGGTTCGGAGGAATTACCCTGGCAGCCTATTATGCATCATCAAGCTACGAAGCCACAAAGAAGGCAAGGGAGTGAGGGCATGTTTTCCAACAAGCAGTTGAATGTAATCCTTATTGCTATGGCCATTCTCATAACGTTTGGGGCTGTATGGCTTACTTACTCAGCGTTTAAGGCTCCTTCAGTCTCAGAGGTGGTACAGCATACAGATCACCAAGCTGGGAAAATTCAGAGAGAAATTGAAGCCCTAGAGAAGAGAATAAATGATCTTGAAGCGGCAACTAAGAAAGAGGTGAGGGTGATTCGTGAGAAAACAATTAAAGAAATTAGTATTTTGCCTCCTGATGATATCGCTCGTGGTCTCAATGATGAGCTCGCCGAGTTTCGCGTGGGAATATGTCCCGAAGGGCTGGACGGCTCCTGAGCCAGGGTACTTCGGCTCCGAGGCTGACGGACGAGATACCCTTGCAGCGCTAAAGACATATAAGGGGCAATCGGAAGCCTGGAAGAATGCGTACGGTGATCTGAGATCTGAAATCCTCAGCTATCAAAAGAGCGCAAAAGAAGAATTGAAACTTTTAAAGGAGCAAATGGAAGTGGAAAGGAGAGCCTGGAAGAAAGAAATACAAGTCTCTCAGACAAAAAATACTATCTATCTCCTGCTCGCCCTTGGGATTGGGTATGTAGCAGGAAATTAGGAGGTGATAAAATGAATATGAACGTTTTAGCAGGAATTCTCGTCTTAGCAGCCGTAGGGTGCGTTATATTTAAGCGGACAAAAAATCATTGGCCTTGGGAGAAGAAATGACCTCTCAAAATGCGATTTAAACACCATAACTTTTTAAAGAGGCATCAATTATCCTTTATAGTAAGTTCGTTAAAACATAACCAGATTTGAGGCCTATTCTGCCAAATAAGGGGGATGGGCCTTGTCTCTTTACTCCTAGAGGGGTATTATTTTCAAATAAGCTCTAAAGAGTGCGCCAAAAGAGAACGCTTCAAAAAGTAGTTACTTCGAACTAACCGTACACTAAACCGGACACAGAAGAAAAATATAAATTTATAAAGCGAGTAATTGCAAGGCTTTATAGAATCTTTTCGAATCTCACCTTCTCCGCCATGAATATTAAAAGCTGCCCATTGAGGCAGCTTTTTTTATGTCTTATTACCACACTATTGTATTTTTCCCCAGCTTTTTGGCTTCATAGAGCAGCGTGTCTGCTCGTTGGATGAGACTTTGCGCCGAATCATCTTTTTTAAGAGTGGCTATGCCTCCGCTTATGGATAAAAGATCGTTTCGTGTTCCTTGAAGACGTTCCAGCAAGTTTTTCCGAAAACGCTCGCTACACGTTACGGCAGATTCCAAATTTGTCTCAGGGAGGATAACCAGAAATTCATCCCCACCGTATCGACCAAGAATGTCTGTATTCCTAAAGGTTAATATCATGGTTTGGGCAACCCGCAAAATAACCACGTCTCCTTCCTGATGTCCAAATGTATCATTTACGTTTTTGAACCCGTCCAGATCGAATATTCCTACGGATAGGGGAGAATCGTAGCGAAATGCCCTTCGTATTTCTTCTTCGAGACGCTGACATATGTGTTTATGGTTATAAAGCCCTGTCATGCTGTCCCTTATAGAAAGGTCCTTTAATGTCTCAAGTTGTTCCTCTATGATCTTTCCGTCTAGGAAAGTCCTTGTTTTTAATTGAAAACTGATTCTCGACACTATGAAGGCTATCACAACCGCACCTGTCGAAATTAAGATGTGGTTTTGTATAACTGAAGTATTGCTTTGCACGTAAAAAAGAGTACCGACAAAAAAACCATGAGCAATTAGTAAAACACTCAATATGGTAGGGAGAGGTACGTAGAAAAAAGAAGCTGCACAAAAGAGTATGATTAGGTATTCAGAAATAGCTTCAGTATAGAACTGGTTTGTCAAACTTAGAGATGCAGAAAAAATAAGGATATCCAAAAGGAATAAAAATTCAATGCGTGGAGAATAGGGGGGTCTTTCTATATATCTTCTTTTATTCAGAAATGCAATAAAAGGGAAAATAAAGAACACCACGCAATAAAGAGCACCATACAGTGGCAAGTATCGATCGGATCCGACCTTATAGACATGGATTGTATCAGCAAAAATAAGGACAAGGCCTAAGCAGCAAAAAATAAAAATATGATTAATGTTCTTCTGCCACAGAAAAAAATCAAACTCGCTACGGTATTTAGCGTCAATTGATTGTTTGTTAATTCCCATCATTTAGTCTTTTAACATTCCTCTTCTTTTTTTATATTAATTTTATATTGAACATCCATTCTACACAAAAAAATGAAATTTTAAAAGATTAAATTGATAGGAAACGATCATGGCGTTCCATTTTTCGCGATTATTGGAAGTAATACTGTTCCTGTTCAATGGAATCCATGAAATCCTTCCTTGACTGTGGCAAAAACCCCCTTTATAATACTTTTTGTCGTAATATGACTAATTAGTCATATTAATGGATTGCTAGTCAACGGGCAGGGAGGGTTTATATGTCCCGAATTCAATCAAAGAAAAAAGAAGTTATCAGTGAACTAATGAGAGAAACCGTATATAAAGCGGCCCGTTCTGTCATAGAGCAGTATGGCTGGACTGGTACTACCATGGATCGAGTGGCCTCTGAGGCTGGCATAGCTAAGGGAACGGTTTACAACTATTTTAAAAATAAGCGCGAACTTATGATGGTGGTTATGGAGAAAAATATTGAACCTATAAATGAGCAAGTTATTACTATAGTTCAGAGAAAAAAGTTCTCCACTATGAAAGACACCTTATCAGCCATTGTTGAAACTGTCATTGTAGAGCTGATTAGAAATAAGAAAATAATATCGGCTATGATACTGGCCTTTCATGAGGATGGTGAACTTCGGCGAAAATTTGATCCACGGTCCCACCCCTACCAAAATGTGAGGGAAGTTATACATAAAGTAATCTCTCAGGGCGTTAATAATGGAGAATTCAGGCCCATAGATCCGAATTTGGCAGAAGCCATGGTCAATTCTCTTTTCTCAGGAATTTCCCGTCAGATAGCTCTGGGCGATATTGATATATCAAAGGAAGAAGTGGCCAGGGATGTTGCATCTTTTGTTTTGCGCGGTCTACTCGCTTCGGTTGAAGGAGGAACACTATGAAGGTTACAGATATCTCTTTACGCAGGCCAGTTACAGTTTTAATAGGAACCTTTGCTCTTATTTTCTTTGGAATCCTGGCTATGAGAAATATGGGAATGGAACGAATTCCAGACGTGGACTTCCCAGTTGTTGCTGTTTCAACAACAATGGTGGGGGCAAGCCCTACAGTTATAGATAACGACATAACTGACGTTCTCGAGGAAAAACTGAACACCATCTCCGGCATTGAAAATATCCGATCAAACAGCTACGAAGGCCGCTCTCTCGTTATAGTCGAATTTGAGCTGGGCCGGAACATTGACGCTGCGGCCGCTGACGTTCGCGATAAGGTGAATCTCGCCATATCAGATTTGCCGACAGAGGCCGAAACGCCCATAGTTCAGAAGTTCAACGCTGGTGATAGTCCAGTCATAACTTTAGGTGTAATGGGAACGGCGCCCTACAAGATACAGTCTCATTTTGCTGATAAAGTGATGAAAGAACACCTTCAGACTGTAGATGGGGTGGGCAGCGTTGAAACCATAGGCCTTCGAGAGCGCGAGGTCAGAGTATGGCTTGACCCAGCTCTTTTAGAATCCCGCAATCTTACGGTTAAAGATATAAAAGATGCCATTAAAGATAAACACGTTGAACTTCCCGCGGGGCGTCTTGAGTCTGAACGCAGAGAACTCAGCATTCGTCTTGAAGGGGAATATGCTTCTGTTCAAGAATTGGAGGAACTTCCCATTGTTTCCAGGAATGGCGCTGTTATCCGCCTTCGAGATGTGGCGAGAGTAGAGGACGGTTACGAAGATCTTCGCTCTATCGCCACTTATAATGGGGAACCGGTTATTTTGCTTGAAATTCGAAAACAACGAGGAGCAAATGAGATTTTTTTAGCGGATGGTGTGTATAGAGAGCTAGACTCCCTTAACAAGTTGGTTCCAGAGGGCGTAAAAATAGAAATGTTGGATGATACGTCAGGATTTATTCGCAAATCCATGGCTGGTGTTTTAAGTGACACCCTCATAGGCATAGGGCTCTGCTCGCTGATTATGCTTTTCTTTTTGCGTACCATACGCGCTACTTTTGTAACTGTAGTAACCATCCCTGTGTGTTTGCTTGGAAGCCTCATTGTCCTTAGAGCACTCGGGATTACTATCAATAACTTGAGCATGATGGGACTGTCTTTGGCTGTGGGTATGGTTGTAGACGCCACTACTGTTGTTCTGGAAAATATTCACCGTCATCTTGAAAACGGGAAATTGCCTATCCAGGCAGCTTCTGAAGGAACCAGCGAAGTTGGATTTTCTGTTTTAGCTGGTGCGGCTACAACAATTTGTGTTTTCGCACCGATAGCGTCTATGGGAGGCATTATCGGACGATTCTTCTATGCTTTTGGAATTACAGTGGTTATGACCATCGTGATTTCTCTTGTTCTTTCCTTGACTCTTACACCTTTCCTTTGCTCTCGTATTCTGCGGAAAGATCATCCTGGCAAAATAGCCCTCAAAATAGAAGCATTTTTAGTGCGCCTTGAAGAAGCCTATAAAAAAGGGCTGGCTTTTTCTTTAAAGCACCGATTCATTGTGTTAGGAGCTGCTGCAGGGATATTTGCCCTGGGAATTTTTATTGCTGGATTCTTGGGAACAGGCTTTTTCCCCAGCGAAGATAGGGGAAGCTTTTCTATCAACTTTGAACTTCCTGCGGGAGCCTCTCTTGCGGAAAGCAGAAAATTCATGTCTGAACTGGGTGTCGCTGTCCGAGACCACGCTGAGGTGGCCTATACTTACGGAACCATTGGTTCTGGCATTGGTCAGGAAGTGAATAAGGGGAAACTGGCCGTTACGTTAATTCCCCGAAGCCAGCGCGCTACATCTACAGAAATTATGGGTAAAATGAGAAAACAATTCTCCAACTATAAGGACGTAGAACTTACCTACGGAACGTGGAGTTCAGATATTACCCTTACTCTTGTAGGGCAAGATACAGAACAGCTTGACAGAGTGGCTCAGAAAGTTAAAAAAGATCTTGAGCAGGATAAAAGACTTACTGACATATCCACAGACGTAAGGCTTGACAGTCCCCGTATAAACGTCGGGATAAACAGGGGACTTGCTGATGAATTGAATGTGAACATACGGGATCTTTCCCAGGAAATACAGGCCTACTTTGGTGGCGTGAAGGCTGGAATATTCAAAGATGGCGGCTATCGTTACGATATTCGTTTAAAAGCGGAAGAGGGGTACCGACGGAACATACAGGATATTCAAAACATCGCCTTTAAAGATGGCAACAAAAACCTCATTAAAGCTCCAGGGCTCATTAAAGTTGAAGAGGGGCGAGGTCCAACCCTTGTTAAACGTTATGATAGACAGCGTTCTCTTACTATCAGCGCCAATACCGCGGGAATATCATCAGGAGAAGGAATGACTCTCGTTATGGGAACCTTTAGGAAATATGCGCCCACCGATGGTAGCATAAGAATTGTTCCCACAGGAATGTCCAAGCACATGAAGAGTAATTTTAAAGAACTCTTTATGGCTCTCGCCATTGCCATTATACTGGTTTACATGGTTATGGCGGTACAATTTGAATCCTTTATGTACCCTTTTATGGTTATGTTTTCATTGCCTCTTGCCACCACAGGGGTCTTTGGCATTCTGCTTCTTACCGGTATAGAACTAGACATGATGAGTATGATGGGGATCATTCTTCTTGTTGGCATTGTTGTGAATAACGCTATCATTCTTGTCGACTTCGCCAACCAGCGGAAAGCCTCAGGGTGTGACCGCAGAACAGCTATGCAGGAAGCGGCCCCCCTTCGTCTCCGTCCCATCCTTATGACAGCTCTTTCTACCTCCATTGCGGCTGTGCCTATAGCTCTCGGACTGAGTGAAGGAGGAGAAATACGCCAGCCAATGTCTACTGCGGTTATTGGGGGAATGCTCACATCGACATTTTTAACGTTGTTCGTTATTCCTGCGGTCTATGTCATTCTGGGAGACGTTAAAGAAAAAGCGGCTCAGGTAGCCATGAGTGTTTTTAAAGAAAAAACATCTGCCGTACAGATAAAAGAACCTGGCACGAATTTGAGTGGAGGGGAAAAATGAGACGCATACAGAAAATAATTATAATAAGTATGGTGTTGCTGTTTATAGGCGGCTCCTTATGGGCGGCTGCAAGCGAAGACATAGTATTGACATTAGAGAAAGCTCTTTCTGTGGCCAAAGAGCAGAACCTTGACATCCTCTCTGCCCAGCAGGAACTTGTCCGTGCGAAAGGCAAACTGACAGAAGCCAGGGCTGGAGGCCTTCCATCCCTTAATCTGGGAGCAGGTTATACCCGCCGTGAAAAACCTGACCTGGCAGGCAATGATGAAGAAAATATTTTTGGCGCTGCTTTAACTTTGACCCAGCCCCTCTATCAGGGCGGAAAGATTAGGGCAGGAAAGCAGCAGGCATCAATAGAAATACAGCAGGCAGAGTACTATTATGTTGAAATAGCTGAACAGGTTGCCCTTAACGTATATAACCGCTTCTATGCAGTTCTTCTTGAGAAAGAGAATGTAAAAACAGCTGAAGATGCCTTTGCTTTTGCCGAAAAATATCTGGATGAAGTCAAGAAAAAACATGTTTTGGGACTAGCGACAGGCTTAGAAATAACGAGGGCGGAAAAGCAACAGGCAGAAAGTAGAACGGCCCTGATCCGGGCCCGTAACAACCTTGAAGTAGCGAAGATCAACCTTCTTGAATTGCTAAATGTTAAACTCGATACATCCTATACAATTGAAGGAAATCTTTCTTACGCGCCTGTTGCTGGGCAGCCTGAAGAGTCGTTGAAAAAGGCTCTCGCCTACCGCCCAGACTACCAGCGGGCAAAATTGCAGGTAGATGTTCAGGATCAGCAGATAAGAATTGCCCAGAGCGGATTAAAGCCCTCCGCGTCTGTTTCGGGATCTTATCGGTATGATGACCCGGAACAGGCCTACTATGAGAGCGGCGACACATGGCAGGTTCGCCTCACTGTAGATATTCCTGTTATGGATAGCGGCCTTACCCATGGACGGATCGTACAGCAGAAAGCTCTGAGAGAGCAAACCATGAGGAACGTAGAAAAGAAAGAAGAAAGTATTCGATCTGAAGTGAGCAGCGTCTATCTTGACCTTAAAACAGCTGCACAAGTTTTAGAGGAAGCCAAGTTAAATCTGAAGCTTGCTGAAGAAACACTGCGTCTTGCAGAGGTTGGTTACAGAGAAGGGGTGGGTATCCAGTTGGATGTTTTGGATGCCAGGGCGTCATTGACCCAGGCGCGGCGTGAGTACTCGGCGGCTGTTAAGGATTACGCTTTTGCTATTGTGCGTTTGCGCAAGGCAGAAGGGGTACTAACCGAAGAACCAGTTCTTCCTTAGATATGGGAGTGATCATTCTATGAAGTTTACAAAGAAACTGCTTATACTTGTTACCATCATAGTTGCTTTGGGCGGACTGTCTCTCTTCGGTCCATTAAAAAAGAAACCGGAAGCATCTCAAGACGGGTCTTCTGCCCTTCCAGCCGCGGCTAAGGTTTCTGTTATCACGGTAGAAAAAACGCCCTTATTGCGCAAAGGTTTTGAAGAAAACAGCACTATAGAAGCCATAGAGCGAGTTGTTGTGTATCCCAAGGTTACCGGGCGCCTTGAGTTTTTTCATGTCCGCCAGGGTGACCCTATAGAAAAAGGTCAGGTTGTCGCCGTTCTTGACCATAGAGATATCGACGCTCAAATTGCCTCGCTAAAAGCAAGAATAGCTGTGGCAGAAGCTCAGGTAGCAGAGGCAAGAGCCGCATTGAATAACGCGAAAACAGAACGTGAACGTTATGAGCGTCTGTTAAAGGAAGGTTTTTCAACCCAACAGCAGCTTGATAATAAAGTAACAGCCTATCTCCAGGCAGAAGCGCGGTACAAGCTTTCTGAAGCCACTGTTCTTCAGACTCGCTCTGAACTCAAGAATCTCGAAGTAACACTCTCTGAGTATTATATTAAGTCTCCCATAACAGGAACGGTGCTCAACGACTATGCTCATACCACCGGCGCAATGATGGGGCCATCCCTCGCTGTAGTGGAGATTGCCAACGTAGAAACGTTGAAGGCAGTTGTCAAAGTTCCAGAAGCAAGGGCCATTGGTCTGGAAAAGGGTATGAAGGGCTGGATCAGAAGCGATGGCCTCGGCGATAAAGTTTTTGAAGGGGCTATTGAGCGGATAAGCCCTTTCGTAAAAGAAGACACACGGACAGTTCAGGTTGAAGTCTATGTTGTCAATGGCCAAAACGGTTCCCGCCTTGTGCCTGGGATGTTCGCTCGAGTCTTTATCGTTCGCCAGGAAGCAGAAAACGCTTTGGTGGTTCCAGTGGATGCGGTGATAAAGGAAAGTGAAGCAAAAGTACTCCTCGTTAAAGACGGGAAGATTAAAGAAACGCCGGTAAAAATAGGAATAGAAACAGATTCCGTTCTTCAGATAACTGAAGGGGTTGCGGAAGGAGACATAGTTGTTATTTCTGGAGGCCGCCTTCTCAAGCATGGAGATGCTGTTGAGGTGTCACAGCAGTAATAAACTGCGGCTATTCTCTAACAAGAGACAGGGATAATAGCGTAAAGCTCCCCGGGAAGATTTTACTAGCCTTTTCGGGGAGCTTTGCTGTAATATGGAGTACCATCAAAAGTATCGGAGGTTTAAAACAGAACAATGAAACGGTTCATATCTCTTCTCGTCATGTTTATCTGTGCAACTTCTTTTTTCATCGGGCCTTGTGTGGAAGGGGCTGTAACACTTAAAGATGAAAAATCCTACGATCCCCTGGAAGTTTTACAGGCCTTGAACTATTGCACCTACTCGCTGAGTAAAATTGTTTCTTTCAACGATCGTGTCGTTCTATCTTTTGAGTACGACAACATCATCAACAACCTGAACCTCAACGCCATTACTGACGAAGAGATTGTAAAGCTTATGGATACCCTAAAAGATGAGATTATATCTGAGCGAAAACGGGAACGTATCGAAAAAAGCTACCAAAAGAGGCTTGAGCGAACCCTTTATAATTTTCTATCAGGAGTGAATGTATCTCCTCAGAGTGTGGTTTCAGCCGCTGTAAGCGCTGTTTCTTCCATGGGGTCCATGTATGTAAACTATCAGAGGCGGATAGAGGAGTATATGGATGAAAGCGAAGAAATAATCGAGGCCCTTGACGATGAAAAACTCAATGTCATTAACTCCATACGCAAAGACATGCTCACAGCTTCGTGGTCTATTATTAAAAAGTACAATATCGATGACCAATATCGCTTAACTGAAAAACAGATCAATGAATTTGTTGAAAATGTAAAGTCGAATCCGGCAGAGATGCAGCATCGAAAACTTGAGCGGCTTTTGCAGGATAACCCTGCCTTTGAATACTTTCCTCCCTTCTGGTATTACTATTCTCTAACGAGAGAGGAAGATGAAGTATTTGTCCTTGGCTGTCTTAACAGGTTTTTACAGACCCAGCGTCCCATATTCAGAAGAGATATCTTATGGGCCAGCGTTCTCATGGAGCGCGTTCGTTTACAAAAAGAAACAGACAGTCAAAGTATAATAGCGGACCTTGAAGAGATTATTCGTCAATCTAATAACTCGGACTGGCAGAATTTTCTTTTTGTCGGTTTAGCCTACACGAAACTGGGAATGGTCGATGAAGCCCGCAGAAACTTGCAGCGCAACATTGATAATGGGTACGAGGTATCACTCAACAGCCGGTTGCTTGCCGAAATTTTGCTGGATGCAGGTGATCAGCTGCAATTTGAGGAGACCATGAAAAAAATGCTCTCTGATACCCGCGTATCAAACAGCGATAAATTATATCTCATCGGACGATGCCGAAATGTAACCTATCTCAACAGGTTCAAGGAGGAAATATCGGAAATACGGCTTTCAGCAGTGAATGAGGCAGCAGCCACAGAGTTGGTAAGCCCTACCTACCTTCTCACTATACCGAACAAATGGCTGGTAGAGGATGCTCCTTTTGATGTGAGACTTTTTAATGAGAACATAGACCGATCCCACCACTTCGAGTCCATCGACGACCCTGCCCTTGTTATCAGCACTAAAAAGAAAAGAGTCGCTATTAAGTTTCCCGAAACAGGTCATACCATAGCGAGGAAACCGGAAAAGGGAATAACGGTGAATATAAAACACCCCCTTATTGATATGACCCTCATATACGAACTGGAAAAGAAAGATATAGGGAGGGCGGCTAAGACTTTAATAGAAGCAGCAGTTCCCTTTTATTCAGAGGTTTTGGGAAATTACCGGCTAAAAGAAGTTGCTTTTATGGATGAACGGTATATCTTTACGGCGAAAGGAATTCTTGCTGAGAGTAAAAACAATAAATAGCTCCACCATTAGATGGAATAATTAAAGGACCGCCCAAAATAGGCGGTCCTTTTTATATTTTTAATCTATTGCAAATTGACAAACTATAAAGAAGACTCTATTATTGACGAAGGCAAAACTTCATAACAATAACATGAAAGTAGTTCGCACTTCTTTTTTATCCATTATCCGTTATCCATTATGCTCCCTTCCTTCTGCCTCATCGAATGTCAATTATAACCATAAGGCTTTTTCTCTGTGGGTTCCGGCCGGACTACAACAGAGATCCTGCGAGAGTAATTTAAAAAACAGAGAGGGGATGGTTTGTGTGCCGGAATATGGGTCTATGATTCCTCGTAGCTACAAAACGGCCCTCAGAAAGGCAGTTCGAGGTGAAGGGATGTACCTCTTCGATGAAGAAGGTAAAGCCTATATCGATGGCTGCTGCGGGGCGTTGCTTTCGAGCGTGGGGCATGGCAATAAAGAGATAGCTGACGCTATATACAAACAGCTTACAACTCTTGAGTTTGCCCACCCTTCCCGATGGTATAACGATGCGACCATGGAAGCGTCAAAAGAAGTAGCGTCTATTACCCCTGACGGGCTCAACTATGTCTGGCTCGTCAGCGGCGGAAGCGAAGCCATTGAATCTGCTTTGAAGCTGGCCAGACAATATTTTGTGGAGCGGGACGGAGAGGGCTCTTCTAAGTATGTCATGATAGCCCGTTGGAACTCCTATCATGGGAGTACTATTGGAACTATGGGATTAGCAGGCAGCATGGCTCGGCGAAGAACGTTCTTTCCGCTCTATCAGGATCATCCCAAAATAGCATCCCATTATTGCTACCGATGCCCCTATGGTCTTTCTTACCCTTCCTGTGATCTTAGGTGTGCCCATGCCCTGGAACATGAAATAAGAAGAATAGGGCAACAATATGTGGCAGCTTTTGTGGCTGAACCCATTGTTGGCTCCACCGTTGGCGCCTTGCACCCGCCAAAAGAATATTGGCCCATCGTTAGGGATATTTGTTCCAGATACGATGTGCTGCTTATTGCCGATGAAATTATGACGGGTATAGGCCGCACTGGTAAAAATTTCTGCCTGAACCATTGGAATGTGACGCCAGACATGATTTGTTCCGCAAAGGCCTTATCTGGAGGGTACTCCCCGGTAGGCGCCCTTATAGCAAAAGATGAAATTGTTGAATCTCTAAAAAAAGGCAGCGGAGCTTTTCAGCATGGTCATACCTACAACGCGAACCCGGTAACTGCCGCAGCTGTAACTGCAACCCTCCGTTTGATCAAACGGGAAAAACTTGTTGAAAATGCAGCTTTACAGGGAGAGCGGTTCTACAAAAAACTAGAGACACTGTATCAAATACCCATCGTTGGTGAAGTTCGCGGAATGGGTCTTATGAGAGGAATTGAAATCGTGGCGAACCAGAGTACCAAAGAAGCTTTTTCCACTTCTGTAAATGCGGCTGGCGTAGTTACAGGCGAATGTTTCAAGGAAGGGCTTGTGATTTACCCCGGCCGGGGACAAATCGATGGAATAGAGGGAGACCAGTTCCTGGTGGCTCCTCCTCTTACTGTTACAGAGAGTGAGATCGACGAAATCTTTATGCGTCTAGAAAGAGGGCTGAGGTCAGCAAGCGATAAATTGCTGTCTGGGAAATAAGAGTGGAGTGAACCAAGTAAAAGGAGGGTCCTTATATGAAGAAAAAATGGTTGGTCTTGGTAGCGGTTCTGGCTCTCGTGGCATTTGGCTCGGCAGCTGCGGCTGTTACCTTTGTCACTATTGGGTCAGGCGGAGTGGGAGGAACATACTACCCTCTGGGCGGGGCCATGGCAGAAATTTTGTCAAAGGCCGATATTGGTGTCAAGGCGACCTCTCGTTCAACGGCAGCTTCTAAAGAGAACTGCCGCCTTGTAGCTTCAGGAAAGGCCCAAATAGGCATGTCTATGGGCTCCACTTTGTATCAGGCCTATACGGGCGTAGAAGCTTTTGAGCAGGATGGCAAACTTCCTCTTCGCATTCTTATGCATATGTATCCTGCCCCCCAGCATCTTGTGACCACGACTAAAACCGGTATTAAGTCCTTTGAAGACATAAAGGGGAAAAAAGTTTCTCTGGGAGCTCCAGGCGGCGGTGATCAGATATTGAGCCATATTATTTTGAACGCGGCAGGCATAGACCCAGATAAAGACATTCATAAACAGCAGCTGACCCAGCCGGAAGGAGTTATGGCGCTGAAGGACGGAAACGTTGACGCGGTCTTCTGGAACTTTGCGGCTCCCGGTTCGGCCGTTCTTGAAGTAGCAGCAGTTCGTGATATTGTAATGATTCCCCTTCCTAAGGAAGTGGTAGATAAAGTTGTGGAAAAGAATCCTTTCCTCTTCCCCTATATCATAACTAAAGGCACCTATCCTGATATTAAAGAAGATATTCTCACAGTTGCTGATGGCAACTTCCTTGTGGTTCACGAGGATATGCCAGAAGAGCTTGGGTACAACCTTGTAAAAACAATTATAGAGAATAATAAGGCATTTATGGATATTACACAGCAGGCTGCTCACTTTGTACCCGAAGAGGCCAGTGTGGGAATAATACCCTTTACAACAGGATCGGTGAAATTCTTCAAGGAAAAAGGCATAGAGGTGAAATAAGTCTCTTTTGAGCGGGAGAGGTTAACCTCTCCCGCATCAATGAGACGAAATTGGGGAGGGAAACTCAATGACGAATTCTTCAACATCAACGTCGCAGGATGTTCAGCCAGTAGATGTGGATGCGAAGAAAAGAGAACTCCATGGCTGGCAGTATTGGATTGTAGCTGCTCTGGCCTTGTCGGCATCTGTTTTTCACCTCTATACGGCTGTTTTTGGGTTGCGTTCAGCAATGTACCAGCGAAGCATCCACTGGCTCTTTATGGGAGGGCTTATGTTCCTTCTATATCCAGTGAGTAAAAACAGGCCTAAGAATCGCATTGATTGGTGGGACTGGGTTTTCGCCGGGCTGCTTATAGCAGGATGTCTCAATATTATCCTTAACTGGGAAGTCATTACCATGAGGGAGGGAGCACCAATAACCTCAGATATATATTGGGGCACTATTATGGTCTTGCTTGTTCTTGAAGGAACAAGAAGAGCTATGGGGCTGCCCTTGCCTATTATGGCTACGATCGCATTGGTATATGCCTTTCTTGGTCCCTATTTTCCAGGCATCCTGTCCCATGGCGGCTTTGCCCTTGATGAAATAGCTCCTTTTCAGTATCTGCGCACTGACGGAATATTTGGTGTTCCCCTGGGGGTATCTGCCTCCTTTATATTCCTTTTTGTTTTGTTTGGAGCGGTTCTTAGCGTTTCCGGGGCGGGGCAATTTTTTATTGACCTCTCCATCGCCCTAACAGGAAAAAGCCGTGGAGGCCCTGCCAAGGCGGCGGTTGTTGCCAGTGCTCTTATGGGAACCGTTTCCGGCAGCTCTGTAGCTAACACCGTTACGACTGGTGCTTTTACCATACCTCTCATGAAGACGGCCGGATATCGGTCTGAGTTTGCAGGCGCCATAGTTGCGGCAGCCTCTACTGGAGGACAAGTTATGCCTCCAGTTATGGGAGCGGCGGCCTTTATTATGGCCCAGTTCTTAGGCATTTCCTATTGGGATATTGTTGTAGCCGCGGCTATTCCTGCGGCACTATACTTTTTTTCCATATGGGCTATGGTCCACTTCAGAGCCGGCAAAAGAGGGATCAGGGCCATGACCGATGAAGAAGTTCCCAAAATAGGGCCTGTATTGCGGGAAGGCTGGCATCTGCTAATTCCTATCATTACCCTTGTCCTTTTTCTTGCCACTGGGTATTCCGCGGTAAAAGCAGTTTTCTGGTCTATCGTCTGTCTTGTCGGAGCATCATGGTTAGGAGATGAAAAATACCGTATGACTCCCAAACGAGTTCTCAACTCCCTTATTGATGGGGCCATCGGAGCTGTTGATGTTGCGGCAGCCTGTGCCTGTTCAGGAATAGTCATTGGCGTTATCGGGATCACCGGTGTAGGTCTAGCATTTTCATCATTTGTCATGAGCCTATCCCATGGGATACTTCCTCTGGCCCTTGTCTTAACCATGATCGGCTCAATTATCCTTGGCATGGGTGTGCCTACCACTGCCCAGTACATTATTACATCGACTCTGGCAGCGCCGGCATTGGCCCAAATGGGCGTTCCCATGATGTCTGCCCACCTATTCTGCCTATACTTTGGAGTACTGGCAGACGTGACACCCCCTGTCGCCCTTGCCACTTATGCTGCGGCGGGTATTGCCCGTTCCAATGCCATTAAAACTGGATTTACGGCCCTTGTCGTTGCTGTCGCAGGTTTTATAGTTCCCTATATGTTTGTGTATAACAGCTATCTTCTCTTTCAGGGCAGTTTAATCAAAATTGTTTTGGGCTGCGCTACGGCCTTTTTGGGAATCATTGGATTGGCGGCAGGCGTTCAGGGGTTTTTTGTTACCCATCTTGCACTCTGGGGGCGGGCGGCTCTTCTTTCGGTTCCATTGCTGCTGATCCATCCTTCTCTTATATCGAATTGTTTAGCCGTGGGGATTATAGCGCTTATGTTTGTTATACAGAAACGAAGAGCAGCACAAGTTGTCTCTCCCGTGCTCGAAGAAAATCCGGAACAATAATGAAAGGGAGGTTCGGCAAATGCCCAAAAAAACCATTAAACCTGTTATGTCGGCAGAAGAAGCAGTTCGTTTTGTCAAGCCAGGCGCCTCTTTGATGGTCGGCGGATTCAACTATGGTGGTGTGCCTTACACTCTGGTTGATGCCCTGGTTGCTGCTGATGTGCGGGACTTGCACCTCATAGCCAACGATACCTTATATGCCAACGATAAATTTCCCCAAGGAGTGGGACACGGCAAACTTGTAGTTAATGGCCAGGTGCGTAAAGTAACCGCTTCTCACATTGGGCTCAACAGGGAAACCCAGCGCCTCTTCAACGAAAACAAAATGGAACTTGAGCTTGTCCCTCAGGGAAGTTTTGTAGAGCGCATTCGTGCTGGTGGGTTTGGCCTGGGAGGCATTCTGACGCCGACGGGTGTCGGCACATGTTATGAAGAAGGCAAGCAAACAATAGAAGTGGAGGGGAAAAAATATATTCTTGAGCTTCCGCTGCGTGCCGACATAGCTTTTATTCGTGCTTACAAGGCAGACAGATGGGGGAATTTGACCTATTTTGGAACGAACAGGAACTTCAACCCGGCTATGGCTACGGCCGCGGACATTGTTATAGCAGAAGTTGATTCCATTGTGCGTGAGGGAGAAATAGATCCCAATGACGTAGTTACTCCTGGAATCCTCATAGATATCCTTGTGCTGAAAGGAGATGGATACTATGCTTCCAGAACTTGATGAAAAGATTGTACGGGAACGAATTGCCAAGCGGATAGCCCTTGATTTCGATAACGGCGCGGTTGTCAATCTGGGCATAGGTATTCCAACACTCGTTTCAGATTATATTCCTGACAATGTTCGGGTCATCATGCAGACTGAAAACGGTGTTGTTGGAGCAGGCCCCTCTCCAGAAGAGCCTGATCTGCGCTTCATTGGCGCAGGCGGACGGGGCCTCAGCCTTATCGACGGTTCTTCTATTGTGGCGAGTGAAGTCAGCTTTGGCCTCATTCGCGGAGGCCATCTGGATGCTACGGTGCTCGGCGCTCTGGAGGTGGATCAGGAGGGGAATCTGGCAAACTGGTGGATTCCTGGCAAGCTGGTTCCCGGAATGGGAGGCGCCATGGACCTTGTCACTGGTGCCAGAGCTGTCTACGTTGCTACAACCCACACTGATAAAAAAGGCCGGCCCAAGCTCGTCAAGAAATGTTCTCTTCCCCTCACAGGCGCCGGGGTTGTTTCTACCATAGTTACAGAATACTGTGTTGTTCGAAAACAAAGTGGACGGATGGTTTTAACAGAAATAGCCCCTGGTGTAAACCTCGAGGAATTGCTGGCCAACACGGGAATGGAGTTAGAGGTAAGCAGCGATCTTTGCTTGATGAAAGGAACCGAAGAAGAACTGTGCGAGGAGGCATCCAAATGACAAAAGCTGTTATTCTGAGCGCTTGCCGCACTCCAGGCGGAAAATATGGCGGCTCCCTTAAACCTTTTGAAGCAACGGATCTGGGCGGAAAAGCCATTGCAGAAGCTGTTAAGCGTTCTGGTATAGCTACAGATGATATTGGAGAGGTCATTATGGGGAATGGCTGGCAAGCCGGAGTGGGAGCAAACCCCGCCCGTATTGCCATGGTTAAGGCAAACCTGCCTCAAAACATACCGGCCTTCACAGTGAATAAACGTTGCGGATCAAGTTTGCGAACCATTATGCTTATGTCCGACCGGGCAAGGCTCGGCGACATTAAGGCCGGAGTGGCTGGAGGCATGGAAAGTGCCTCTAATACGCCTTACCTCCTCCCCGAAGCCCGATGGGGCCATCGAATGGGAGAAAAAAAGGTGCTGGACGTACTCCATCAGGACGGATTTATTTGCCCTGTGGCGGGAGATTTAATGGGAACGCTGACAGAGCGCCTTGTTGAGGAATATAACATTACAAGGCAGGAACAAGATGAATATGCTCTATCAAGTCATATGAAAGCAGTGGAAGCAATGGAAAAAAAACTCTTTGCCGAAGAAACCGTCCCCCTTATCATTCGAGATCGAAAAAAAGGCGAAATTGCCATCGATAGCGAAGAAATACCCAGAAAAGATACCACCATAGAAGCCCTTGGGCGTCTCCCTGCCATCTTTAAACAAGGGGGAACGATCACGGCCGGAAGCAGTTCCGCTTTATGCGATGCGGGAAGCGCAGTAGTTGTGGCAAACGAAGAGTGGGCAAAAAACGAAGGTCACGCGCCTATGGCGCGAATCTTAGGGTATGCCAGCGCTGCCCTCGACGCGGACCGTTTCGGCATCGCTCCCACCCTTGCCATGCCTTTAGCTCTGGAAATGGCAAAAATGACCATAAACGATATGGACCTTATCGAAATTAATGAAGCCTTTGCGGCCCAGATCATCGCCTGTCATCGGGTCATGCCCCTCGACATGCAAAAACTGAACATACACGGCGGAGCTATCGCGCTCGGCCATCCTATAGGGGCATCGGGGGCCCGAATTTTGACAACCCTTCTCTATGCCCTTAAAAATACCGACAAAGAGTTCGGAATCGCAAGCGCGTGTATTGGGGGAGGGCAGGCTGCCGCTATAGTGGTACAACGTTTAAATTAAAAAATAAAATTAAACCCATCTATTTAATAAATAGGTGATTTCTCGCGCAAGGCTCCCATTATCTGCTATGATGGGAGCCTTTGTCATAGCTAAAAATTCTTGATATAATAAAACTTGTATGATTAATTATCCCGATTATTAAAGATTAAACCCCCTTGTATGCTGGGTAAAAAGAACTAGAAAATGTATGATTCCCCTTGCATATAGAATGCATTTTTATTAAAATAAGATAAATTTTCCCGTTACATGGGTGGAGGAGCCTTTATGAGTGAAGATTCATTCCATGCAAAATTAAAAAGCATCTACGATAAGGTCTGTAAATATGTGGCGTTAAACCTGTCGAATGTTTCAGTGATTCGTCAACAGGAGTTGCTGAAACTTAAAGAAGTGCGTGAAAAACTTGACTCCAATCAAAAAGACATTGATTATCTTCAACTATCTTCAACAAAAATTGATTCAGCCTTCAAAGCTGCCCAGCAAGAGCTTGTTGAATCCATGGAAGAAGAGGACTCCGCAGCAGAACTCGCGGCTTACGAAAAAGCAGACACGTTGCGAAAAAAACTTTCAACTCACCAAGAGCGCGAGCAGAACCTGAAACTTCAGCGAAGCTTTCTTCTAAAAGAAGAAAATGGTGTAAAAGAATTCCTCAGCAGAAGTGAAGATATGGCAAACAAGTTTCGTCTTATCCTTGAGTTTTTACAGGATCAGGGAATTAAAGTCATATCAGACAGCGACACTGAAAAAAACATAAAACTCCTCTCTGCCGCTTTTAGCCTGGCAGAGCTTGACAGCCGATTTTTAGCCCGCAATCTTCATGATGGGTCTGCCCAAAAACTTTCTGGGGCCATAATGCTTTGCGAGCTTGCAGAGCGATATTTAGAAGCTAAAAAAATAAAAGAAGCCCAGATAGAGCTTGGTAAGGTTAAAACACAAATGCAAGAGGCAATTTTTGATATCAGAACCCTTCTTTTTCAGATACACCCACAGGGTCTTGAAGAAGGGTTGGATGTAGCTCTTGAACGATATGCAAAGCAGGCTTGTGACCGATATGGCGTGGATATATCTTTTCAAACAGATGGCAACATTACAGGCCTCTCCATGACATTGCGAAGCAATCTTTTCAGGGTTATTCATCAGGCCCTGGATAACGCCATACAAAGAGGCGCCGCCAAAAAAGTAGATATAAGCCTCAGTGCCAAGTCTGATGGGTTTAGCGCCCGTATCGCTGATAACGGCAAGGGCTTTGATGTGGCTAAGGCGAAAACGATTGCCCAGGAACGAGGTTCTTACGGCCTGACAAATATGGAAGAACGACCCCGTCTTTTTGGAGGAAAGCTTACTATCGATAGCTCTCCTGGCAACGGCACTGTCATTTTAATGAGTGTTCCTATTCCGGAGGATGATAGGTAATGAAAAAAATTACAGTTGTCTTAGCCGATGACCACAGTCTTTTTCGGGAGAGCATCCGGAAAATTCTTGACATGGAAGACGACATAGAGGTTGTTGGTGAGGCGCGGGATGGTCTTGAGGCCATAGATGTGGTGAAAAAAACCGCTCCCCACGTGGTAATGCTTGATATACGCATGCCCAGAGCCGATGGCATCGAGGTGGTAACCACTCTTCGAAAAGAAGGATGTAAAAGTGCCTTTGTTGTTATAACGGCCCTTGATGCTGAAAATCAGATAACTCGTGTATCGAGGGCTGGGATAGAAGGGTATGTATTAAAATCTTCAGGTTTGGCAGAGCTTCTTTACGCCTTGCGTACGGTAGCTAGCGGAGAGCGGTACGTTGATCCCCTGATAGCCTCAAAGCTCCTTAAATCCTTTTCTCCCCATGCTGAATTTAAATCAAAGATTGAAACACTTACAATTAAGGAAAAAGAAGTTCTCTATTGGGTATCCCATGGTCTTTCTTCACGAGAGGTAGGGCGGCGTATGATTCTTTCAAACAAGACAGTACAGAACCATATGTCCCAGATATTGAAGAAACTGGATGTGCAGGAAAAGAGCCAGGCCATCGCACTGGCCTGGAAGTGGGGATTGACAGAACACCCCCCAACAGAAGATGAAGAGGCAGTAAGCAATTGAATTGAAACAGACAGGCATGTTTTATTTCAATAGAGGCTTAATTATGTTAAAATCGGGAAAATTTCCCAATGTAGTGTATGGAAAATCCCCCTTTTTTAATGAGTTTCACTTTTTCTCTATGATTCTTAAGTTACTGTTAAATCTAAAATGAAACGTGTATTATAATCCCAGTACAGTAGAAAAAATATAGCAGAAATAAATAAGGGAAGTAATATAAATGTTGAAAAGACTTCGTAACCTTGTAACAGATGAGGAAGGCCAGGGAATGGTGGAGTACGCGTTGATTTTAGCCTTAATTTCTATTGCGGCCATCGCTGTGATCCTTCTCATAGGGCCGAAGATTCTACAAGTTTTCACTGATGTCAATACCGCATTGCCATAGGCTACGATGTAGCTTCGTAACAGATGAGGAAGGTCAGGGAATGGTGGAATATAGCATTATTCTAGCCTTGATCTCTATTGCTGCCATAACCGCTATTCTTCTCATAGGTCCCAAAATTCTTCAGCTTTTCACTAACGCTAACAGTGCTTTGCCCTAGCAATAGCAAGGAGAATACTTTAGCGACGCACTTTAAAGAAAGGGCAGGGAATCCTGCCCTTTCTTTCTAAAACTGGAGTGATTCTATGGAGTGGGTGGCGCTGGCAGTTCTTTGCTGGGCAGGTTTTTACGATCTGAAATATAAGAAGGTACCGAACTGGCTCACTTATGGTTTGCTGCTGGCGGCGATTCTCTTTCATAGTTTTTATGGCGCTGTTTCTATGTCTCTATTCGGGGCCGGGGTAGGTCTGGGATGGTTTTTAATTCCATACCTGCTGGGAGGCATGGGCGCAGGCGACGTAAAGCTTCTGGCTGCCGCGGGTGCGATGGCTGCATGGCCGGGAGCGCTCTATGTGGTTTTGTACTCTTCAATAGCAGGCGGGATAGTGGTAATTGCCCTAGCCTTAAAACGCGTGGATTACCAAGGTTTTTGGGTGGCCCTCGCCGGAGGGCCCGGCAGGTTTTTTAAAAGCATTTTGATGTCAGGGCGTGAACGACGTAAAGAAAAAGTGCCCTATGCTCTGGCAATAGCGATTGGGTACGCAATATATCTCCTGCTGTGAGCGGGGGTGATGGAATGAGGATGTTAGAGGTTTTGAAAAAAAGAAGCCGAGGGCAGGCTATCGTTGAGTTTGCGGTGGTGTTGCCTCTTTTGCTTGTTCTTGTAATGGGGATAATAGATTTTGGGTTGATAATGCAGCAGTATCTCACGCTTAACCACAGTGTCCGGGAAGGGGCACGCATGGCCTCTGTGGGCGGGTCTGCAGCAGATGTAACATCCAGAGTAGAAGAGATTCTGGCCGTACGGTGGACCAGTGCAGAGGTTTCTGTGAATGTTACAGAGACCGATAAAGGGTCTTATAAAGAGTCTGTAGTTACGGCGCAGGCTCCTGTAGCTTTTTTGACGCCCTTGGGGGCCTTTGTTGAAGGGCTGATACCCAACTGGCAGGCCCACGCCTCGGCGTCTTTCAGGGTGGAGTGATAGCTATGAGAAGAGAGAATAGAAAAGAATTAAAGCGAAGCAGGGGAGCCGTTCTGGTCTGGGTAGCGGCCTCCATGGTGGTTTTGCTTGGGGCGGGTGCCCTTTCTCTTGACTATGGCCGTCTTGTTGTGGCTCGCTGGCGTCTTCAGACAGCAGTGGATGCGGGAAGCCTTGCGGGGGCCTGGGAGCTTGGAAACAAATCAGCAAGCCAGGCCCTTCGGGAAGCCAGCGCCGCACAAGTTGCCGGCTCTGTTGCCAGCGACAATAAAAGCGAGGGCGCCTACGCCGTGGATTTTCCCGATGCAGATACATGCCATGTTGAAGGGCAAGAAACTATAGCCATGACTTTTGCCCGCATCTTAGGGGTTAACGAGAGTACCGTTCTGGCAGAGGCGGCGGCACGGCTTTCTGGCGCGGGGTCAGCAAAAGGGCTTCGCCCCTTTGGTATTCAGAGCCAGGATTTTGTGTTTGGAGACCAATATCTTTTAAAGATAGGCCCCCACGATGGAACCTCCAGCGGCAATTTCCACGCATTGGCCCTTGGGGGGAACGGGGCGAACAATTACCGTGAAAAAATTAAATATGGATATGATGGCATTATATCCATTGGAGACACGATTACGACAGAACCGGGTAATATGTCGGGCCCTACAGAAGATGGCATCGATTATGTTGTTGCCCTTGAGATCATTAAAGAAGGCATAGAGTATATCCTTGACCAGTCGGGTCACATTTCGTGGGACTGGTATGCCTCCCACCTAGATGACCTTTATGCGAGCCCTCGTCTAATCCTTGTTCCCATTGTTGATAATTGGGAAGTCCACGGGCGGGATACCGTTGAGGTGGTAGGGTTTGCCAGCTTCTTTCTTGAGGGAGTAGAAGGCTCTGGAAAAGATTCTAGAGTTGTGGGGCGGTTTGTTGAAAGGGTTATACCGGGCAGCTCTGGAGGAGGAAGCACCGAGTTTGGCGGCTATTCTGTCAGTTTAATACAATGAGAGTGAGGTGAGGACGTGAAAAAACGCGGCATTTTTTTAATCGTTTCTCTGTTGTTGGGAATTATGGCAGGGCTTTTGGTATATCAGCAGATACGCAGCTATAAATTAAAGATAGCCCGGGCTGAAAGAGAGCTTGTTTCTGTGGTAGTGGCCGCACGTCCCAAGGATGCTTTTTCTATTATCACGGCTGAAGACGTGAAAGTTGTTCGCATGCCTCGAAGCAGCATTCCGACAGGTGAGGTTCTGTCTCTTGATGAAGTGGTTGGGAAAGCATCTATGCTGGCCCTTTCTGAAGGAGACCCTGTTCTTAAAGGCAAGCTTTCTTTGGATCCTGAAAAATTGGGAGTGGCCTTCCAGCTTCCTGATGGGCGCGTTGCCATTGCCTTGCCCATTGATGAAGTGATAGCGGCGGGAGGGCTCCTTCGTCCGGGGGATTACGTTGATGTATTCCATGTCTATCGTGAAAAAGATGCGGTGAGCCCCACTTCCCGCCTTCTTCTCTCACGGGTTAAAGTACTTGCCCTTGGCGGCGTTCTCACCCGAAAAGAGGAAAAAGAGGGAACGAAAGAAAAAGAAATGCTCGCCAGGTCTGCTGTGGTAGAAGTTTCTCCTGAAGAGGCGGCAGTAGCCGCATGGGCCCAGAGCCTGGGAAGCGTATGGCTGGCGTTGCGCCCTGCCAATGAAGAGACTTTGACTCCCGCAGTGGTCTATAAGGGGCCTGAAGTTTCTCCTGAGCCTCAGAAGACAGCAGCCCAATCTGCCCCTCCAAAACCGGCTGCGAAAAGAAGCGTCAGGGCTGTTCCTCAAGGTTGGAAAATAGAAATGATACAACCTGGAAATGTATCCACAGTAACTGTATCTCCTGATGGGAGGTCTCGCTGATGGCTTGCCTTAAAAGAAAACTATGGGTGTTTTTTGCCGTTGTATTTTTAACTGTTGTGCTGGGCGCCCTTCCTGTATTGGCGGCTACCTATCATCTTGATGTGGGCGACAGCGCGGTTCTGAAATACCAGAATGTCAAGCGAATGTCGGTGGGAAATCCAGACGTGCTTGATGCTATTCCCCTTGATAACAACCAGGTACTGCTCACAGGCAAGGTAGAAGGGGGTGCCGCCCTTATTGTCTGGGATGCCGCGGGCATGCATATGGAGAAAATTCTTGTCCACCCTTCCATTGAGGCCCCTTCCTGGGAACTTAAGGAGCTGCTTCAAGCCGAAAACATAGATGTTACAGTTCGAGGAGATGCCGTAGTTCTCGAGGGAAAGGTAAAAACCCCTCGGGACAGGCTTCGCGCAGTGGCCATCGCCGGTGCTTTTGGCGAAAAGGTTATAAATCTTCTCGAAGTGGATAGTGCTCCCCAGATTAAGCTGAGAGCCGTGGTGATGGAAGTGAAGAAGCAGGATGGCGATGCCCTTGGCATGAAACGTCTTGAAGGTCAGGAGGGTACTTTCTGGGGGATTTTTGATTTAACGCCCGACTCAGGCCATATGCTCGATTACACTAAAGGCGCTCACTATTCTGCCAAAATCAATGCCTGGATCAATGCCCTTGTAGAGAACAAAGAGGCGAAGATCTTGAGCAGGCCCTATCTTACTACATTGAGCGGCGAAGAGGCTTCCCTTAATGTAGGCGGGGAAATTCCCGTGCCGGTAGGTGTAGATAACAACGAAATCAAGATTGAATGGAAGCCCTATGGCGTCATTATGAAATTTACCCCCGAACTTGACGGAATCGGCGAGATCTGGCTGACTTTTGAAGCCGAAGTGAGCGAAATAGATTGGGAGAATGCCATTGAAACCCAGGGCATTAAGATTCCCGCCATACGAACAAGAAAAATAGCCAACAAAGTGCGCCTTGGCCACAACGAATCCCTTGTGGTTGGAGGCCTTCTCGACAATAAGCAGTCAAAGCTCGTTAAAAAGATACCCTTATTAGGGGATATTCCCATTATTGGCGAACTCTTCAAGAGCCGGGAGTTCACCAACGATGAGACTGAACTCGTAATCACGGTAACGCCGGAGGTGGTGGCCCTATGATTCGGGTTTACGTTGTAGATGACGATGCTGTTACAAGAGATGTGATTCGGGGCATGATCCAGATAGAGCCGGATATGGAAATCATCGGCGAGAGCGACTGTCTTGAAGGTGTTATAGAAACGGTCACTCGCCTCAGGCCTTCTGTTTTGCTTCTTGATCTTCAGCTGCCCGATGGCGACGGTACGGATTTGGCAGAAAAACTGGCCCATATGCCCGGCGCGCCAGGGGTTATTATGATGTCTGTACAAAAAGACGTGGCCTTTTTGAGAAAGGCCATGCAGGCGGGTGCCAGAGATTATCTGTTAAAGCCCTTTGCCAGCGGCGAACTGGTGGATTCTATCAGGCGGGTAAATACAGAAACCCTTTCTAAAGGGGGAACCCGCCAGGCAGAGCGCATTGCTGTATTAAGCTGCCGCGGCGGGGCGGGAGGGTCGTCTTTTTCTATATCCCTTGCCTTGCAGCTTGCTTCTATGGGCAAGAGAACAGCATTGATAGATGGCGATCTCTATATGGGAGACGTGGCTTTTCTGCTCAATACCCCCTATGAGTTGAACTGGACCAGCTGGGCTAACGAATGTCTGAGCGGAACTGTTGATGGCGAAAGATATTTGGCCCTTGGCCCAAAGGATCTTATGATTATGCCGACAGCAAAGAACCCTGTACAGGCGGAACTGGTAAAATCCGGCATGGGGGACCGCCTTATAGAGTCTCTTTCTGACCGGTTCGATTATATTGTTGTTGACCTCCACCGAAACTTTGGAGATATAACCATTGAATTGGCAGAAGGATGCCAGCGGATCTGGCTCGTTACAGATTGCAGCTGCACCGGCGTTAAAAATCTCCACTTAGTGACAGGTTTGCTCGATCAGCTGAGAATATCGTGGATAGAGCGGGGGGTTATTGTTAATAAGGCGGAGCGGGAAAACCGGTCTATTGTAGAGAAGATACAAAGGGAATATGGTGTAAAGGGTCTGCTTCCCTTTGACGAAAAGCTTGAAAAGGGTTGGCTGAAGGGAGAGCCCCTTATTTTAAGCCAGCCCCGGTCTCCCTACTCTAAAGTCATACGGGAGATAGCCTCAGAGCTTGTTGGTAAGGAGAAGGTGAGCCTTTAATGAGCCTTTTACGACGGATTGCTGGAAATACAGGGGGAGACAGGCGGGGACGGGGAAGCGTGTCAGAGCTCTACCGCGAAACCCATCGCCGAATTCTCTCCCGTCTGGCCGATGAGATAGATATGGAAGAGGTTGCCTCGAAGCCCGATTGGGGAAAATCCCCTCTCGTTAAAGAGCAGATTACCCTTGAAATACAAGCTATGCTCGAAGAGGTAAAGGGCCTCAATGTCTTAGAGATCAACCGCCTTCACGATGATCTTTTGAACGAGGTCTTCGGGTACGGCCCCATTCAGCCCTTGCTCGATGACGACACAGTGACAGAAATTATGGTGAATGGCTGCGAGCAGGTTTTTGTAGAGCGGTGGGGCAAAATCGAGCCTACCGATGTGTTTTTTAATAACGATAATCACATACGGCGTATTATTGACAAAATAGTGGCACCTCTGGGGCGGCGCATCGATGAGGCCTCCCCCATGGTGGATGCCCGCCTGCCCGACGGTTCCCGTGTCAACGCGGTGATTCCTCCAGTTTCTATTGATGGGCCCACGTTGACGGTGCGAAAGTTCAGACGAGAGCCATTTACAGCCCAGGACCTCATTGCCCTAGGCACTCTTTCTGATGAGTCTGTGAGCTTTTTGCGGGTTGCCACAGAGGCTCGATATAACATTATTGTTACAGGGGGAACAGGTTCAGGTAAAACCACCACCCTTAATGTGCTTTCAAGCTTTATACCAAACAGAGAGCGTATTGTTACCATTGAAGACGCGGCAGAGCTGAGTATGCAGCAGGATCACGTAGTGCGTATGGAATCCCGTCCCGTTAATATAGAGGGTACGGGGGCCATAACCATTCGCATGCTTGTTCGCAACTCCCTGCGCATGAGGCCCGACCGTATTATAGTGGGAGAGTGCCGCGGTGAGGAGGCCTTTGATATGCTTCAGGCCATGAACACGGGGCACGACGGTTCTCTGACCACGCTCCACGCCAATTCCCCCCGGGACGTACTCTCACGTCTTGAGAGCATGGTTCTCATGGCTGGGATGGAGCTTCCCGTCCGCGCCATACGAGAACAAATATCCTCCGGTATCGACCTCATTGTTCATCAGGAGCGATTAAAGGACGGAACCCGCCGCGTTACTTCCATATCTGAAATTACAGGTATGGAAGGAGACACCATCCAGATGCAGGATCTGTTTTTGTTCAATCACCAGGGGTTCGATGACGCGGGAAGAATACGGGGTAACCTCGATCCCACGGGTATTCAGCCTCATCGCAGCTATAAGTTTGATATGGCTGGAGTGGCTTTGCCCAGCGACATATTGAGGTCTAGAAGGGGGATCTGACCATGGGAGGGATGTTGTTTGCTCTCATTATAGGGCTGCTTCTATTTTTAATGGTCTGGATTCTTTTCTTTGTCATGGTGGGAGAAGAAAAAGACCAGATGACACGAACTGAAGCCTGGTTTTTTTCAGACCGGGCGGGGAAGCAGACGAGTGAGAAAAAAACAGGGGGCAGGCCATTTGCCCCTGATAACTTTCAAAAAAAGTTTGAGGCAGAGCTGAGCAAAGCCGACCTCCCTTTAAAGTTTCATGAAGCTTTGCTGATTTGGCTTGGCCTTATTATAGTTGTGCCTTTTTTGCTTTTTCTTCTTCGCGGCGCCTTCGGCCTGGCTGTAGGCATAGTGGTTGCAATAATTGTTCCCGTAATTATAGCCAGGGTGCGAAAACAGCGCCGTCTGCAACGCTTTGAGCGCCAGATTCCCCCCATGCTCGATATGGTTTCTTCGGGCTTGAGGGCAGGTTTTAGTTTTTTGCAATCCCTGCAGAATGCCGGGGCTCAGATAGAAGCGCCGCTGGGAGATACATTGCAGCAGGTAGTGGCAGAAATTTCTCTGGGGCTTGACCTCGAAGATGTACTCAATAGGTGGGTAGAACGGGTAGGAAGCCTAGACCTCGAGCTGGCCGTGACCTCCATATTGATTCAAAGAGAAATTGGGGGAAACCTGGCCAAAATTTTGGAAAATATTGCCAGGGTTATGCGGGATCGCCAGGATGTGGCAGCTCAAATGAAGGCTTTGACGTCTCAGGGACGTTTAGAAGGCCTTATTATTTCCCTTCTGCCTGTGGCCATGGCGATAATTATAAATTTATTAAGTCCAGGGTATATGACCCCCTTGTTTACCACACCAACAGGACAAATGATGCTCGGAGTAGCGATCTTTTTTGCCTTTTTAGGCATTCTGGTCATTCAGCGCATAGTGAAACCTCGATACTAGGGAGGTGGCGGAATGGATCTTCTGGTTATTGCTTTTATAGTGCTGGTTATAGTGCTGGGAGTTTTTCTTATATTGAATGTCATTTCTCCCGAAAAGGAAGACTCCTTTGATAGGGCCCTTCGTTTTGCAGAAGAGTGGGACGATGAAACAGCCTCTTTTAAAGAGCGGGTGGTAGACCCTCTGCGGGCAAAGATCAGCCGCATTGGACGTTTTTTCTTTCCCCAGGAGGCCATTGCCCGTATGGATCGATACTGCCTTATGGCCGGCCGCCCCAGAGGATTGCGGGGAGAGGTTTTGGCCGGGCTGAAGGTTTCATTTGCCCTGATTATAGCCATGGTTTCTTTTTTTGTTATTCCTGATCCCTTTCGCATCTCAGGGGCTATTATTTTAGGGGCTCTGGGATATATGATTCCGGGACTCTGGATTACCAACAAGGGAAAGCAGCGCCAGGTGAAGGCGCGTAATCAGCTTCCCGACGTTATGGATCTTATGGTGGTGAGTGTTGAGGCCGGTCTTGGCCTTGACGCGGCCATGTCTCGTGTGGCAGACCGTCTTCGCGGTCCCATGGGGGAAAACTTCGCCCGGGCCCTTCACGAAATAAGTTTGGGAGAGAGCCGTCAGGCTGCCTTTCGCGGCATTATGGAGCGGCTGCCAATTGAGGAGGTGCGCCACTTCATAGCAAGTCTCATTCAGGCAGAAGAGCTTGGAGTGGCCGTAAGCGAAGTGCTTCGAAGCCAGGCCGGAACCCTTAAGCGGCTGCGAAGGCTCAAGGCGGAGGAGCATGCCCGCAAGGCCCCTGTTAAAATGTTGTTCCCCATGATCCTTTTTATTTTTCCGTCTCTTTTTGTAGTTATCTTAGGGCCGGCAGTGATGTCTATTATGGAGGCTTTTTTAAAGAATTAATATGGTTACTGCAAAACAAAGGTATAGAGCTCGATTATTGAGCCTTACTGATGAGGAGGGAAATCTTCTTTTCTTCCCTCTTTTTTATGCCGGTTCTTTTTGGCGCCGTTTTCGGGGGCTTATGTTCCGCCCCCCCAAAAAGGGCTATGGCTTAATTTTGGTTCCCTGTAATTCCATCCACACTTTTTTTATGCGGTTTTCCCTTGATGTGTTCTTTCTTGACGAGATGGGACGGGTTCTAGATATTCGCTGGAACCTCGCCCCCTGGAGAATGGCTGTGTGCCGCGGCGCCCGCATGGTTGTTGAGTGTCCAACGGGCCATATTCCTCATGAAAAGGTGTCTATTGGGTCGCGGCTTACTTTTCATTAACGGCTGTTTTTATTGATTTTTGGCCTCCTTTTTAACACCAAATAATATTTCTTCACATTCTCTTTGTTGCCCCCTTTTCAAATAAGAAAAGTAGTTTATAATGTGCGCACATAACGTTATACCAGAGGATGGTGAGTCTCATGACGACCGGAACGAGAGAAACACTGAAAGAGCTTTCTCTGGACCTTGTGCGGAAGTATATGGAAGAGACAAACTTCGAAAACATTACACTTATTGAGGGAGCGACCATTGTCCATAACATCTACGGAGAAGGAGAGATTGTGCAAGCGGAAGTTTCTGAAAAGGGAGTTTCGTACCTTCATATCGAATTTAAGGATCCTTCGAGCACCGCTCCTCTCGTTAAAAAGTTTCCAGTGAAAAATGTTGTAGAAGCCTTCTTTTCCCGTCTTCATATTTCCCCAGAGCTTTATTCGAAGATTTGCCCCGATCGGCCATGTGAAAGGGGAGAAAAAAAGTCACCTCTCGAAGAGCGGTCTGTTCATTCCAGAGTGCTTGACACGGCACTCTCCAATGGCAACGGCAAATCCCGCCAGGAAATTTTAAGGGAGTGTCGGGCAGGGGATACGGTTTACTTTGTTGTCGAAGAAGACCATATTTTCGTTGTGACAGGGCAGCAAGAGCAGATAGGGACATTGCCAAGGGAAGTGGCAGAGTTCATATTCCCGGCTCTGGAAAAAGATTTGCCTGTGGAGGCCATAATTACGAGCATCCCCAGAGAGGGGACGCCTAGAAAACGAGGGTGTCGCCTCGAAGTGTATCTGGACGTGCCAGGGCGGGAAAAACCCACTCTTAAAGTTCTTGCAGAAAAGAATCGCACAGCAGAAAGAGCATCTCAAAGTGATGAAAACGAGATTCTCAGTCCAGAGGAGCGGTCATGGAACGATATGGGCGTGGATATTGACGAAATGAGTGATGAAGAGGTTGATGTGGATATCGACCCATGGGAAGGCTACGGTGGATATGAGGATTCCAGTTACGATTCGTAGTTAAGGAAGCATTCTAGGGGCTGCCAGCGTGGCAGCCCCTAGTTTTATATGAAAGTTGCAATATTAATGGATTTGGTTACAATGGGTAGGGTTACAGGTTGACTTATCACATTACAAGGAGGTTCGTTCCATGGATGACGTCCCTAGTAGCAGGGAATGTTTAAATTTTATTACGTCTTTCAGGCAGGCCTCCTCCTTTCAGTATCGCTGATTTTTCACTCGGGAACAGCCACACTCTTTTTCGGAGGCCTGATGATGGGCTCTGAATAGGAGTGATACCAATGAATATTTCGTTGACACAAGCTCTGCAGAGTTTTCTGCTGAGCAAAGATTTTTCTTTGATCAAAGAATTTTGTCTTTCTGCTCACCCAGCGATCGTTGCTGATTTTTTGTCTTCCCTTGAGCCTCAGGAAATATGGTCGGTGCTCTCTGCTCTCGATCCTCATAAAAGAGCAGAGGTTTTTTGTCAGATCGATGAAGACAGCCAGGTTGCTTTGGCCAACCGCCTGTCCCGTCTTGACCTGGCGGCTCTTGTAACCGACATGTCTCCAGATGATAGAGCTGATCTATTTAGACTGTTGCCCCATGCCACCCAGGAAATGCTGCTTCCAGCCCTTGCCCAGGCAGAAAGGGATGATATCAGGCGACTTGTTTCATACGAAGAGGGAACGTGCGGATCTGTTATGACATCCGACTATGCGGCCCTGACAGAGGGAATAACAGTGGCACAGGCCATTGAGGAACTGCGCAAGGAGGCTCCTGATAGAGAAACCATTTATTACGTCTATATCTTAGGGGAGGATCGCAAACTTCTGGGCTTCGTCTCTCTAAAAGATCTCATAGTTTCTAATCCTGCTCTCAAGGTCTCAGATATTATGCATCGGGATCTTATTTTTGCCCATGTAACGGAAGACCAGGAAGAAGGGGCTCGAAAAATAGCAAAGTACGATCTTATTGCCCTGCCAGTTGTAAATGATGCGGGTTCCCTGGTCGGAATTATTACCCATGACGATGCCATTGACATTATTAACCAGGAACATACGGAAGACATTGAAAAACTCATGGCTATTGGCGGCCGCCACGAAGTGGCATCCTATTTGAAAACTCCGGCATTGGACCACTTTAAAAACAGGGTTCTATGGGTTGTTGGCTTGGCGGCCATCGGCCTTATATCGGGAATGGTAATTCATCGGTTTGAAGCCACATTGGCTCATTTTATGATTTTGGCTCTCTACCTTCCCATGCTTACAGATAGTGGGGGTAATACAGGAAGCCAGGCTGCCACGGTGATCATACGGGCCTTGGCATTGCGTGACCTCCACCTGGAGGATATTTTTAAAGTGCTATTCAAGGAATTGAAAGTATCATTGATGCTGGGGGCCGTTCTTGGGGCGCTTTCTTATGGGAAGGTTCTGTTTTTATCAAGAAGCCTGGCTATTCCGGGAGATATGACCTTATCAATGATAGCTCTGGCTATAGCCCTTGCTCTGGCCATACAGGTGATAACATCCACCCTTATAGGGGCGGCTCTTCCCATGGGAGCGGCAGCCCTGGGGTGTGACCCGGCCATTGTTGCGAGTCCGGCCCTGACAACGATAGTTGATATTACCGGACTACTAATTTATTTTAATGTAGCTCGTTTTGTCTTAGGACTCTGATGTGGTGCCAGGTCTTGAATTTTTGCATACCCATAGGGGTACGCAAAAATTCAAGACCTGGCACCATTCAAAAGGGGGAAGGAGCATATGTCTTCTGTGGTTAAACGTTTTTTACATTACACTGCATTTGATACCCAGTCTGTGGAAGGGATTGGCCTTGTTCCCAGCTCTGGAGGGCAGTTTCTTCTCGCTCATGACGTGGCTGAAGAGATGAAAACAATGGGGATGACGGATGTTTCTGTAGATGGCCATGCCTATGTCATGGGAACACTTCCGGCCAATACTGCCAAAAAAAATGTACCGACTGTTGGATTTATAGCCCATCTTGATACATCAACTGAAATATCCGGCGCCAATGTAAAGGCGAGAGTGGTCTCCAATTATGACGGGGGCGACATCTTGTTGAACGAAGAACAGAACGTGGTGCTGTCCCCAAAGGATTTCCCCGAGCTGGAAAGCTACAAGGGAGAAGACCTTATCGTTACAGATGGAACAACTCTTCTGGGTGTGGATGATAAGGGGGGAATGGCTCAAATAATGACGGCAGTGGAGTATCTTATTGCCCATCCAGAGATAGAACACGGGGCTGTTAAAATATGTTTCACTCCAGATGAAGAAATTGGGCACCAGGCCGCGTACCTTGACATAGAAGCCTTTGGCGCTGATTTCGCATACACTGTTGACGGCGGGCCTGTGGGGGAGTTGAACTATGAAACCTTTAACGGGGCGAAGGCTGTCATTACCATCCATGGCAGAAACGTTCATCCGGGAACGGCGAAGGGAAAAATGATAAATGCCGCTCTAATAGGGGCTGAATGCGTTTCGATGTTCCCCCAAAAGGAGACTCCTGCGGAAACAGAGAATTACGAGGGCTTTTACCATCTCCTCTCTTTCAGGGGGGATGTGGAGAAAGCTGAGCTTGAATATATTATTCGTGATCATGATGTGGAAAGGTTTGAAGAGCGTAAGGCCTTTGTAAAAGAGACAATTCTTAGTCTACAGCAGAAATATGGTTTTCGTGTTATAGGTTGTTCTCTGCGCGACCAATATTACAATATGGCGGGAAAGATCAGGGGGGCCATGTATATTGTTGAAATTGCTGAAAAGGCCATGAAAAAAGCGGGCGTGAATCCCACGGTGGTTCCTGTTCGCGGGGGAACTGACGGCTCAAGCCTTTCGCAGCGGGGCCTTTTAACTCCCAACCTTTTTACAGGCGGCCATAATTACCATGGGCGCTTTGAATACGTACCGGTATTTGCCCTTGAAAAAGGAGTAGAAGTGATAGTAAATATTATAGCAAACATCTGTGGTGCCAGGTCTTGAATTTGTGCATACCCATGTACGTATGCACAAATTCAAGACCTGGCACCATTTTTCGCTATGGCCTGAAGGGTTTTGAATATAAGGTCAACTCCAATGAAAAGAGACCTTTCGTCGAAGTCGAAATACTTGTTATGATGTCCGGCGGTGAGATTAGATCCCACTATTATATAGGTTGCCTGGCCGCCAAGGTTTTGAACCCGTTTCATCATCCACGTAGCGTCATCGCTGCCTTCTGCTGCGGCAGTTTTTTCTATTTCTGTTATTCCATCTACTTTAACGGCTTCATTGGCGATGATGTCTACTATTTTATTGCTGCTGCGTGCAGTCGTAGCTGCTCCTGTTTCATAGACGACACTTTCAACACCGTACATTTTAGCTGCTCCATCGATAATCTCCCTTGCTCTGCTGTACATATAGGTTTCTATTTCTTCAGTTGCTCCCCTTGTTTCCACTTTCATGAATGCATTGGGAGGAACGACGTTGCGACCCTCTCCAGCTTGCAGCACTCCCACGTTTATACGGCTTATCCCTTTACCATGGGGTGCTATGGCATGCATGTTTAAAGCGGCAGCACAGGCGGCAAGAAGGGCGTTTCTTCCATTTTCAGGAGCGGCGCCGGCATGGGCGGAAACACCTGTATAGCGAACGTCAAACTTAGTAGTGCAGAGAAAACCTTGCGCTCCAGCAGTAACTTTGCCTGTTGGGTGGGACATGCCAAGGTGTACTGCGATAAAGTAGTCACAATCATCTAGAATGCCTTTGTCTGCCATGGCCTTAGCCCCTCTCACCCCTTCTTCCGCGGGCTGAAAGATAAGCTTGTATGTTCCTGTTAGAGAGTTGCTATGTTCTATAATAAGCTCGGCGATGCCTAGTCCCATGGCAGCGTGACCATCATGGCCGCATGCATGCATGGCTCCGTCATGTACCGAAGCAAAACCTTCTTTTACCGGGCGGTGGGCCGGATCCTTTGTTTCTGTAATATCCACGGCGTCTAAATCGAAACGGAGCGCTACAGTGGGGCCAGATCGTTTCGTATCCAGAATCGCCATCACTCCGGGATGACGTTCCATTTTATCTATCCATTCTTTTATCGCCCCTTGCCGGATAGCTGTCTCTACGTGGTGGTCGATGATGTCTTCATCAGGCCTTCCCATAACTGAGGTGAAATCGAAGATGGAAGAACCAAAAAGTAGATCTTTATAGCCCATTTTGTAAAGATATTCAGCGATAAGTGATGCTGTCCTGAACTCAGACCAAGCTGTTTCGGGATATTTGTGAAAATCACGGCGATAAAAAAGCACTTTTTTTTCTAGTTCCTGAGAGATCACTATTACACCTCCGTAAGTAAAGAAATTGTTCTATCATGGCGATACAGTTAATCATACCTTTTAAATTTAAATTATGGTGTTTTCATATCTCTCGTCTATAATTATATTTATAAAAGAAAGGGGGAAGGAAGAGGTGAAACTTACAAGTTCCAGTTTTAATCATGGAGAGATGATTCCCCGACATCACGGGCGAGGATTTGATAACAGCGCTCCCTCCCTGTGCTGGGAGGAAGTTCCAGTTGAAACTCGCACTTTCGCTCTTGTGTGCAGAGACCCCGATGCCCTTGCCGGTACATGGACACACTGGGTTGTTTATAATATTCCTGCTGAACGATGCTGCCTTCCGTCGGATCTGGGACGCGCTATCGAAACATCAGATGGCATACGACAGGGGCTGAATAGCTGGGGTGAGTCAGGGTATGATGGACCCCAACCGCCATCAGGTGTGCATCGTTATTATTTTACACTCTACGCCCTCGATGAGGAGCTTGATCTAAAGGGTGGAGCCCCATTGCATGTTCTTGAAGAGTCTATGGAAGGGCATGTGCTTGCCAAAACTGAGCTGATGGGGCGTTTTAGTAAGTAGGCAGACCTTTAGGGGCTGCAGGTTGCCAGCATTTCAAAAGGCTGTTACAATACCTTTCGGCGGTCTTCTCCGGGAGATTCAGCCCTGTGCGGCGAAACACCGTGAACCCTGTCAGGCCCGGGAGGGAGCAGCAGTAAGCGGAGCGTTTTGGGTGCCACAGGAAGCTGGATCTCCCGGAGAAGACCGCTTTTATACGCAGCTTATTCTTCTTTTTCCTGCTCCTGGTCTTCTGTAAATACCATGCCGGCAGGAGCTATGTCGATGAGAGCCTCGATGAGTTTTTCCAGGTTGCCAATGTCGGGATCCTTTGCTTCGTGGACGCATTGGTTAATGTAATTCTTCAATATCTCAATGCAAGCCTTCTGCATGGCCTTGCGTGCGGCAGAGAGCTGAAGAAGAACCTCATAGCAGGGTTTTTCTTCGATAATCATTCTCTGAATGCCACGTAATTGGCCTTCTATGCGGCGCAATCTGTTGAGCATTGCTTTTCCGGTAGGAGACATGTTGTCCAGCTTGTTGATAAGGGAATTTTTAGTCATGGATTATCCTCCTTGAAAACTATTGTTTAGTAACTTTACTCTCTAAACAATACAGGGTATACCCTTTTTCTGCAACAGTTGAAGGGCGTTCATAAAATGTGATATACTTTCCGTTGGCCCATATCACACACATAAACTGATGGAAGTGGGGGTGCCTTTGAGCTGCGAAGGTTCCACTTCCAAGGGATGTTTGTGGAGGGAATAAGAAACCAATTATGTAGGAGGGGTTATTATGTCAGTAGTAAGTATGAAGCAGCTTCTTGAGTGTGGCGTCCATTTCGGTCACCAGACGAGACGTTGGAATCCGAAGATGAAACCATACATCTTCACAGAGAGAAATGGCGTTTATATTATCGATTTGCAGAAAACTGTTCGGGGCCTTGAAAAAGCCTATGCTTTCGTTCGTGAGATAGCTCAGAATAATGGTTCTCTTCTCTTTGTCGGAACAAAACGACAGGCACAGGATACTATTCGTGAAGAGGCGGAGCGCAGCGGCCAGTACTTTATCAATCAGCGGTGGCTTGGCGGCCTTTTAACGAATTTCTCCACTATCCGCAAACGTGTAACCCGCATGGTAGAACTTCGTAAGATGGCGGCAGAAGATAATTGGAGCAATCTTCCTAAAAAAGAGGTTGCCCTTCTTAAAAAAGAGCTGGCTAAACTTGAGAAATATCTCAGTGGAATTGCCGGAATGAAAAATGTTCCCGATGCGCTGTTCCTCATTGACCCCCGGAGAGAGGAAATTGCCATTCTTGAAGCGAAGAAGTTGGGTATCCCCGTAATAGCTATTGTAGATACCAACTGTGATCCTGAAATGATAGATTACCCCATTCCCGGTAACGACGATGCGATTCGCGCAATTAAATTGATTTCTGGCCTTATGGCAGATGCCATGATCGAAGGCCGTCAGGGTGAAGATGCTGCTGTAAAGAAAGTCGTTGAAGAAGGGGAAGAAGTGACGGATGAAGACATTATTTCCGTGCGAGAGCGGCTCCACGAAGTTTATGACGATACTGAAGAAGTAGAAGAATAATTAAGGGAGGACGTATTGAGCATGGCAGCGATTAGTGCATCTGCAGTAAAAGAACTAAGAGAGCGTACCGGAGCAGGTATGATGGATTGTAAACACGCTTTGGCAGAAACAAAGGGTGATATGGAAAAGGCGATTGACTATCTTCGTGAGAAGGGGATAGCAAAGGCTGCAAAGAAGGCAAGCCGCAGCGCCAAGGATGGAAGGGTCTTCTGTTATATTCATACCAATGCCAAGATTGCCTCAATGGTGGAGTTGAACTGTGAAACTGACTTTGTGGCGAAAACAGATGAGTTCCAGGAGCTTGGCCACGAGCTTGCGATGCAGGTGGCGGCTTCCGCGCCGTTGTTTGTTTCTTCAGAAGAAGTGCCTGAAGATGTTGTAGAAAGAGAAAAAGAAATTTATCGGCAGCAGGCTCTTGTAGAAGGCAAGCCTGCGAATATTGTGGACAGAATTGCTGAAGGAAAAGTGCAGAAGTATTTTGAAACATCATGCCTTCTTGATCAGGCCTATATTCGCGATGGCGATAAAAAAATAAACGATCTTATAATCGAACATATTGCTAAACTGGGTGAGAACATTAAAGTAGGACGAATCGCCCGTTTCGCGATCGGCGAGTAATAATTACAGGGGCGAGGCCAAAAGAGACCTCGCCTTTTTTTTGCCTTAATATTCTGTTGGAGGGGTATGCCATGGTAAAAAGGGTGTTGCTAAAACTCTCTGGAGAAGTATTGGCCGGCTCGAAAAGTTTCGGTCTTGATTTAGAAGCAATACATTCGATTTGTGAAGAAATTGCAGAAGTAGCACGTACGGGAGTAGAGATTGCCATGGTTGTTGGCGGCGGTAATATGCTTCGTGGCAGAGATGTTCAAACCATGGGCATAGAGAGAGCTCAGGCTGATTCTATGGGAATGCTGGCTACGGTCATAAACGCTCTGGCATTGCAGGATGTACTTGAAAAGCTGGGGGTGCCCACCCGGGTACAGACAGCCATTGAGATGAGGCAGCTAGCGGAGCCTTACATAAGAAGAAAGGCCATTCGGCACCTTGAAAAGGGACGGATTGTTATTTTTGCGGGGGGGACCGGGTCTCCTTATTTCTCCACAGATACGGCTGCTGCCCTACGGGCGGCGGAGGTTGACGCAGATTGTTTGTTGAAAGCGACGAAAGTAGATGGTATATATAGTGCGGATCCGGAAAAAAACCCCGATGCTGTGCTTTTGCATAAAATTACCTACATGGAAGCTCTAAAGCAGCAGCTCGAAATAATGGATGCGGCGGCTTTTTCCCTGTGTATGGAAAACCGTATTCCAATAGTGGTTCTTAATGTCCTTAAAAAAGGCAATTTACATAATTTTCTGGTTGATGGGAAAAAGATTGGAACAATAGTTTCGACAGGGGAGGAGGAAGTATACAGTGCCTAAAGAAGCTATAAAAACCATGAGTGAGAAAATGGAGAAGGTCATCGAGCATCTCAAAGAGGAATTTATCAGTATCAGAACAGGTAGAGCACACCCAGGTCTGGTAAACGACATCAGGGTTGACTACTATGGAAGCCAGACTCCCATTAAGCAGTTGGCGACAGTTTCCGTTCCTGAAGCGCGGCAAATTCTGATTGCTCCTTTTGATAGGTCTATTCTTAAAGGGATTGAAAAGGCCATTCAGGCATCTTCTCTTGGCATTAATCCCCAGAACGATGGAGAGAACATTCGTCTTACCCTTCCCGAACTAACAAAGGAACGGCGTATTGAGCTCTCTAAGGTTGTATCAAAATACGCTGAAGAGGCCAGGATCGCTGTTCGTAACATTCGAAGGGAAGTAAACGACACACTGAAAAAGATGGAGAAAGATTCTGTTATCAGCGAGGACGAACAGAGGAAATATACAAAAGATGTTCAGGATATAACAGACGACTTCATCAAAAAGATTGACGAAGTGCTTAAAGTGAAAGAAAAAGAAATTATTGAGGGAGACTAGCCTCGATTCACTGTTTTTATTTCAAGGGCCCCCGTCGAGATACTGGATCGATCGACGGGGGCCCTTGTTATCCCTTTCAGTTTTGAAACCGCAACAGCTAGTTGATAGCCAGTCTGTTAAAAGAATATCTCCTTGAGGATAAATACCACAAAGAGGAAGACCATCATGGGACTGATTTGATATTTGCGCCCGGTGAAAAACTTTACTATGACAAAACTGATTACTCCGAATTCGATTCCTGCCGCAATACTGTAGCTGAATGGCATAGTAAAAATAGCGATACAGGCTGGAACGAGGTCTGTCCACTCGGTAAAATCAAATTGTTTTAAGCTCATCATCATAAAGATGCCAACCATAACAAGGGCAGGGCCCGTAGCACAGGCGGGAACAATGGCAACTAATGGGCTGAAGAAGAGAGCTAAAATAAAAAGGACTGCCGTTACAAGAGCGGTGAGACCTGTCCGGCCTCCTTGTTCTACGCCGCTGGCGCTTTCTACATATGATGTAACTGTTGATGTTCCCAGAATGGCGCCGGCTGCGGTTCCAATAGCGTCGGCAAGAAGAGCTTCTTTTGCTCTGGGAAGGTTACCCTCGGCATCGAGCATTCCTGCTCTGTGGGTTACGCCTACAAGGGTTCCAACTGTGTCAAAGAAATCTACAAAGAAAAAGGTAAAGACAACTATCCAGAAGTTGGGGTTCAGAATAGAAGAAAAGTCAAGTTTTGCGAATATGGGGGCAATAGATGGCGGCACGGAAATAAGGCCGCCAGGCATGTTTGTAACACCCAGTGGGATACTTGCCGCAGTAATGATGAGTATGCCCCAGAGGATTGCTCCTCTGATTCGCCGCGCTTCCATGGTGACCATTATGAAGAAGCCAAGGATGGCTAAGAGGGCAGTGGGGGTTTTCAAATTGCCCATGCCCACCAGAACAGCATCGTTGTTAACAATAATGCCAGCGCTTTGAAGGCCGATAAATGTAATAAACAAGCCGATACCTGTAGAGATGCCTATCTTTAGGGATGTTGGGATGGCGTTGACCACTTCTTCGCGAAGACGTGTTAATGTAAGGAGTATGAAAATGACGCCTTCAGTGAATATGGCGGCCAAGGCGGTTTGCCAGCTGATCCCCATTCCAAGGACTACTCCGAAGGCAAAGAAGGCATTAAGCCCCATGCCTACTGAAAGAGCAATAGGGTAGTTGGCTAGGAATGCCATGAGAAGAGTGGCAAAAGCGCTTGCGAGGCATGTGGCGGTCATTACGGGACCGAAAGGCATTCCTGCACTTTCCATAATACTTGGATTGACGAAAATAATATACGCCATTGTCATAAAGGTCGTTATCCCCGCCAAAATTTCAGTACGTACGTCACTTCCTGCTTCCCGCACTTTAAAACGTTTTTCAAGCCATGAAGCCATGGTTTTACAACCTCCTGTTTCATTGTTTTAATATGATAAGAACAGTGGGAAGTATAATCCATACTTTTATAAAATTCAATGAGCTAAAGTACATTTGTGTCATCAAACAGGATAACATCATCCCCAAAGGGGATAAAGAAATGTCTGACCAGTCAGCAGATATGGGCAAAGGTGAAAATGTGAAATGTTTTACCTGCTAGAATATTACCATAACCTTTAGCGAATAATTAGGAGGTGGATTTATTGGCTTTGCCTAAAGTATATGTCACCCAAAGGATTTTAAAAGAGGGAATGGACCTTCTCAATGGACATGTGGATTATAAAATGTGGAGAGGGGAGGGAGCCCCAGATCGCGCAACTCTGTTACGGGAGGTTCAGGACGTGGAAGGGCTTCTTTCAATGCCGGCAAACGCAATTGACGACGAGCTTTTTTCCCATGCTCCAAAACTGAAAGTTGTGAGTCAGCACGCGGTAGGATTTGATAATATCGATATTAAAGCGGCAAAGTGTCATGGGGTCATTATCTGCAATACCCCTGATGTTTTAACTGACGCCACTGCTGATCTGGCTTTCACTTTGTTGTTGGCAGCAGCGCGCCGCATCGTGGAGTGCAGCGAGTATTTGAGGAGAGGCCAGTGGACTACCTGGTATCCGGATATGTGGCTTGGAATGGATACAGCTGGCAAGAAACTTGGCATTGTGGGCTTTGGACAAATTGGGCAAGCAGTGGCCAGGCGGGCAAAGGGTTTTGGCATGTCCATCTGTTACTATAATCCATCTGCGAAGCCAGCGGCGGAAAAAGAGTTGGGAGCCCAGAGGGTTTCACTTGATGAATTGCTTCAAACGTCTGATTATGTGACCCTTCACTGCCCTTTGAAGGATGAAACGCGCAGCCTCATTGGAGAGCGAGAGCTGCAAATGATGAAGCCTACAGCGATTCTGGTGAATACTTCCCGCGGCCTGGTGGTGGATCAAAAGGCCTTGTGTAAGGCTTTGTCAGAAAAATGGATATGGGCTGCAGGCCTCGATGTTTTTGCAAAGGAGCCGGTACCTTTGGATGAGCCCCTCCTTACCCTTCCGAACGTGACAGTTATGCCCCATATGGGAAGTGCCACGTACGATTCCAGGGGGGGCATGAGCCGCCTTGCCGCGCAAAACTTGATTGATGCTCTGGAAGGACGGCAACCGCTTTATGTGGTAAACCCATAATAATTAAAGGGCAGGGACCCTCTTTTTTGAGAAAGCTCCTGCCCCATCTTTTTTCACGCTATTTGCGAACCTATGGTTTCAGTTTATTTAATTTCCTCAAGAAATTCTTTGAGGCGCCCCATTCCCTCCGTAATTTCTTCTGTTGAGTTCGAATAGGAGATGCGCATATATCCAGGCACCATAAAGGCTGTTCCTGGTACGCCCGCTACATACTTGCTGTCGAGAAGGGCTGAGCAGAAAGAGCTATCATCTGTGATAAGTGTATTCCCGTGTTTTTTGCCAAAGGTCTTCTCTATATTGATCCATACATAGAAGGCGCCCTGAGGTTCCTGAAACTTGATGAGCGGCATATCTTTAAGAAGACTGACAGCAAGGTCTTTCCGTTTGCTGAATTGATTGTGCATGGCGATTACATCATTGTTTGCCTCTCGAAGGGCTCCCACCGCCGCCCATTGGGCCACAGAACAGGCATTGGATGTAAGGTGCCCCTGAAAAGAGCCCATAGTGGCTATTATCTCTGTGGGGCCGAGAGCATAGCCTATGCGCCAGCCAGTCATGGCGAAGGCCTTGCTTACGCCGTTTACGATGATGGTCAAATCTTTGGCTTCTGGGCAAAGATTGAGGATCTGGTGGTGTCTGGCATGGCCATAGACAAGGCGTTCATATATTTCGTCATAGATGATGACAATGTTTTTTTCCACGGCAAGTTCCGCGAGTCCTTTAAGGGTTTTCTCGTCGTAGATAGCGCCGGTAGGGTTGTTTGGCGTATTGAGCATCATGCATCGTGTTCGCGGAGTGATGGCTTGGCGTACTACGTCGAGGTTGGGAACATACCCGGTGCTTGATGTGTCTATGAGCACTTCTTTTCCTTCAAAAAGGCGAATCTGTTCCACATAGCTCACCCATGCCGGAGTAAAAACTAGAACTTCATCGCCTGGATCTACAATGCAGCCTAGGGCTTCATAGAGAAGAGGCTTGGCGCCTGCCCCTACAAGAACCTGATTGCTTTCGTATGTAAGTCCAAAGTGATTCTTGTAGTATGAACATACAGCTTCCTTAAGTTCAGGAATGCCTGCTGCGGGGGTGTAGTGGGTTTGCTCTCTTTCCATTGCCTCTTCTGCATATCGCAGAGCCGAAGAAGGAGAAGGAAAATCCGGTTCACCGGCACCAAAGGAAATTATAGGTTTTCCCTCCCGTTTGAGTGCTTTAGCCTTTGCTGTGACAACAAGGGTCGCGGAGGGTTCCATTCTCTTTGCCCGTTGGGAAATATGCATAGAATATCAACTCCTGATTTTTATAGTAAGTCACTGTATAGGATATTATACTGGTCTCTGCTTCTTAAGTCAGCCAGTGCTTGTTTATTGCTCATATCATGGGGCAATGTTAGAATAAACAGGAATAGAGCAAGATTGGAGGGATGTATATGGACGTACGCTTTGTAGCACGAAATGCTGTAATTGACGACGAGCTCAGAAGTTACATGAGGGAGAAGGTTTCGAAATTAGGCAAGTTTTTTAACCGGATCCTTGATAACCAAGTGCTTGTGAGTTTCGGTCGCGGGATGCACAACGTTGAAATTACCTCCAACGCGAATGGTGTGATTATGCGAAGCGAGGAGAGTGCTCCTGATATGCGAAAAGCCTTTGACAAGGCTTTGAAGAATATTGAGCGTCAGATCAAACGGCATAACGATTATCTCAAAGACAGGGCCCTGTTGCGGACCCGTGATATATCCTTTAATCTCGAGGGCTTTGTGGAAACTGAGCCGTTGCTCCCAGCGGAAGAAGAGATAGTGAAGACCAAACGGTTTCCTCTTCGTCCTATGACGGCCAAAGAGGCGACAATGCAGATGGAGCTTCTGGGCCATGAGTTCTTTCTTTTCAAAAACGTAGAGACTGGTTTAGTTAATGTGGTGTATAAAAGGAAAAACGGTGGTTTTGGGCTCATTGAGCCTTTAGAGTAACACTGAAAGGTTTTCTGTGAAGGTACAGAAGGCCCCCCTTTGGGGGCCTTTTTTTCTGTAGGGGTTGTTAGGGGGAGTACCAATGCATGAAATGTCTCTTGTGGAGTCTGTGATTGAATCTCTTCTTGAGTTGAAAGGCCAGCACGGCTGGAAACGGATAGAGAAAGTAACCCTTCATGTCGGAGCCATGCGTCAGGTCATTCCTGATGTTATGATGTTTGCCTATGAGGTGGCAACAGAAGGGACTCCCCTTGAAGGTTCTCGTATGGAAATTAAGCAAATACCCATGGGCTTTCAATGCAAGGGTTGCCTTAAAGAATGGGGAGAGGATCAAATGGATTTTATTTGCCCTTTCTGTGGAAGTTACGAAGTAAATGTTCTATCTGGTATGGAACTGGATATAGAGTCTGTGGAGGTGGAAGAGGACCATGGCGAAAGTATATAAAATAAGGCAGTCTGTTATGGCCGCCGATGAAGAATTTGCCCGCCGGATGAGGGATGAAAGCCATCACCGTGGCATTCTTGTGATCAATATTATTGGTTCCCCCGGAGCTGGAAAGACCACCCTTCTCGAAGCTACAAAAAAGGCGGCCTCCTTCAGGTTTGCCGTTATCGAAGGAGATATTGCCACATCGCGAGATGCCGAGCGGTTGTCTAAACTGGGAGTTCCTGCTATTCAGATAAATACCCATGGGGGCTGTCATCTCGAAGCGAATCTTGTGAGTAAGGCTTTTAAAGAGCTTCCTCTTGAAGATCTTGATGTTATTTTTATAGAGAATGTAGGGAATTTAGTGTGCCCCGCGGAATTTGATATCGGCGAAGATATGAAGGTCGCGGTGAGCAGCGTTCCAGAAGGTGCTGATAAACCCCTCAAATACCCCCACCTTTTTTCTGAGGCAAAGGCAGTGCTGCTGACAAAAATGGATCTGGCCCCCTACGTCCCCTTCGATATGGATCTCTACAAAAATGATTTGCAGCATCTGAACCCGCGTGTGGAATGTATCGAAATAGAAGCTTTGAACGGAAAAGGGATTGACCGATGGGTGTCACTAGTTGAAACATGGTTGAAGGAGAAACGTTCTGTATGAGTGTAGCTGATTCTATTTTAGATAAACTGAACCCAAGGCAGCAAGAGGCAGTGCGTTATTGTGATGGGCCACTCCTTGTACTGGCAGGCGCGGGGAGTGGTAAAACCCGTGTCTTAGCCCATAAAATAGCTTATCTCATCGAGAAGGGGTACGCTTCACCCAAGGGCATTTTAGCTGTGACCTTTACAAATAAAGCAGCCAGGGAAATGGGGGAGAGAGTGCAGGCCTTGGTCGGAGCCAAGGCTTCGGCAATGCAGGTAAGCACCTTCCATTCTTTTGGTCTCCACTTTCTTTTTCGCAATAGCGACCAGCTGGAATTTCTCGGTCTCAGAAAAGGCTTTGCCATCTTTGACCGGAACGATAGCCGTTCTCTTGTAAAGAAAATTATGGAGGATCTAAAGCTTGATCCAAAACAGATAGATCCGACCAACGTCCTTGACCATATTTCAAAGGCTAAAACAGAAGGAAACCATAAAACCCTTGAGCCTGTAGGTCTTGAAGGAATAGAACATGAGGTCTATAGAAAATATCATGACGAACTTCGCAGGCAGAATGCTGTAGATTTTGACGACCTTCTTATTTTGCCTCTTCACCTTCTTATGGTTGACGAAAAACTTCGTGAGCAAGAGCAATCCCGTCTGGACTGGATTCTTGTTGATGAATATCAGGACGTTAACAAACCCCAGTATTTCTTGCTTCGCAGACTTATTGGGACAAAAGGAAATATTATGGTAGTAGGCGACCCTGATCAGTCTATTTATGGTTGGCGGGGAGCCGATATGACCATGATTCTTAATTTTGAGAAAGATTTCCCGGCGGCCAAGGTGGTAGTTCTTGATCAGAACTATCGGTCTACAGGAAATATATTAAAAGCGGCCAATGCAGTTATTATCAGCAACGAACGCAGAAGGAAAAAGAACCTCTGGACAGCAAGGGATATGGGAGAAAAAATTTATGTCCTCCTCGCCCCTAACGAATACCAGGAGGCCGATTTTATTTTATCTGAGATGCATAGACTTCATAATTTCTGCGGGTACAGGTATGGGGACATGGCGGTATTGTATCGGATAAATGCCATGAGCCGCATATACGAACAAAAATGCATAGAAAAAGGGGTTCCATATCGAGTTGTGCGAGGCACCGCTTTCTATGATCGTAAAGAGATTAAAGATGTGCTTTCATTTATGCGTTTGGCTGTGAATCCTCTCGATGGCGCCTCATTAGGAAGAATAGCAAACGTTCCGACCCGTGGGATTGGTAAGAAAAGCCAGGAAAAGCTTATGGAGGGCCTTGGGGCCATTCCTGAAATGGAAGCTGAACAGCTATGGAGCGCTGTGGCCGATGGGAAAGATCTGGGGTTGACGGGAAAAGCCAAGATTGGTGCGATGGAATTAGGCCGTCATATGTTTAATATTATAAAAAGATCAGGTAGTTTTCATGATGTTCTTCTTTATATTCTTGATAGTATAGAATATGAGGATCAGTTGAAAAAAGACGACCCCGAAGGATGGGAAGAGCGGGTAGAAAATATACGTGAGTTAGGCTCTTTGATCACTAGTGGTGGGGATCTCGCGGAGGTTCTGGCTGAAGTAGCCCTTTTTACAGACCTTGAAACTACAGATATGGATGATCTTGAAGCTGTGAACTTCCTTACCCTCCACGCAGCCAAAGGACTCGAGTTCCCAGTAGTATTTCTTGTGGGGCTCGAAGAAGCGATCTTCCCTCATTTTAAATGTCTTGAGGTTCAGGAAAGTCTCGAAGAAGAACGGCGTCTGTGCTATGTTGGTATGACTCGGGCTGAAGAGAAACTTTATATGTCTGGCGCCCGGAGTCGACGCCTTTTTGGCACAGTGTTCCGTAATGGGCTTTCCCGGTTCTTATGGGAGATTCCAGACGGAAATAAAAATGTTGATGATCGAGGCGAGGAGGAGAGGACCAATGCTGGTTTTGGGAGTGACAGGAGACGTTGGGGCTGGTAAGTCAACTGTAAGCCAAATCTGGAAAAGCCTCGGCGCTACTATTATCGATGCCGATGCATTAGCCCATGAGGCGTGGAAAGACACCACAGTGCTTCGCAGGGCAAGTGAGCGTTGGGGAACCCAGGTCCTTCTTGGAAATGGCCATATAAATCCATCGGTGGTGGCCTCCATTGTTTTCTCCGATATGACGGAGTATGAATGGGTTTGTGACATGATCCATCCATTTGTCCGTATCGAAATGGAACGGAAAGTTGCCTCTCTACAAGGATGGGTTATAGCGGAGATTCCCCTTCTTTTTGAAAACAGGATTCCCTGGTGGGTCGATCTCTCTGTTTACGTAACAGCCCCTCTTGATCTTCGCCTAGCAAGAAACGAAGTGCGGGGATGGAACAAAGAAGAAATAGAACGTCGCGAACGTTTTCTCCGTAACGCTGAAGAAAAGCGCGCTGAAGCCGATCTGGTTATACGCAATGATAGCTCAATTGACACTCTTGAACAGAGTCTGAGCCGATATGCGGCCTTATTTAAGAAAATGGCCGCTCTTTGCGAAATAAGAGGCTATTCTTCCGATGAACTTGTTATACAGAAGGCCGCCATACGATTAGGAGCCTCTGGTCAGGTCACAAGAATTGAAATAGTGCCCTTGACAAACGCTCTGGTTCGAGGCGGTTCCCTTTCTATGAACAAAAGATATATGATGAGGGCCTATTCATGTGAGTTTTATTGGCCCTTTGTTGAAAGGACATTGACAGAAGAGGGGCTTGAAGAAACTGAGCTTATTTCGATTCGCCGCCTTTCTCGCTCTCTTCGGAACGAGCTAGTGGAGGAGATCATTGGGTGAAAGTAATAACGAGTCATATGGGAAATGATTTTGATTCCATCGCAAGTATGGTAGCGGCGTCTAAATTATACCCCGACGCTGTCCTTTCCCTGTCTGGTTCCACGAGCCGGACGGTGCGGGATTTCTTGAGGAAATTTCCGCAGCGCTGGCCAATTGTGACTCCTCGCAAAGTGCGTAAGGATGAAGTTACTCAGCTGATTATCGTCGATACTCGGTCTCGATCCCGGATTGGTCCCTATGTTACATTGCTTGGGCGCAAAGATGTTTCGGTTCATGTGTACGATCACCACCCTCCCTCTTTCGACGATATTGATGGAGAACTTATGGTCATAGACCCCGTTGGGGCCACTACCACCTTACTTGTAGAGATTCTTCTTGAACGGCAGATACCAATTACACCCCATGAAGCGACCCTTTTTGCCATGGGAATTTACGAAGACACAGGAGGCTTAACCTTTGGCGGCACGACGGAGAGGGACTTTTATGCCATCTCCAGACTCAAAGAGTTAGGAGCCGATCTGACAATCATCCCTTCCCATATAGAGATGAGCTTCTCTGCCCCTGAGCGGCGAATTCTTGATCTCCTTATCGAGAACGCCTGGGTTCGTTATATAAACGGCGCTCGGGTAGTTCTTTCATACACATCTTCCCCGGTATACGTGGACGGCCTTTCTCTCTTCGTTCATCGACTTAGAGATTATTTTGCCGCAGAGATAGCCATTGCGGCTGTCCGCATGGAGAAGAGAACCTATGTAGTGGCGCGAAGCCACGAGAGCATTCTGGATGTATCGAAGTTTCTCGCCCATCTCGGTGGTGGGGGACATCCCCAGGCCGCCTCTGTGACTTTGCATAATGTGCGTCCTCTATCTATACTGGAAAGTCTTGAAAAAAAGCTGGAGGAATCCATTCAGCCCCGTATCAAAGTGGAAGATATAATGACTAGCCCAGTTATGGCTGTGGAGCCGGATTCTTCGGTGAATGATGCCTACAGGACCATGATAAGGTATGGTCACTCCGCCCTCCCAGTTGTTTATGGAGAAAAGGTCAAGGGCATCATTACCAGGAAAGACCTTGACAAGGCCCAGCTTCACGGTTTTGGCCTGGCTCTCGTGAGGGAATTTATGACGGAGGGCGTTATTTCAGTATCAAAAGAAGCTTCCATAGCAGAGGCCCATCGGATTCTTGTTTTTCACAATATAGGCCGTCTTCCTGTGCTTGACGGCCATGTTTTGGTCGGGATAGTGACCCGTACAGATCTCATCCGGGCTCTCTATCCAGAATCCCTCCCCCCTGAAGAAAGAAAGATAGCTCCAGAGATGCCGTGGACAGATAACCTGGAACATCTTTTAAAAGAAACTCTTACTCCGCGCCAGTATGAAATTCTTATTTATCTGGGAAAGGAAGCTCAGTCTCTCGGCATGAAAGCCTATATCGTTGGAGGTATTGTGAGGGATATTATGCTTGGCAGAGAGAGCCTTGACCTTGATGTGGTTGTAGAAGGAAACGCAGTGGATTTCTTGAAAAGCATAAATCAGGAAGGGTGTCACATATCGTTGCACGAGCGTTATAAGACAGGTTCCCTCATTTTTTCTGATGGCATGAAAGTTGATGTGGCCACAGCCCGTCGCGAGTTCTACGAGTACCCATTGGCCCAGCCCAGGGTATCCAGCGATTCCCTAAAACATGATTTGTATCGTAGAGACTTTACCATTAACGCTATGGCTGTTTCCATAACCCCTGATTCCTGGGGAACTCTTATCGATTACTTCGGCGGACGAAGGGACTTGAATAAAAAAACACTGAAAGTACTCCATAACCTGAGTTTTGTTGAAGATCCCACAAGGGTCATCCGGGGCATACGTCTTGAGCAGCGTCTTAATTTTCACTTGGAAGATAATACTCTTCGCCTTTTGCATAGTTGTTTAAAAGGCGGTCTTCTGGCCCGGCTTTCAGGTTATCGTCTTCGCAGCGAACTTGAATTGACCATGCAGGAAAAGGCTCCTTTCCCTGCGTTAAAGCGGATGGCCGAACTCGGTGTATGGGATATTCTCTTTCCCGGATTACGTATTGGAAAGACAGCTGTGCGGACTATTCGCCGTCTTTCTGCTTTTCTTGCCCGTATATCAAGAGATTTTCCTGACTTCAGAGGATATGAATGGCTGGCGTTTCTCGCTGCCCTAGCCATAGAATCTCATGAAACAGTTCAGTTTGCTATTCTTGACCGTTTGAGTCTGGCACCAAGAGAACGGGATATCATGGTACAATCCCTTGACGGCCTTCGTGCGGCAGAGCAGGATCTGGGAGGTCGAACCCTTGTAAAGAACTCTGAAATTTATGGTTATCTCCGTGAGATATCGCCTGTAACGGCCTTGTTTTGGAGCGCTGCTACGGAACGCTGGCGGGTGAGGCGTCGGATTCTTTCTTACTTGACTCGCCTTTATAGAACTAAGAGCCATCTGACAGGTCGCGATCTGATAGAGATGGGGTACAGGGGGGGGCCTCAGATCGGAGAGATTTTATCTCAGCTGAGAGATCGCTGTTTAAACGAAGAACTGACTACCCTCGAAGAGGAAGTAGCCTGGATAAAAAACAACTTCCCCTTAGAGTTGCAACAAACAAAGCGCCATTGAATATATAAGGAGTGTGAGAGCTATGTTCCATTTTCCATCCCTTCCTGAATTATTATTAAGCCTCCCTGCCGTATTATGGGCCATAACATTCCATGAATTTTGCCATGGCTATATGGCCTATCTTTTAGGAGACCCTACGGCTGAAAGAGCAGGCCGTTTATCCCTCAACCCCCTGGCCCATCTCGACCCCGTAGGGGCGCTGATGCTTCTTGTTTTTCGTTTTGGATGGGCAAAACCGGTTCCCATAGATACGCGTTATTTTAAGAAGCCCAGGCGTGATCTTTTTCTTGTTTCCATTGCCGGTGTAACGGGGAATATTCTGACCGCTTTTGCAATAGGAGTGCTTATACGTCTTTTTCCGAGTTTCTTTTTGGGAAATTCCGCCCTCCGTCTCTTTATGTTCCTCATGGTGGCTATCAATGTGGGGCTGGCGGTGTTTAATCTGATCCCAATTCCTCCCCTCGACGGTTCGAAGATTCTGTATGTTCTTCTACCGCCGCAGTGGCTTGAAAAATATTTTTGGCTCGAACAGTACGGGTTTATTATTCTCATGGTTCTTCTTGCCCTAGGAGTTATTCAGGCCATTATGAACCCCATTGTCTTTTTGTTGATACGTTGGATTCTATAATCAGTGTAGAGTGAGAAGAGAGGATGAGAGATAGTGAAATTACTTTTAACGAATGACGATGGAGTATTTGCACCAGGACTTATGACCATGGCAGCTCACCTCGCTGATAAGGGATATTCATGGGCCGTAGTGGCTCCAGATCGAGAAAGAAGCAGTGTGGGACACGCTATAACCTTGACCCGCCCCCTTCGTCTGTGGAGTGTGAGCCAGGGACTTTATCCCGAGGGACAGAATGTGAACGCTTGCGACGGCACTCCATCGGATTGCGTTGTTTTGGGAATAGAGGAAGTGCAGCCTGAAACAGATATGGTTATTTCGGGAATCAACAGCGGCCCTAATGTGGGAGATGACCTGACCTATTCCGGCACGGTTTCGGCAGCTATGGAAGGGGTTATTATGGGATGCCCGTCAATAGCGGTGTCATTGAATTGCAGCAGCCGTGATGATACCTGCCATTACAGAACAGCCGCCGTCGTAGTGGAAAAGATATTGAAAGTCATTGAGAAAGAACCGCTGGAAGAAGGAGTATTGCTCAATGTAAATGTTCCTAATCTCTCCTTAACCTTATTGAGAGGCGTCAAGGTTACCCGTAAAGGGGTGCGTCTTTACGAAGGGAAAGTTACGAAACTTCGAGATCCCCACGGACGGGCATATTATTGGGTTTCAGGCCGGCCGGAAGACCAGCTTGTGGAAGGCTGCGACGTCTGGGCTCTGGCCAATGGTTATGTCTCTATAACGCCAGTCCATATGGACATGACTCACTATCCGTCACTGGAGCGATACAGCGAGAACGGACTTCAAAAAATAAACTTTTAGTTACTTTAAAAAAAATAGTTGACAAAGGTTCATTGACGTGTATAATCTTCTGCTATAAATAATAAGCAGTTGCGACACGGCAATGAAAGGGAAGAGTAATCCCTCCACTATTCAACAGAGAGAAAAGGTCATCGGCTGAAAGCCTTTTCAGAATATGGGGGAAGAATAGAGCCCTTGAGCCGGCCTCGAAGAAAGACATTTTTGTCAAGTAGAGGCAAGAGAGCGGGCAAAGGGAAGGGAACATTACATCTTTTGCCAATAAGGGTGGCACCGCGGGTATCAGACCCGTCCCTGGTTGTACTGGGGACGGGTCTGTTTATTTTTTAGGGATGTTGGAAAGGGGAGTTCTTGAAAATGTTAGATAAGAAAAAGGTAGTTCTCGCGTATAGTGGGGGGCTTGACACATCGGTGGCCACTATGTGGCTCAAGGAACAGGGGTATGAGGTTATTACCATGACCGCCGACGTGGGTCAGCAGGTGGATCTTGAAGCTGCCAAACAGAAGGCACTTAAAAGCGGCGCTTCCAAGGCCTATGTTATGGATCTGAAACAGGAGTTCGTTAAAGAGTTTGTTTGGCCTGCCTTAAAGGCGAATGCCATGTATCAGGGAACCTACCCCTTGAATTCAGCTCTTTCCCGTCCGCTAATTGCCAAAGTTATGGCTATGGTGGCAAAAAAAGAGAGCGCGGGAGCCGTGGCCCATGGTTGTACCGGAAAAGGGCAGGATCAGGTGCGAATCGAAGTGTGCACCAATGCGCTAAACCCCGAACTTGACGTTTTGGCCCCTGTGCGAGACTGGCATTTTAGCCGAGAGGCAGAGATGGAGTATGCCCAGGCCCACGGCATCCCTGTGGTGGCTACTACAGCTTCTCCATACAGTATAGATGAGAACATCTGGGGCCGCTCTATAGAATGCGGCATTTTGGAGGATCCGTGGAACGAACCCCCTGCAGACGCATATACCCTGACAGTGGACCCATGGAATGCCCCAGACCACCAGGAGTTTGTGGAGATAACTTTTGAAAAGGGAATTCCGGTTGCTTTAAATGGCGAAGCAATGGATGGCCCTTCATTGATTCAGACGCTGAACGAGCAGGCTGGTAAACATGGAGTAGGAAGGATCGACATGGTGGAAGACCGGCTTGTAGGCTTTAAGAGCCGGGAAGTCTATGAGTGTCCTGCGGCCATGACTCTTATTGCCGCCCATAAGGCTCTTGAAACTCTGACCCTTGATAAAAAAGTTTTAGCTTCTAAAAAAGAGCTAGAGGTGAAGTATGCGGAACTGACCTATGAAGGATATTGGTACTCTCCTTTGAAAGAGGCAATTGATTCTTTTGTAGATACAACTCAGGAATATGTAAACGGTGTTGTTAAGGTCAGGTTCTATAAAGGTCAGGCAGTGGTACGGGGGATGAAATCGCCCAACTCCATATACCAGCAAAATCTGGCCACCTACTCAGAAGGCGACGCATTCGATCACGCAGCGGCTGTCGGGTTTATCAAGATATGGGGACTTCCTGTAAAAACATGGAAACAGGTTCACAAAGACAAAATGCCAGTTGAAATCTTTTGCTAATGGTGCCAGGTCTTGAATTTTTGCATACCCCCCGGGGGGAGGAGAGATGGTAATGAAAAAGAGTGTAGTGCTAGTAATGTTTTTTGCGCTTCTGTTAGGGGTTGTCGGGGGTCCGGCATTTGGAGCAGGGTCCGTTATGGAGAAGGACACGGTGATTATTGGGACTTCCGGTTCCTACCCTCCCTTTGAGTTTCATGATAAAACGGGGGCTCTGGTCGGTTTTGACATAGATCTTGCCAATGAAGTGGTTGCTCGCCTTGGCAAAAAGGCGGAGTGGGTGGACATGGCCTTTGATGGGGTTATTCCTTCACTTCTGACCGGGAAGATCGATATGATCGCGGCGTGCCTGAGCATCACTGAAGAACGAAGCAAGAAGGTCGCTTTCTCTACTCCTTATATGGTGAGCCTCAGTGCCTTTGTGCTCAATAAGGATAGCGGTGAAATGGCAACCCTTGAAGACCTTAAAGGAAAGACTGTTGCCGTTCAGCTTGGAACGACGCAGGATGTATATATTTCAGAAGTGGAAGGAGTCACGGTAAAGCAGTTTCCAAAGCTGAACGATGCTGTTCGAGAGGTGACTCTTAAACGTGCCGACGCTTCTCTCATGGACGAAACCGTAGCTGAAACATATATAAACAGCGAAGAGTTCAAGGGGCAGCTTAAAAAATCCTTTACAGTGGAGTTGAAGGGTGCCAAGCAGGCTTTGGCCGTAAGCCAAAACGACCCTGCTTTTCTGGAGGCTGTAAATAAAATTGTGGTTCAGCTTCAGGAGGAAGGGTTTATCTCTGAACTCCACAAGAAATGGAACACTAAAAAGGAGTAGGTTTCTCTACTTTATGAGCATAAGAATGAGGGTGCCAGTAAATAGCTGGCACCCTTTTATTTTGCAGACATTTTTAAAAGCTGTACAATAGAGAAAATGTTTTTCTCATTATTCCCGAAAGGATGGGTCGATAAATGGCAGAAGAAAAAAGGTTGCCCCCCCGTGGGAAAATAATTATTGCATTAACCATTTTCGTTATGGTCATTTTTCTTTTAACTGCTTTCCTCGGCAGAGAAACAGTAGGAACTCTTTTTCAGGGAAAACTACGGTACTTCTGGATTATAGTACTTCTTGCCATAGGCTATTTTGCAGCCCATGACAACAGGCGTTGAATCTTGCCAAGTTAAGACAATGGACGGAACATCAAAAATGCCTCTGCAGGCGCGTTAGGTAAATCCACAATGGTTTCGCGGCCCTGCTGGATTTTTTGCGCTTCCTCTTCCCTAAAGAGAGTTAACTGCTTTCTTATCTCTTCATTCTTTCTGGCCAATATGCGGAGGGCCAGAAGAGAGGCGTTTTTTGAGCCGTCGATGCCAGTGGAAGCCACAGGAACCCCTGGGGGCATCTGGGCAATAGAGAGAAGGGCATCAAGACCGCCAAGGGTTCCTGCAGAGACGGGAACACCTATTACCGGCAGAAGGGTATGAGCTGCTAACACGCCAGGCAGCGCCGCCGACAAACCGGCTATGGCTATAATGACCTCAAGGCCTCTATCCTCGGCGAGAGCTGCATACTGGGCCGCATCTTCGGGGGTTCTGTGGGCTGACGCAATAGTCACTTCAAAAGGAACATTGAATTGGTTCAGAATCTCCGCAGCTTTATGGGCAGCTGGAAGATCAGATTTAGACCCCAACACAATTCCTATCTGTGGTGTTTTCTCCTCACTCATAGAATACCTCCTTATCGCGCTTTGGCCGCAATATCTTTACGATAATGAGCTCCCGTAAAGTGTATCTTCCTAACACTTTTGTACGATTGTTCGAGGGCTTCCTCCAGGGTTTTTCCAAGGCCCACTACATTGAGCACCCTTCCTCCCGCAGTGACGATCTCATCCTTTTCATTCAAGGCAGTTCCGGCATGAAACACTAGAACCTTGCCAGTGGCAGCGGCTTCATCAAGGCCGGTGATAGGATAACCTTTTGTGTAGGCACCAGGATAACCTTCAGAAGTCATCACCACATCCACAGCCCACTGGGTGGAATGAATTTTCGGCAGAGACCGCAGGTTCCCATCGCATGTTGCCATTATGAGCTGGGCGAAGTCAACATTTAATGTGGGTAAAACCACTTCTGCCTCTGGATCTCCGAAACGCACATTATATTCCACGACACGGGGACTTCCGTCCGGATCAATCATCAATCCGAAATAGAGAACGCCGCAGTAGGAAATATTTTCAGATCGCAGCCCCGAAAAAGTAGGGGAAATTACAGTTTCCTCCACCCGGCGCAGCAGATCTTCATCTACCCAGGGGACAGGGCAGTAGGCCCCCATTCCGCCAGTATTGGGACCCTGATCATGGTCAAAGACCCTTTTGTGATCCTGGCTGCCCGGCAATATACGATAGTTTTTCCCATCGCTCACGCATAGGATGGTTAGTTCCAGGCCGGGCATAAAATCCTCAATAATGATTTTCTCTCCAGAGGTTCCCAGCTCTTTTTTGACAAGAAGATTGGAAATGACAGCCAGGGCTTCTTCTCTTGTCTGAAGAACGAATGCCCCTTTCCCCGCCGCAAGACCGTCTGCCTTTACAACGAAAGGCGCCTGGCGCTTATTGAGAGCCGCCTCTCCTTCTTCTATGGAGAGGCAGACATCGAAGGGGGCCGTTGGAATAGAGTGGCGTGCCATGAACTCTTTGGCAAAGATCTTGCTTCCTTCCAGAGACGCACCTTCCCTTCCAGGGCCGAAAACTTTAAAGCCGTTCTTGCGCAAAAGGTCGGAGGCGCCTACGACGAGGGGAGCCTCAGGGCCTACTATAATGTAATCCGGCTGAATTTTTTTGGCCAGGGCCAGTATCTCTTTCTCGTTTTCTACAGAGGCGCTGTGCAATGTAGCCAAATCTTTCATCCCTGGATTACCCGGGGCGGCATGCAATTCATTGACTTTTTCAGATTGAGAAAGAGCCCAGACGAGGGCGTGTTCCCGACCGCCGCTTCCAATCACAAGAAAATTCACAGGGCTCCCTCCTTAATGACGGAATGTGCGCCAGCCGCTAATGAACATGCTGAGTCCCAGCTCTTCCGCCCTTTTAAAGACTTCGTCATCTCGTACCGATCCGCCAGGTTGAATAATAGCCTTGATACCAGCTTTGGCTGCTGCTTCTACGCCATCTGGAAAGGGGAAAAAAGCATCACTGCCCATCACGGCGCCTTTTGCTTTTTCCTTAGCCTGGTTTGTGGCAAAATCTACAGCGAATACACGACTGCAGAACCCCATGCCTATTCCCACGGCTTCACCATCTTTTATTATGGCTACAGCATTACTCTTTGAAAGACAGGCAACCTTCCATGCGAGGAGCATGTCTTTCCAGAGCTCGTCCCTTCGTGGTCCAATCCATGTTCCCTTATCAGGGTTGGGAAGAGGGGGTAAAATGTCCTGCTGTACAAGGAAGCCGCTCCATGTGCTGGTAATTTGCCAGGGGAGCACTTTGCCGCCTTTCCATTTCAGAATGCGCAGAGAGGGTTTATCCTTTTTTAGGAACTCTAAGGCCTCATCTTCCCCATCTGGAACGAGAAGTACTTCTGTAAAATGCTGTGAAACAGCGAGAGCTGTTTCCATATCCAGAGGGCGGGAAAAGCCCACAACGCCACCAAAGGCGGAAAGCGGATCACACCTGAAGGCCTTTTCGTAGGCTTCTTTCAATGTTGATCCATAGGCCATTCCGCAGGGTGTCGTATGTTTAATGACAAGCGCCCCCGGCCCATCCTGAAGCAGGGCAGCTCCCCTCATGGCACAATCGAGATCAAGTATGTTGTTATATGAAAGAGGTTTCCCCCCAAGCTGCTCCCATGGCAGTTTCTTCATAGGTGGAAGATAGAGGGCCGCCTCCTGATGAGGGTTTTCTCCATAGCGGAGATCTTGTTCCTTTTTCAGGGGGATAGTGAGCTCTTCTTTCATTTCAGGCTCAACGCCGAGTTCAGAAGAAAGCCCTTCCACGATAGCGCCATCATAGGCGGCCGTATGAGCGAAGGCTTTCAAAGCAAGACTTTGACGGGTGAGAAGGGTGACGTTGCCTTCCGCATCTAGCTCTTCCAGTATTTGTTCATAGTCTAAAGGGTCGGTCAGTATAATGACATGAGGGTAATTTTTAGCCCCGGCACGGATAAGAGTAACCCCGCCAATATCAATGTTTTCAAGGAGTTCGTCTATATTAGCTCCTCTTTGGGCCACTTCCTGGAAGGGGTAAAGATTGCAGACCACCATATCTATTAAAGGTATCTTAAAAGTTTCTATGTCCCTCAGATCTCCGTCCACATGGCGGCGGGCAAGAATTCCGCCTGAAATAAAGGGATGGAGGGTCTTGACCCTGCCTCCTAAAATGTGGGGGAATCCTGTGAGATCAGAAACTTCTATGACATTTATACCTGCTTCCTGCAGCTTTTTGGCAGTACCAGAGCTGGAAACGATCTCCCAGCCTCTTTCTATAAGTTTCTTTGCAAAATCTTCTACTCCCTGTTTGTCAAAAACAGAAATAAGAGCTCTTTTAGTTGCTGTCATCTATTGCTCTCCTCCCTTGAAAAGAATATGCGCCTTGGAATAGCTTTTTAAGTGTTTGCCAATAGAGATCATATTCTACCTCATGGATCTTTTTTACAAGATAATCAAGGGTGTCTTCTTTTTCAATAGTAACGGCTTTTTGAGAAAGAATAATACCTGTATCCACTCCGCTGTCCACTAAATGGACCGTCACCCCTGTTACTCTTACGCCATAGTCCCAGGCATCCCTGGCCCCATTTGTTCCTGGGAAGGAAGGAAGAAGGGCCGGATGTATATTAACGATTTTCCGTTCCCATTTCCTCACAAACCTGGGTGAAAGGATTTTCATAAAGCCTGCGAGGACGATCCATTCAACATCACGGGAACAACAGAGATCATGCAATACCTTTTCTGCTTTGTCTCTCCCCTCTGTTCCATAGGGAAGCAGCACTGTTTCGAGCCCCTCACTCTGGGCATATTGCAAGCCTAATGCGACAGGATTATCGCTTGCTACAAAAGAAATTTCACAGGAAAGGTCATGGCTCTTAACTCTCTTGTTGATTTCAGCCATATTGGTTCCTGTTCCAGAGATGAGGATAGCGATACGGGGCATGACTAGTGAACTTCTCCGAATATCACAGGTTTTTCGCCTTCTCTGGTCAGAAAGCCAACAATGCTATCCGCTTCAGAAGGAGAAACTATGAAGCTGTATCCAATACCAAGGTTAAATACATGACGCATTTCTTTTTCTTCTACGCCTGCCTCAGAGATCACCTGGAAAACTGCAGGACGTTCCCATGCTGAAAAATCCACATGGAGCGATAGCCCCGAAGGTAAAACCCTCTGTATGTTCTCTTCCAGCCCGCCGCCGGTAATATGGGCCATCCCGTGGATCTGGTGTCTTTCTATGGTTTTTAAAGCAATTCTTGGGTAGAGGCGAGTTGGACGAAGAAGGGCCTTTGACAACGATTCCCCCAGCTGGGGAAGAAAGGTGTCTATGGGCAGGGCCCTTTCACCTTCCAGAAGTACTTTCCTCACAAGGCTATAGCCGTTGCTATGGATGCCAGAGCTTGGCAGACCGACGAGAACGTCTCCTTTTTCTATGGAACGCCCATCTATCAGCTTTGAAGCCGATACGATGCCGACAGAAAAACCTGCGAGATCAAAGCCGGTTTCAGGGTAGACTCCCGGCATTTCCGCTGTTTCTCCTCCGAGAAGGGCGCAGCCGCTTTCTATACAGGCTTCTGCCGCACTTTTAACAATTGGCGCGAGCACGTCTTGGTCTAAGCGCCCACATGCAATATAGTCCAGAAAGAAGAGAGGCTTGGCGCCGCAGGTGATGAGGTCATTAACATTCATGGCCACCAGATCCTGGCCAAGACCGCTGTAATCAGAGGCCAGTTTGGCAACTTCCAGTTTTGTTCCTACGCCGTCACAGCAGCCGGCAAGCATCAGATCATCGCTTATTTTGTAAAGGCCGCTAAATCCTCCAATTCCACCTACCACGTTAGGATCTCTTGGTAGGGTCGACATAATGCGGCCGATGGTACGAACCCACTCATTGCCGCCTTCAATGTCAACACCGGCTTCTTTATAGCTCAAGCTCATCCTGCGTTTCTCCTTCCATATATTCTCCCGTAAAACATGCGGTACAGAGTTCGTTACGGGGTAATCCGATGGCCTGGACAAGATCGTCAACAGTAATATATTCCAGGGAATCGGCTCCTATAATTTTCTCCAACTCCTTAATATTCATACGGGCAGCGGCCAATTCAACACGGCTTGGCGTATCGATCCCGTAGTAACAGGGGAAACAGACGGGAGGAGAAGAGATCCGTACATGGACTTCTTTTGCTCCCCCCGCTCGGATCATGGCTATAATGCGCTGACTTGTGGTTCCCCGTACGATAGAATCGTCGATAACTACGATCTTGCGATCTTTGATCAGATCATGTATAGGGTTCAATTTGATACGGACCCCAAGTTCTCTGACTCTCTGTGTGGGGTTAATAAAGGTTCGTCCCACATATCGGTTTCGTACGATGGCCTTTTCATAGGGGAGAGTGCTTCCTTCCGCAAATCCCATAGAAGCGATGGTTCCGCTATCCGGCATCCCTGTGACCATGTTTGCGGAAAGACATGGAGCTCTTTTAGCCAGGCAGTGCCCCAGTGCTTTGCGGACAGCGTAAACAGAACGACCTGCCAGGATGCTGTCGGGGCGGGCGAAATAAACATATTCGAAGGAGCACTGATAATGGCACTTGGTCTGAACAGGAATTCTAATGCTTTTTATCTCATCCTTGTCAATAACCACCACTTCGCCAGGCGCGACTTCTCGAAGAGCTTTCGCCCCTACAAGGTCCAGTGCGCATGTTTCAGAAGAAACATATATGATACGATCGCGCTGTCCAATGACCAGGGGGCGGAACCCCCATGGGTCTCGCGCAGCTACCAATTTCCCGTCGAGAATCATAACCAGGGAATAGGCGCCCTTGAGCCGCCTCAGAGAGTCGACAAAGGCGTCGATCATGGGTTTATGGGGCTGATGAGCCATGAGGTGCAGCAAAACTTCAGTATCAGTAAGGGAGTGGAAAATAGCCCCCCTGTTTTCAAGATATTGTTTCAGTGCTTCGGCGTTTGTAATGTTGCCGTTATGGGCGACAGCAACAGAACCTCTGGAATTGCTGGCGGTAAGAGGCTGAATGTTTCTTGGGTCAGAACCACCCGCAGTGGAATACCGTACATGCCCAATTGCACATCGAGTGTCTATTTTAGCCAAAGCTTCCTGATCAAGGGCGAGGTGGACCAGCCCATTTCCCTTTTGAGTTCTTATTGCGTTGTTGTCATCTACCCAGGCAACACCTGCTGATTCCTGCCCCCGATGCTGAAGGGCATAAAGACCGAGATACACATCTTCAAGGACAGGCCCTCCATTTTGGGTAAACGCACCGAAGACACCGCACATTTAACGCCCCTCCCAACGCTCAGTGAGAACCGGGACTGGAAGATCGAATATATTTTCGAGTGTTAGATAGTTTCCACCAATCTGACCGAGTTCCACAAAGGGAAATCCATTCCATACTAACCTGAACTGCACCACTTTGTCTGAAGGGACAGCGTAGAGGGCTCGCGGAGTGCCTTCTCCGAAGAGGAAAACATCCATGCGGGTGGGGAAGGGCATCCTCATCGCCGCTCCAAGACCGGTCATTACGGCTTCTTTTACCAGTGCCGCCGCCAGCCCGCCGCCAGCGATGGGTCGACCGCTATGGGCAAGCTGCTGTCGCGCTGTTTTAAGGGCGCGAAGGGAAAAATCCGTCTCTATTTCTGGGGTGAAGGGCAGTGGCCGCCCCATTGTCTTTCCAGTAGCCTGCAAGAGATACTGGCTGCCGTCCAGAGGAGCATTCATTGCACCAACGAGAAAAAGATGATCCCCTTCCTGCCAGGTGCCGCTTCTAAGATAATGGTCAGGTGAATCTATAACCCCTACGGTTCCCACAACAGGGGTTGGAAGAATGCGCTGAGTTGAACTTTCATTGTAAAGGCTCACATTACCGGAAACCACAGGGCACTCCAGGTTTTTACAGCAATCTGACATTCCGTGGACAACCTCTTCCAGCTCCCAGTATTGCTCAGGCTTTTCCGGTGAAGGGAAGTTCAGACAGTCTGTGAGGCCAAGGGGAGTAGCTCCTGCCACGGCCAGTGCTCTGATGGAGCGGGCAACAGTTTCGGCTCCGCCGCGGTAGGGGTCGAGGTAGCATTTCCATGGGTCGGATTCCATTGTCATGGCTATGAGACGACCGGTTTCCTTTATTCTGATAACACTGACTGGCACCCCCGGTCCCTGAACAGTATTGGCCTGGACCATCTGGTCGTATTGTTCATATATCCACCGTCTGCTTCGAAGAGATGGAGATGTTACAAGATCAAGTACGGCCTTGTTGAAATCTTCTGGCATGGGCAGATCTTCCAGATCGAATTCCCATCTTTTTTCAAGGTCTCCTGGACGTTTTGAGGGCCAGTGTATGGATGGGCAACGGTCTCCAATAAGGGAGGCTGGCATTTGAGCCACAACTTCGGAGTTCCACAGGATGGTGTACTGATCTCCGGGGATGGTTTCTCCGATATCGGTACAGTCAAGCCCCCACTTAGAAGCAACAGCAGCTACCTCGTCATAATCTTCTGGCTCGACGATAAGGAGCATTCTCTCTTGGGATTCTGATAAGGCAATTTCCCAAGGGGTCATTCCTTCTTCTCGAAGAGGAACCTTATCGAAATGGAGGATCATGCCAACGCCGCTCTTAGCAGCTATTTCGCTGGAAGAAGACGTAATGCCGGCGGCTCCCATGTCCTGCATGCTGACAATAAGTTTTTTATCTCTGAGTTCAAGACAGGCTTCGATCAGCAGCTTTTCTGTAAAAGGGTCTCCGATCTGTATGGAAGGGCGGCTTGACTTCGTGTCGTCCGAAAGCTCGGCTGATGCAAAAGCTGCGCCAGCTATTCCATCCCTTCCCGTTTTAGAACCAAGGATCAGAACTCGAAGGCCGGGTCTGGCTGTTTTAGAACTTACAAGCTGGTCAAGGCGGACAAGGCCAAGATTAAAAGCGTTGACGAGGGGATTATCGGTATAGCAGGAATCATATACAGTTTTTCCTCCTACTGTGGGAACTCCAACAGGGTTGCCGTAACCGCCCACTCCTTCCACGATTCCCTGTGAAAGTGTCTGCGTTCTCCTGTTTTCAGGATCGCCAAAGAAAAGACCGTCCATAGATGCGGCAGGTCTGGCACCAAGAGCAAGGACATCACGGATGATGCCGCCTACGCCAGTGGCTGCTCCCTGGTAAGGCGCAACGGCAGAGGGATGGTTATGGCTCTCTACTTTAAAGGCTGCTCCCCATCCATTGCCAGCGTCGACTACGCCAGCATTTTCACCGGGGCCAAGGATGACTTTTTCTCCAGTGGTGGGAAATTTGCGCAGAAGATGTTTCGTCGATTTATAGCTGCAGTGTTCTGACCACATAACTCCCATGATACGAAGTTCGTTTTCGTTGGGTTCACGGCCAAGAACGCGTTTTATCTCTTCATATTCTTCCTGTCTCAATCCAGCCAGGCGATAGTCCATCATCTGACACCTTCCTTTTTGATCCATGCTTTGATCGATTGCCACATTACAGCTCCGTCGTCTCCGCCTAAAAGCAGTTCGCTGGCTCGTTCCGGGTGAGGCATAAGACCTAAGATATTTCCTTTTTCATTGGTAATCCCTGCAATATGGTGTAAAGCTCCGTTTGGGTTGTGCTGCTCAGCTATTTCTCCATCGCGGGAAGCATATCTGAACACCACCTGATTATTTTTTTCCAGTACTTTCAAATCTTCTTCCGGAAGATAAAAAAGCCCTTCATGATGGGCGATGGGGAACTGAACTACCTGTCCTTTAGAGTAGCGAAGGGTAAAGGGTGTGTCATTGCGTTCTACCTTCAAATAACAGGGGCTGCAGATAAAACGAAGAAATTTGTTCGCAAGAAGCACTCCAGGCAGAAGACCGGCCTCTGTAAGTATCTGAAAACCGTTACAAATACCAAGAAGGAGCCCCCCCTTTTCAGAATACTCACGAATGGCATCCATAATTGGAGAGCGTGCAGCCATAGCGCCAGTGCGAAGATAGTCACCGTAGGAGTAGCCTCCTGGCAGAACAACAAGGTCCGTGTTTGCTGGCAGGTTCTTTTCTTTATGCCACACAGTTTCTACTGTGGCCTGAACTACATGGCGCAGGGCATAGACTACATCCTGGTCGCAGTTGCTTCCAGGAAAGACCACTACACATGCTTTCACGGCTATGCCTCCACTGAAATAATGGTAAATTCCTCAATAAGGGAATTTACAAGAAGATCATCACACATCTTTTCCACTTGCTGACGTGCCTCTTCTGCCGTGTCGCTATTGATCAATAGCTGGATATAGCGTCCAATGCGCACGTTTTTTACAGAAGAATACCCTAAAGATAAAAGGGAGCCGGCAACGGCTTTTCCCGGAGAATCAAGCACCTCTTCTTTTGGATAGACTAAAAGCTTTACGTTAAAGGTCATTTAATTTGCCTCCTTTTCAGAAATACGACGCCAGATCTCTCTGTATGCGCCTAGAACATCGCCAAGATCTTTCCGGAATCTGTCTTTGTCAAGTTTTTTCATTGTGGTCTTATCCCAAAAACGGCAGGTGTCTGGTGACATTTCGTCGGCCAGAAGAATAGTGCCATTTGCATCCACCCCGAACTCAAGCTTGAAATCCACCAGAATGATATTCAGAGTGTCAAAATAGGCACTCATCAGTGTATTGACTTTCAAAGATGTTTCTTTCATAAAGGAAATTTGTTCTTTTGTAGCCCAGCCAAAGAGTTCGGCATGGTCTTCAAGGATAAGGGGATCGCCGAGCTGGTCATTTTTGTAATAGAATTCTATTAGGGGACGGGGGAGACGGATGTTTTCTTCGATGCCAAGGCGTTTGCAAAGGGTTCCGGTGGTAATGTTCCGAACCACGACTTCGACGGGAAGGATTCTTACTTTTTTTACAATCTGGTGAGTATCGTCAATTTTCTGGATAAAATGGTTCGGTATGCCATTTTCGTTCATATACTCGAAAAGAGAAGCACTAATAGCGTTGTTGAGGGAACCTTTCCCTTCAATAGAATCCTTTTTCAGGGCATTGAACGCCGTGAGGTCATTTTTGTACTCTACAATAATCATATTTGGATCATCTGTTTTGTACATTTTTTTGGCTTTTCCTTCATATAAAAGCTCTTTTTTTACCATGTAAGGCACCTCCAAAAAGGGTATATGCTTACATTATTATTCTTAGCCTGAAAAATGTCAACCTTTACCTCTTCTGTTTCGAGAGATTGCGAAAGGGCGTTTATGTATGGGAAAAAAGGCTTCCCAGCCTTTTTATTGTCTCTGTCTGATGGCAAGTCAGAGGCATTATCAAGAAATATGTTTGGAATGTCTTTTCGGGTATAATGTCATTTGTTTCTGTATAATATATGTTCATCTATAATTGTAGAATGGTGGTTTGTAATAATTATAGTGTATATGGTTCGGAATTTTGTTAAAAATGAAGAGACAACTGCCTTCGAAAGAGGAGAAGCGGAGGGAATAGTTTAAATATGAGTCTTTCTAGAATACGCAACTTTTGTATTATCGCCCATATTGACCATGGGAAGTCAACGCTGGCCGACCGTCTTATTGAATATACAGGGACGGTGGAAATTAGAAAAATGAAGGCTCAGCTTCTTGATTCCCTTGATCTGGAGCGAGAACGGGGAATAACCATCAAACTTGTGCCGGTGAGAATGAGTTATAAGAGTAAGGACGGCAACGAATACATACTGAATCTGATCGACACCCCAGGACACGTGGATTTTACCTACGAAGTGTCCAGGTCTATTGCGTCCTGTGAAGGGGCTCTGCTTGTGGTTGATGCATCCCAGGGCGTGGAAGCCCAGACGGTGGCCAATGCCTATATGGCGGTAGACCAGGGGCTTGAAATAATACCGGTCATCAACAAAATTGACCTTCCATCAGCCCACCCGGAATCGGTTCAAAAAGAAATAGAGGAAGTTGTCGGTATAGACGCTGATGGCGCTATTTTAGCAAGCGCCAAGGAAGGAATAGGCATACAGGATATTCTTGAACGGATTGTAGCCCAGGTTCCGGCACCAGAAGGAGATACGGAAGCCCCCCTTCAGGCGTTGATCTTCGACTCCGTTTATAACAATTATCGTGGTGTTATCTGTTATGTCAGGGTTGTAAATGGCACCATTACGGCTGGCCAGAATGTTCGTTTCATGGTGACGGGCTCGTCTTATCAAATAGAGGAAGTGGGAGTTTTCAGACCTCTTTTCGAACCTGTGGAAACCCTTTCAGCCGGGGAAGTGGGATATGTCATAGCCAATATCAAAACAGTAGCTGAGGCCCATGTGGGAGATACCATTACTGATTATGAGAAACCAGCGGTCAAACAATTGCCAGGGTACAAGAAGGTAAAGCCAGTTGTTTTCTGTGGATTTTACCCTGTGGAGAGAGATGATTATCCTCAGCTTCGTGATGCCCTTGAAAAACTGACCCTAAACGACTCATCCATTACCTTCGAGCCAGAATCTTCCGAGGCCCTTGGATTTGGCTTCAGATGCGGCTTTCTGGGACTATTGCACATGGACGTGGCGAAAGAGCGTCTGCACAGAGAATTTGGCGTAGACCTTGTGGCTACCGCTCCTAACGTTCTATATGAAATAACTACAAAAGAGGGAGATATTATAGAGGCCCACCGACCTTCGGATTTTCCCGACATATCAGAAATTGAAGAGGTGCGCGAGCCCATTATTCGCCTTACAACCTTTTTGCCCTCAGAGTTTGTAGGGAAAGCTATGCAGCTTTGCCAGGATAAGCGTGGAAACTACGTATCCATGGATTATCTTTCCCCGGAGAGGGTTCGTTTAGTCTATGATTTGCCCTTAGCCGAATTTATACTTGATTTTCATGATAAACTAAAATCACAAACTCGGGGTTTTGCATCACTCGATTACGACTATCGCGGGTATAGTGCGGCAGACCTGGTGCGCGTAGACGTGCTTATCAGCGGAGAAGCAGCCGATGCCTTTTCATTTATTTGTCACAAAGATGCGGCATTTCATCGGGGACAGGCAGTGGTAAGAAAACTGAAAGAGCTTATTCCACGACAGCTTTTTGAGGTGCCGATCCAGGCGTCTGTAGGACGAAGAGTTATCGTTCGGCAGAATGTTAAAGCCCTTCGTAAAGATGTTTTGGCTAAATGTTATGGCGGAGATATTTCTCGAAAGAGAAAACTGCTTGAAAAACAGAAAGAAGGAAAAAAACGAATGAAGCAGTTGGGGAAGGTTTCAATTCCTCAGGAAGCGTTCCTTGCTTTTCTCAAGGTTGACGAGGAGGATGAACAATAGACCCCCTTTCTGTTTATCTTCATGTTCCTTTTTGTTCTGTAAAATGTCCCTATTGTGCTTTTTATAGCCAGAGAGGGACAGACGATGAAAAAGATGCTTATGTTCGATCTATAGAGAAGGAGTTGCGGTGGTGGGATCGCCAATATGGCGAAAAGCCCCTTATCCACACTTTATATGTAGGGGGGGGCACACCCACGTGCCTTTCGGTATTGCAGTGGCAGAGACTTATAGAATCCCTTGTGACCCACCTTGAACTTTGTTTGGATACAGAAATTTCAATCGAGGCCAATCCTGAATCCCTCTCAGTGGAGCATATGGCTTTGTGGAAGGATTGGGGTGTAACAAGGGTTAGTCTAGGGATACAAAGTCTATGGGACGATGAACTTCTATGGCTAAAAAGGCATCATACCGCAGCACGGGCCCTATGGGCTGTTGATCAGCTTTTAAAATATGGTTTTAATGTAAGCGGCGACCTCATGTTCGGACTTGCAGGCCAGTCTCTTAAAAAATGGCACCACTCCCTTTCTGGTCTGGTCCATTCAGGAGTATCGCACCTTTCGATCTACCAGCTTTCTATAGAAGAGGGCTCTGTCTGGGGGAAAATGCCTCCTTCCGGTCTGCAGAATGGATATGGTCATTATCGATGGTCTCAGTGGTATCTGGAAGAAAAAGGCTTTTCTCAATATGAGATTGCGAGCTTTGCCAAACCTGGCTGTGAGTGTCGTCACAATCAAGCGTACTGGTTCCAAAAGAACGTATTGCCCCTCGGCCCTTCGGCGTGGGGCTATAATGATGGGGTCCGTTTCTGGAATGTAAGAACCCTAGCTGAGTACGTGGACAGGATATCTCAAGATAAATCAGCAGTAGAGGGGAAAGAGCGCCTCGACTTAGAAAAAAGGGGTAGAGAATTTGCTGTACTAGCTTTGCGAACTTCTCAGGGTATTGATATCTCTCTTTTTACACAGCGGTTCGGGGATAAACTCTTTAATAGCATCCTCAGTGATCTGCAAAATGTGCCAGAAGATTGCCTTCTCATGAACGGGACGTCTCTGGCTCTTTCCAGAAAGGGTATGAGAGTGGCCAACGCTATATGGTCGCTCATTATCTAGCTCCAAAAATACAATAAGTTTAGGAAGGAAGGAAGAGGACAGTGTATTGGTTGCTGAAATTTTCTAACGCTAACGAAGACTTATTTCAACATCTCTTATTTGAGATCCCCCGGTTTTATGCAGAAAAAACCAGACCGCCCAAAGGCTATGAGTTGGAAGTGGAGAAAGATCTCAGGAACTATCTCGATTACGTATCCGAGGTGTCATCATCCTATGTGTATTGCATAAAAAACATGTTGAGAGTTTATGCGGCAGATGATCAAAGTGGACTCCTCGTTCTATTGGTGGGGAATGAAGCGGAAAAACTAGGAGTATGGCTGGAGAACGACGAGCTTGTCCATAAATCATCCACAGTGTTGGGCCCATTGGCAGAAGTTCCCGAAATGGATTGGGCGGTTATGGGCATAACCTTTCCCGGTTGGCTGGTTATTTTTGATGAAACAGCCCCTCATGCGAGCAGAGACGAGACTGGTGAAGATTTCGAGATCGTTTACGTTCCGGAGGTCGAGAAGTACAAAGATTTATTTGAAGCTCTCACTCCAGAAAAAAATACGGAAGAGGCCGCGTCCCTTCTTTTAAACATGGTGTTTAGCTCTCTTCCGTTACGGCTCTAAAGCAATGCTGGATGATCAGGCAACTCTAAAAGGATATTACTTTTGCGGCTTTAAGCAGAGTGTCAGTGATTTCAAACATGTTTGAAATAGTGCCTACGCCAACGTTATCCGTTATTCCAAAATGATTGGTACATGTGCCGCACACGAGCACTGTCGTTCCCTTTGCTGCTATTTCTTGAAGGTGCTCGCATGTGGGTGTTCCTTTGTTGGCAAGCTTAACGCCTTCGTTCATAAGGGCTATGGATGCAGGTGGAACTTCAAGCTGGGCAAGAGTTCCTAAAAAGCCTTTGATGAGAACTTCTCCAAGCTCTGCGTCTTTTCCGCCCAGAATGATTCGGGTGATCAAAATCGCTGTTTTGTCGTCCTGGGCTTGTACTGGGGTAGGAACAGGAGAAAGGTTCCCCTGTGCCTTGGCTTCTATAATTATGTGGCCTTCTTCATCCCGGAGGGACATGGAAAATCCCTGTTTTGAAAGAAAACGCTGTACATTCGATGCGGCTACAGGGTTGTCAAGATAAATAACAAGGTCCCTTTCTCCTTTTTCTACGGCCTCCTTAGTCATCATGACCGGCTGGGGGCATGCTTTTCCTCGGGCATCAATTTTCTTTGTCATTGTTGATTCCTCCATTCTTGTTATATGGGCTGCGGCAAGGGAAGCTTTATGAATTTATGTTTGCCTCCTTGCGCGGTTAATCTTCATTATCGGTTAGAATAGTGCCTATATAGAGAGCGATACAGTTTTTAGGAATAATAATTATAATGTATCCCATTCTCTTGTTTTTTTCTAGTTTATAGATGAAGGGCATAGACGATGCCATTAGGAAGGCAGGGAGCTGCGGTGGAATCAGATAAGAACAAAATTTTAAAAAATCTTCCCGCAATGGACGAGTTGCTGAGTGAGCCATGGGTTCTTTTTTATGAGGAGCAGCTGGGGCGAGAAATGGTTAAAAATGTGTTTTCTTCTATTTTGGCGGAAACGCGAAAAGCCGTTCTCCATGACGAAGCAGTAGAAACATCCATAGACGGAATTAATCAAAGAGCAATTGCTGTTTTGAAAGGGCGAGTTGCTCTCAGTTTACAGCCTATAGTGAACGCCACTGGGGTGGTTGTGCACACTAATCTGGGACGCTCCTGCCTGCCTATTGAGGCCGTGGAAGCAGTTTGTCAGGTTGCGGCGCGCTATAACACCCTTGAGTTTGACCTAAAAGAAGGCAAAAGAGGGCAGCGTAACGCCCATGTAGAATGGCTCCTTTGTCAGTTTACAGGCGCAGAAGCTGCTGTTGTTGTGAATAATAATGCGGGAGCTGTCCTTTTATGCCTGGCGGCTCTGGCAAGGGAAAAAGAAGTTATTGTTTCACGGGGAGAACTGGTGGAGATAGGTGGTTCCTTCAGAATCCCGGATATTATGGCCTTTTCAGGGGCTAGGTTAGTAGAAGTTGGCGCTACAAACCGTACCCATCTGAAAGACTATGGGCAGGCATTTACAGATGAAACATCCATGGTGCTGAAGGTGCACCCTTCAAACTTCAGAATCGAGGGGTTCACTTCCTCTGTGCCTCGGGAAGAACTGAGCCATTTGGCCCGGGAAAAAAACGTAATCTTTATGGAGGATTTGGGAAGCGGGGTTCTTATAGACCTTTCTCCGTGGGGACTTTGCGGAGAACCCACTGTAAAGGATTGTATTATGGCGGGAGTGGATCTCGTCACCTTTTCAGGAGACAAGATGCTGGGAGGTCCCCAAATAGGAGCGGTTGTGGGCAAAAAAAGCCTCATTGACAGACTTCGCACCTATCCTCTTTTGCGTGCGTTGCGTGTAGACAAGATGACGCTGGCCGCCTTTGAAAAAGTTCTTCGAATGTATTTGCAGGGGCGATGGAATGAAATTCCCACATTGAGCATGCTTACATTAAAGGTGGAAGATCTCAGGAAAAAAGCCCAGGCTCTACGCCGTAAGATCAAAAAAACCTTTCCCCATCTGGAGCCAGCCGTGGTCGAAGTAAACGATGCTGTTGGCGGGGGGGCCTTCCCGGTAACCAGGCTTAAAGGATATGGGGTGGCATTGAAAATTCAACACATTGGAAGTGCCGGCACTCTTCAGACCCTGTTGCGTCAGGCAGAGATGCCTATAGTTGCGGGAGCCAGTGAAGACTCACTGATCTTTCATGTGAGGACTCTGATGGACAAAGATGTTGAGCGGATTCTTCAGGGGCTGGCGTGGCTGCTGGAGGTGAAGAAAGGTGAATGAGAAGGAAATATCTCTCGTTCTAGGAACAGCCGGCCATATCGATCACGGAAAGACTACTCTGGTAAAGGCGCTGACGGGGGTAAGTTGTGATAGGCTGAATGAAGAGAAAAAGAGAGGCATAACCATAGAATTGGGCTTTGCCCCTCTTAAGCTTCATGATGGCCGCGTTGTGAGCATAGTAGATGTGCCAGGACATGAGAAGTTTATTCGTCAAATGGTGGCCGGCGCGTCAGGCATTGATGCCGTTATGCTTGTTGTGGCTGCAGATGAGGGAGTTATGCCCCAGACACGAGAGCATTTGGCCATTCTCAATCTTCTTGGAGTGCATGACGGTGTCATTGTCATTTCTAAGGCTGATCTGGTTGATGAAGAGCTTTTGGAGCTTGCTATTGCCGACGTTACTGATTTTGTGCAAGGTACTTTTCTTGAGGGGAAGGTGGTAGTCCCCGTTTCATCAGTGACAAATAAAAATATTCCCCTTCTTATGGAGGAATTAGCTAAATTAATAGATAGGGTTCAGCCTCGTACAAGGCGGGGGCCTTTTTTTATGCCCATTGACAGGGCCTTTCCCATTTCAGGCTTTGGAACGGTCGTTACCGGTACGGCCTATAAGGGGCAAGTAGGGCCCGGGATGGAAGTTTCAATTCTTCCCGCAGATCAGGATGTACGGGTTCGAAGTGTACAGGTGCACAGCCATACTGTGGATGTTGCCTGTGCTGGCCAGCGTGTAGCCATGAGTCTGTCGGGCGTTTCTTTAGATGAGCTGACTCGTGGAGATGTAGTTTGTGCCCGTGATGTTTACAGAGAGACCAGATGTTTTGATGTTGAACTTTCTCTTCTCACCTCCTTTTCGGAACCCTTAAAGCATTGGCAGCGGGTACGCCTTCATGTTGGGACGGCTGATGTGATTGCCCGGGTTTCACTTTTTGATAAAACGTCTCTTTTACCTGGGGAATCAGCTGTTGCTCAATTGGTTATGGAAGAAGGCGTTGTGGCCACCATAGATCAGCGATTTGTCATTCGTTTCTACAGTCCGCTGGTAACCATCGGCGGCGGAAGAATCCTCTTTGCTTACGGTAAAAAACCCAAGGGGAAAGGGGCTAAAGGTGCTTATAAACAGTGTCTTGAAGAGTTGCGTGACGCAAAGGGGCCAAAAGAAAGAATGGAAATTCTGGTGCGTTTCCATGGAAGCATTTCCAGAGAAGATATCCTTGTGGATTTGCAGGAACTTCCCGCTGATGTGGACGAAATGGCTCGTCAGCTGCAAAAGGATAACAAGATAGTTCTGCTGGCCTCGGGGGTGGATTGCTATATGTCTCAGGATACCTTCGCCCACTACCAGCATGATATTGCTGCCTTCTTGAAAGCATTTCACGAAGAACGCCCTCACCAGGCTGGCGCAATGATCGACGATATACTTACCGGCCCCCTTAAAAGTATAGAGAGAAAAACGGCTCGTTTGTTGATCGACTTCATGGCGCAGAAAAATATTTTTGTTATTGATAGCAACATGATGCGCTTGCCTGATTTTGTTCCTCAGGACGACAGCGCTTTCTTTAAAAAGCTTGACGAGTTCAAGATTTTTTGCGGGAACCTTGAATTTCAGCTGCCCCTTATAGATGAGCTGCAGCATGGTCTTTCCATGGGAGAAAAGGAATTCTCTCTTTTCTTGAAGGATTTACGGGAACGGGGGGAGGCCTTCGTTATTGGCGGAAAGTTTGTTTTGGCGAAAGATGTAGAGGAGAAGTTTATTACAATTGTTAAAGAGATCAAAGATGACATCACTATCGCTGCAGTTCGTGATATAACTGGAAGCAGCAGAAAATTCGTTCTTCCCCTTCTCGAGTATTTGGATGCCAGGGGGTATACTCGTCGAGTGGGGGAGAAACGAGTCTTGCTTCTTCATAAACTGGAACAAAAAAGTCAAAAATAAGGTAACAAAATTGCAAGACTCCAGCCATATTGTTTGTGTTTTTTGCATTTTTGTGTTATAATTCGTGAAACTTATTTATAATAGAGGTGACCCTGGATGGCTGGAAATCTTGCCTCAATTCGTGAGCAAGTAGCATTGTACAAGGGAATGCGCGTGAAGTACCGGACATCCAAAGGACGTCGCAAAATTGAAGAGAAACAGGGAGTTGTTCTTGAGGTTTATCCGAATCTATTTACCCTCTATGTGGAGTCTCAAGACAGTAAGGTTTCGTTCAGTTATGCGGAACTACTAACAAAAGAAGTAGAATTAGAGCCTATGTCCGGTAACAATACATAATAAACCTTGTAATGCAACAAAACCCTGGCGTTCAACACGCCGGGGTATTTTTTTGCCTGCTGTGGGATATGGAGGTCGATAATATGCGATACACCCTTTCTTCTGATGGGAAATTAAACCTCACCTTGAGAATTACAGAAAAAAGGGGAGATGGCTATCATAACCTGGTCTCCCTGTTTTTACGTTTACCGGCGATGGAGTCATTGACAATTTCTACATATAAAGATAATAATGTCAGGGAAATTGCCACAACTGGCCATATCGTCATAGATGGGAAAAATATTGTAGAAAAGACAATAGAGTGTCTTGAAAGTAAAGGATGGAGTCTTCCTGGTTTACATGTTGCCCTCGCTAAGCAGATCCCGCCTGGAACAGGGTTGGGGGCTGGGAGCGGCAATGCGGCTTCTTTCTTGCGATGGGCTCGGCTTTTCGAAGGAAGCGAAGTGACTTCCGATATTCTTGAAAAGATCAGTTCAGATGTTTCCTTCCTTTACAGCAGATATTTCCTTTCCCTTGTTGTGGGGAAAGGAGAAAAATCAGCTTGCAGAGGGCCGTTGCCGCCCATGCAGATAGTTGTCGCCATCCCTGGATGGGGGGTGTCTACGTCCCTTGCCTACGCAGGTGTAGATGCCTTTTACGGAGTGGATAAGGGGGGCAGTTTCCCCTGTAATGAGTGGACTGGCCTGGCAGAGGTGGAAAAAATCTACCAAAGTCTTCTGAGGGGAGAAAATGTAGGGTTTCTACCCAATGATTTTTATCCTTGGCTGGCGGAACAACATCCTGAATATGAAGCTTTTTTTAATGAATGTGAGAGTTCCAATGCATTGGGCTATGGGTTGTCTGGCAGCGGAAGCAGTGTTTTCGCCTTGTTCCCGGCAAATGGTAAACCGGTTAAGCTCTCACAATTTGAAAAGATGGAATGGATCCAACAAATCTTATTTTGGAGTGATGATCGTTGAAAGGACAGAGAACGGAACGTCTCATCAGGACTGTATGCCGTTTTTTGACAACGCCGTCTCGGCAAATTTCACTCACAGCTCTTTCGAACGATTTTGGCGTTTCAAAAACTGTTATAAGTGATGACGTGGTACTGATTGATTCGGCGCTGACCCAGGAAGGTCTTGGGGGCATACAGGTAGACAGAGGCCGTACAGGCGGAGCTTCTTTTATCCCCTCTATGTCTGAAAATGTAAAAGGCCAGCTTTTTTTGGAGATCAAAGACCTGCTTTCCCAAGAGGATCGAATTTTACCCGGCGGGCTTATTTATTACAGCGATATTCTGTTTAATCCCTATTATGCGTCACGTCTTGGGCTTATTATGGCGACGTATTTCCAGGCAACGAAACCTGATATCGTTATGACAACTGAAGTTAAGGGAATTCCTCTGGGGCTCTTTACTGCCCATGCTCTCGGCGTTCCCCTTGCAGTTTGCCGGTTCCGCAACCGTCCCAGTGATGGTTCTGCCGTAGCCGTTCATTTCCCGACAAAAACAGGGGAAGTGAGAGCAATGTATATGGGAACAAAGCAACTGGAACGTGGCAGCAGAGTCTTGATAGTTGACGATTTTATGAGGGGCGGAAGCACAGCGGCGGGGATGCTGCTTGTTGCCAAAGAATTTGGCGCAGAAGTATGCGGCATAGGAGTTTTCCTTGCTTCTGCGGAACCAGAGATAAAGGCTGTGTCTGACTATACAGCTTTATTCAGCCTGAAAAGTATGGGTAAGTCTACTCCGGAAGTGGCTTTTTGGAAATAAGTTTGAGGACAAAGTTTGACTCATGCATCGACCTGATATAAAATCCTGCTTCAGGAGGAGGTGACCGGTCTTCATGCGTGTAAGTCTCGATCAAAATGAGTGCATCGGTTGCGGTGTGTGCGCTCAGATTTGCCCCGAGGTGTTTTCTTTAGATGAAGATGCCGGGGTTGCAAAGGTAATGAAGCCGGAAGGTGCAGAATGTGCTAAGGATGCAGCAGATAGCTGTCCAGTAGCCTGCATAACAGTAGAGGAATAGATTCTCTTTGGCTGGAATCCCCCTTTTAATTGCTAAAGGGTAATTTTGACGAAGCAGGGGTTGCAATTAGAGGGGGAAGGGGCGTATAATGGTCAGCGTTCTTTTAGGGCCTATAGCTCAAGTGGCTAGAGCCACCGGCTCATAACCGGAAGGTTCCTGGTTCGAGTCCAGGTAGGCCCACCATTGAAGGTTAATGCCGTTTCCCTGTAGGAAGCGGCATTTTTTATATAGTTTGATTGCCGTAAAGTAGGAACTTGGAGGTGAAAAGATGCTAGTAATTGATATTATAAATCATATCAATACCTTTGCTCCCCTGAGTCTTGCAGAACCATGGGATAATGTTGGTCTTATGGTAGGAAGCTCGCAGTGGAGGGCTTCAAAAATAGGAGTGGCCCTGGATCCAGACGTACATGTTTTAGAAGAGGCTAGAGGTGAAAAATGTGATTGTCTCGTGGTGCATCACCCTCTTATTTTCTCGCCGCTGAAAACTATCGATCTTGAAAGCCCTGTCTCTCTGGTTATTCAGAAGGCCCTTGAGTATGGTATAGCTGTCATCAGCGTGCACACTAACTGGGACAAGGCGCGTGAAGGCGTTAATGTACAGCTTGCAAGACCTTTGCTGAAAGAGGGCTTTCTCCCTTTGCTTCCAATGGAAAACTCTGAGGGGCTTGGGGCATGGGGATCTTTGCTAAAACCTTGTTCCCTGCAAAATTTGATGGTTAAGCTTCGCAATGACTGGAATCTGTCATGGGTGACCGGATATGGGGAACCAGATAGAATTGTGAAGACTGCTGCCCTCTGCGGCGGATCCGGTGGTGATCTCTGGACTGCCGCCCTTGATAAGGGCGCTGATGTCTATATTACCGCTGACATGAAGTATCATCAGATCTTGGATGCATGCTCTTTGGGCATGGCCCTTTGTGTTGTGGATCACGGCGAAATGGAGCGATATTCGTTGGCCGCCCTTTGCAGGCTGATGGCCCTCTCTAATCTTCCTGTAGTACAACTTAAAGATAAAGGCCCTAACAGACTTCAAATCGAGTAAAATAACAGTAGTCAAAGATTATTTTTTAATTTTATTTCAAATAAATGAGGTGGAGAAACATGGCAAAAAGAGTTTTCAGCGGCATGCGACCTACAGGAAAACTTCATTTGGGCCATTTGGCCGGGGCTCTAACAAATTGGGTGCGCCTTCAGAACGAATACGAATGTCTTTACTGTATTGTTGACTGGCATGCTTTGATGTCTGATTACGCAGATAGCAGCAGGATTCGAAAAAACTGCAAGGAGGTTCTTTTAGATTGGCTTGCGGCTGGTCTTGACCCTGAAAAGAGTACAATTTTTGTGCAGTCTCATGTTCCCCAGCATGCTGAGCTCCATTTGGCTTTATCCATGATAACCCCTCTTGGCTGGCTTCAGCGGAATCCAACCTACAAAGAGCAGATATTAAACATACAGAATAAAGACTTAGGTACCTATGCTTTTTTGGGTTATCCAGTTCTTATGGCATCAGATATTCTTCTTTACAAGGCAGAGATGGTTCCGGTAGGGGAGGATCAGAGCGCCCATCTTGAGATCAGTAGAGAGCTGGCCCGTCGTTTCAATAATTTTTATGGAGAAATACTCCCTGAGCCGCAAATGCTTTTGACACCGACTCCCAAGGTACCAGGTACAGACGGTCGAAAAATGAGCAAATCTTATGGAAACAGCATAGATATAGCTGACTCTCCAGAAGAAATGTGGAATAAGATTCGGACCATGATTACAGATCCCGCTAGAGAGCGCAGAACAGATCCTGGGGATCCGGAAAAATGCCCAGTCTGGGATCTGCACAAAGTTTTTAATGATGACAAGGAACAGCATAAAGAAATTATAAAAGGATGTACTACAGCGGGAATAGGGTGCGTTCAGTGTAAAAAAATGCTTATGGAGCATGTAAAGCGGGTGATGGAACCTATCCATGAGCGACGCCGATATTACGAATCCCATTCTGAGAACTTGAGGAATATCATACTGGCTGGCGCAGAAAGAGCACAGATTTTAGCTCAGCAAACCATCGACGAGATAGTAAATTCTATTGGTTTTGTCCCCAGGGGATAGGGGAGATAGAGTGTGGAAAAAGGGACCTTCCCCCTCCAGGTAGAGATAGAGGGATTTTCAGGGCCTTTAGATCTTCTTTGTTATCTCGTAGAGAGTCGCCAGTTTGAAGCCACTCAGATAAAGGTTTCAGACCTGGTTAATATTTACGGGGCCTATCTGTCCCATTCTAAAAAGGTGTCTATATATGTGGTGGCAGAGTTTCTTTCTCTTGCAGCAGGGCTGGTTCTTGAAAAGATTATGGCGCTATTGCCTGGTCAGCATAAGACTGATGGGGAAGAAAGCTCCCCTCCCGAAGATCCTATTTCTGAAGAAGAGTTGTTGGGGCACCTTTTGCGGTACAGACCCTATCGTGAGGCAGCTTTTCGCCTTATAGAAAAAAAAGAGGAGCAGGATAATTTCTTTAAGAGAGCAGCTGATGTTGAGGAAGTCCCATCTTACGACCTGGGAGATCTTTACAGTTTAAGCCATCTCTGGTGGCAGCTGATCGCTGCCCCTAGCAGAGAAGAGCCATTGTCGAATATAGAAAAACAATCCATTGGAAACTGGCGGGGAATTCCTGCGGCAGTGCCTGAAGAAATACAAATCGACAGAAAAATAGAAGAGCTCAGAGCGTATTTAGAAGATTATTCCTCTTTATCCCTTTCTCACGTTCTCAAAGGGACTTCCACTCGTTCTGTTCTTGTGGTTACGATCCTGGCTCTTCTGGAAATGGCTAGGACTGGACTCATATCCATTACACAAAAGGAGTTGTTTGGAGATGTTATCATCTCTAGCCAAACACGTTGAGGTTCTCCTTTTTGTCGCTGTTACACCAGTGTCAGAGAAGGAACTGTCTACGCATTTGGATGAATCTCTGGAAGCTGTATGCTCAGCGTTAGGAGAGCTTTCAGACCATTATGCCCAGGGTCATGGAATTACCCTGCGAAAAGTGGCAGAGGGTTGGGAACTATGCACAGATCCTGAGTTTGCCGAAACCGTGGCTATTTTCAGAGAAACGGCATTACGTCAAAAAGTGCGGTTAAGCCGCGCAGCTGTTGAAAGTCTTGCTGTAATAGCCTATAACCAGCCAGTTACGAGGGCGGAAATTGAAGAAATCAGAGGGGTCAGGTGTGAACGGGTACTTGAAACCCTTCTTTCCCATGGCCTTATACGTATTGCGGGGCGAAGGCGAGGGACAGGATCTCCCTTGCTTTACAGGACTACCGAAACTTTTCTTGAACATTTTGGTCTTGAGTCAATAGCGGAACTTCCCACTCTCGAAGAAGTGGAAGAATACAGTGTGGAGGAGAGCGAACACTAACCAATGGCAATTAGATTGAACAAGTATCTTGCTTCATGCGGCCTTGCATCCCGCAGAAAGGCAGAAGAGTTTGTCTTATCAGGCCGCGTAGCCTTGAATGGAAGGGTTGTCCGCGATCTCTCTACCACAGTAGAAGAAACGGACACAGTAACCCTTGACGGAAAAGAAGTGTCTCCGGAGAGCAGGGTCTACATAGTAATGAATAAACCTCAGGGGGTCGTTTGTGCGGTGGAAGACCGCTTTGACATGACAGTGATCGATGTCCTCCCCCCCGCCTACTCAAAGTTTCGTCTTTTTCCGGTAGGGCGTCTTGATAAAGAAAGCGAAGGATTGCTCGTCTTAACGAACGACGGGGATTTCGCTCACTTTCTTATGCACCCTTCGTCAAATATAAAAAGAGATTACGAGGTACTGTTAAACGAAGAGTTGACGGTAGAAAAAATGAAGTTGTGGCTTAAGGGCTTTGAAATAGAAGGGGGATTTGTACACCCCCTTTCCGTCCAACCACTTTGCAGACCACCTTATGGCCGATGGGTCACAGTGTCGATCACTGAAGGTCTGAAAAGAGAGGTTCGTTTAATGGCTGAGCATCTAGGGTATAAGGTAATGGTGCTTATTCGGCGTAGAATTGGTAGAATGGAGTTGCGAAATCTTAATAAAGGACAAACTATAAAGCTTTCTCGAGACGAGCTTTTAAAGAAAATAGAGCGTGGCGGTATCGTCTAAATCTCGTAATGAAATGGGGAAACTTTCCAACATGAAGGAATTCATGTCTGCGCACATATGCTGCAGCGTATGCTTCTTTGAAGAGATGGGAGAATTGCAATCAATGATAATGAAAAATCTTGTTGTTGCGATTGACGGACCAGCGGGGGCAGGCAAAAGCTCTGTTGCAAAAAAAGTAGCAGAACTTCTAGGGTTGGATTATCTTGACACAGGCGCGATCTACAGGGCATTGGCCTTTTATTTGAACGCGATGGGTTTCGAACCAGTAGAAAGCCCTTATCTGACGGAAATTCTTTCTAAGATCAAAGTTTCTCTGAGCGATGGCTGTGTTTATATTAACGGTGCAGACGTAACTGAACATATTCGTTCTCCAAGGGTTGATAGTATTGTTTCTAGCTATGCCGCACTGCCGACAGTCAGGCGCTGTCTGCTTTCCATTCAGCGTGAGCAGGCAGAAGAAGGGGGGCTAGTAGCTGATGGAAGAGATATGGGTACTGTGGTCTTCCCTGACGCAACTATTAAAATATACCTTACCGCCAGTGACAGCGTCCGTGCGAAAAGACGGCACTTGCAGCTGTTAGAGCGGGGAGAAAAAGTATCATTTGATGAGGTGCTGCGACAGATCCAGAATCGTGACCAGTTTGATTCAAATCGCGAAATAGCGCCATTGTGCCAGGCTTCAGATGCAATTTTTGTTGATACGTCTTCTATGACAGAGGATGAAGTTGTTGATTATCTTGTTCGATTAGTAAAGGAAAATAGCAATCAGGTGGTTCTATGAGGCACTTATTTTATACACTGACAAAAATATTCTGCTTTATTGTTCTTAAGCTTTATAATCGTCTTTCTGTCCGCTGGCTCGCGAGTTTGCCCAAAGAAGATCCTGTAATTGTAGTGGCTAACCATTGCAGCAACCTTGACCCAATCATAATAGGGGCTTTATTTCCAAGACGCTTGCGATATCTGGCCAAATCAGAACTTTTTTCAACCTTGGGGATGAGTCTGCTAATACGGACACTGGGGGCCATTCCTGTAAAGAAACAGGATCAGCAAAGTGCAGGAGCAGCCCTGAAAGCCTTTTTGGACTTATTGGAAAAAGGAGAAAATGTGCTTCTTTTTCCAGAAGGAGCCAGATCCCTTAATGGCAAACTTCAGCCCTTGCAAGGAGGGGTAGCGTTAATCGCCATGAAGAGCGGTGCGCCAGTTATCCCTGCCTTTATTAAAGGGAGCTTCGAGTCCATGCCTCCCGGAGCGAGTTTTGTACGGCCGAACCGCATCCAAGTGACTTTCGGCGAGGCCATCTACCCCAGGGAATTGGAGACAGGCCTGTCTGCCAAAGATAGCCGGCAACAGTTTTTGGATAGAGTGTACGAGGCTTTAGAAAATCTTGAAAAGAGTGATTGACATAGACGGCCGGGCGCGTCATCAACGAGCAGTTGTTGCTGCTCTCGATGTACCTGCCCAGGACTATACCCCACGAATCCTTTTAGACGAGCTGAAGATGCTTCTTGTAAATCTGAACATAGATGTGGCAGGTGAGGTTATTCAAAGAAGAGACAAGCCTGACCCAGCCTATATGCTGGGCAAGGGAAAGGCAGAAGAGAGCGCCCTCTTCTGTAAAGAGGTAAAGGCGGATCTGTTCGTTTGCAACGAACAGCTTACTCCGGGACAACGGCTGAATTTGCAGCAAATATTAGGGATTGAGATCTGGGATCGTCCTTTTGTCATTATGAAAATATTTGAGAGAAGGGCGAGAACAACAGAGGCCCGTTTGCAGATAGAGCTGGCCATGTGCCAATACGAAATACCACATCTGAAAGGTTTAGGGCGCCAAATGTCCCGGCTTGGAGCAGGCATAGGTACCCGTGGCCCAGGCGAAACGGAATTTGAGCGCCATCGCCGCAAACTCGAACGACGGGTGCGGGATATTAACGAGAGGCTCGTAAAGGTTAGGAAGAGGAGGACATTCCAACGGTATAGACGTGAAAAAGCGGGAATACCGACTGTAGCACTGACCGGTTATACAAATAGTGGGAAATCTACTCTTTTACAGCAATTGAGTCATGGACGAAACTTGTATGTTGCGGACCAGCTCTTTTCAACTCTTGACACATACGTTCGCAAGGTTGAACTTCCAGATGGACATGATGTGCTTGTTTCTGACACTGTTGGGTTTATACGGGACCTTCCTCCTGCTCTCATTGCTGCTTTCCGAACAACCCTTGAGGAAATTTCAGTATCGTCACTCATTCTCCTCGTTCTTGATGGGAGTATGCCAGATGTAATGGAAACACTTGATGTGGTGGAGGAAACTTTGTCTGATATTGGGGCAGGAGCCATACCTCGCCTCATCGTTTTGAATAAAATAGACAAAATAGATCTTTCATTGATTCCTTTTCTTCAAACTCGCCTTCAAGGCAGAAGCAAAGCTAAAGTGCTTCCTATTTGCGCTCTGTCAGGAGTAGGCGTAACAGAACTATTGCAAGAAGTGGAGTATCAGCTGTTTAATAAGATGGCAAAGTAGCTCCAAAATAGATGGGAGGATTTATAGTGCTGTTGAGCATGACAGGTTTTAGCCGGGAAAGCCAGACATTTTCATGGGGAACGCTCTCAGTGGAAATGTCTACAATTAATCATAGGTATCAGGATATCTCCATACGGCTGCCAAGGGAGCTTTCATATTGCGAGCCGTCGCTGAACAATAGATTAAGACAATCTATAAGGCGGGGAAAGATAAGACTTAGTGTAGAAGTTACATGGTCTTCTGATCTTCGTGCGGTTTCTCTTGACGGGCAAATTCTTGAAAACTACTATCATCAGATAAAGGGATTGCAGGAAAAATTGGGAAATCAAGAAGCTATACGACTAGAGTCGTTGCTTAATTTGCCGGGGGTTACTGATTCAGCTTCTGGGCGGGAATCTCTAGAGGAAGATATAGAGAAATCCCTTGATTCTATGGTGGCAAAAGCAGTGGATTCCTTGCAGAAGATGCGTCAGACCGAAGGGAAAGATCTGGAACTGGATATCAAAACCAATTTAGAGAGTTTCTCGTCTTTGACAGGCCAGATTTCACAGCAATGGGAGAAGGCCCGAGATAGTGTCGTTGAAGAAACGCGAGAACGGATCAAAAAAATATTTGAAGACAATGGCCCTGCGGTTGAAGAAAGCAGGATAGCTCAGGAAATTGCTCTCATAGCTGATAAATGGGACATATCAGAAGAATTGGCTCGCGCACAGAGCCATATTGAAAAATTCCAGACAGTGTTGAACAGCCCATCTTCAGAAGGACGGAAAATGGATTTTTTGATTCAGGAAATGAACAGAGAAGTGAACACTGTTGCATCTAAAGTAACGAACGCAGAAATACGATGGCTTGCGGTGGAAGCTAAGACAGCTCTAGAGCGAATACGAGAACAAGTACAGAATGTGGAGTGATTGGGATGTCTTATCGTTTAGTTCACATAGGGTTTGGTAATATGATTGTGGCAGAAAGGATTGTAGCGATTATCCATCCAAACTCTGCTCCGATCAAACGCTTGAAAGAAGAAGCAAAAGACCAGGGCCGTCTGATCGACGCGACTCAGGGGAGAAAAACGCGTGCTATTCTTGTTACAGATAGCAATCATGTTGTGCTTTCTGCCATTCAGCCTGAAACCATTGTAAATCGATTTGAGGAAGAGCCAGAGAATGAAGAAAACAAGTAAGAGGGGGAAGTTGTTTGTAATTTCCGGCCCAAGTGGCGCAGGAAAGGGGACAGTGAGAAAAGCTCTTTTCGAACAGATGCCAGATCTCGTATATTCTATTTCATGCACCACCCGCCAACCAAGGGACGGGGAGAGGGATGGTGTGGATTATCGTTTTTTGAGTGAAGAAGAATTTAAAAAACTGGTCGAAGAGAAAAAATTTCTTGAATGGGCAGTTGTTCATGAGCATTTGTACGGGACTCTAAAGTCTGACGTGGAAAAAGTTCTTGAGGCTGGAGTCGATGTTGTTTTGGAGATAGATGTGCAAGGGGCTCTTCAGGTAAAAAATGCTTTTGATGACTCAGTGCTTATATTTATCATGCCCCCATCTAAAGAGGAGCTGGAACGGAGGCTTCGAAACAGAGGGACTGAAGAAGAGGATACAGTGCAGCTTCGTCTGAGCAATGCCCTTAAAGAAATGGAAAAAATGCATATGTATGATTATGTTGTAGTAAATGATTCTGTTCTTCGCGCGGCCCTGGAAATAAAACGTATTATTGCAAGTTACAGCCTTGAGTGCTGTTTATAGAATGGAGGTTTAAGTATGAAATTTTACGATATAGATTATTTAGAAAAAAGAGCTGGCATTACCAATAAATATCTATTGACGGTTATTGTGGCAAATTGGTCTCGCTATATTAGCGAACAGAAAAGCCGTGTTCTCGAAGAAGATCTTGAGCAATACCTGTCGGTTGCTATGGATGATATTGCGAAAGAACGGGTCAAGCTCAGAATCCCAGCATCACGGGCTAAAGGAGTGCTTCCCGGTGGCTACGATGTTGACGTGGAAAAATAAAAGGCGAGTAGTTCTTGGAATTACAGGCGGTATTGCCGCATATAAGGGGCCAGAGATACTTCGAGCCCTTCAAAGGGCAGGTTGTGAAGTTGAAGTGGTATTGACAGAAGGAGCCGAATCTTTTGTCAGCCCAATGGTGCTTTCCACGTTGGCCGGCAGACGGACTTGGACCCAAGACGATTTTCTTTCGCAGGAGAAGGGTTGGGAAATACCTCACATAAATTTGGCGGACTGGGCTGAGCTTGTCATTATAGCACCCTGTACTGCCGAAACCCTTGCCCGTCTTGTTCAGGGGCGGGGGGAAAGCCTTCTTGACGCTACGGTTCTCGCTACAAAGGCTCCAGTGCTTCTTTTTCCTGCTATGAACAGCCATATGCTTGAGCATCCAGCAACAGTGAGAAATATAAAAGAGGCAAGGGCCATGAGCTATACGGTTGTTGATCCTGATGAAGGAAGCCTTGCCTGTGGGTATGAAGGAAAGGGACGTCTGCCTGCCCCTTCTGTTATTGTTGAGGAAGCATGGCGTGCTCTTTCTCCCCGAAAGGATTTTGCTGGTGTTTCTGTTCTTGTTACGGCTGGCCCCACATGGGAATTTATTGACCCAGTCCGTTTTATAAGTAACCCAAGCAGTGGGAAAATGGGTTTTGCTCTTGCTAGAACGGCATGGTATCGAGGAGCCGATGTAACTCTTGTTTCAGGACCTGTTTCCCTCCCGACTCCCCATGGGATAACGTACTGTCCCGTAAAATCTGCCATGGACATGTATAAGGCTGTTATCGAAAAAATGGATTTCGCGAAAATTATCATAAAATCTGCCGCAGTGAGTGATTACAGGGCTGCTTCTATTGAAACGGAAAAGATGAAAAGAGAAGGGAAAGATACCTTGACCCTTAATCTAGTGCAAAATCCAGATATTGCCGCAGAAGTAGGAGCCCGCAAATCTCCCGACCAGATACTTGTGGGATTTGCCGCGGAGAGCAGCCATCTTGTAGAACATGCAAAGGAAAAAATGTTACGAAAGAATCTGGATCTTATAGTAGCAAACGATATTACGGCAACAGATGCCGGATTTGCCGTTGATACCAATAGGGTAAAGATCATAAAAAAGGCTGGAGATTGGCACGAACTTGTAGGCACCAAAGAAGAAGTTGCCTGGGGGGTCTTGAATACGGTTAGTGAAATGTGCCAAAAGGAAGAGAACAGGTGACACTGATCGATGTCATTGTGCCTGGGCCATGGTGGAATCCTCTAACTTATGAACATGAAGAAGCTGTACCTGCCGGAAATCGTGTACAGGTCCCAGTAGGACCTGCTAAAAGGGTTGGTTTTTCTCTGGGAGTTTCCTCTGTCACTTCCAATAAGAGTGGAGCATATCGTATTCGCACGATCAATAAAGTACTTGATACGGCGGCCCCCTTACCCCGCGACCTCTGGGTTTTAAGCCGCTGGATAGGCGTCAATTTTTATTGCGGACAGGGCGAAGCTCTGCGCGTTATGTCCCCATCTCAGCTTATGAAGGGGGAAGAAGTGCCTCCTGCAGCTCCTTGGGAATGTCTTTGGGAGAGCAGAGCCTTTAAGGATAATTATTATTATTTCCCCGAAGACCAGGAAAGACATGCAAGATACCTTAAAATTTTACAGGAGCATCCGGGCCCGGCTATCCTGCTATTTCCAGAAAGGGCTTTAGCCGAGTTTTTTTACTCTTTTCTGGAAACGGAGAGTATCGAAAACATTTTTCTTTGGCCATCTGTTGGGGGTAAAAAATTATGGGAGGCGTGGAATAGAACCCGCAGTGGAGAGCATAAGATCATCATCGGCGGACCAGGTGCCATTTTTGCCCCCTTGCCGGATCCCCAGCTTATACTTGTTGATGAAGAGAGCAGCCCGGCCTATCGTATGCAGGCTGCGCCGTTGCTCCATATCCGCTCAATAGCCATGCAGCGGGCTCGCATAGCCAACAGTTTCCTATTTCTCTGTGGGCGGTTGCCATCTTCTAAGGTATCTCTTTATAAAATGCCGGAAGAGCACGGTACTTCCATGGGAAATCGTCTTATATTCGTAGATATGAACCGAGCTTCGAGACCCTCTTTTCCAGGCATAACTTCCTCGTTTCCCTTAAGTGATGCTTTAGTTCGAGAGTCGATGAGCTGTTTAAAAGAGAGAAAAGCTGCATTGTGGATTCTCGATCGGAAAGGGTACGCGGGTGAAATCACCTGCGAAGAGTGCGGTGGCACTCTCATCTGTCATTCTTGCGGGGTAGCTTTGCGGGCTGAGGAAGAAGCATCCCGGCTTGTTTGCCCTCTATGCGGCTATAGCACGGTTTTTCCTCGGGAATGCCCTAAATGCAGGGGGCTGCTGCTTAGTGGGAAGCGCCCAGGTCTGGAAATAGTTTATAAAGTAGCCCAGGCACTATGTGGAGAGGCTTTCCCAGTGGTAGAATGGCATGCAGAAAAAAATACGAGTAAGAAAGCCTTTCAAAAAGTCTGTACAGTTTTGGCAGGAGGGGGCATAGTCGTTGGATCACGGGCTGCCATCTCTCTTTGTGATGCTGTGAATGTCGGGATGGTAGGATGGATAGATGCAGATGCAGAAGCGCGCAAGATCTTATATCGCTCCAGGTTTGATGCTTATCGAATGGTGTTAGAGTCGGCCTGGCGCGGAACCAATCCTTCAGAGCGCAAGGTAGTGATTCAATCTCGCAGGCCAGGAAGCGGTTGGCAGAGAGGGCTAAAATATGGTTGGAAAGCATTTTGGCGCAGAGAGCTGAAGGAACGAGAAGAGTATGGTTTCCCGCCTTTTAATATGTTAGCTGAAATTACCCCACCATCGGGGAAGAAGGAAGCTTTGCTTCAATATTTAGTGGACGAGAACCTTACTATTATGGACCCTGGAGGTGAACAAAATTCACTGTGGGCTTTCATCCAGCGACCTCAGAAATTAAAGAAGGCTCTTGAACCATGGTTCAATATATCGAAGTCTAGGGAAGGTTTTCCAAGTGTCTCTCTTTGGATTGATTAAAATAACGGAGAAGAAATGCATTAAAGGAGGAAATCAAAGACGATGCCCATAATAGCTATAGTGGGAAGACCCAATGTGGGGAAGTCATCGCTATTCAATAGAATCTTGGGACGACGGGAAGCAATCGTGGATGATATGCCAGGAGTTACCCGCGACCGTATCTATGGAGAAACCGAGTGGAAAGGAAGACAATTCTATATTGTAGACACTGGAGGGCTTCTCGTTCGAGATGAACATCCTCTTGTTGAAGGTATAAGAAAACAAGCTACTCTCGCTATTGAGGAAAGCCACGTCATATTGTTTGTTATTGATGGCTTCAATGGCCCCAACTGGATGGATGAAGACGTAGCTCATATTCTCAGGCGATCTGGCAAACCTGTTATTGTAGTTGCAAACAAGCTGGATGACGGCATTCATGAGGATAGGGTCTACGATGCCTATTCTCTTGGGTTTGAGCATGTGGTGGGGATTAGTGCGCTCCACAAGCGTTATATTGATGATCTTATGGACATGGCTGTGTCTCTTCTTCCTTCAGATGAAGAGGAGGAACGGGATCCTGAGGAAATAAGAGTTTCAATCGTAGGCCGTCCCAATGTGGGGAAATCAAGCCTGGTCAATGCATTAGCAGGGAGCGATCGTGTTTTAGTAAGCGATATCCCAGGAACTACGAGAGATGCCACAGACACTGTTATCGAGATGAAAGAGGGTAAATTCCGTTTTATAGATACGGCTGGACTTCGCAAGAAAAGTCGCATTGACAGCGACATTGAATATTATTCTTTTGTAAGAACATTGCAGGCGGTGGATCGGAGTGATGTCGCCCTGCTCGTCATGGATGCCTCCGAACCCACAACAGATCAGGATAAAAAAATGGCGGCTCAAGTTATCGAGAAGGGGAAGGGGTTAATCCTGCTTATTAACAAATGGGACACCTTAGAAGCAGCAGACAAGCTGGGGGATGAAATGAGAAAAAGAGTACGGGATGAAATGCCCTTTCTCTCCCATGCCCCCTTGCTGTTTGTTTCAGCTTTGACAAAAAGAGGGCTAAACAAACTAACACAAACAATTAAAAACGTTCAAGAAAATAGAAGTAGAAGAATAGGGACTACTGAACTGAACCGTCTTATAAGGGATGTGCTGGCCTTTCAGACTTTGCCCACAAGCCGCAAAGGGAGAGTCTTAAAAATTTATTACTGTACTCAGACGAGCATAGAGCCTCCTACGTTTGTGTTCTTTGTAAATGACCCAGAAATTGTCAGTCAGTCATTTAGCAAGCATATTGAGAACAAAATAAGAGAAATGGATACTTTTGATGGAACCCCTTTGCGTCTCTATTGGCGTGTGAAGCAGTAATTCTATAAATATAGTGAAATTAGGGCTTGACCGCAGTGCCAGTTACTGGTAATAATAAAATGACGCGAAGCTTGTCAATTACATACCTTTATATTAAATTAAAAGAAAAGGAGGTAATTAAGGGTGACAAAGACAGATCTTGTTAACGCAGTAGCTAAAGCAACAGGGCTGAACAAGCGCGAGGCAGGTGCCGCAGTAGGTGCGGTGCTGCAGGCTATTGAGAATTCTCTGGCCAAGGGTGATAAAGTACAGCTTGTTGGTTTTGGTACCTTCGAGGTTCGCGAAAGAGCGGCTAGAGAAGGAAGAAACCCTCAGGATCCTAAAAAAGTCATTAAGATTCCAGCGAAGAAGGTTCCCGTCTTTAGGCCAGGCAAGGCTCTTAAGGAAAAAGTGGAATAGGAATTTTTGTTTTATTATTAAAGAAGAGGCCCCTAAAAGGGGCCTCTCTCTTTTTCAATGCTATTTAACATATGCCAGAGTTCAAGCCACTGTTTTCCTGTAAGATTCTCTGCCCGAAGGGAGGGATTGAAATGGAGGGCTGAAAAGGCATCAATAAGGTGGTTTTTGCTGACGCCATTTCGAGAGGCAGAGTTAATCAGTGTTTTCCTCCTCTGGGCAAAGGAAGCCCGAAGGAGGGTCCTCCAGTTTTTTTGCCGGGGCAGATCAAAGTTTCTTTGTACCTTTATCTCAATTACAGCGGAATCTACTGCAGGTTGAGGATAAAAAGCCTGAGGCGGAACCTTCCTTAATATTTTTCGTTCTCCCATAATCTCAAGGGTGATCCCAAGGGGATATCTATCCTTGGTATCAGGGGAAGCGTTTAAACGAAGAGCAGCTTCTCGCTGAACCATTAAGATCATCGAATGTAAACCTTTGCCAGCAAAGGCTTCTAGAAGCCTCCAGATAAGAGGTGTTGTTATATTGTAGGGGATATTGGCGACAACCTTAGTTGGGGCAGCTGGTAATTTGGTTTCGTAATCAAAAGTAACTGCGTCATCCCAGATAATAGAAAGCCTCGGTCTGAACTCTTCTTCTAGAGGGTCGAGATGAGTGTGAAGTGTCTTATCGATTTCGAGGGCAAATATACGGCTGCATGGAGAAAGAGCGAGCTCTCTTGTTAAAACCCCTTGACCGGCCCCTATTTCCAAAAGAATGTCAGACTCATCTATGGCAGCCCATTTAACTATCTGCCCTAGAATATTCCTATCCGTAAGAAAGTTTTGCCCTAAACTAGATTTGTGTTTAAATGTTTGATCCTTCATATAACTTTCGTTGCCCTTTCTAAACTAAAAACCATAATGTCTACAAAACAAAAAAGCGGGGTAAATACCCCGCTTACTTATCCATGGTCGGGACGAGAGGATTCGAACCTCCGACCACCTGCACCCCATGCAGGTGCGCTAGCCAGGCTGCGCTACGTCCCGATGACTTGGGTATTTTACCTAATATACCAGTGAAGGTCAAGCTTTCATGGCGTCTTTCTATTATACATTCTCTGTAAAGCAATAAAAAAGGCCGCCCGCTGAGGAACGGCCTTTTGCTTGATTATTTATGGGTTATGCTTCTGTTTTAACAGCTTCTTTTCCCATTTCAGCAAGTTGTTTGTAAGATTCATATCTATCCTTGGCGTCTTCCGCCGCCTTCTCGAAGAGAGACTCAGCGATATCCGGGAAGGATTTAGCCAGAGAAGCGTATCGAACCTCGCTCATAAGGAACTCTTTAAAGTCTGCCTTGGGTTCCTTGGAGTCAAGAACGAAGGGGTTCTTGCCAGCTTCTTTGAGGAGCGGGTTGAAACGATACAGGTGCCAGTATCCCGCCTCAACAGCCTTTTTCTCCTGAGCCTGGGATTTGCCCATGCCAACCTTAATGCCGTGATTGATGCATGGAGCGTAGCCGATGATGAGGGAAGGTCCGTTATAGGCTTCAGCTTCAGTAATAGCCTTCATAAGCTGGTTCTTATCTGCTCCCATAGCTACCTGGGCAACATAGACATAGCCATAGGTCATGGCGATATGGCCGAGGTCCTTCTTCTTGACCCTCTTGCCGGAAGCAGCGAATTTAGCTACAGCGGCGGTAGGAGTGGCTTTTGAGGACTGTCCGCCTGTATTCGAGTAAACTTCAGTGTCGAATACAAATACGTTTACGTCTTCGCCAGAGGCGAGAACGTGGTCAAGTCCGCCAAATCCGATGTCATATGCCCAGCCGTCGCCGCCGAAGATCCACACAGACTTTTTCACAAGATAGTCTTTGCTCTCGGCTATTTTGGCGAGCAGCGCATTGGCTTCGGCGTTTCCAAGGTCTTTGTCAAGAATGGCATAAACTTTTTCAGCTGCCACCTTGGACTTATCTCCGTCTTTTTTATTTTCAAGCCACTCTTCAAAAACAGCTTTAACATCCGCGGGGATATCAAGGTCGAGCAGTTTTCTGACACTTTCCGCAAGGGCCTTCACGCTGTTCTTGACGGAAAGATACATGCCGTATCCATATTCAGCGTTATCTTCGAAGAGGGAGTTGCCCCATGCTGGGCCCTGACCCTTTACGTTCTTTGTGTAGGGCATGCTTGGAGCAGAGCCGCCCCAGATGGAGGAGCAGCCTGTGGCGTTAGCGATGAGCATGCGATCACCGTAAAGCTGGGTGATCAGTTTGGCATAGGGTGTTTCTCCGCAGCCAGCACACGCGCCGGAAAACTCGAACAGCGGCTGAGAGAACTGACTCCCCTTCACAGTGCTCTTGTTGGTGAGATGTGACTTGTCTGTTACTGTGACAGAGTAATCCCAGTTAGGAACTTCCGCCTCTGTCTGAGAGGCGAGAGGTTTCATTTCAAGAGCGCTTACGGGGCAGATGTCTACGCAGTTTCCGCAGCCAAGGCAGTCAAGGGAAGAAACCTGCATGCGGAAGGAAAGTCCCGCAAATTCTTTGCCCTTGGCTTCAACTGTAGCGAAGGTCGCAGGTGCATTTTTCTTTTCTTCTTCATCAAGAAGAACCGGGCGGATGGCTGCGTGGGGGCAGACCATAGCGCACTGGTTGCACTGGATGCATTTGTCTTTGAGCCACTCAGGAATATTAACGGCTACGCCGCGTTTTTCGTATGCGGATGTTCCTGAGGGGAAGCTGCCGTCTTCTCTGCCTAAGAATGCGCTGACAGGAAGTTTGTCGCCTTCCTGGCGGTTGATAACGTCACAGACGTTTTTAATGAAATCAGGTCTGTCGCTATCTTTGCTACAGCTGCAGCAGCTCTCTTCTGCATTTTTCCAGCTTGCAGGAACGTCTATTTTAATGAGGGCGCCTATTCCTGCATCTACTGCTTTGTAGTTCATCTCAACGATCTTTTCACCTTTCAGACCATATGTTTCTAAAATGGCATCCTTCATATATTTCACGGCATCATCAAGAGGAATGACTTTGGCCAGTTTGAAGAAGGCTGACTGCATGATCATATTGATTCTGTTCCCCAGGCCAATTTCCATTCCGAGGTCAATACCGTTTAGTACGTATAGTTCTATTTCGTTTTCGGCAAGATATTTCTTTACATTTCCAGGGAGGTTCTTTTCAAGTTCTTCTAAGGTTGTCCACTGGGTATTAAGAAGGAATGTCCCGCCTTTTTTAAGACCGGCAAGAACGTCGTAAAGGTAAACGTACTCCTGTTTGTGGCAAGCGATGAAGTCCGCTTCGTCAATGAGATAGGTAGAACGAATCGGTTTTTTCCCGAAACGAAGATGGGAGATCGTTACGCCGCCAGATTTTTTAGAATCATAGGCGAAATATCCCTGAGCGTACATGTCAGTGTTATCGCCGATGATCTTAATGGAGTTTTTATTAGCGCCTACAGTACCGTCAGAGCCAAGTCCCCAGAACTTGCAGCGGATGGTTCCTTCAGGAGCTGCATTAATGTTTTCGTTCACTTCAAGGGAAGTGTGGGTTACATCATCAACGATGCCAATGGTAAAGTGGTTTCTGGGCTCATCTGCCTTCAGATTATCAAATACTGCCTTGATTTGTGCTGGAGTAGTATCTTTAGAACCAAGGCCATAGCGGCCGCCAACGATAACCGGTCTATCTGCTCTATCGTAGAAAAGCGTACAGACATCTTCGTAAAGAGGTTCGCCAAGTGCGCCCTGTTCTTTCGTTCTGTCGAGTACGGCAATTTTTTTGACTGAGTTGGGAAGAACGTTGAAGAAGTATTTTGCGGAGAAAGGTCGATACAGGTGTACAGCTATAACTCCCACTTTCTCTCCTCTTGCGTTAAGGTAATCCACTGTTTCTTCTGCAGCCATGCAGGCTGAACCCATAAGAACGATTATGCGGTCTGCGTCAGGTGCTCCGTAGTAGTTAAAGGGATGATATTCTCTTCCTGTTATTTTTTTTATTTCCTGCATGTAGCCTTCAACGATGTCAGGAAGGTCTGTGTAGAATCTGTTTGCCGCTTCTTTGGCCTGGAAGTAAATGTCAGGGTTCTGTGCGGTACCTTTCTGATAAGGACGCTCCGGGTTTAACCCACGAGCTTTAAAGCGTTTTATTGCATCCCAGTCAACAATTTTAGCCAGATCGTCATAGTTCATAACTTCGACTTTTTGAATCTCATGAGAAGTCCTGAACCCGTCAAAAAAGTTAACGAAGGGAATGCTTGCCTTAATGGAAGCAAGGTGTGCAACTCCTGTCAGGTCCATAACTTCCTGTACACTACCAGAAGCGAGGAATCCGAAACCGGTAGCGCGGCATGCTGTCACGTCGCTGTGGTCACCAAAGATTGAAAGAGCGTGACCTGCTACAGCCCTGGCAGTAACATCAAAAACCCCCGGCAAAAGTTCGCCGGCAATTTTATACATGTTGGGAAGCATTAACAAGAGTCCCTGTGAAGCTGTGAAGGTTGTCGTTAAAGAACCTGCCGAAAGAGAACCGTGTACTGCACCTGCTGCACCAGCTTCTGATTGAAGCTCTACCACATCAACTGTTCTGCCAAAAATATTTTTCAAACCATGTGCTGCCCACTCATCAATCTCTTCTGCCATAGGAGAAGAAGGAGTGATGGGATAGATAGCAGCAACCTCAGTGAACGCGTAGGAAACATGCGCTGCCGCGGTGTTTCCATCCATCGTCTTCCACTGCTTAGCCACCATTCATGTACCCCCTCTGTTTTTTTCAATAAAGAGCCCTTATACTTCTGGTATCCCAGAATAATTGTGTCTCTATTGAAATATAATAACAATTAATTGCTAAAAAAAAGTTCAGGAGAAGGAAAAACATTTGTAAAAACCCATATTTAAAAACTTTATTTCCATTAAAACGATGGTAAAACCAGACCTTCTTTTGTGTTTGATATTATCATAATGAAAGGTGCTGTCAATGTTGTAGTAGCTACAAAATGTTATAGTAATAACAAATGGTAGATACATTTTCTTAGTATGTCAACGCTGCATTTAATGAAAAGACTGCTATAATTTATTTGCTTTTTTACGAGTGTGAATTAAGGTTGAGGAGGCGTTGATGCCTGTGGATTCAGTAGCGTTAGAGAATGTAATTGTTCGGCCAGAAGGTATAGATATTCCCTTTGACCTATCATCCTATGGTACAGGAAAACATGTGGTAGAAATAGGCTTTGGCAACGGGGAGTTTCCGGTATATATGGCCCGTTCCCATGGGGAAGATACTTTTTGGGGGATAGAGGTTTCTCAGACCTGCGTGTTAAAAGCGGCAAAAAGAATACGAAACCTTGGAATAAAAAATTTATTTCTCATGTGCGGCGATGCGCGTTTTCTGCTTCGAGAATGTTTTCAGGATGAAACTATTGATAAAGTATATATGAACTTCCCATGTCCATGGCCTAAATCCCGCCATGGAAAGCGGCGAGTAACATACTCGGGCTTTGCGGATATGCTTGCCGCCGTTCTTTGTCGTGGCGGTGTTTTTGAACTGGTAACCGATGAAGAGTGGTATGCAGATGAAGTCAAAGCCGTTCTCTCTGATCATCAGGCCCTTGCCCTTTATGCTTACGAGAAGAATCCCCACCGTTCAGTAACTACGAAGTACGAAAGAAAATGGCTTGCCCAGGGAAAAGATATCTTCCTCGTCCAGATAGAGAAGAAAGAAAAATTTACTGTAGATCGTCTCATCAAGGAGGAAAATGTTATGCATACAAAAATTGGAAACGTTACCTGGACTCCCTCTCAACTCCAAGTCCTTAATGGATTAGAGGGGAAAGAGGGGGATTGCCATTGGACCTATAAGAATTATTACATGTCTTCAGGAGAGTCCTTTTTGCTGGAAACAATAGCTTCTGATGGAGGCTTCGAGCAACGCTTCTTTTTAAAGTTGGTTAAAGGGGAAAAAGAGACCCTTATTAAACTTGACCCTAATTGTACTGCTTTTCGTACCCCTGCATTGAAACAATCTATATATTGTCTGGCAGAGCATCTTTCACAGGCAAAGGACCATTCATGAAAGGTTTTGCATTAAGCCCTGTGGGGGTTGTACGATCCTCAATGAAGAATCCTGTTTCTCCTGACATGTTCAAAGATCATGAGTCCCGTGTCGTTCTTGATTCCTTCTATCTTCCAGCTTTTGAAGATTTAAGGGATCCACAGGATATTCTGGTTATTTTCCGCTTTCATAGGTCTTCATCCTTTCCTTTTGCGGTCCATCCAAGAGGAGATGCCAGCCGTCCCTTACGGGGGGTTTTTTCCACATGTTCCCCCCGTCGTCCAAATTTTCTTGGGGCTACTCGATGCCGCCTGGTCAGAAGAGAAGGAGCGGTGCTTTTTGTTAAAGGGCTTGATGCTATTGACGGAACCCCGGTCCTTGACATTAAACCTTTTGTCATGGAGAGTTCCAAATGAAAGATGTTCGTCCCACTTCATCTAAGGTCCTTCAGGCTTTGTTTAATATTTTGGGGCCCCTTCATGGTTTGACCTTCCTTGATCTCTTCGCCGGAACAGGTAGGGTGGGGCTTGAGGCCTATGAGCGCGGAGCGTTTGCTGTGGTTGAAGTGGAATTACTGCAAAAAAGGGCTGCAGCTATCCGTAAAAACATAAGAATAGGCATGGAGAATAACTATATTGTACTTTCTATGGATATTCGAAGGGCCCTTCAGTGGCTAGAGAAGAAAAACTACTCTTTTGATATTATTTTCGCAGATCCTCCTTACGAAGAAGGATGGCCTGGAAATATCCTTCAGTTGTTAAAAGAGAGAAATTCTATAATCAAAAATGAAGGAGATATTATTATAGAACATTCTATTCATGAACCTCTTGATATACTTGAAGGAGATTTTGTAGTGATTGATCGTCGCACTTACGGAGACACCATACTCACCTTTCTAAAAAAGAAGGAGGCCATTTCATGAGACGCCCCATGCGAGCTGTCTATCCAGGTTCTTTCGACCCCATTACCAATGGGCACATCTACATTGCAGAGCGAGCGGCAGCTCTTTTTGACGAACTCGTAGTAAGTGTGTTGCTTAACCCTCAAAAAAAGGCAACGTTTAGTGTGGAGGAGCGGCAGGCCATGGCGAGGGAGGCTCTAAGCCATTTACCTAATGTCAAAGTGAGTTTCTTTGAGGGGCTTCTTGTAGATTTTTTGCGGCAAGAGAGAAGCCGTGTCATTATACGCGGCCTCCGGGCTCTTTCTGATTTCGAGTATGAATTTCAGCTTGCGCTTATGAATAGGCAGCTTGCCCCAGATATAGAAACCCTTTTTATTGTGACTGACGCAAAGTATTCCTATCTTTCAAGCCATGCCGTTAAAGAGATCTTCCACTTTGGAGGACCCATTCAGGAAATGGTGCCTCCGGGAGTGTATAGGCGGCTTCGAGAACGTTTTCCGAGACCCTTCCATAGTTAATTAAGGTCAAGGAAGGAGCTCTCTGTCTGAAGAGGCTTTGCCTTTATTTCCTGGTTGAATATAGGAGATGGGACAAGATGCTCCCACAATATGGAGGCAAAGTGTTCTAGTTGGAGGAGCCGGCTTCCAATCCCCTGGGAGGTCGGCATGTGCCCCCTTGTTATAATAGGTAGTGTAGACCTTTTTCTCATATCCCCCAGCATTTTCTGCCCCTTTTGTGAAAATCCGAGTACGCGAATATATTGAGGGCCTAATCGCTGCCATGCTCTGTTCTCCCAATGAGAGATACCTAATAGGTGGTGGATTGCGAGGCGCTGGAGCGTTCCCATGGTATAGCGCTTAGAGGTGCCCTTTGAAATGAATTCTTTCCATGAAGAACTCGTGGCAGCTAGCTTGAGAAATAGATTTTCAAGCCCTTCTTTCATTTCCGCCGTACGAGAAATTTCTTCCTGTGAGCTCCGCAGAAGGCTTGTCTGAAGGAAGGGCCAGAGATTTTGGGCAGAAAAAACGATCCTTCCTTTCTCCAAGGTTCTTTCAAGGACCAGACGGGAGTAGGGGGGGAGGGCCAAGTGTACATCAGAGATCCTTCCATCACTATATGCTTTTCTGATGGCAGATGCGCTGGCCCATTTGCCGCAGCTCTTTTCATCATGGAAATCCGCCCCCTTCCTTTCTATGGGAAGGGTCTGGAAGGAGTATCCCTTTTTTCTGGAGTGGAGAAGGTAGGCCAGAGCGAGAGAATTGTTGGGGCGAGAAAGAATGGAACCAGATAATGGGATCATTTCATCCATAGCCATTGCTCGCGCTTTTACATATGAGTACCCTTTATCCAGATAACGGCGGAGTTGTCTCTTGAAAGGATCAGGTTCGTGAATTAGAATGTCAAGGATTGCAGACAAATCACTGCAATGATTTTCCATGCCAAAAGATAGGTGGGTAACAGTGTGGCATGCTGCCAGAATATCTACCGCTCCTGCGGCGAAAACTCCGGCATTATGGCACGAGAAAAAAACTGGCAGTTCTAAGACAATATCTGCTCCTGCCTGAAGGGCCAGGGCAGTGCGCTGCCATTTATCAATAAAAGAGGGTTCTCCTCTTTGGGTGAAGTGGGAAGAGAGAACAACAACTATCCCTGAAGCTTCTGCTCTTCGAGCAGCCTCTTCCAATTGGAATACATGCCCATTATGCAGTGGGTTATACTCTGCGATGATGCCAACAATGTTGTTGCTCATGGTTTATCACACTTTCTTAAAGTTATATGATCTATATATTTATAAAGATACCCTGTAGAATTCTATCAGGTCAAGAAGAGGGAGGAATCTAGAAACAATGAAAATACTAGTTCTTAATTGCGGAAGCTCGTCTTTAAAGTATCAGCTTTTTGATATGGAAACAGAGGCTGTTCTAGCCAAGGGGCTGGTAGAGCGTATTGGGATTGAAGGTTCTCGTATTAAGCATTCTAAGACTGGAATGGATCCTGTAATTAAAAACATTGAAATTAATAACCACAAAGTAGCTATCAAACATGTACTTGAGGCCTTGCTCAGCACAGAACACGGTGTGCTGAAAAGTCTAGACGAGCTCAATGCGGTCGGACATAGGGTAGTTCATGCAGGAGAGAAGTTCGCCTATTCTGTCATGATAAACAAAGAAGTTGTCGACGCTCTTCAGGAATGTGTGCCTCTTGCCCCTCTTCATAACCCGGCAAATCTTATGGGCATCGAAGCTATGCAGGAAGCTCTTCCCAATGTTCCTCAGGTTGGTGTTTTTGATACAGCTTTCCATCAGACAATGCCGGGGCGAGCATTTATGTACGGAGTACCATATCACTACTATGAAAAGTATAAAGTTCGCCGATATGGTTTTCATGGAACAAGCCATTTCTATGTCTCCTACAGAGCGGCTGAGTTTTTAGGGAGAGATGTTAAAGATCTGAAGATTGTAACATGCCATTTAGGGAATGGAAGTTCCATTACGGCTGTCGATGGCGGCAAATCCATCGACACAAGCATGGGCTTCAGCCCGCTTCCCGGCGTTATTATGGGAACTCGCGCCGGAGATGTCGACCCCCAGCTTCTTACGTTCCTTGCTGAGCAGGAAGATATCGACCCGAAAGCAATGAACCATATTCTGAACAAAGAAAGCGGACTTCTTGGCATTTCAGGAATAAGCAGCGATCTTCGGGACATAGAAGAAGAAGCGGCGAAGGGAAATAAACGGGCAGAGCTTGCTGAATCCATGCTCTATTACGGCATTAAAAAGTATGTTGGCGCCTATGCCGCAGCTATGGGCGGTATAGATGCGCTTGTATTTACTGCTGGAATTGGAGAAAATAGTGCCAGGGCCAGAGAAATGGTTTGTAAGAATATGGAATTCCTTGGCATTAAGATCGATTCAGAGAAGAATAATGTCCGAGGGAATGAAGCGGTAATCAGCACCGACGATTCCAGAGTCAAGGTGCTTGTCATCCCCACAAACGAAGAGCTTGTTATTGCCCGTGATACCAGGGATATAGTATCAAAGTAAGAGAAGACGGGAGGATGGTGCAGCATGGCGATAACTGATCTGCCTTCTGACTGGTCGTTCTGGATTCTTCTTCCAGATCGAGAGGAAGGTCCGGAAGTTGTAGATGCTTCCTGGAATGTGGAACTCAAGGAGCCGTTATTTTTTGCTCAGGAAGAATTTACTTTTATTTCTCCATTGCAGGTCAACGCTCATGCGCGCTGGGCTGATCAGTCAGTTATGGTTGAAATAGATCTAGAGGCAACGATTTCAGTTCCCTGTGTTCGCTGTCTCGAGCTAACAGATATTGCATTACGGACGCATTTCATGTATCTTTACTCTTTGCAGGATTTTGTATCGTCAGGTCGTGAACAGGAAGCTGACGAACATATAGTGCTTGTGGATTCTTTAGAAAACAGACTGGATATTACTCCCCAGGTGTGGGAGAGTCTTATTTTAAGCCTTCCGCTCAATCCCCTTTGCAGAGAGGAGTGCAAGGGGCTTTGTCCTATTTGCGGAGCATCTCTTAACGAAGGGGACTGCGGCTGTAACCGCCAGGCTATAGATCCCAGGCTCTCAGACCTGTTGAAAATGAAAGAAGACGATTTGGAAGCTTAAAGAAAAGGAGGGGAACTGATATGGCAACGCCGAAAAGCAGAGTTTCTCATGCACGTACCCATAAAAGAAAAGCAAATTGGCTTGGATCTGCCTCTATGCCAGGTCTTACTACGTGCCCTCATTGCGGTGAAATGATCATGACCTACAGGGCTTGTCCCGAGTGTGGTTATTATCGTAGCCGTAAGGTTATTAAGACAACAGCTGAAGAAACAGTGGAAGAGGCCTAAAAGGCATATATAAAACCCTTAGAAATTTCTAAGAAAGTTTATAACGGAGAGGAAATTGCTCTCCGTTATTTTTTTCTTGACCTCCCTTGAGAAACATATTATACTGACCAAGTCATCAGATCAGATATTGGTACCTGGTCATAAGATTGGAGGTCGTTGGTAATTCGTTCAAAAAAGAAGAAACAACGGCAAGGGAAATTATTAAAACTCCTAGAGCAAAATCCGCTTTATACGGATAAAGAATTGGCTGATGCCTTGTCAGCTAGTGTTAGCACTATTCGCCTTGACCGAGCTCTCCTTGGTGTGCCAGAACTGAGAGAACGCACCATAAATATGGCTCAGCGTGCTACGAGCAAGCTGCGCTCATTAAAACAAAGTGAAGTGGTAGGCGATCTTCTCGAACTTGAGCCCAATAAATGGGCTTTATCAGTTCTTCAGACAAAAAAAGAGATGGCTTTCCGCCATACAGATTATGTATGTGATCATTATATATACTCCCAGGCGAGTTCAATAGCGATTGCTGTCGTTGAAGCAGATATGGTTATAATCGATTCAATGAGAGGCGAGTATAAAAGCCACGCCAAAGTTGGGGACGTACTGATCGCACGCGCTAAAGTCGGTGTTCATAAAGACAACAAATATATAGTCAGTGTCAGGACTCGGGTAGGAGATCAAGAGATTTTTGTCGGCCGTTTTATCGCTGTGGTCATCGACTCCCTCGAGATGAAGAGTTAAGAGGGGAGGCAATTTGCCATGTTGTTGGCTCTTGATGCAATGGGGGGAGACAATGCTCCACATGAGCCCTGTAAAGGGGCTATTTTAGCCTGTAGGGAATTTAGCGATCTTGAAATCATTCTTGTGGGAAATCGTGCACAAATTGAACCTATTATAGATCAGGCGGCTGATGATGTACGCCGAAGACTTTCTGTGGTCCATACGGAAGAATATATTTCCATGGATGAACATCCGAGCAGAAGCATACGACAAAAACGACATTCCAGCCTCCGGCTGGCCATGGAAATGGCTAGAAGCGGTGAAGCCCAGGGGTGTGTTTCAGCTGGGAACACGGGGGCTATCGTTGCTGGTGGTGTTCTTGTCGTAGGTCGTATATCCGGAATTGACCGCCCCGCATTAGGAGTGGCCATGCCGACTCTGAATAAATATACTTTCCTTTTAGATGTGGGAGCTACTGTTCGAGCAAAGCCTATTAATCTTTATCAATTCGCTTTAATGGGTAATATCTACTCAAAATATATCTTAGGGGTGTCTTCCCCAGAAATAGCTCTGCTTTCTAATGGTTCTGAAGATATTAAGGGAGACGAAGTTATAGCAAGCGCAAAGGAAATGTTAAAAGTTAGCTCCTTAAATTTCACAGGGTACGTGGAAGGTGACGAAGTTCCTTTCAGCAAGGCTGATGTTGTGGTTTGCGATGGATTTTCCGGAAACGTGGTCTTGAAATTTGCTGAGGGCGTTATTCAGGCTGTTTATTCAATTGCCAAAGAAGAGATGGGACGAAGAATATTGCCTAAAATAGGCATGGTTTTCATGGTTCCCATGCTTAAGAGTTTATGGGGCCGGTTCGATTACGAAAAGCATGGAGGAACACCTCTTCTCGGCGTAAAAGGAGTTGTAATTAAAGCTCATGGCCGTTCGAAAGCCCCAGCTGTTGCGAGTGCGATTAGAGTGGCGAGAAACTTTGTTCTGCAGAAGGGCGTCGAACATATAACAAATGAGCTTCACAAGGAGGTTTAATTATATTATGGGCCAGTTTCACGGTCGCGATGTCACTATTCTTGGAACGGGAATGTACGTTCCAGACAAAACATTGACAAACGACGATCTTTCAAAAATAGTCGATACGAGTGATGAGTGGATACAGGAGCGTTCAGGTATTCGGGAGAGACATATCGCATCAGAAGGAGAATTGACAAGCGATTTAGCGTACAAAGCTTCTTTGGCAGCTCTTGATAAAAGCGGCGTATCACCGTCTGAACTAGACATGGTCATTGTGGCGACAAACTCCCCGGATACGGTGTTTCCTGGGGTAGCTCCTAAAGTGCAAGGAAAACTAAATGCTTCTCGTGCTGGAGCCTTTGACCTCCAGTCTGGATGCACAGGGTGTGTGTATGCTCTTACTGTGGCTGCAACTGGCATTTCGTGCGGGCTTTGGGATAAGGTTCTAGTTGTGGGAGCAGAAGTGCTTTCCAGAATTATAAATTGGCAGGATCGCAATACGTGTGTGCTTTTCGGAGATGGTGCCGGAGCGGTAGTTCTTGGTTCAGCCCATGCTGGGCAAGGTCGGTTTATTTCATCTGATCTTAGGTCAGATGGAACAAAGTCAGACCTCATTATTTTTCCTGGTGGGGTTGTTGAAAATCCAGCTTCAGAAAAGACCCTTAAAGAGGGTTTGCATTATGTCCATATGAAGGGGAACGAAGTCTTCAAGTTTGTGAACCAGGTTATTCCAACCTTTTTAAAGGAGTTTGTTCAGGCTGAAAATATTCAACCGGCAGAAATCGATTGGTGGCTGTTCCATCAGGCCAATCTTCGCATAGTAGACGGAGTGATGAAGCGCCTTGATGCTGAACCTGAAAAAACATGGATAAATCTTGATCGTTACGGAAACACATCTGCGGCTTCTATTTTTCTTGTCCTTGCCGAACTTTTTGAGAGCGGGCGAGTGAAAAAAGGACATAAAATGGTGTTGACAAGTTTTGGAGCGGGTATGACATACGGCTCTATACTGTATGAGATGTGAGGTGAAAATTTTGGTTTGGGAAAATAGAGTAACGCGGATTCTCGGGGTGAAATATCCACTCATACAGGGAGGCATGGCCTGGGTAGCAAATTCGGCCCTTGCCGCAGCTGTGAGCAATGGAGGAGGGATAGGACTTATCGGGGCAGCTAATATGCCTCCAGAAATCCTCGACCAGGAACTCGTGCGGATAAGGCAGCTTACAGATAAGCCTTTTGGGCTCAATATTATGCTTATGTCTCCTACCGCAGATGATGCACTGGAACTTGCAGAAAAACACCGTGTCCCCATAGTGACCACTGGTGCGGGAAGTCCGGGGAAAGTTATCGATAGATTAAAACCTCTTGGAACGGTAGTTATCCCTGTGGTAGCATCAGTAGCTCAGGCTAAACGGGTGGAAAAACAAGGTGCTGATGCTGTTGTGGCAGAAGGGACAGAAGCGGGGGGACATGTTGGAGATACGACTACGATGGTTCTCGTGCCTCAAGTAGTGGATGCACTTGGAATTCCAGTTATAGCGGCAGGTGGAATAGCGGATGGACGTGGAGTAGCCGCCGCTTTCTGTCTTGGCGCTGAGGGAGTTCAGGTGGGAACCAGGATGGTATGCTGTTCTGAGTGTACAGTTCATCAGAATTACAAAGAGGCTATTATAAAGGCTCGTGACAGAAGCAATGTAGTAACGGGTAGGCCTACCGGGCACCCTGTACGTTGTCTGAAAAACAAACTAACATCACGTTTTGAAGAACTTGAATCAGCAGGAGCATCAATAGAGGAAATAGAAAAACTTGGCACTGGAAGGCTGAGGGCGGCGGTGGTTAATGGCGACGTTGAGTGGGGGTCTCTTATGGCCGGGCAAAGCTCTGCCATGATCAATGACATTAAACCAGCTGCGGAAATTATACATGCCATGTTTGACGAAGCTGCTGGCGTTATAGCTAAGCTCCCACATTTTGTGTTTTAGGGAAACGAGGTGTCTACTGTGAGATATGCTCTGGTTTTTCCTGGCCAAGGGGCTCAGGAAGTCGGTATGGGGAAAAGTTTATATGATACTTTTGATGCCGCACGAGACGTTTTTCAAAAAGCTGACCATGCCCTCAATTTCAAATTAAGCCAGCTCATATTTGAAGGACCCGAAGAGAAATTGACCCTTACGGCTTTTACTCAACCTGCTATTTTAACTGCAAGCATTGCCGCATATAGGGTTTTGACAGAGAGCATGGGTGTATCGTTAAAGCCGGCATTTCTTGCGGGACACAGCCTTGGAGAATATACGGCCCTTGTTGCCGCAGGAGCCCTTTCACTGGAAGATGGAGTTCGCCTAGTCCATTTGCGAGGATCCCTGATGCAGGAGGCTGTCCCTGAGGGTAAGGGCGCAATGGCTGCCCTCATAGGGCTAGAGCCTGATGTGGTCGAAGAGGTTTGCCGAAGGGTTGCTCCGAACAAAGAATGCCAGGCCGCGAATTTCAATTCTCCAGGGCAGGTAGTTATTTCCGGAGAAACGTCTTTTGTTGAAAAGGCGGTTGAAGAGGCGAAGGTCCAGGGAGCTCGTAAAGCCGTTATGTTGAAGGTGAGTGCTCCCTTCCATAGCAATTTGATGGTGCCCGTAGCGGATCAGTTGCAAAAGGCTTTTGAAAAATGCCAGTGGAATCTTCCTCTTTGCCCCATAGTTGCTAATGTTTCGGCCCAGCCTGTTTTTACAGTGGAAGATATTCAAAAGGCACTTTTTCATCAGACCTATAGTCCTGTTCTATGGGCAGATTCGGTTTTATATATGGTTTCACAAGAAGTTGACACTTACCTGGAATTAGGTCCAGGAACAGTTCTGGCTGGACTTATTAAAAGATGCCAGAAGGGGCTGAAAACCTATTCGGCTATGAATGAAGAGGATTTGCGGATTATAGCCGCTTTGTTCAGCGAGGGAGGTGCCGCGTAAAATGTCTGGAAGGGTTGCTCTTGTAACAGGTGGTGGACGGGGCATAGGGAGTGCTATTGCACTGGAACTTGCCTCTCGAGGGAATAATGTAGCCATTAGTTATAACAGAAGCGAAAACGAAGCGATAAAAATATGCGAAAAAATTTCAACCTTTGGCGTTAAGAGCCTGGCGGTAAAATGCAATGTTACATTTGCAGATCAGGTAGAGGTTCTGTTTTCAGAGATTGAAAAAGAACTGGGGCCTGTGGAAATACTTGTTAACAACGCAGGTGTAACCCGGGACAATCTTCTTATGCGCATGAAGGATGATGATTGGGATAGCGTTATTTCAGCCAATCTGACATCCGTATATCGCTGTTCTAAACAGGCCCTTAAGAAAATGGTAAAAGCCAGGTGGGGGCGAATAATTAATATTTCATCAGTTGTAGGGCTCATTGGAAACCCCGGTCAGTCAAACTACTGCGCTTCAAAGGCAGGCATAATAGGCTTTTCAAAAGCTATTGCAAGAGAATACGGGGGGAGGAGCATTACAGTCAATGCCATAGCACCAGGATTTATTGAAACAGACATGACCGCTATCTTGAAAGAAGAGATAAAACAGATTATGCTGTCTCAGATCCCACTGAATAGAGTAGGTACACCCGAGGATATAGCGAAAGCTGCAGCTTTTCTCGCAAGTGATGATGCAGCATATATTACAGGACAGGTGTTAGCCGTCGATGGCGGCATGACCATGTGTTAAAGACATTTTATATTTGAATTAAGAGTTTGGAAGGGGGTGAAAGAGAATGAAGAAAGACGAAGTAATTGCCCATCTGAAAGAAATAATCATCGACAGACTAGACGTAGAAGAAAGCCAGATCGTCCCTGAGGCATCCTTTGTAGAAGATCTTGGGGCAGATTCTCTTGACATTGTTGAGCTCATTATGGGTATAGAGGAAGAGTTTGACATCGAGATTCCTGATGAGGATGCAGAAAAGCTCACTTCCGTAGGGGAAGCTATGAAGTATACCCTCGATAAGCTTGGAGTGGAAGAATAAACACAATAAATGCATCGTAAAGGCCGGAGGGGAAAGATTTTAACATCCTCCGGCCTTCCAAAACAATGAAACGCCCTATCCCTGAACGGTGAGGAGTGACATAATTTGAGAAGGGTAGTTATCACAGGGCTTGGTCTTGTCAGCCCAATCGCGAATGGTAGGGAAAACTTTTGGCAGGCTCTTAAAGAAGGAAAAAACGGAGTTTTACCTTTTTCCACATTTGATGCCAGTGATCTCCCGGTAACCTTTGGCGCCGAGATAAAAGATTTTGACCCAACACTTTGGCTTGACAAAAAAGAGGCAAAACGATCGGATCGGGTAATTCATTTTGCCGTTGCTGCCGCAGATCTTGCAGTTGAGGATGCCCATCTAGATGTAACGAGCCTGGATTCGAATAGATTCGGAGTTTATATTGGAACAGGTCAGGGGGGTATTGAAACCACATTTAACAACTTTCAGACCCTTATTGAAAAAGGACCAAGACGGGTAAGTCCCTTCTTTATTCCAATGATGATCAGTAATATGTCAACGGCCTATGTGGCTATCAGATATGGTGCCAAGGGGCCCAATATGTGTGTTGTTACAGCTTGTGCCACTGGAACGAATAGCATTGGCGAAGCATATTACTCCATATTGCGTGATGATGCTGACATTATTCTAGCTGGGGGAACTGAAGCAGCCCTTCGTTCCATAAGCATAGCTGGTTTTGCGGCAATGAAAGCTCTCTCTACTCGAAATGACGAACCAGAACGTGCATCTCGTCCTTTTGATAAGGATCGTGACGGGTTCGTTATGGGAGAAGGGGCAGGGGTTCTTGTTTTAGAAGAGCTCGAGCATGCCAAAAAAAGAGGAGCTACGATCTATGGCGAAATAGTGGGATATGGCTCTACATGCGATGCGAGCCACATAACGGCGCCAGACCCCCAGGGTGATGGAGCTGTAAGAGCTATGCGCCAGGCCATGCGTCAGGCAAAATGGCTTCCTGAAGATGTAGACTATATCAATGCCCATGGGACATCGACAGAGCTCAATGATAAAATGGAAGCCATGGCAATAAATACTGTTTTTGGCGACCATACGCCGAAAGTTCACGTTAACTCAACAAAATCTATGATAGGACACTGTTTGGGAGCAGCAGGAGCCCTTGAAACCATAGCCGCAATCCAGACAATTGCAGAGGGAGTTATTCATCCAACAAGAAACTATGAAACTCCAGATCCAGAGTGCGCTATTAATGTTGTGGGGACAGAGGCCGTTTCTAAAGATGTCGCCCGTCTTCTCGTTAATAGCTTTGGTTTTGGCGGGCATAATGCAGTTGTAGCAATCCAGAAATTCGAGGGGTAAAATTTTGAAAGGGAGCTTATCAGAGAGGGAGCAATGGTGGCAACGAGAGCTTGCCTCCTTCCAGGAACGGTTAGGATACTTTTTTTCAAAAAAGGAAATTCTCCAGGAGGCCCTAACCCATGCTTCTTATGCACATGAAAAGGGCCTCCATTTTCATAACGAGCGTTTAGAGTTTTTGGGAGACGCTGTTCTTGAATTAATTGTTTCAACTAATCTTTTTAACGGATATCCTGATGTTGACGAGGGTACCCTCACTCGATACCGTTCAAACCTTGTTTGCAAAAATGCATTATCAGTATGGGGAGAATCCACAGGGTTGCCACAGATCATCCGTTTGGGGAAGGGCCTAGAACAGCAAGGGGCGAGTGCGTCTATAATTGCTGATACGTCTGAAGCTGTATTAGGTGCAGTTTTTTTAGATGGCGGGTTTGAGGCAGCCCAAAATGTTGTGCGGAGATATCTTTTTTTCCAATCGAACATTAACGCTTATGACAAGAATAGCGACCCAAAATCTCTTATACAGGAAGAAACACAAAAAAGAGGTTTAGGGCAGCCCTGTTATGTGGTTATTTCAACAGAAGGCCCCCCTCACATGCCGATTTTTACAGTTCAGCTTAAAATAGATGGGCAGCTTTACGGGAGCGGTCAGGGGCATTCTATTAAAGTAGCGGAAACTCTAGCGGCGCAGCGAGCATTGGAACAGGTAGGTTTGGGGTGTAAAAAATAACCATTATGGAGGGCCTTGGAAATGCTCAGGGAAAAAGCAATAATTATGAACAGCGACGATATGGAAAGGGTTTTCAAACGAATCGTCAATGAAATTATTGAAAAAAACAGAGGGACAGAGAATATAGCTTTAGTAGGCATTCAAAGACGCGGCGTTTTTTTGGCCAAGCATCTCCAGAATTTGTTTAAAAAACAGGAAAAGGCAAAAATACCTGCTGGCGAACTTGACATAACGCTCTACAGGGATGACCTCACCCTCCTTCATGAACAGCCGGTTGTTCAAAGCACGTCTATTCCCTTCGATGTGAACGGAACAAAAGTGGTTTTAGTGGATGACGTGATCTACACGGGACGAACAGTCCGCGCTGCCCTTGACGCCCTTATGGATTTAGGGCGCCCATCAGTTGTTCAGCTGGCTGTCCTTATTGATCGTGGGCATAGGGAGCTTCCAATCCAGCCTGATTATTGCGGCAAAAAGGTTCCCACATCTTCCAACGAAATAGTGGAAGTACGTGTAGAAGAAATAGATGGCAAGAATGACGTGGTTATCTGTGAAAAAGACAGCTAACCCAGGAATTTCTCGGTTTCGAAAGGGTGCGGCAAGATTTTTGCTGTTGCTCTTCTGTCTGTTTTCCTTTTCTTCCGAAGTCTTTGCCATGGACGTATGGATAACTTCTCCATGGCTTTCTGTAGTTGCTAATTTTATGGGAGGTGTTTTCATCAATGTTAAGCCATTAGGCCAATGGGCAGAAGATGGTGGAATAAATAAGCTTTCTATAAAAAAAGTTCCCGCTGGCAGCCATTTTATTGCTTTAGATTATGATGAGGCACTGAAATATGGCATCCAGTCATCTCAGAAGAATCTTTTTGTTCTATATACACATCTGCCTTTTTCTTACGAAGAGGCGGACACATATTTTACAGACCCATCAGTCCTCCCTTTTATAGCACAAAGGATTATGAACATTTTTTCGAGTCTTGATCATGAACATTACTTTTTCTATCAACGTCGGCTGGCCGAGTTTCAAGGGCGTCTTGAGAGTACGGTCCTTCTTGGACGACAGTTGCTAAAAGGGAAAAAGGTTTTCAACCTCTCCAAGGGCTTCGTTGAGTTTTTACGTGCAGCGCAATGCGAGATTCTTCATCCAGAGGATGAGCTTTGGAAGGAGTGGGCCAAAGGAGACTCTCTGGATGGCCTTAAACAAAAAATCGAGGAATGCCGAAAGAACAGCGTCCCGGTGCTATTTGATATGAAAAGCCCGGTCTCTATTCATAAAGTGCTTTTAGAGAGTAAAAGCCTTGGTGTTGTCCTATTGAAATATCCTGATATTGGACAAGATATTATTCTTTCTCTGTACGATCAATACTTGGCGATTTGGAATGCAGCTTCCTCGGGTGGAAGTTAATCAACGTTTTCCACAGTAGATACTTCTTTCTTTTTTATAAGAAAGAGGAAGGGAATTGTGGCTGAAAAAATAAAAACAGCTAACACATGGAAGGGGCTGAGAGAAAGAGTTGATTGAACTACAAAACCATTGAGAACTGGGCCGGTCATCAAGCCGAGACTAAAGAAAATGTTAAATACACCCATGGTCCTGCCGCTGCCAAACATGAAACTGTTTTCTGCAGCGATAGCTGCAAGGGATGGCGACGAAAGAGCATGTCCTACGCCGAAAATTACACTTGCCACTGTGAGTCCTATGAAAGTATTGAAAAAAGGAATGATCATAAAAACTATCCCCGAAATGATACCCCCTATGATGATCAGGTTATACCGGGATATCTTGTCTGCGAGTTTCCCGAAATATCTTTGCAGTACACCAGTTGTAAGAGAGTTCAGAGATAATATTATTCCTATTTGTGAGAAGGATAGGGACAAACCGGCCGCCATAAGGGGAATGGCCATGAGCATTGTGCCCCGACACATGGCAAAGCAGAATTGGTAATAAAAACATGTACGAAGGGCAGAGTTCCTTATCATTCCACCAATAGAAGAAAGCATTTGGCCGCTGGAAGAAGGTTTGGCAGTCAGCTCTACGGGGAGTTTTTTGATAACCATAACTAGAGCTAAAGCAGTGAGAGCTGTCATAAAGTAAAAAGGAACATGCCACCCGAAATGGTCTGTAAGGACACCACTGATAAGGGGACCAAAACCAATCCCCAGAAAATGCGCTCCCTGCAAGGTGCCGAAAAAGACTCCCTCTTTACCCTTTTCCGCAATATCCGCACCTATAGCCATAGCAATAGGAACGACAAAGGCGGAGCCAAGTCCGTGGAAAAAACGGATCGTAATAAGGGATTCAGTTGTTTCTGCATGAATATAAGCCAAAGATGCTAGTGAATAGACTAGCAAACCGGCACTTAGCAAACGTTTTCTATCAAAACGTTCTGCAAGTTCACTGCTTAGTATCATTCCCCCAGTTCTTGCAAAAGGGAAAGTTCCGAATATTAACCCCATGAGGATTCCGCTTGCACCAAGCTTTGATGCGTAAATCGGCAAAATAGGGCTGATAACTCCAACTCCGAGCATTGCACAGAAAAGCGCCAAGGAAAGAGTCAATAAAATGTAGCTATGATGAGATGATAAAGTTTTGCGCATAGAGTAGAGCCCCTTTGAAACTCCCTCATTTTAATGAGGGAGTTTAATTAAAAGTCATGCTATAGTCTTATATTACTAAACGTTATGGACAATTTCAATCTGTCCCTGCCCTTTCTTGAAATAACCGATACATTCAGTTTTTTCGAAACCAGCTTCTTTTAAAGCGGCTATCACCGCCGGCACATGATCTTTGTGAACGGAGAGAAGCAATCCGCCTGATGTCTGGGCATCATAAAGCATGTCGACCCTTTCTTCCTGCAAAGTTTCAATTTCGACAACACTATTCTCGTACTGGATTCTGTTGTTATACGTTCCTGCAGGTATGAGCCCGCTCTCTGCCAGCTCTATGACCCCGGGAAGAAGAGGAACATTATGAAGGCCGAGACATAGATTCAGTTCTTTGGTTGAAAGCATATCAAGGGCATGACCTATTAGGCCAAAACCTGTTACATCTGTACAGGCATGAACCTCATCAAGAAGGTGCTGCGGAAGAACAAGGGGAACATTGTTCAGTGTTGTCATCCAGCGTATGGCTTCCTCTGGTCCCATAGGATCTTCGATCATGTCCGCTTTGATTCCAGTAGCTATAACGCCTGTCCCTACCGGCTTTGTCAGTATTAGGGCGTCTTCTGGCATGGATCCTATAACTTGCCATGGATGATCTCTGGACACTTCTCCATACACCGCAAGGCCATATTTAGGTTCATCGTCTTCTACACTATGGCCTCCTACTAGAAAAGCCCCTGCTTCCCTGACTTTTGCGTAGCCGCCTTCCAGAACTTGCCGCAATACCTCTATATCAAGTTTTTTAACAGGGAAGCCCACGATATTTAGGGCCACTATCGGACGTCCACCCATGGCGAAAACATCGCTTATGGAGTTGCACGCAGCGATTTCCCCCCATTTTCTTGGGTTATCCACAATAGGTGTTATAAAATCCAGGGTCAATATGCCAAGACGCTTCTGATCAATGATCCAAAGAGCCGCATCTTCTCCTGATGCCCATGTCGAAATAATACGGTCATCTTTTACGGGAGGGAGATCCCGCAAAATCTTTTCCAGGTCCGCCGGACCTATTTTGGCTGCTCAGCCACTTGTTTTAGAGAGTTCTGTTAATCGCATAGCGCGAAGGCCTCCTTTGATGTTTAAACGCAATAATAATTATAACAAAAAGACATAGCTTTCTTAAAGAGGCACCTCTATTAAAAGGTGCACTTTATATGGTGGATATTTAGTATGTTTTATCTTTACAATTCTTTGGAATAAAAGCAATTACAGCTCAATCAGAATGTTATAATAAAATGCTTGAAGAAAATTATACAGCATTTTGTAAAGGGGGCATTTGGAATTATGGCAACAATTCCAAACTCTACAGTATTGGAGGAACTGCGTTCCTTAAAAGATGAACTGCAGGAAAGTCTTTGACCTGCCCATTTTGGAGGTAAAAATACAAGAACTGGAAGAAAAGACTTTAAAACCGGATTTCTGGGGAAGTGATGAGGCAAGGAAAGTAACACAGGAATTGGCTCGCTATCAGGACAAACTTGATTCCTGGAAGAAAATAGCCGAAGACTATGAGGATCTTGAAATCATAGAAGAGATGCTTAAGGAAGAAGAAGACAGAGAGCTTCAAAAGGATTTTGAGCAGAAAGCATTTTCCCTTAAAAAAGAAATAGAACGCCAGCAGCTTATTGAGCTTCTGAGTGAAGATTATGACCAGGGCAATGCTATTGTGTCTGTCCATGCAGGATCAGGCGGTCTGGATTCCCAGGATTGGGCAGAAATGCTTTATAGGATGTATGCGCGATGGATGGAACAGAATGACTTTCGTGTAAAGGTACTCGACTTGATCAAAGATTCAGAAGGCGGAATTAGCAACGTTACATTACTTGTTGAAGGTAGCTATGCCTATGGGTATTTAAAGTCTGAAAAGGGTGTTCATCGTCTCGTCAGGATTTCGCCCTTTGATTCAGCGGGGAGACGTCATACGAGTTTTGCTTCTGTGGATATTGTTCCTGAACTTCCTGAAGATGAAGACATAGAGATACGAACTGAAGACTTGCGGATCGATACCTACCGATCAAGCGGAGCTGGCGGCCAGCATGTCAACATGACTGACTCAGCAGTTCGTATAACCCATTTCCCCTCCGGTATTGTGGTAAGCTGCCAGAATGAGCGTTCTCAGCATATGAATAAAGCTGTGGCAATGCAGGTTCTGAAGAGCAAGCTCTATGAGAGGGCCATTGAAGAGCGAAGAAACGAAATGGACACCATTATAGGAGAGAAAAAAGAAATAAGCTGGGGGAGTCAGATCCGTTCATATGTCCTTCACCCCTATACCCTCGTCAAAGATCACAGGACTGGAGAGGAAACGGGGAATGTGCAGGCCGTGCTAGATGGAGATATTGACGACTTCATAATGGCCTACTTGCGTTGGAAGAAACTAGGCAGCAAATAGCGAATAGAGTGGTTAGGAGGAGGATAGTCTTGATAGAACGTTATGTACGAAGCAAAGTTTCCGTTGGCATTGTTTCCATTTTAATTTTACTCACAATATTAATAGAAACAGGTTTTGCCTCTTCAGTTTCTTTTGCTTCATCTGTACCAATTCTTCCTCTCAGTGAGATCAAGCCGGGAATGAAAGGGGAAGCTTTGACCGTTATTCAAGGTGAAGATGTAGTATCCTTTCCCATAGAGATAATAAGCGTAGTCCCCCAGCTTGAAAGCAGGCCGCGCCATTTGATTATGGTACGTGCTGGCGGTGATATTATAAAAAAGACAGGGGGCATTGCAGCAGGGATGAGCGGAAGCCCCGTTTATATCAATAAAAAACTCATAGGAGCAATTGGATACGGTTTTAATTTTAGCGAGCATGATATTGGGTACGTAACCCCTATAGAAGATATGATGTCTATTTGGGAATGGCCAGATGAAAGACAGAAACTTCCACAACTATCGGTTTTTCCTCCGGAAGAACATGAACTTGAACTGGAACAAGAAAAAGAGGATGAAAAGGAAAATGAGATTACAGGGTTGATCAAAAAAGCAGCTCCCCTTCAAGTTGGTGGAGTCAGCCAGAGGACAGCAGATCGTCTTGGGACCTTTCTGGGAGGAAAGGCAGTCCTTGCCGGAGGATTAAATGGCGAGGGACAACTGGTAGACTACAGCAGTCAGTTGGTCCCAGGGGAGGCGGTAGGGGTTCTTCTGGCATGGGGTGACGTAACAGTTGGAACTATTGGTACTGTAACATCCATTGATGAAAAGGGGCGTTTTTTAGCTTTCGGGCATCCTTTTCTACAGAAAGGCATTGTAGCTTTCCCTGCCGCAAAAGTTCAGGTACATAATGTCATCCCGAGTTTGGAAAGTCCATTTAAAGTGGGCAGCTTCTCGCGAATTATAGGAACGGTGACTCAGGATCGAGCAGAGGCTGTTGGTGGGCAAGTAGGTTACTTTACTCCATCTGTGGATGCCTCCTTTCGTTTTAGGGATATTGATCGAAACCAGAGAGACTTAAAGCGGTTCCATATCGTATCAGATCCCTTTGTGAACTCTGATATGACATCAACCCTTTTTACGGGCTTGATTGACCGCCTATGGGGAAGAATTGGAGAAGGGACGGCAAGGATTTCTCTGCAGATAGAGGGGTTTGGCCTCCCAAAAGGGTGGACTCGAAGTAACATGTTCTTTTCAGACAAAGATATTGGCGATGAAGCTCTTAGCGAGATTAGAGAAATAATGAAAGCGATCTCCCTGAATCCTTATAAGGAGGTCTATCCGCTGGGCTTTCACCTCGCTGTGGAGATAACACAAAAACCCAACGTTATATATATTGAGGGCCTGGAAGTTGAAGGTGAAACCTTTCTCCCAGGTGAAAAGGTTCCTGTGGAAATAACATTGCGTCCCTACCGGGGAGAACAGACAAAAAAGAAATTTGAACTGATGGTGCCCCAAAATGCTGCCGGATCAGTTGAGGTCGCAGTGCGTGGCGGTGGAATCATGCCCCTTGAAGAAGAGGCTATTGTCCAGGGGTGGAAGTCTATTGATAATTTTGACCAGATGCTGAAAGAAATTAACGCCCTTGAAACTAACAATGAGGTTATATTAGAACTGAACTATGATAAAGTTCCTGATGATGGAGCGAAGCCGGGGCCAACAAAAGAAGATCGTGAGCTTTTGAGTCAGACCAAGGAAAGAAGGCTTGACGAGGGGACATTGCGCATCTTTAAAACAGATTATGTGGTGGAAGGCCTCCTTCGTGAAATAATACAGGTAGAACCACAAGAAAATGATGCCAAGGAAAGGAAATAACGATGTTTATAACCCTTGAGGGGATTGACGGTTGCGGCAAAAGCACCCAGGCAGCCTTTTTAAAAGAACAGTTGCAACAGAAGAAAAAGGAGCCTGTGCTCTGGACTCGTGAGCCGGGAGGATGGGTTCATGGAGATTTTGTGCGAACACTTCTTTTGGAGAAGGATCTACGCCACGAACTAAGCGAGCTGTTCCTTTTTGTAATTGATCGCTGTGAACATGTGAGTCAGGTTATATCTCCAGCCCTTTCGTGCGGCCAGATTGTTTTATGTGAGCGTTATACCGATTCCACTCGAGCCTACCAGATCTGGGGAAGAGGCTTGCCGGAAGAGAAAGTAGAAGACCTTTTCGCATGGTGTTCTTTCCCCGAACCTGATCTTACATTATGGATAGACACGCCCCTTCCCGTGGCAATAAACAGGATAAAAACCACAAGGGGGCATTTTGATCGCATAGAGTCCGAAACAGACGGGTTCCTTAACAGGGTTTGTGAGGGATATAAAGAGCTCTCAAGGCGTTTCCCCCATAGGATAGTGCGAATAGACGGTTCGCAGCCAACCGAGGAAGTATCGGCACAGATATGGAAAGTTGTGGAGGTCCATCTATCGAAATGAACGAAAAAGAAACATGTTTCGTGACATCAAGCCTAATGTGGTCTGAACTGAAAAAAGCTTTGGAGGGAAATCGGTTTCCACAGAGCTTGGCGCTGTCAGCACCTAAGCAGTATCATGAAAAGATAGCAATTGATATTGCCCGGCTTCTCCTATGTGAAAAGAAGAATGCATGCGGACAGTGTCTCTCGTGCTGTTCCTGGCACGAGAAAACCCACCCTGATCTCGTCCTTTCGGGTTCCTTAGAAAAGGCGCCTACCATCGGCGAGTGCAGGGAGATAGCAGTAGAACTTTCTCTTTATCCGGTGGTTGCCTCTTGTCGGCTTGTAGTTATTCAGTCAGCGGACACTCTATTACTTCCAGCTGCTAATAGCATGTTGAAAATAGTTGAAGAACCGCCAGAGCACGGAGTTATTCTTTTCCTTTTGGAAAATGACAAGTTTTTACCAACACTAAAGAGCCGATGCTGGAATCTCGCTTTAGCTCATGAAGAACGCTTTGAGCCAGAAGAAATTCCATCAGCAGAGAGAAGCTGGAAAAAATGGCTTGAAAGTGGGGAAACTATGACTATAGAAGAGTTGGAGAAACAACTTCATTGTTGGGAAACATGGGCCATTGAAGAGGGACAAGCCTCTCTTGCTGCCCGGGTCGATAGGTTACGTCTCATATGTGAAAGCCGCAAACTTCCACAGGGGATGGTGCTTGATCTTATATTATTATCACTCAAGGAGGGTTTTGCGTTTGAACATGTATTTGACAATCTTTGGTAAACCAAGATACCTAGGTTTAGTAAACATAGAAGACACAGCATTCACCCCGGAAAAAGGGGAAAAAATTGTTGCTGAAACAATGAGAGGTATAGAACTGGCTATTGTGGGCGGCCCAATTTCTGAAGAGCAGGAGGACCGCTATCGAAATACATGTTGCGAGGATCTCTGCGATGGACAGCCCAAGGGTGGGGAACCTATGCTGCAAAATATCTCTTTTGTACGCACTGCGACGGAAGAGGATGAAGAGATGGCACAAACTCAGCGGGAAGAAGAGGAAGCTATTCTTGTTAAGGCGAGAGAGCTTCTTTCCCAGCATGACCTATCTATGAAGTTGGTAGATGTTGAATATTTATTAGACCGCAAAAAACTTTTTTTCTATTTCACATCAGAACAGAGGGTGGATTTCAGGGCCTATGTTCGTGACCTTGCTCGGGAATTTAAAACGCGGATAGAACTTCGCCAAATTGGAGTTCGTGATGAAGCTAAAACGGTGCGCGGTCTGGGGCCATGCGGAAGAGAATGTTGTTGCGGATATTGGCTGCATAAATTTGATCCCATTTGTATAAAAATGGTAAAAGAGCAAAATCTGGCCCTCAACCCCACCAAAATATCTGGCGTTTGTGGGCGGCTCATGTGTTGTATGGCCTATGAACATCAGATGTACGGGTGCCTCTGGAAGGATCTTCCCAATCCTGGAGCGAAGATTAAATCTCCTCAAGGTGTTTATATTATACTTGGCGTCGACCTGGCCCATAGCGCTTTTCGAGCAAGGACTCCCGAAGGGACTGAAGTACTAGTATCTGTAAAAGACTTTGAAAACTTCAAGGAAACGGTCATGAAGGGTGAAAACTGGGAATCGTCTATTCTCGAAACCCCTTCCCTTTTACCAGAAGAGGGAGTTCTTGTTGCATTCAATCATGATATAGAAGAAGAACGTTTGGCAGCGACAGTCCTTACAGATGCAGAAGCCTTTAAACCTGCAGATGTTCAGGAAGAGGACGAAAATATAAAAGAGAAAAAAGAAAGGCATAGGGGAAAAGAAGAAAATAGTGCCAGAAATAAAAAGAAACGGAAACGCAAAAAGAAACCACAGTCTGGGAGTGGTGGGGCGGAGGGGAAAAAAGAAAAAACCCCCCGAAACAAAATAACCCGTTCGGGAGAAGAACGGAGCCGTCCCCGAAACAAACGGCCCTTGAGAAAAAAGAGGCCGGAAAAAACAGATACGTCTAAAGACGATTAGTGGTGTGAGGTGGAGCGAATGTTTCTTTGGAGTAAATTAAAAGATAGCCTGAAAGAGGTAAAAAATCGTTGGAGCGGCGGGTTGGTTTCACTTTTTTCAGGCTCCACAATAGATGAAGATTTTTGGGAGAGCCTAGAAGAAATTCTTATATCTGGCGACGTAGGTATTGATCTTACGGAAGAATTGATCGAAGAGCTTCAAAAAACTGTGAAGCGGGAAGGCCTGAAAACGCCTGACCAGCTAATAACGTATTTTATCGACTTAATGACAGAACGCCTTGTAGCTGTGGATGGAATGGGCAAGGAAATTGTCCTTGACAAATCACCTAAAGTCATCGTGCTCGTGGGAGTGAATGGTAGTGGAAAGACTACTACTGCTGCAAAATTAGCAGAACAGTTCCATCGACAGGGTAAAAAGGTTATTTTAGGCGCAGCCGATACCTTTAGAGCTGCTGCTATCGATCAACTGAAAATATGGGGGGAGCGTACGGGAAGCCGCGTTATTGCTCAGCAGCAGGGAAGCGATTCTGCCGCAGTCGCTTACGATGCCCTTCAGGCAGCTAGGGCTTCTGGAGCGGATGTTTTGATTATCGATACAGCAGGAAGGCTTCATTCAAAACATAATCTGATGGAGGAACTGACAAAGATTGTCCGTGTTATTGAGCGCGAAGTGGGGCGGGATTCTATGGAAAACCTTCTAGTGCTTGATGCCGTTATGGGGCAGAATGGATTTGCCCAGGCCGAGTCATTCCATAAGGCTCTCAACCTGAATGGAGTGATTTTGTCAAAATATGACAACACTGCAAAAGGTGGTGTCATCCTTGCCATAGCCCACCGTCTTGCTTTGCCGATCAGATATATAGGTCTAGGAGAAAGTGTGGATGATCTGAGGCTGTTTGAACCCCAGGAATTTGTGCGAGCGCTGCTTGAAAATAACGGGAATAACGTATAAAAGGAGTCCTCTGTATGTTTTATCCAGTGAAATTGATCACAGGAGTTCTGTACCCTGACGAGAGATGGCGGGAATGGGTAATAGAAAAAGTTACTGCAGTTTGGGGCGAGATTGACGCAGAGAGTGAACCTGTTCCTTTTGACCTTACAAATTATTACCATGACATAGCTCCAACTCTCTATCGGCAGTTTCTTTCTTTTAAGGGACTTCGCCATGGAGGAGATATTGTCCGATGGAAAAAAGAGAGCTGTTCTATTGAAGAAGAGAGCAGCAAGGCATTTGAAAACCGAACCATACGAACTGTAAATATTGATCCGGGGTATGTCAATGGAGCTAGGCTTGTGCTGGCCTCCACTAAGGACCATGCCCATCGTATTTATATTTCTGATGGGATTTTTGCTGAGGTTACAATGAGATACCGCTTTAAGCGGTGGGTTCCCTTTGATTATACTTTCCCTGATTTTGCCAGTGAGCGTTATGATGCTTTTCTGTTGAAAGCCAGGGATATCTGGTCTAAGGAAATGGCGGAGAGGAGATAACGTTCATGATTGAGAGATATGAAACTCCATCGATGAAAGAAATTTGGTCAGATGATAACAAATATAAAACGTGGCTCCAGGTAGAACTGGCTGTATGTAAAGCCTGGACGGAAGATGGGCTCATTCCTCGGGAAGCCCTGGAAGAAATTGAAAAAAAAGCAGATTTCGATATAGAGAGGATTTACGAGATAGAAAATCAGGTTCATCATGACATGATCGCCTTTGTTTCAGCGGTGGCAGAAAAAGTTGGCCCCTGCGGGCGTTTCATTCATTTAGGCCTCACTAGCAGTGATGTGCTTGATACAGCTTCATCATTATTGCTTAAAGAATCACTTGACGTTGTCATAATAGAGGTAGACAGACTTCTTTCTTTCATATGGAAACGTGCGGTTGAACACAAATACACCCCCTGTGTTGGGCGAACCCACGGGATTCACGCTGAACCCATGACCTTTGGATTGAAACTTTTAAATTGGTATTATGAACTGCTTCGAGACAAACAACGTCTGGGACAGGCCAGGGAGCAGATCAGCTACGGTAAGATTTCTGGTGCCGTAGGTACTTATGCCCATTGCCCCACCCGCATAGAAAGGCGTGTCTGCGAAATTCTTGATCTACAGCCTGCGGCGATATCAACCCAGATTCTTCAGCGGGATCGACATGCTCATGTCATGAATGCTCTGGCCCTTCTTGGCGCAGCTATTGAACGCATGGCCGTGGAGGTTCGTCACCTTCAAAGGACAGAAGTTCTTGAAGCTCTCGAACCTTTTGGCAAAAAGCAAAAAGGTTCTTCAGCCATGCCCCATAAAAGAAACCCGATCCTTTGCGAAAGACTTACGGGAATGGCCCGTTTGTTGAGGGGATACGCCGCAGCTGCCATGGAGAATGTGGCTCTCTGGCATGAAAGGGATATCAGTCATTCTTCCGTAGAGAGGATAATCTGGCCGGATGCCTTTCATCTCATTACTTATATGCTGCAGAAAATGTCCCAGATTGTGGAAGGCCTTGACGTAGAACCTGAAAATATGATGGCCAACCTTAAAAAGATGAAGGGGCTTGTTTTTAGTCAGAGGGTTTTGCTTGAACTTGTTGAAAAGTTTGGGCTGGCCCGGGAAGAAGCTTACGCTGTGGTACAGGAAAATGCTATGAAATGCTGGCGCGGAGAAGGAACCTTTGCAGACCTTCTATGGGCTGACAATAGAGTTAATCAATATATTTCAAGGGAAGAACTTGATAGCCTATTCCACATTGACTACTATTTGAGTGCTGTAGATGAGGTCTTTTCAAGATTTACTGAACCGTCTCAGATTCAAGAATAAGATTAGGAGGATAAATTATGGCGATTCCAGAACGAAATCTGGCTCTTGAACTGGTGCGAGGAACAGAGGCTGCTGCTATGGCTGCCGGCCGTTGGATGGGCAGGGGAGATAAGAACGAAGCTGATGGGGCTGCCGTTACAGCTATGCGCTATATGCTGAATACGATAGCTATGGATGGGACCGTAGTCATAGGAGAGGGAGAAAAAGACGAGGCTCCCATGCTTTTCAATGGCGAACGCCTGGGTTCCGGGGTTTCCCCTGAAGTAGATATTGCCGTTGATCCCATAGATGGTACCCGCCTAACGGCCATGGGGCTTCCTGGTGCAATTAGCGTAGTGGCCCTTTCTGAAAAAGGAACCATGTATGATCCCAGGAATATTTTTTATATGAACAAACTAGCTACCGGTCCCGATGCGGCCGGAGTCATAGATATAGAGGCTCCCATCGAAGAGAATATTAAGAGGGTAGCTAAAAAGAAAGCTAAATCTGTTGGAGACGTAACAGTTGTTGTTCTAGATCGACCCCGTCACGATGAGATAAAAAGCCGCATACGCCAAATAGGGGCACGTATAAAGCTGATTCCGGATGGAGATGTGGCAGGAGCTCTTTTGACTTGCAAGGAAGAGGGTGGCGCAGACCTTCTCGTAGGGATAGGAGGCTCTCCGGAGGCTGTTATTACTGCTTGTGCCATTAAATGTCTTGGGGGTAATATGCAGTGCAAACTTTGGGCAAGGGATGAGAAGGAAGCTGAAGAGAGCAGGGCCATGGGGCTTGATCTTGATGCTGTGCTTACCCTAGACGACCTCGTTAAAGGAGACAATGTCTTCTTTGCTGCCACTGGCGTTACAGACGGTGATTTCTTGAAGGGGGTTCGTTATGAAGGCCGACGCATTCGTACCTTCTCTATGGTAATGCGCTCGAAAAGCGGTACTGTGCGATATGTAGAGGCCATTCATCACCCTAAAAAATTATGTACTATCAGCGGCATAGACTATGCACCTGAATATGAGGCCAACCATCAATAAGAAACATTTATTTTGAATGAAACTGTAAAGGAGCTGTTTCTGACGAAGCAGCTCCTTTTTATTGCCCACTCTGCACATATTCAAGACCTGGCACTGCCCAGTGGGCCATGCCTATGGCCGCTTGTCCCACAGAAACGTTCTCATCGTTTGGAGAAAGCAGATGATGGGTAAGTGGGAGAAGTCCCCTTCTGCGAAGATAGGAAAGAGTCAGAACCAGGAGCCTCCTGTTCTGCCACACTCCGCCTGATAGGGCTACGTGTTTTATCCCGGTTCGCTCAGAGATGCGCAAACACAGGTTAGCCGTGCCAAGAGCAAGCCCTCCATGGAATGCAGCTGCAAGGGATTCCTTTCTATGGTGTTGGCGGTTTTCTACCATCCATTTCAATGCGGGACGCCAGTCCAAAGACAAAAAATCGTCCTTTTCCAGAATTTCAAAGGGAGCAATAGATTCTCCTTTCGCATGTCCTTCGAGCTCCATTGCCGCCTGTCCATCGTAGGAAATGTCGGTGCAGAAACCCAATAGAGCGGATACACCGTCAAAGAAACGTCCGCAAGAAGTGGTTATAGGGGAAGCATTCATTATAGCGAGCTGACTCGGTAGCAGACTCTTCTTTTCAGGCCAAATTTGACCAGAAAGCGCCATTGCCTCTTCATTTCCCAGGGTTAATGTTAAAAGAGCCAGGCCGTATCTCCACGGTTCAAGCACGGCCTTTTCTCCCCCTGGAAGTGGGCAAGGCAGCAGTGAGCCCTTACGCTCATAGGATTTCATGTCTGCCACTAAAAATTCTCCACCCCATATCGTTCCGTCATCTCCATACCCGGTGCCATCAAAGATTGCTCCTATGGTCGGTTCTTCCCTGCGATTTTCAAGAAGGCATGCTGCCATATGGGCATGGTGATGCTGTACTCCAAGAGTTGCATTAAAGGGTCTTTTTATCACCTTTCGGGCGAGTGGGGCAGAAATATATTGGGGGTGAAGATCGTAGACAAGATATTCTGGGTGCAAATTATAAAGCTTAAGAAAATGCTCTAATGCCTTTTTATAATAGACTATTGTCCCTATCTGTTTGAGATCGCCTAGATATTGTCCTGGGAAGATGGTGTTATCCTGGGTCAGTGTAAATGTGGATTTCATCTCCGCCCCTGCAGCAATTATTACTGGTCCCTTATGAAGAGATGCAAGGGGGATAGGAACAAATCCTCTAGCCCGGCGCAGCACTATGTACTCTTGCCCCTGGGATGCAATGACAGAATCATCGATGGCCATGTGGATATCCCGATTGTGCATAAGGAAAAGGTCAGCGAGGTCAGAAAGGGACGCCTGGGCTTCGTTGTTATCAGAAATAATGGGGGCGTCACTCATGTTGGCGCTTGTCATAATAAGGGCATCGAAGTGCTCTAGCAACAAATGGTGAAGGGGTGTGTAGGGCAACATGATGCCAAGGGCATTCTGTCCAGGGGCCACCAATGGAGACAGGCCGCTATTTCTCTTGGCGGGGCACAAAACAATTGGTCGTTTTGAGGATGTAAGAAGTTTTTCTGCTGTCCCTGTCAGATAGACAAGTTGTTTGGCCCGAGCAAGATCTGAAACCATTAAAGCGAAAGGTTTGTCTTTTCTGTTTTTACGTCGCCTCAGCTTTTGCGTAGCCTCACTATTGAAAGGGTCACAGGCGAGATGAAACCCTCCTAGCCCTTTAATGGCAGCAGTTTCCCCTTTTTTTAACCGTGAGCAGCAGATCTGAAGGGCCTCTTCACCCTCTGCCGCGACCCTGCCGTTTTTATCAATGAGGTAGAGAGAGGGGCCGCAATCGAAACAGGCGTTAGGTTGTGCGTGATATCTTCGATCAGATGACCGAGTATACTCAAAATGACATTGAGGGCACATAGCAAAGGATCTCATGGTGGTAGATGGTCTGTCATAAGGTAGATCTTCTATGATGGTGTATCGGGGCCCACAGTTAGTGCAATTGATAAAGGGATACCGATACCGCCTGTTTGATGGGTTTCTCATTTCTCTGAGACAATCATTGCAGGTAGCTATATCAGGAGGTATAAGCACCCGTTGATGTTCAAGACGAAGGCTTTTTTCTATAACAAAGTTTCCCTTTTCTTCACAACTGTCTTCCTGAAAAAGCAGGTCTATAGATGATATGTGGGAGGCTTCAGGTTTTTCTTTTTGTAGTCTTTGAAGGTAAGCATCGATTTGGGTTTGGGAACCTTGCAACTTTATGACAACACCATCGGATGTGTTCTTTACAGAGCCGCCAAGCCCCATGTCTTCGGCCAGTCGGGCACAAAATGGCCGGAATCCTACTCCCTGTACTATTCCTGTAACAAGAAAAGTCGAGATATTGTGCATTGACAAACCTCCGTTCTCAAGGCATTTTAAAACAGAGAAAGCTTTGGCTCAAGGGCCAAATATATGAATAAAGGAGCTTTGCCATCAAAATGGGTAAAAATACAGAGGTCAGGCGCTTTGTTCAGGTCTATATGGGCGATGGGAAAGGAAAGACCACTGCTGCTCTAGGACTAGCAATAAGAGCTGCGGGATGGAACATGAAAGTCGGGATCATCCAATTTATGAAGGGCTGGCCCCAATATGGAGAGCTTGCCAGTTTAGCCCGCTTCCCAGAGATACAATTGGTTCAGACAGGCCGCCCTGATTTTGTTAAAAAGGGCGCCCCTTTGCAAATTGATATAGAAGAAGCTCAACGAGGGCTCGAACTGGCAAAAAAATGGATTGAAAAAGGACTTTTTGATATTGTTATTTTAGATGAAATAAACGTTGCCCTTGACTACGAACTAGTCGAACTGGATCAAGTAATAGACCTTCTTAAAAAGCGCCCTTCCTTTGTGGAAGTGGTGTTGACAGGACGGAATCCACCAGTAGCCTTGCTGGAATATGCTGATCTGATAACTGAAATGAAAGAAATTCGCCATCCTTTTCAGAAGGGGATAACGGGTCGACGGGGCATTGAATACTAAGGGGCTTGGGATGGAGAAAGGAAGGCAGTCATATGAATAGGAATCCTCACGCTGCATCAGTGGAGCATCTTATGAACGAACTCGGGACCCTTCCCGAGGGGGGGCTAAACGACAGGCAGGCCGCACTGGCCCTGGAAAAGTACGGTGCGAATGTACTGGAAGAAACGGAAACCGTTCCATGGTGGAAAATTTTATTACGGCAGTTTACCACATCTATGGTCTATCTTCTGACAGCGGCTGCCATTATCAGTTTTGTGATGAAAGAAACTCTCGATGGAAGTGCAATAGTTGTGGTAATCATTATTAATGGGGTTATTGGTTTTCTTACAGAATACAGGGCAGAACGGGCTTTGCAAGCTTTGAAAGCCATGACATCTCCCCATTGCCGTGTGTTGAGGAATGGCCGGCCCGCATTGATCCAGTCGAAGGACGTGGTTCCTGGTGACATTTTAATTCTGGAAGCTGGAGATGTGATTCCGGCAGACGGACGTCTTTTTAAAATATCTAACTTTATGGTGAACGAAGCAGCCCTGACAGGGGAATCCATGCCCAGCGAAAAAATAACAGAAACTTTGGCATATGAAACATTGCTTCCTGATCGAAAGAATTGCGTATACGCTGGGACGAGCGTTGTTAAAGGCACTGCCCGAGCTCTGGTCTTCAATACTGGCATGGATAGCGAAATAGGGCGAATTGGGAAAATGCTGCAGCATGTGGACGCTCAGTCTACACCCTTAGAAGAACGTCTGGCAAAATTCAGTCAATTCCTTATCTGGGCAACCCTTGCTATAGCGGCAATCATTGTAGGGATAGGCATCTTTCAGGGGCGAGGTTTTGTTTCTATGCTTGAAACCGGCATTGCTCTAGCAGTAGCGGCAGTTCCAGAAGGTCTTCCCTTTGTTGCCACCATGACCCTGGCCCTCGGCGTTCATAGAATGGCCAAAATCAATGCACTGGTACGGAATCTTGCATCGGTAGAGACCCTGGGTTCCACCACAGTAATCTGTACAGATAAAACGGGCACCCTCACTATGAATAACATGACAGTTCGAACGGCAGAGCTTGTCCATCCTTTGGCAAGTTCTCTTTTTCTTCGAACAGCGGTACTCTGTAACGATGCTGTTCTTTCAAAGGACGAAGGAATTGGCGACCCTATGGAAGTAGCTCTTTTGCGCTATGCGGGAGAGGACATCGTGTCTTTACGAAAAAGCTTTCCTCGGATAAAGGAAGAACCCTTCGATTCCCAAACTATGAGAATGGTTACATGGCATGAGAATGGGGTCGCAGTGAAAGGGGCTCCAGAGCGGATACTGAATGATTCCAGCGCTATCTGGTCTGAAGAAGGTGCGATCCCCCTCACCGAAGAATCGCGGGAGAAATGGTATACCAAGGTAAGGGAGCTTGCTTCAAAAGGAATGCGTACCATAGCGATGGCTTGGGGGTCCTCATTGGAAGACCTTGTTTTTTTAGGAGTGGCGGGAATAGATGATCCCCCTAGAGAAGAAGTGCCCGAAGCAGTAGCTCTGTGTCATAAGGCCGGCATACACGTTATTATGATAACGGGAGACCATCGTGTTACCGCGGAAGCCATAGCTCAGGAGATTGGTATATTAAAAGATACCCACAAGACGTCTCTGACAGGTGCAGATCTCGAAAGGATGTCGGAAGATGAAATTGCAGCCCAGGCTGGTCAAGTGGCAGTTGTGGCAAGAGTTGCGCCTGAGCATAAGCTAAAAATAGTGAAGGGGCTTCAAAAAGCGGGAGAAGTTGTTGCCATGACAGGTGACGGAGTGAACGATGCCGTAGCGTTGAAGCAGGCGGATGTTGGGATTGCCATGGGCATTCAGGGAACGGAAGTGAGCAAGGAGGCATCTGACATCATTCTGCAGGACGATCGTTTCAATACTATAGTGGAAGCTGTAAAAGAAGGTCGCCGCATTTTTGATAATATTCGAAAAGCCATACTCTTTTTACTTTGCTGCAACATGAGCGAGGTCTTGACAGTCTTCATCAGCATTACAATGAAACTGCCGGCTATACTCATTCCCCTTCAGATACTCTGGATCAATCTAGTAACAGATGTTTTGCCAGCCCTCGCTCTTTCTCTAGATTCTGCAGAGCCGGGCATTATGGACCGTAAGCCTAAAAGCAGAGATGAAGGTATAATTACAGGAACCCACAAGATATTGATTCTTTTCTATAGTGTGGTTATCACTTCTGGTGTTTTTGCGGCGTATTATTGGTCTCTCTGGTATCATAAAGGAGATTTTGTAAGGGCAACAGAGATCAGTTTCCATACTTTGGTTCTGGCTCAGCTCTTTTTTGTCGTAAGTGTGCGGAAGCAGAGCCTTTTCAGATACCCATCGCAATTATGGCAGAATCTGTGGCTCTTGTGTGGAATAGCTTTATCCATATCACTTCAAATTAGTATTACGTACATTCCTCTTTTTCAGGAGGTATTAAGGATTGTCCCCCTTCAACTGGAAGAGTGGGGGATAGTTTTCTGTGCGGCGCTGCTTCCAACTTTAATTGCTCAGTTGCGTAAGTTCATTACAGAATTCTAGGTGGGAAAATGAAGAAAAAGATTCTTGTAGGGATGAGTGGCGGTCTTGATAGCGCGGTCGCATCTCTTCTTTTAAAAAAACAGGGGTATGAGATAGAGGGAATTTTTCTCACCCTTTCAGGAGCAGATGAAAGCGTTGCTGAAAGACAGGCCGCAGATCTGGCCCAGAAACTTGACATAAAATTCGAAGTTTACGATGGCCGGGAACTCTTTCAAAAAGATGTGTTAACGAAACTTCTTTCTGCTTATGAGAAGGGAATGACGCCCAATCCATGTATTCTTTGTAACCCTTCTGTCAAGTTTAAACTCTTGTTTTTTCTTGCAGAGCAAAAAGCTATCCCATACGTTGCTACAGGTCATTATGCCCGTATAGCGGAGGGAGAAAACGGGCCTGCCATAGCACGCGGAGTTGACGAAAGAAAAGACCAAAGTTACATGTTGTATCGCCTTCCTCAGGAGTGGTTGGGTTCTATTGTTTTTCCCCTTGGTGATCTTCGCAAGGAGGAAGTTCGGGAGATAGCCAGGTCGTCTTTGCCAGGGTGGGTGGTCCAGAAAAAGGAGAGTCAGGATGTTTGTTTTGCGCCGGAAGGTCTTGGCGATTTTTTAAATTTTCATTTGAGTGATAAGAAGACATGCCAGCCGGGCAGTATTATGGATGAAAGCGGCAAAGAAATCGGAACTCACAACGGGCTGTGGCGTTACACCATTGGGCAGCGGAAAGGTTTAGGTTTGCCCGGCGGTCCCTGGTTTGTAGTTTCTAAAAATATAGTTCATAATATTTTGCATGTCTCACGTAAAAAGGAGCTTTCTTCTTTGCGTATTTGGTGTGAAGCGCCCGTGATGTATAGCTATTTAACTGAAGGAGCTTTTTACATGGCTGAGCATAGATACAGAACTAGCCCCTTCCCTGTAATGATAGAAAGAGTGACGGAACAGGCCATGGTGGTTAGAGGAGTGGAATTTTGTCCAGTTGTAGCTCCAGGACAATCCCTCGTTCTGTATAATAAAGACGTTGTTTGTGGCGGAGGAATTATTATCTCATCGGAGGAGGTGTCCCCGTGTCAGTAATCAATGAAAATAAACTACCTTTAGAGAAACTGAGGAAAAGAACCGATATTAGCGCCCTTTCCTTTAAAACAACAGATGATATAGAATGTCTGGAAAAATTTATTGGACAAGAGAGGGCAGTGCAAGCTATTTCCTTTGGTTTGTCTGTAGAAAGTAAAGGTTATAACATCTTTGTTCTCGGAAATCCAGGGAGTGGCCGCACGAGCTACTCTCTTCAGCGACTTCATGAAAGTGCCAAAGAGAAACCAGCGCCAGATGACTGGATCTACGCATATAATTTTAGTGACCCCAGTCGACCGCTGGCCATCAATTTACCAGCGGGAAAAGGAAAGGAAATGGGATCTGCCTTCGAGGAACTGCTGAGTGAGCTTAAATTAGCGATCAGTAAAGCCTTCGAGAAGAGCCAGTATGAAGATGCCAAAGCCCAGCTTGTAAAGAACTTTCAGGAGCAGGTCAATGGGCTTATGGAAGAAGTGCGGGCCTGGGCAGGAGAGAAAGGCTTCGCTCTTAAACGAACTCCTCAGGGCTTTGTCAATATTCCTATGATCGAAGAAACTACGGAATCAGGGGATGTGTCTAAAAGAGAATTGCAGCAGGAGGAATTTGAATCTCTCTCTGAAGAGAAACAGAAGGAATTGCAGGGAAAATCAGAAGAGATCTCTCAAAGGACTCTCGACACCCTGCGTAAAATCCGTGATCTTGAAAAAGCCTTAAAAGAAGAGATTGGCAAACTCGAAGCGGAAATTTGCCGTTCCGCTATTACCCCCTACCTGCAGGATGTTAAAGAAAAGTATGGAACCACTGAGATCCTCTGCAAGTGGATCGATGCCCTGGCCGAAGATATTATCAGCAACTTCAATATATTCGTTGCGGCAGCAAAAGACGAATCAACGGAAATAGACTTCAGCCGGTACACCATAAATGTCTTCGTAGCCAATGACCCTGAAAACGGCGTGCCTGTGATTTGGGAAACCAACCCCACTTATTATAATCTGACAGGGAAAGTGGAGTATGAAAGCCGTCAGGGCTATCTTTACACTGACTTTCATAAGATTGTATCTGGCGCCTTCCAGAAGGCAAATGGCGGATATCTCGTGCTTGATGCTGAAAAGGTACTTCTCAACTTCATGTCCTGGGAAGCGTTGAAGCGTGCTCTTAGAACAGGAGAAGCTACCATTGAAAACCTTGGGGAACAGTATGGGGCAATTCCCATTTCCTCTCTTCGACCTCAGCCTATCCCTATTAACGTTAAGGTTGTTATGGTGGGAACGCCCTATCTCTACGCTTTGCTGCAATATTACGATCCCGAGTTCCTTAAGATGTTTAAGATCAAGGCCGAATTTGATAGGGATATGCCGCGTACTTTTGAATCAGAGCAGCAGATGGCCCAATTTATCTGCGGCTTCGTACGTAATGAGGGGAAAATACCATTCACTGTGAAAGCGGTTGCGGAGGTCATAGAATGGGCAGGTCGCCTTGCAGAGCATCAGAATCGTGTAACAACGGAATTCAATAAGATAATAGAGGTGATTGTAGAAGCCACGGCATGGGCTCTTTCCGAGAATGCAACTCTAGTTGAAGATCGTCACGTTTATAAGGCCATAGAAGAAAAAAGATTTCGAAGCAACCTTATTCAGGAGCGTATCCAGAGAGCCTATGAAGAGGGAGTTATCAACATCCAGACGGAAGGCGCCCTAGTAGGGCAGATCAACGGACTTTCTGTTATCGATCTGAGGGATTACGCTTTCGGTCACCCCTCGCGGATCACGTCAAATGTCTACATGGGGCAGGAAGGCATTGTAAATATTGAGCGAGAAGTGAAATTAACGGGGCCTATCCATAATAAGGGGCTAATGATTCTTACCAGCTACCTTGGAAGGAAATATGCTCAGGACATGCCTCTTTCCCTCTCAGCTCGTATAGCTTTTGAGCAGACCTACGGTGAGATCGAGGGGGACAGCGCATCCTCTACCGAGCTATACTGCCTGCTTTCAGCTCTCTCCGGCCTCCCGCTGCGACAGGATATAGCGGTGACAGGCTCTGTGGACCAGTTTGGGAATGTGCAGGCCATAGGGGGAGTAAATGAGAAAATAGAAGGATTCTACAGGTACTGTGAGCATCGTGGCCTGACGGGAACTCAGGGGGTCATGATCCCGGCGCCCAATACTATTCACTTAATGTTAAGCCAGAATGTGCTGGATGCCGTTGAAAAGGGTCAATTCCATATCTGGGCAGTGGAAACTATTGACCAGGGGGTAGAGATCCTTACAGGTAAACCGGCAGGAGTGCCTGACGAAAAGTGTACATATCCTGAGGATTCTGTGCATGGTCTTGTGAAAAAGCAGCTTGTTACGTGGATGGAAGAAGCTGCGAAGCTGAAGAAGAAATATGGTGCGTCATCAGAGAATGAGAAAGACGCCTCAAAAGCTTAACCGGGGGAGCCCATTGAAGGAAAAAGTTTGTAAATCTCTCCCAAATTCGTTTCATGTCGTTAAAGTTTTAGATCGTCTTGAACTTTGCTGGAATATGGAGAAAAATCCTCCGGATCTTCGCCATGAAGAGCCTTTGGATGGGCTCATATTAACCCTTCTGTCCCAGAATACGAACGATAGGAACAGAGACAGGGCTTACGAGAGTTTAAGACAACTATACCCAACGTGGGAAGAAGTTGCACAGGCTGATACTGAACTAATAAAAGAAGCCATTCGGGTCGCAGGTCTATCTGATATCAAGTCGAAAAGAATAAAAGAAATCCTTGTAGCGATACAAGACACATTTGGCAGTTACTCCATAAAAGAGCTTCGAAAGCGTGGCCGCGAACAGGCAAGGGCTTTCCTTTTTAAATTGCCTGGAGTGGGGGCAAAAACTGTGGCATGTGTGCTGCTATTTGATCTCGGGTATCCTGCTTTCCCAGTAGACACCCATATCCACCGATTTTCTAAGAGGATTGGCTGGGCCCATGATCGTTGTAAACCAGAAGAAATAGAAGGAATGTTAGAGCAGGTAGTTCCAGAAGAGCGTTACCTGGGTGGCCACATTAATATCATTACCCACGGAAGAAATATCTGTCTCGCAAGGCAGCCCCGATGCGATAAATGTTCAGTAAACGACTTATGTGCTTTTGTAATAAATGGAGAAGTGCAATAGGCGGCCTTCTGGCCGCCTATGCCTCTTCTTTTGTTTCCTCGGATTTTTTGAGGTTTCCCAAGACAGCGCGATATCCGTCTGCTCCATACTCGAGAAACTTTTTTACTCGGCTTATGGTTGCAGTGCTCGCTCCGGTTTGTTGCGCAATTTGAGGATAGGTGTATCCTTCGTCGAGAAGTCTAGCCACTTCAAGACGTTGTGCCAAGGCACGTATTTCCCCAATGGTAGCTACGTCTTCGAGAAACCCATACATTTCATCAACAGAGTTTAACGAGAGCAGCGCTTCGCAAAGTTGATCTGTTAACCGATCTTTCCACTTTTCTGACATATACTCCTTACCTCCTCGTTATTCAAAACGTTTTGATAGTCGAGAAAGGCAATCTAGCACCTTTTCCATCTCGCTGGAGAGGCCAATTGAAACTCGAATCCAACTATCATCTTCATGGGATATCTTGAAAAACTTGACTGCTACATTGTTTTCTTCAAAAAACCGCTGCAAAAACTTTTTCTCTTCAGGAATATGAAGCAACACGAAGTTAGCTTCACTCGGATAAATTTTAAGCCATGGGAATCGTGAACATTGATCAATAAAAGAGTCTCTGATTTTTATAAGTTCCATCTTTCGATTTTCAAATAATTGGGGATACTTCAGAACTATTTGAACTATAGCAGCAGTAAGCTGATTGATGTTAAAAGGGCTTTTTATAGTATTTAGAGCGTGGGCTACTGTGGGATCACAGATGCCGTAGCCAAAACGAATACCTGCCAGCCCCCATGCTTTGGAGAGAGTTTTAAGAATTACAGTATTCGGAGACATTTCTTTCGTCTGGAGGGATTGCAAAAAGGTTTTCTGAGCAAATTCCCCATAAGCTTCATCAATCACTGTAATTCCCTCGTTGTTTTCTATAACCTCTCTAAGGAAGTGTTGCGGCAGATTTTTACCGGTGGGGTTATTGGGTGAATCTATAAGGACTAGGGCCGGTCTTTCACTTTTGACCTTCTCTAAGAAAAGGCCTGTGTCAAAAGAGCAATCCTTATCGCCCATATCGATGGGCACTGTTACATGACGGGCATGAAAGACCTTGCATAAGTGGGCATATTCTGAAAAAGAAGGAGAAAAAGAAAGAATGGTCGCGTTTGGCCTTGCGTATGCGGCAAACAGAAGCCAGAGAACCTCGTCTCCACCGTTTCCCAAAATATAGTTTTTAGGTGAAAAACCTGTTAATATTCGCAGTGACTCCTTAATTTCTCCATACGATGCGTCGGGATATCTATTTATTTCTGTATGTACAAGAGCAGAAAAGATTTCCTTTTGAATAAAATCTGGAATGGAAAAGGGATTCTCGTTTTTATCGAGACGGATCATTTGTTTGAAAGACGACATCTTAAGACCCCGCTTCTTTGCAGCTTTATCTAATTAAAGGATAAAACTCTTAATTTATAACGCAGTCTATCATGGTGATAAATACCTGTCAACAGATGGGCATAGGCGCGAAATGCATGCAATGCATAATAAATTCCATGGATAAATTATTTAGGTGATGTGGCATAATATACATAAGAAGAGCTATCATAGCAAATACTTATAAAAAAGCGGCTTTAACAGAAAGTGTCACTTCTACACTTTGCATCTATAGCGTTTATGCTGTATCCTTACTGCATGTGTATAACAAGCTCTGATATTACTAGGAGGTAAGAAATGCATGAGTCAAGTTATTGACACCAGTGATTTTTATTCGGGCATAAAAGTGAAGTGGCAAGATGGAATATGGGAAATAATAGATTACCAGCATCATAAAATGGGCCGCGGTGGAGCTGTTATTCGCACAAAACTTAGAAATGTCGAAACAGGTTCTTCTGTAGAGACGACATTCCGTTCCGGAGAAAAATTTGAAAGAGTCATTTATGACGAGAAGGCAGCGCAGTTTCTTTACCAGGAAGGTGACAGCTATGTTTTCATGGATATGGGAACCTATGACCAGCTCTATATCCATAAAGATGTGCTCGGGGATGCAATTAATTACCTGACTGACAACCTGGAAGTACAGATTGAGTATTTTGAAGAACGAGTAATGGGAATCGATCTCCCCAAAAGCGTGGAGTTGCAAGTTATAGATACTCCTCCTGGATACAAGGGGGATACTGTTTCCAGCGGAGGGAAACCGGCAACACTGGAAACAGGAATAACAATTACAGTGCCAATTTTTATAAACATTGGAGACACAGTGGTTGTTGATACCCGTTCTGGAGAATATCTCGAACGGGCTAAAAAATGAGAATCTGGGAGGGCAAACTATGAGCGCAAAAGAAAAGATAGCATATCTGAAGGGCTTGTTGGCTGGGCTTAACATGAAGGATGAAACTGCAGCTAAAGCGTTTAGCTCGGTTACTGAAGCTCTTGAAGCTCTTGCAGATGAAATTGAAGAGCATGCAGCACTAATTGAAGAGCAGCAGGATCTTTATGAAGAGCTTGAAGACGATTTCTCTCTTCTTGACGAGGACCTTGATACTTTAGAACGATCCTTTGCAGAGTTCATGGGTGAAGATTTTGAAGAAACCGACGAAGAAGAGAATGAATTCGATGAAGCCTATGAGTCTGTAGCATGTCCGAAATGCGGACATGTTTTTTACTACCAGCCGGAAATGTATGAAGAAGGCGAAGCTCTTCAATGCCCTGACTGTGGAGAGACCTTTGCCCAACCAGCTGAGGAGTAAGCTAAAAAGGAGGGTTAGTGATGGATGAAGTTCATAATACCCTGGACTTGGAATCTCAGAAGCAAGAAAAAGAACCAGAAGGAGCAATAGAAGAACAGACAATGGCTGATGAAGAGCGTTCTGTTCAGGGGAGCGTTCATATTGCAGAAGATGTCATCACTGAACTAGCCCGAAAAACGTTATCTCTTGTCCCTGGGGTGCAACCGGCAAATCCAGGGCTAGCCTCTAAATTAGGGTTAGTAGGACGCAAAGCTATTGACGGGATAAAGGTTTCTGTTGAAGAGAACGTAACTCCACCCCTTATAACTGTGGATGTGTTCGTACTGGTAAAATACGGACTTCGTATTCCTGATGTGGCTTGGGATCTTCAGGAGGCAGTAAAAAACAATCTCGAACAGTATACTGGCTATGCAGTGAAAGCTGTCAATGTCAACGTGCAGGGAATATTTATTAATGATCGCCCGGCAGAGAATGTTGTTACCGATACAGAAAAACTAGCTTCAGATAAGATTCCTGCCAAAGAAGATTTTACTTCAGGAATTGATGTTGACGCTGAGCCTAAATAGAATTAGTTCTTACTATAAGATTGACAGGCCGGCCATTGAGGCCGGCCTGTCTTAATCCCGGGGGTGGTTAAAAGTGTATCTTTTTTGGAAAAGTACAGCCCTTGGAAGTCTCAGTCTTTCTAGGGAAGGGATAACAGAATTTATAAATTCGTTGCTTTTGCCTTCCTATGCATGTAAAGAAGTAGCCCTTTCCAGAGCAGAGAATTCGTTGTATATTGTTTTATCGTTGCCTCATCCCCATAATACTCTCGAAGTTAAGATGCTAGAGGAGAAAATATCAGCGTCTTGTAATGAAATGGGATTAGGCACCCATATTTCGTGGACTGAAGAAAAGCAGCCCATAGAACCTAGGATTTTTCCAGAAATCTTAAAAACCCCCTTGTCATGGACTGTGGGAGCAGCGGGGTTAACGGCCCTTATCCATATGCGCATAAGAGGTGTTCTGTGGACAATAGTAGTGGGCGCGCTGACTTTTGTGATAGCTCGATTCCTTCTTTCTGAAAATGGGCAGATTTTGTTGCACCGATGCATCGATCGTGTTAAACAGATTATTAGGAGGTAAATGTTGACTAAGAACATCCTTCCTCAAAAAAGACGCAGGTCTCGTGAAATAGCGATACAGATTTTATATGCCCTCGATATTCGCAATAGTGAAAAGGTGAATGAAATGTTCTCACTCTATCCATTTGAAGATGAGGAGCCAGATGTTGTTTCTTATGCTTCTCTTCTTGTTAAAGGAGTGTGGGAATCGCGCTTTGAAATTGATACCCTTATACGCAAACATGTAGTAGGGTGGAGGCCTGAGCGAATGGTGGCCGTTGATCGCGCCGCCCTTCGTCTCGCTATTTATGAAGGGATTATAAAACAGATGATCCCTGTACCTGTGGCCATCTCTGAAGCCGTGGAGCTGGCGAAAACCTTTGGAACAGACGAGTCAGGCCGATTTGTTAATGGAGTACTCGGCAAAATTGTACGTGCTCTTTCACCATCGGTAAAGGATGAGGAAAATGCAGGGGACAAACCTTCCAAAACTCTCAGTTGACGAGGTAACGAAGCGCATTCAAGGACTATTTTTTTCTGATCCGGAACTACAGAACCTTATAGTTGTGGGCGAAATTGTTGAAATTAAAAAACATACAAGCGGCCATGTTTATTTTACTTTGTCAGGTGATGAAGGGCGGTTATCATGTGTTCTTTTCAAGAATGATGCTGCTCGTATTCCTGAGTGGCCCCGAAAAGGGGATGAAGTGTGGGCGGAAGGCCGCATTGGTGTGTATCCTCCCAGGGGGAGCTATCAGCTCTACGTACGCCGCCTTACCCCTCAAGGAATAGGAGCTGCGGCTCGTGCCAGGGAAGAATTGCGCTTGAGGCTTGATAAAGAGGGGCTTTTTGACCCTCGCTTAAAAAGAAAACTTCCCGCTTATCCTCAGAAAGTGGCAGTAATCACCTCCTCGACAGGGGCTGCTATAAAAGATGTGCTGAAGGTGTCACGTAATCGTTTCCCCCAATGTACTATTGTGATTGTCCCTTGTCTCGTTCAGGGTTACGATGCACCGGAAGAAATATTTTCTGCCTTCGTGCAGATCAGGCCTCTCATAGATGTTGACGCAGTGATGCTTGTGAGGGGAGGGGGAAGTCGCGATGATCTCAACCCTTTCGATGACGAAAGGGTTATCCGCGCCATACGATCATGTCCTATCCCAGTGATAACTGGAGTAGGACATGAAACAGACACGACCTTAAGCGATTTGGCTGCTGATGTCGCTGCTTCTACACCTTCAGCAGCGGCAGAGCGTCTTTTCCCCGACCACATAGACCTCATTCGTCACGTAGATTTTTTCTCATCTTCTTTGTCTAGAACCATGCAGACGGATATTAGAAAGAAAAAAGATAACCTCGCTCATTTCCAACAGCTCATGTTTACTTACTCTTCCAGAACGGTGGAAAGAGGGGCTAAAATCCTCCAGGAAAATAAAAGACATATGGATCTTCTAATGAAAACCCTCCTGGAAGGGAGAAAACAGGCACTATCATCTGTAGCAGGCGCACTTAATGCCCTTTCTCCCTTATCCATCCTTGGAAGAGGATTTATAAGCTGTACAAAGGAAGAAGGAGAAGTGGTAACTTCTGTAGATCAGCTTGAGATTCGGGAAAAACTCATTCTTTCCTTTATAGATGGACGATCAAATGTGCGGGTAGAAAAGATAACAAAAACTGGAGAAAAGGACGAAGACCATGCTGCCTTGTCCGGTCTGCTGGGATAACCAAGAAAAAAACCTCTGCGTTTTAGACCAGAGGCTTCTTCCCTGGGAAGTGTCTTTTATATTTTGCAACACTTGTGAAGATGTGGCGCAAGCAATAGAAAGCCTGGCAGTTCGCGGTGCCCCGGCCATAGGAGTTGCGGCAGCCTATGGGGTGGCACTTGGGGCACGAAAGGGAAAGTTAGAAGTAGAAAGAGCCATAGAAAGGCTTTCCAGAACGAGACCAACTGCTGTAAATCTATTCTGGGCTCTGGATCGAATGTCACAAATTGCGGCGGGAACAGAAGAAGAGAAACTCTTTTCGTGTTTGCTTAATGAAGCCCACGCCATTCGGGAAGAAGATATTGCTATAAATCGTCAGATCGGCACTTTGGGTCAGAGCCTTCTTCCCAGGGATGGCATAGTTTTAACTCACTGCAATGCCGGTTCTCTTGCCACTGCAGGTTATGGTACAGCATTGGGAGTAATTCGTGCAGCACGGGAACATGGTAAAAATATAAAGGTCTATGCTGATGAAACCCGTCCGGTCTTTCAAGGGGCTCGCCTTACCGCATGGGAACTGCTTGAGGAGGGGTTTGATGTTACTGTAATATGTGACAATATGGCAGGTGCTCTTATGCAAAAACAGGCTGTTGCCGCTGTTTTGGTAGGAGCCGATAGAATTGCATTGAATGGTGATACAGCTAATAAAATTGGCACTTATTCCCTCGCTATTCTGGCCCGCTATCACTCAGTGCCCTTTTATGTGGTTGCGCCAACGTCGACCATAGATAAGGAGGCCTGCGAGGGGTCTTGCATTGAAATTGAAGAAAGGGACGGCAGCGAGGTGCGGGAGCCTGCCGGCCATCCTCTGATCCCAGAGTCATTCCCTGTTTGGAACCCGGCCTTCGATGTAACCCCACATACACTAATACAAGCAATCGTCACAGAAAAAGGGGTTCTGACTCCGCCCTTTCTTGAAAAGATCATTGATATATAAATTTTTTAGGGAGGAAATACCCCATGGAAAACCGCATTGCAGATGTGAACCTTGCACCAGCAGGGATGAAAAAGATTACATGGGCATGGCAATTTATGCCAGTGCTTCGAACCCTTTCCAAGGACTACGTTCCTAAGGCTCCTTTACATGGACTGAAACTGGCGGCATGCCTGCATCTCGAAGCAAAGACAGCATGTTTGCTTATAACTCTTCATAAACTCGGGGCAGAGGTCTGGGCTGCAGGGAGTAATCCCCTTTCAACCCAGGATGATGTCTGTGCTGCCCTCGTGGAAAAGGGGGTTCACGTTTTTAGCCATTATGGAATGTCAACAAAAGAATATTATGATAACCTACGTTCAGTTCTTAGAATTGCCCCTGATATTATTATCGATGACGGAGCTGATCTCGTAGCTACTCTTCATACAGAATTCCCTCAGCTCATTTCTTTGGTGCGGGGAGGTTCTGAAGAGACAACTACCGGCGTTAAGCGTCTCAAGGCCATGGAGGAAGACGGCACACTAAAATTTCCCATGATTGCCGTAAATGATGCCTACAGCAAGTATCTTTTCGACAATCGCTACGGGACAGGGCAATCGGTGATGGATGGCCTTATGCGTACCACCAATATGCTCATTGCCGGCAAAAGGGTTGTTGTGGCAGGGTATGGATGGTGCGGCAGGGGGGTAGCCATGCGGGCACAGAGCATGGGGGCCTCTGTTATTGTCGTGGAAGTAGATCCTCACCGTGCCTTTGAAGCTCTGATGGATGGCCATCAGGTTATGAACATGGAAGAAGCAGCCTCCCTTGGGGACATTTTCCTAACCCTTACAGGGAATACACAGGTTATCAGAAAAGAGCATTTTCAGCACATGAAAAGTGGTGCGATTCTTGCCAATGCAGGCCACTTCGATGTGGAGATAAGTAAGCGCGACCTCTCAGAAATGGCTCGTTCCATTGAATCTACCAGGCAGAACATTGAAACCTATGAACTGCACGATGGGCGGTTTCTTCATCTTTTAGGAGAAGGACGTCTTGTGAATCTGGCTTGTGCAGACGGACATCCCATAGAAATCATGGACCTGAGCTTCGCCCTTCAACTTGAGTCCGCACTTCATATTTCTCGCATCTCCCTTCCTGCCGGAGTGCACCCAGTTCCTGAAGAAATAGACAGGAGTGTCATGGAAGTAAAGTTGGCGTCTCTTGGCATTTCGCTGGAAAAGTTAACTGAGGAGCAAGAGCTTTATATGAAAAGCTGGGAGGAATAATGAATGTCAACCTACCTCTTTCAAAACACATACATTTACGATGGACAAATGGAACGAGGCCTGCGCTGCGATGTGCTCGTAGAGAATGGGGTAATTTCTAAAATAGAAGCTCCTAACACCATCGACGATGGCCATGTCTCCCTTATTGACTGTAACGGGGAAAAACTACTTCTTCCCGGTTTTGTTAATGGTCACACCCATGCGGCCATGTCCCTTTTACGGGGACTTGGCGAAGAAACGCCTTTGATGTCGTGGTTGAAAGAACAGATTTGGCCAGTGGAAGCCCGCCTTACACCGGAATATATTTATTGGGGAACGGCATTGGCCCTTTTAGAAATGGCTTCCTGCGGGGTAACATGTTTTGGCGATATGTATTTTGAAATGGATCAGGTGGCTCAAGTTTCTTTGGCCATGGGAATGAAATGCGCTCTTTCCAGAGGCCTCATCGGTGAAGATCAGAAGAGGATCGATGAGAACCTGAAACTTATCGATGATTGGCATGGAAAGAAAGGACTTCTCTCTGTGCAGCTAGGTCCCCATGCTCCCTATACTGTCCCCATGAATGCCATGAAAAAAATAAGTGAGCTGGCTTTAGAAAGGAACGTAGGAATCCACACCCATTTTCTTGAAACTGAATGGGAACGGCAGTATCTGAGAGACGAACTTAATTGTAAACCAGTGGAATATCTGGAAAAGACAGGATTGCTTAATACTCCAAGAACCATACTTGCCCACGGAGTATGGTTCTTGCCAGAGGAACTTCCATTGTTAAAAGATTCCAATATAACCATAGTTCATAATCCTAATAGCAATTTAAAATTGGGAAGCGGCATTATGCCTCTTCCTGAAATGATCGATCAGGGTATTTCTGTTTCCCTCGGCACGGATGGCGCCGCCAGCAACAACCGGCTCGATATATGGGAAGAAATGCGTCATGGGGCCCTTATTCATAAAGGTGTTCGCCATGACCCTACAATAATAAAAGCGAAACAAATTTTGACCATGGCAACTTTGAATGGAGCGCGTGGACTGGGCTTTGAAAAAACGGGACTTATCCGCGAAACTTGGGATGCAGACCTCGTTCTCATCGATCTTGATCGCCCTCACTATCTCGGCTTTGACGTAGAGAACCTTCCCGTATATATTGTTTACGCAGGCTCTTCTACCGATGTTGAAGCGACAATGGTAAAAGGGCAGTGGGTTTATTTTAATGGGGAATTCCCCAGTGTGGATCGAGAAGAAATTTTGAAACAAGCGGCTCAGGCAAGAAAAGCTTTAATCTCTTGAGAGTTGAGAAAGAAGGGGAAAATATATGCGTTGGCGAACAGGAAAAGAAATACGTTCTCTTTTCATTGATTTTTGGGAATCGAAGGGAAGCAAGCATTATCCGAGTTTCTCCTTAATTCCTAATGATCCTTCTTTACTTTTTACCATTGCGGGGATGGTTCCTTTCAAACCATACTATCTTGGTATTCAACAGCCGGAATTTACACGAGCGGTGACATCTCAGAAGTGTGTACGGACAAATGATATCGAAAATGTAGGGCGAACCGCTCGTCATCATACTTTTTTCGAAATGCTTGGTAATTTCAGTTGGGGTGATTATTTTAAAAAAGAAGCTATAACGTGGGGCTGGGAGTTTCTGACGGAAGTGATAGGACTCGAACCTGAGCGGCTATACGCAACGATCTATAAAGATGACGCAGAAGCATATTCTGTGTGGAGGAACGAGGTTGGCCTCCCGGAAAATAAGATCTATCGTTTCGACAAGGATGAAAATTTCTGGTTTATGGGAAACACCGGTCCTTGCGGCCCCTGTTCCGAAATCATTTATGATCAGGGCCCGGAATTTTCCTGCGGCAAGCCTACTTGTGACGTTGGCTGTAATTGTGACCGCTATCTTGAGATTTGGAACCTTGTTTTTACCCAATTTGATCTTCAGGAAGACGGCACCCTGGTTCCACTCCCGAAAAAGAACATTGATACCGGAATGGGGCTAGAACGTTTAACATCCATAGTGCAGCGCGTACGTACCGATTTTGAAACTGATCTCTTTAAACCGCTCATAGATCATATTTGCGCCATGACAGGTGTGACCTACGGTTCTTCTCCATCTCATAACCTTGCGGTACGGGTCATAGCCGACCATATCCGCTCTGTTGCCTTCATGATTGCCGATGGCATTTTGCCAGCGAACGATGGACGAGGCTACGTGCTGCGCCGACTTATCAGGAGGGCAGCTCGTTATGGAAAGCTTATTGGTCTTGACCGGCCATTTCTTCTCGAACTCTTCCCCGACGTGTTAGATCTCATGGCCGATCCCTACAGGGAGCTTCTTGATAACCGCCCCATGATAGAACAGATTGTGAGCATGGAGGAAAAACGCTTTGGAAGAACTCTCCAACAAGGAACAGAACTTATAGAGCAGGAAATTTCCAGACTGAGGCTACGTCATATAGACGCTCTTTCGGGAACAATTGCCTTTGAACTATACGATACCTACGGATTTCCTCTTGAACTCACAACTGAAATCTGTGCTGAAAATGACATTAAAGTGGATGAAGCAGGATTTCACGTAGAAATGGAGAAACAGAGAGAGCGGGCTCGGGCTTCAAGCAAACAATTAAGCAGCGAAATGAAAGGTGATGTTTACTCTCGAATTGCTGCTGAAAAGGGACAAACTTCCTTTGAGGGCTATGTGCTTTCTGAATTGGACACAGAAGTTGTAGCTCTTATAAAAGATGGACAGCTTGTTGATTTTCTTTCTGAAGGTGAAAGCGGAGAGGCAGTATTAAAAGTATCTCCATTCTACGCTGAACGGGGCGGAGAGATTGGGGATCAGGGGCTTCTTTCCGCAGCGGGCGTTAAGGTTTGTGTAACTGACACCACAGCCGAAACAGCTGATCTTATTGTTCATAGAGTAACAGTTCTTGAAGGCGTCCTTACAGAAGGTCTTGCCGTCCATGCTTCTGTTGATAAAGAGAAAAGAGAATCCATACGAAGAAACCATACAGCAACCCACCTTCTTCATGAAGCTTTGTCACAGGTTCTTGGAAGCCATGTTCGTCAGGCGGGTTCCCTTGTAAACGAAGCCTTGCTTCGCTTCGATTTTACCCATTTCGAATCCATGACAAGAGAACAGATTGCAGCTGTGGAAGATATGGTCAATAGGCAAATCCTCAAGAACATTCCTCTTGAAACAATAGAAAGCGACCTTGAACAGGCAAGAGAGATGGGAGCGAAAGCTCTCTTTGATGAGAAATACGGAGATGTTGTACGGGTTGTACGTATAAAAGATTTCTCTACTGAATTATGCGGCGGCCTCCACGTGGATGCCACTGGCGATATTGGTGCCTTCAAGATCATAAAAGAAGAGGGCATTGGATCTGGAACCAGGAGGATTACCGCATTGACTGGACTTAATGCCTTCCGTACCTTCCAAAGCTCTTTTAGAGTAGTAGAAGAACTCTGCTGTGTTCTGACATCAACCCCAGAGGAACTGGTTTACTATGTTGAGAATATGCAGGCGGAAATAAAGGGATTAGGCAGAAAGATCGACGAGCTTAAACTGAACAATCTTGCAGCAGCCATAGATGAATCAGTGAAAAAAGAAATTCTGTCCAACGGAACGTCCATTTTCCAGGGGAGCTTTAAGGGTGTTTCAGCTGACATGCTGCGTGAACTTTGCGATCGTATCAAGGTAAAAAACAAGAACATAGTTATTGTATTAGCAAGCCAGATCTCAGAAGAAAATGTCTTGATCGTTGCCATGGCTGATGACGAAGCCATGAAGGCGGGGGCCCATGCCGGGAAAATCGTAAAAGAAGTAGCGGTTATTCTAGGCGGCGGCGGCGGCGGTAAGCCTGCTATAGCTCAGGCCGGCGGCAAAAAACCTGAGAAAATAGACGAGGCCTTTCATGCTTTGCGAGGGATCGTTGAAAAACAGATGGGAGCGTGACATGGGCCGAATTCTTGCCCTTGATATTGGCGAAAAAAGGATAGGAATGGCTGTTTCCGATCCCCTGGGGTGTTTTGCCCAGGGGGTCGGTTTCATCCCCATGAATAAGGAATGGCTTTTAAAACTAGACGAAAATCTCGTTTCTCTAAATGTAGAGATGCTGTTAATCGGCAACCCCCTCCGCACTAATGGAACAGCTGGCCCTGAAACCGATAAGATAAAAAACATTGCGGCAGAACTGAAAATAAGATATCCTCATATTTCTATAGTATTATGGGACGAGAGGTTCACAACAGCCATAGCTCAACAGGTGCTTCTCGAAGGGAATGTGTCACGAAAAAAAAGAAAAGAAAAGGTGGATCAGCTTGCAGCGGCCCTGATTCTTCAGAATTATCTTGACCATACGAGAGGTGTTTAGCTTTTGATACTTCCTCCCAATGTAAAAATGACCCCCATGCTTTCTCAATATGTGGAATGGAAGAAGAAATACCCTGATTGTCTTCTATTCTTTCGGATGGGGGATTTTTATGAAATGTTTTTTGAAGATGCACAGAAGGCATCTGAAATACTCGATATAGCCTTGACGAGCAGAGACCCTTCCAAGAGTATTCCTATGGCTGGCGTTCCGTTCCATGCAGTGGACAATTACCTTGGAAAACTTGTTAAAGCAGGTTATAAAGTAGCTATTTGTGAGCAGGTAAGCGTCCCAGACGGAAAAAGCCTTGTAGACCGCAGGGTTATTCGCATTGTAACTCCCGGAACCTATGTCCCTGAAGAGGCAGGGGAAGAGGGACGTCTAGCCTCGATAAACCTCTTAAATGATGACACTATCGCTTTAGCCATGCTTTCTGTAAATACTGGATGCCTCGAGGCAGGAGTATTGAAGAAAGAAGAGGCTCTGTCACTTATTACCGGTTTTAATCCAGGAGAGGTTCTTATTCCAGATACGATCAAAAGAGAGGATCTTCCTGTGGAACTGCAAAACTTTTTTATCCTCCAAAGAACAAAAGAGCAGTTTACCCCTGACGGGGCTGCCCGCTGGCTGTGCAAGATCTTTAATGTTCCTGCTTTATCGGTTTTTGGCCTTGAAGAAGGGGCTTTTGATACAGGGTGTGCGGGAGCGGTTCTTCATTACCTTGAAGAAACCCAGTTTGGGGCTATACAGCATGTGACGCGAATATATCCCTTGCGCGAGAAACATTTTTTACATCTTGATGTCGCCTCTCAACAGAATCTGGAACTTGTCAGCGGCGATGGCCCTACTTTATATTCAGTGCTGAATAAATGTAAAAATCCAATGGGGCGGAGGCTTCTCAGGGAGTGGATACTTCGCCCTCTTCTTGATCAAGATGCAATCAACAAGAGACAGAACAGTGTTGAATTTCTTGTACAGGATCCTGTTGTGCGGCAAAAACTTCAAAATTTGCTGGGGGAATGTCGAGACATAGAACGGGCATCTTCCAGGCTGAGCCTTGGCACAGGAAATCCCAGGGACCTGGCAGCCATTCGTGACACTTTGCTTCTTATACCTCTTGTTTATGGGTATTGTAAATCTTCACCACTGGAAAAGTTCATATCATCCGATAACAGTTTGGAAACACTCTCCACCCTGCTGGCTTCTGCCCTGTGCGATGAAGTTCCTCGCCATTTGCATAATGGGGACGTAATTCGCACCGGTTTTAATAGCGAGCTCGATTCGTGGAGAGAATTGCGGGAGCATGGCGACCAGTGGCTTGATCAATATTTGGGAAAAGAGAAAGCCAAAACGGATATTCCCAAACTGAAAGTGGGAAGTAATAAGATTTTCGGCTACTATTTAGAAATCGGCAAAGGCAACCTTGACAAGGTGCCGGAAAATTACATTCGCAAACAGACCTTGGTTTCGGCTGAACGTTTTATCACTCCTGAACTTAAGGAGTTTGAAGAAAAAATGGCAGCATCTGAGCAGGAAATAGCGAGCTTAGAATCGAAGATCTACGCAGATCTTGTTCAGCACACCTTGGAACATGTACAAAAAATACAAGATGGGGCTGCTATGCTCAGCTGTATTGATGTTCTTGCTTCACTTGCTCAGGTTGCCTGGGAGCGGAACTATATCCGCCCACAAATAAATAACGGTCTGAGTCTGAAAATAGAAGGCGGCCGCCATCCAGTCATAGAAGCCACATTTCTAGATCTGCCATTTGTTCCCAACGATATCGTTCTTGATGGGGACGAAGAGAGGATAGCCTTGATTACCGGCCCAAACATGGCAGGCAAGTCTACCTATTTGCGAATGGCCGCATTGCTTGTCATCATGGCTCAGATGGGGGCATTTATCCCAGCTGCCGAGGCCTCCATGGGATTGATGGACAGGGTCTTTACCCGTATAGGGGCTCGTGACGAGCTCTCTCGCGGTAACAGCACATTTATGGTGGAAATGATAGAAACAGCTAATATACTCCACAATGTAACGGATAGAAGCATTGTGGTGCTGGATGAAATCGGGCGTGGCACTTCTACCTATGATGGGATGAGCATCGCGTGGGCTGTACTTGAATATCTTGATCATGGGTGCGGCTCCAAGCCGAAAGTTCTTTTTGCCACCCATTACCATGAGCTTGTGGCGTTGGAAGATCATCTTAATGGTCTTAAAAATTTGAGTATGGCCGTTCATGAAGGAGAAAGGGGCATCTCATTCTTGTATAAAGTAGTTGATGGGCCAGCTGACCGTTCATATGGCATTGAGGTTGCCCGTTTGGCCGGCATTCCTCCAGCAGTGCTGAAAAGGGCCTTCCATTTGCTCGAAACCTTTGAGCGCGCCGATGAGGTAAAGCCATCGGGCGAAGTTATGGAAGCATCCCAGCAAATACAGCTTTTCCCTGTTTCAAGTCAGGCTATAATAGAGGAGCTTGCGGCAATTGACCCCAACAAAATGACTCCCTTCAGGGCGTTAGAGATGATGTATAAAATCACTGATCAATGCAGAGAGGAGCTGCAGTCTCATGGCAATACTTAAACTTCCCCGTGAAGTTGCTCTCAAAATAGCGGCTGGGGAAGTTGTGGAACGCCCAGTGTCGGTAGTGAAGGAAGCTCTGGAAAACTCTCTTGACGCCCATTCGTCTCGCATCCTGGTAACTTTAACTGAAGGGGGAAAGTCCTCCATCGTTGTTGAAGATAATGGTAACGGCATCCTATGGCAAGAAATGCCCCTGGTTATTACCCGATATGCTACTAGCAAAATAGCAACTGTTAATGACCTGAGCAATATTAAGACATTAGGATATCGTGGTGAAGCTATTGCCAGTATTGCCGCTGTGAGCAGAATAGACCTTCGAAGCAAAGCTAAAGGAGCCGCCGAAGGAGGACTTCTAAAGGCGGAGGGGGGCAGTATTGTCTGTCATGAACAGCTGCCATGGAAAGAAGGGACCCGCCTGCAGGTGGATGACCTTTTTTTCAATTTCCCGGCACGTAAGAAATTTCTGCGAAGCAACCTTTCCGAATTGAGGAAAATATCTGCGTTAATGCGAGACTTTGGAGCAGCCTACCCTGCAGTGTTATTCAGTCTCTATCATAATGGCAATAAAATATTTGAAACTCAGGGCACTGGGGATCGTGCCGCCGTTCTTCGTTCATTATGGGGGGCCTCTCCTGAAACTCGGTCCACAACAGTCTCATGCGGATCAATAAAGCTTGAGTGCTGGTGGCAGTCCACTCCTGGACGCCAAAAAAACATAATTACCTCCTTTGTTAACGGAAGAATTGTATCTGACCCGTTGATACGTGGAGCGGCTTCTGCAGCCTGTAAGGATTTTTCTGGAAATTGGATGTTCTTTTTTACTCTTCCCCCGGAACTTGTGGATGTTAATATCCATCCGGCAAAGGCGGAAGTACGTTTTAGATATCCTGCCGAAATTTTTGAGGCGGTCAAAGCGGCGAGTCTGGATTTGCAGAACAGGCCGACCAGGCTCTCTTTCCCTTCTTTTTGGAAAGGGAAAGAACTGAAGGAATTTGTTGCGCCTCATTTACATCAACAAGCACTTCTGCAACGAGAAGAAGGACAGGATCTATTTTCCAGAGTTTCATCCCCGGAACTTTTAGAAGAAGTGAAAATTGAAAGTTGGGGGGAAAAAAGTGTCTTTTCCCCAGATGAGTCAAAGATATTTTTCATAGCTCAAATGGCTGCAGGATACCTTCTGTTTGAGAAAAACGGGCAGCTCATTATTATGGATCCTCATGCGGCTCACGAGCGCATAGAATATGAAAAAGTCTTATCCAGAATGAAATCTGAGCAATTTCCATCTCAAAAGTTGAATCCGCCGCTTCTCATCCCACCAACTCTTGCCTCTGAAGTTGAGGAGTATGGAGTGGAGTTGGAAAAGGCAGGTTTTATTTTTGAAATTGAAGAAGGACAAAGCATGCTTTCTGCTTCCCCCGCTCTTCCCATTGAAGGAAGAGAGGGACCTCTTTTCCTCTTAAGGACGGCAATTTTGACATGGAATGAAACTGGTTCCCGAGCTATTGATGATGTGATTTGGAAAAAATGGGCTACAATTGCCTGCAAACGAGCGGTAAAACTTGCAACCCATTGCAATGCTGCAGAAGCATTACACCTTTATGCAGCACTGCAATTCTGTGAAAATCCTTCTGTTTGCCCCCACGGCCGGCCGACAACACTCGTACTAGATAAATATGAAATCGAACAATTTTTCGGGAGGGAAAAATGATGAAGGGAAAGCTGCCAATTCTTGCTATTATTGGCCCCACAGCAGTGGGGAAAACCAAATTAAGCTTAGAAATAGCAGAAACGTTAAAGGCCGAGGTTATCTCTGTGGATTCAAGACAAGTCTATCGATATATGGATGTGGGTACTGATAAAGTAACCTTCCAGACAAGGCAGCATATTTTACATCATATGCTTGATGTGGTGGATCCTGACGAAGTTTTTTCTGCTGCAGATTTTGTGGACAAAAGCATGGCGGCGATTGAGCGAATCATGAATCGGGGAAAAATTCCCCTTTTTGTGGGAGGGACACCTTTTTATTATCATGCGCTTTTTGAAGGAGTTCTGACGAAAGACCTTCCTAGGGATAGAAAACTCACTGATGAACTTGAAAAGTTTGCATCAGAACATGGAAACCAGGCTCTTCATGACCAACTGAGCGCAATTGATCCGAAAAGAGCTTCACAGCTTCATGTTAACGATGTGCGTCGTGTAAGCCGGGCTATTGAAATTTACAAGCTGACAGGACAAAATGCTACATGGTGGTATTCCTCCGAAGAAAAAAGAAAGGGATATTATGATGTGCTTTATTTAGGGCTGAATCGGGCTAGACTACTTCTTTTCGACGCTATAGAGAAACGTGTCCGTCAACAGTTCGATGGTGGCTTTATAGAAGAAGTGGAATGGCTTTTACATCATGGTTTTGATGAGCGGTTTCCATCTATGCAGGGTTTTGGATATAAGGAAATATCACTTTATCTTCGTGGGAAATTAACGAAAGAAGAAGCTGTCGAAGGAGATATAAGTGCAACTAAAAAGTTTTGCAGAAGACAAATGACCTGGTTTAAAAAGTTTTTGCCAACTCTGTGGTATGATATTTCTGCTTACAATGAAGATGATTTGAAGCGAAATGTTTTAGAAGCCTGTTTAAGGCATCTTGAAAGGGGCAACGAAATCTGAAGCAAATAATAGTTGCTGACCCTACGGGTTTTTGTTTTGGCGTTCGCAGAGCTATAGAAACCCTCGAAAAAATATTGAGCGATGAAGGCCCCATATATTCTCTCGGCATGCCCATACATAATCCACAGGAAGTTGAGAGACTTGCGAAGAAGGGCCTTATTGTTGTTGACTCCCCCAATATGATTCCCCCGTTATCCCGTATTTTTATTCGTGCCCATGGGATATCATCAGAAATCTTTTCCACTCTTCAAAAGCACTCCATTCACATAGTTGATGGGACATGTCCATTTGTTAAAAAAGCTCAGGAGCGAATAAAGCTTCTTGCTCGGGAAGGATATACGATTTGTATCATCGGTAACGGGAGTCACCCAGAAATAAAAGCTCTTCAGGGGATAGTTGAGGGCAAGGCTACGGTCATAGAAAAAAAAGAGGACGTCACAGATATTGGTAAAACTGCTAAATTAGGAGTAATATCACAGACAACACAGGATAGTAAGGTTTTTGCAGCCATTGTTTCAGAGCTCGCGCTCAGAACTCAGGAAATGCGCGTCTATAACACGATTTGCAATGCAACTCGTGAACGACAAGATGCCACTCGCAAGCTAGCTCAATTTGTAGATGGTATTATAGTAGTGGGGGGCAGGAACAGCGCAAATACAGGGAAGCTGTATGATATAGCCCGCTTTTCCGGAATTGACGTTGTGTGGATAGAACACGCTGAAGAATTGGACAGGAGGTGGTTATCAGGTAAGGCGCGAGTAGGTATCACAGCCGGGGCCAGTACTCCGGATTGGCTGATTAGTCAGCTTAAAAATACATTGTCATCACGCAGGTAGCCAAGGGGGATGGAAGGTTATGATGGAAGAAATGAATAATGATGTTCAAACAACCGAAAATTTCGAAAATATGGATATGGAATCCATGCTCGAGAAATATGCGGGAGAAGAAATTCACAAAGGGAAAGTCGTAACAGGGACAATTGTTGGAGCAAATGAAGATGGTTGGCTCGTGGATGTAGGATATAAATGTGAAGGTTTTCTTCCTCGAAGAGAGTGGACTCATAAAATATTAGTTGAAGAGGAAGAAGAGCCCTCTATTAACGATGAAATTCAAGTACAGGTCATCAATATACGCCACGGAGAAGATGCTCAGCTTCTGGTAAGTCGCTGGCGCTGTGAATTTGACAGACGTTGGGCTGAGTTGGAATCCTTTGTTTCTTCTCACGATCTTATTTCAGTGAGAGGACTACGCAAGGTTAAGGGCGGATTGATGGTCAACTGCTTTAATCTCGAAGGGTTTATTCCTATTTCCCATCTTGCTGAAGAGGGACGAGGGGTGAACCCCGGTAAATTTGTGGGAGAGGTCTTTGATGTAAAACTTCTGGAGAAAGACCGACGCAAGAGACGTCTTGTTCTTTCAAGAAGAATGCTTGTTGAAGAAGCAGTAGAGGAGCAGCGGGATAAATTTTATACAACTGTTTCAGAGGGAGACGTTCTTGAGGGCAGGGTAAGCAGCATTACATCTTTCGGTGCTTTTATCAATCTTGGCCCCATCGATGGTCTTGTGCACATTAGCGAGCTTTCATGGAAGCGCAATGTAAAACCGAAAGAAGTCGTTAAAAAAGGTGAAACCGTAAAGGTAAAGGTTATTGGTATAGAGCAGGAAAACAACCGTGTTTCCCTCAGCATAAAACAAACTCAGCCAGATCCCTGGAGCATTGTAGATGAGAACTGGAAAATTGGGGACAAAGCTTCTGGTGTAGTTACAAATGTCACAGACTTTGGAGCCTTTGTAGAAGTGGGACCTGGCATTGAAGGGCTTATCCATATTGGTGATCTTAGCTGGGCGCGTATTAAACATCCACGTGATGTCCTTAAAAAGGGCCAGAATGTAGAAGTTGTGGTTCTTGATGTGGATGCAGAGAAAAAACGTATGAGCCTCGGCTACAAACAGCTTAATGACCCTTGGACAGGAATAGAGGAAAGATATACTAAAGGACAGGATATTACTGTTAAAGTTGTCAGGCTGGCTGATTTCGGTGCCTTTGTAGAAGTGGAAGAAGGCGTTGAGGGGCTCATCCATATCTCTCAACTGAGCACAAAACGCGTAGACAAGCCCGAAGACGTATTGTCTGAAGGCGAGGAAGTTTTAGCGCGGGTCATTGAAATTAATCCTGCAGAGCGAAGAATGAGACTAAGTATTAGCGCTCTCTTCGAAGAAGAGATTCGTAAGAATCGCGAAGAAGAGAAAAAGAAACGTCTCGCTCAGAAAGCAGAAGAGGGCAGGCAAAAACAGCAGCCAACATTCCATGAAGAAGAACCCTCGATTACTATCGGGGATGTCTTGAAAGACTTTCTTAATCGTTAAATAAAGAGAAGGGCTGCTGGAACCAGCAGCCCTTTTTACTGAATAAAATTTTGAAAAGTCATAATTTAGAGGAGCAAGATCTTGAAAAAAATTCTGATTCGAACCTATCCAGATCCTGTTTTGCGAAAAGAAACAGAAGCCATAGACCTATTTGATTCGGAACTAATGGATCTCATTGAAGAAATGAAGGTTATTATGCTTGAATCGGATGGGGTAGGACTTGCAGCCCCCCAAGTGGGGGTATCAAAAAAACTGGCAATTGTATATTATGATGAAACTCTTTATGTCCTCATTAACCCCGTCATTTTAAAAACCGATGGCGAGCAGGTTAATGAAGAGGGGTGCCTGAGCTTCCCGGGAATATTCGGGAATATTCTTCGCCCCCGTCATGTAGTAATTGAGGCTTATAATGAACATGGGGAGAAACTGACAATAGAAGCTGAAGATTTTCTTGCCCGAGCTTTTCTTCATGAGATGGACCATCTTGAAGGGAGGCTTTTAATCGACCATTTTTCTCCCTTGAAAAAGAATATTATACGGAAAAAAATGAGAAAGCATGCAAAGGATGAACGCTAATAATGAAGATATGGTTTATAGGAACGGGTTCATTTGCGGCTTTTTGCCTTGAACATCTCATTTCGAAATGTAATATGCATTTTGATCGGATTATTACTGGCATGCCTACGCGTGGAGGCAGAGGCATGGGTGAAAGACCTTCATATGTAGAAGAAACAGCAGCAAAATTGAACCGATCCGTCTTTCGGACAGATAAATTTTCAAAAGACGAGGAACTAAAAAGAGTTCTTTTAGAATCTCCACCCCATTGCATTATCGTTGTTGATTTTGGACAGAAAGTCCAGGAACCATTTTTAAGCACCCCTCTATGGGGCTGCCTCAACATCCACCCCTCCCTCCTACCTCAATATCGAGGTGCTGCTCCCATCCAGAGAGCTTTGATGGATGGACAAAAAACAACAGGTGTAACAGTGTTCAGACTGGTGGAGGAAATGGACGCTGGGCCTGTCCTTGGACAGACTCAAATAGAGATAGCGCCAGAAGAAACCTCGGGGGACCTATTCCAGAGGTTAGCGGAAGAGGGTAGTAATTTACTGAAAGTAGTTGTAAAATCTTGTAATGAGGGTACTAATATAACAACGTTACAAAATTCTAAATTAGTTACATATGCTTCAAAAATAGAAAAAAGAGAAACTCAGCTTTCTTGGAGTTTTGATGCACAGAGATTCCACAACACGGTTCGAGCTCTGAATCCCCAACCGGGGGCCTTTATTTTTTATAAAAAACGCAGGCTTAAAATTTGGAAAACATCTGTTTGTGAAGAGGCAGGAAAACCAGGCGAAGTACTTGATTTTATAGAAGGGAATCCTCTCGTAGCATTGCAAGAAGGCGCAGTTCTTCTTCTTGAGGTTCAGCCAGAAGGCCGCCGAGTTCAATCAGGTTCAGAATGGAGCAGAGGCATTCGTTTAAAGAAGGGGGACAAACTTGTTGAATAATAGACTTACTCCTCTTGCTAATTTAATTCGCCTTTATGAATGGCCAAAAGCCGTAGCGGTTACAGGCGCCCTCGGTTCAGGAAAAACCGAATGGGTTTTGAATATGGCCCTTGCCCTTTTAGAGGCTGGGGAGAAAGTAACAATTGCTGATATTGATATTATTAATCCATATTTTTGTATACGTCAGGTAAGCGACGTTCTTGAAAAAAAGGGGCTCTCTGTCATAACCATGCCTGAACAGGCGAAATGGCTTGATATGTCCCTTGTAACACCCAAGGTGGACTGGGCTCTCCATGATGAAAGTACACGCCTCCTAATGGATATAGGAGGGGATGCAGAGGGGGCCTTGGCACTTAAGCAATTTGAACCTATTATCAAAAAAGTTGGTTATCGGCTTATCCTTGTAGTAAATGCGTTTCGCCCTCAGACCGCCAGCGTAACAAGAATCCAGAAAATGATGAAAAAAATGGAGAGTATTTGCGGGCTGGAAGTGGGGGCTCTTATAAGTAATTCTCACCTTATGCATGAAACAACAGTCCACGATGCTATAGAAGGAATAAAAACCGTCTATGATGCTGGGCAGAACCTCGATCTGCCAGTTCTTTATGCAGGTGTTGATCCGTCGTTAGCTTCTGATGTAAAAAGAGTCTTGGGAGAGGAATACCCTGTCCCGATATGGCCTCTCTCGAGATATATGCTTCTTCCATGGGAAGATGGTTTTATGTGGTCTCGTCAGACTGAAGAGTCGAACTAAATGGGGAAGGGGTGTGTCACGTAATGGCAAAAGGACGTATTAACGTTCTTGAAGAGTATTGCAAGAGTTGTGGGCTTTGTGTCGCTGCCTGTCCTGTCAAAGTTCTGCGAATATCAGAAAAAATTAATAGCAGAGGGCATAGGCCAGTTGAGCAATTCAAAGAAGGATGTATTGGGTGCGCAATGTGTGCAACCTCATGTCCTGACGCAGCGATCGAAGTATTTAAGGTCGTTGAAGGCTAACGTTTTCTGGAGGTGGAAAATCTAATGGGACGCGTACTGATGAAAGGAACTGAAGCCATTGCAGAGGCAGCCATACAGGCTGGCTGCAAATTTTTCTTTGGTTACCCTATTACACCGCAAAATGAAATTCCCGAATACATGTCAGCCCATCTGCCAGAGATTGGCGGAACCTTCGTACAAGCTGAAAGTGAAGTAGCGGCCAGTTATATGATCATGGGAGGCGGAGCAACTGGTCATAAGGTTATGACAACATCGTCCAGTCCAGGAATCTCTCTCATGTCAGAAGGAATAACCTATATGGCTGGAGCTGAAATCCCGGTTGTTATTGTAAATGTTATGCGAGGAGGGCCAGGCCTTGGTGGGATCCTACCATCCCAGGCAGATTATTTACAGGCTACCAAGGGCGGCGGGAATGGCGATTACAACTTGATAGTAATGGCCCCAAGCACCCTACAAGAAGCGGTCGATATTACACAGGAATCATTTGAGCTTGCTTTGCGTTACCGCAATCCCGTGCTTATTCTTGCCGACGGCTTTATGGGGCAGATGATGGAAGCTGTTGAAATAAAACCCTACGTCGATAAGGATGTACCAGATATTACTGAATGGGCATTGGGGTACATGGGAGAAAGAGGCGGGAAACGAAGTTCTCTTAAAAGCTTGTATCTTTCTCCGGAAGCCCTTGAGAACCACAATAAAGATCTTCAGAAGAAATATGCTTTAATAAAAGAAAGAGAGTCTCGATGTGAAAGCTATATGACTGAGGACGCAGAATTGGTCATAGCAGCTTATGGAACAACAGCCCGTATCTCTCGTTCTGTTATCAACAACCTTAGAGAACAAGGTCACAAGGTCGGTCTGATTAGGCCCATCACCCTATGGCCCTATCCTTACGCAGACTTTGCAAAGCTGCCTAAGACCGTAAAGAACATTCTTGTGGCAGAAATGAACTGCGGACAAATGGTGGACGATGTGAAAGTTGCAACCGGATGCAAAATCCCAGTTAGTTTCTATGGTCGATCCGGCGGCATGTCACCTTCCGTAAAAGAAATTGAACAGCAGTGCAGAAAATTGCTCGGCCTGGAGTAGGGAGGGATAATGCGATGAAAGAAGTAAAGGTATATGAACGCCCTAAAACATGGATGCCTGAAGTACATACCCACTATTGTCCTGGCTGCGGACATGGCATAGCCCACCGTCTTGTCTGTGAGATCATCGATGAGCTTAATATTCAAAAGGATACTATCGGAGTAGCGCCAGTGGGATGCGCCGCCATGATGTACGATTATATAGATACAGATTTTTGCGAGGCGGGACATGGAAGAGCACCGGCAGTGGCAACAGGGTTGAAACGTGTCCGTCCAGATAAGGTAGTTTTTACCTATCAGGGAGACGGGGACCTTGCCTCTATTGGAACAGCAGAAATTATCCATGCTGCGAACAGGGGCGAAAATATTACTGTTGTTTTTATCAATAATGCTATTTACGGTATGACAGGCGGCCAGATGGCACCAACAACTCTTATAGGCCAAAGAGCGACAACCTGTCCTTTGGGAAGAGATCCCAAAGTCAGCGGCTATCCCATACGGGTTTGCGAGCTTTTAAGCTCACTTGCTACTCCTGGCTACATAGAGAGGGTTACAGTGGCACAGCCTAAATATATAATCAGAGCAAAACAGGCCCTGAAAAAAGCTTTCCAGTATCAAATCGACAAGAAGGGGTTTTCCTTCGTTGAAATTCTCTCCTCCTGCCCTACAAACTGGGGAATGAGACCCGTGGAAGCTTTTGAATGGACTGTGAATTCAATGATGCCCTACTATCCCCTTGGTCTGTTTAAGGATTACGAGTAGGAGGCAGACACAATGACTGTTAAATATGATAGAAGCCTCATCGCGGCAGGATTTGGCGGACAAGGTGTAATGGTGCTTGGCCAGTTGGTAGCATATACTGGCATAGCCCAGGGACTTCATGTAACGTGGATTCCATCCTATGGCCCTGAGATGCGAGGCGGCACAGCAAACTGCGGTGTTGTTCTAAGCAGTGAAGAAATTGCGTCTCCCGTTGTCGCGGAAGCCGATGCTGTTGTTATTATGAACCAGCCCTCCCTTACCAAATTTGTAAAATCAGTCAGGGAAGGCGGAGTTCTTATATACAATAGTGATCTTGTGACATATGAGAATCCCCGCACTGACATTAAGATTATTGCTGTTCCGGCTAACTCAGTAGCAGCAGAGCTAGGCAGCGACAAAGTGGCTAATATTGTTGCTTTGGGGGCCTTAGTTGAAGCTACAGGAATTGTTGAAGAAGAAACGTGTATCGAAACAATAAAAGATAAATTGGGGAAAAGGAAACCACAATTTCTTCCAATGAACCTCGAGGCTTTTGCTAAAGGGAAGGAAATTGCGAGAAAGATTCTAGGTTGATAAATGAATTCCGTCGAAAAAGTTCTATCACAAAATGTCGTCTATAGAGGAAAGGTCCTTGACCTTAGAGTGGATAATGTCCGTTTGTCCTCTGGCAAAAGAGTAGTACGAGAAGTGGTAGAACATGAACCGGCAGTGGCTGTAATTCCTTTGACAAGTGACAAAGAAGTACTGCTGGTTAAGCAATTTCGCTATGCCCTTGAACAAAAAATACTTGAGATTCCGGCAGGGATAGTTGAAGAAGGCGAAACATTTAAAGACACGGCCATTAGGGAGCTTCAGGAAGAAATAGGATATTACCCCGGAGAACTGATGGAAATTGGGCGATTTTTCACTTCCCCAGGGTTCAGTGACGAAGTTCTTGTCATCTTTCTTGCCCTAGATCTCTGCCCGTCATCTCTTGAACAAGATGATGATGAAGAAATTGTAGTAGAAACTGTAAGTGTGGATGATATCCCCAGGCTATTGAAAGATGGATCCATTCGGGACTGTAAAACTTTTGGAGCTTTATCCTGGCTCTTAAATTACCTCAAAGACTCATAAATAACTTAGCAGGAGGAAGGGGCTGGCATAACCAGCCCTTTTTTAATAATATCCCATGGTAAAGTTTGAATACGACCAATTGCTTGATGATTTTCTTGATTATCTCTTTCTTGAAAGAGGATGCAGTGAAAACACGATCTTGGCCTACAATCGTGATATCAAGGCCTGGCTGGATTTTTGCGATAAAAATGATCAACCAGCCTACCCCCCTAATCAAACTTATTTAGAAAGATATCAGCGATCCTTACACGAAGAAGGTAAAAAGCGTTCTTCCCAGCAGCGTGCAATTGCATCCCTTCGTTCATGGCTGCGATATCTCGACAGTGAAAAATTGGTGGAAGAAGAAGTTACATTGCCAACCCTCCCTTTAAAGGGGAACAGCCTGCCTCATATATTAAATGAGGGAGAAGTGGAGAGAATTTTTGAGGCCTGTTCTGGTAACTCCTTTCTGGCTATTCGTGACAGAGCTATTCTAGAAACTGCCTATGGTTGCGGGTTGAGAGCAAGTGAGCTTTGTACTATCTGTTTGAGAGATATAGATTTCTCAGGCCGGACACTGCGAATCTTTGGCAAGGGTGGGAAAGAGCGAATAATCCCCTTCCTTGGAGAAGTCAGCCGCCGCGTAGGTTTTTACATGGAAAAAGCACGTCCAGATGCACATGTTCAGGAATTATTTATTTCTAAGACTGGAAATCCCCTAAGACGAGAGGATATATGGAGGATTGTAAAAAAGAGAGGAGCTGCGGCAGGAATTTCCTCCTCCCGACTTTTTCCTCATATTTTGCGCCATTCATTTGCTACTCATTTATTGCGAAGAGGAATGGATCTCCGTACCCTCCAGGAGTTGTTAGGGCATGCTACCATAGCTACCACTGAAAAATATGTTCATTTTGACCTGGAGCTTCGGGACATATATGATAAGACTCATCCACGAGCTTAATTTCGGAGGTGTCTCTTATGGAATACAATAAAAAAGTAGCGGAAGCACTCTCATACATAAGCGAGAGGGTTTCTACAACCCCTAAAGCAGTGCTTGTTTTAGGTTCCGGTCTCGGAGGTCTTGCTGACTCCATTAAAGATCCTATCGTTATCCCTTATACGGAAATTCCTCACTGGCCACTTTCCACGGCCCCAGGCCACGCAGGCCGACTGGTCTTTGGCTTTTTGGATAATGTTTACGTTGCCGTTATGCAGGGCAGAGTGCATTTTTACGAAGGTTATTCAATGAAAGACATCACATTCCCAGTGAGAGTTTTTGGAGAATGGGGAATTTCTTGTTATATAGCCAGCAATGCTTCTGGCGGGATCAATCTCGCATACTTGCCTGGCGACATGGTTATGCTTTATGACCACATCAACTATATGGGAACTAACCCTCTCATTGGGACTGTTTTCTCAGAAAAAGAAGAACGCTTCCCTGACATGTCATATACATATGACAGGGAACTTCTTGATATGGCAGAAGCATCTGCAAGAGAAAACAATCTTACAGTTCGCCGGGGAGTATATATTGCCTTTACAGGCCCTTCCTACGAAACCCCTGCAGAGATACGGATGGCCAGGACGTTAGGGGCCGACGTGGTGGGCATGTCTACAGTACCGGAGACAATAGTCGCTCATTCAATGGGCATGCGGGTCTTTGCCGTTTCTTGTGTAGCTAACTATGCTGCTGGAGTTACCTCTCAGAAATTGTCAGAAGAGGAAGTTATTCGTGAAATGGAAAAGGCAACGGGAAAATTGACAATTCTATTGAAGGGCCTTTTGCGCAAAATAGGTGAGGAATATGTTTGATATTCTCTCTTTCCTCGAAGAGAAAAGAGACGGTATGGTTCATAAAGCTGCGGATATCGAAACTTTTGTAAATCAGTTTCATCAGGGAACCATTCCGGGTTATCAGGTCAGTGCCTGGCTTACGTCTGTTTATCATAAGGGGCTGAGCACTGAAGAGCTTAAAACTCTAACACTAGCTTTGGCTCATTCTGGCCACGTTGTATCCTTCCCTCAAGGTTTTAAAGCGGCAGACAAGCACAGTACAGGAGGAGTAGGAGATAAAACCACACTTGTAGTAGTTCCTCTTGTAGCAGCTTCAGGAGTTTCAGTAGCTAAACTTTCAGGGCGTGGCCTTGGTTTTACAGGTGGAACGGTGGATAAACTGGAAGCCATTCCAGGGATGAACGTACATCTTTCTACAGAAGCCTTTATGAACCAGGTACACAGAATAGGATGCGCAATTTCTGGCCACTCGTTGGAGCTAGCTCCTGCCGAAGGAAAGTTTTATGCGCTGAGGGATGTGACGGCTACCGTTCCTTCTCTTCCTCTCATATGCAGCAGCATAGTCAGTAAAAAAATAGCTGGGGGAGCGTCAAGCTTTGTTTTTGATGTCAAATGCGGAAGAGGTGCTTTTATGCAAACCTTCTCTGAGGCACGTGACCTGGCCGAAGCTCTTGTTTCTCTTTCCGAATCGTTGGGGCGTCCCAGCATGGCCATAATAAGCGCAATGGACCAACCCCTTGGGGAATGGGTTGGAAACAGCATGGAAGTGTACGAAGCCATCCGTGTTCTTCAGGGAGCGGGGCCATCTGACACAGAAACGCTGTCTCTCAATCTCGCTGGAACCATGATTTATCTAGGCGGAAAAGCAAAGTCGCTGGCAGAAGGAATAGAAATGGCACAAAATACCCTTAAAAGCGGAAAGGCTTTGGAGAAATTCAAGGAGCTCATAATTGCTCAACAGGGAGACGGGGCAGTATGCGACTCCCCTGAGAAGGTTCTAAAACCAGCCGGAAAAAAACATACAGTCTATGCTTCAGAATCTGGTTTTGTGAGTGATCTTAACGCCCGGTCCATAGGAGAGGGCGTAAAACGTATAGGGGGTGGGCGCACTCGCCAAGAAGAACATGTTGACTTGAAAGTTGCTGTCCATCTTATCGCTAAAATAGGGGATTATGTAGAAAAAGGCAACCCGCTGCTGGACATCTATTATTCAAAGGAAGAGAAGCTTCAGCAGGCGATCTTTTACTTTGAGCATGCTGTAACTCTTCAGAGCATCAAACCTTTAGACCAAAACCTTATTATGGAGATAGTAGCCTCATGACTAAATTCTTTGTGTCGCAATTTAAACAACTTTTTTGCAGCCTCTTGATCCTTATGCTTCTGACTTTTGGAAAGGTGGCCTACGGAGGAGAGATCAAAGTGTCTTTCCCTCCTTCTGTGGAAATAGGAATGCCCTTTATTATTCACTTGAAAACGCCGCAACTGCCATTGGAAGGAAAAGCCTACTGGTGCGGACAACAGATACCCATTCACTTTTCTGAAAAAACATCTTACTCTCAGTCTCTGCTCATGGGGACGAGCGCTAAAACAGCATCTCCAGGGCGGGCTAGCTTTCGTATGGAGTTCTTTATGAACGGAAAAGCGGAGAAGTTTGCAGTGCCTGTAGAAATTCTGGCAAAAAGCTATCCTCGCGAGCTTCTTACACTGCCTGAAAAAATGGTTGTGCCACCCAGTCACGAACTCGTCAGAATAAAAGAGGAGCAAAGGGTAGTCCGACAGACATTACTCGATATTCGACAAGATCGATTTTGGGATTTGCCTTTTTTTAAACCTGTTGACAGTATGATAACAAGCGCTTATGGTAAAAGGCGAGTACTCAATGGAAAGCCTTCTAACCCTCATACGGGAATAGACTTACGGGCGTCAGCGGGAACAGACGTTTATGCAGCAGCAGACGGAATTGTAACTCTTGTCGCTGAACACTATTTCAGCGGGCATGTAATATATATTAATTCAGGCTCTGGAGTTGTTTCTCTATATTGTCACTTATCGAAGCCACTGGTTCAGGGAGGCGAGCATGTCAGGAGGGGGGATCTCATAGCTAAGAGTGGAGTTTCAGGACGTATTACAGGGCCTCATCTTCATTTTGGGATGGCACTTCAAGGACAACTTGTCGATCCAATGCCACTTTTTACGACAGGGGAAAAAGAACTCTCTGAAAAAAATAAGGAGCAGGTGTTTAGATGGTAGGAGGAACCACATGAGTTGCGAACACTACGGAAACAACACAATCATTGTTTTTTGCTTTATTATCGACAAAGATAAAATTCTTTTAATCCGCAGAACAAAAGAACCCTATGCAAATACCCTTACTGTGCCTGGAGGCAAGAAAGAACATGGAGAGAGTCTTTCCCAGGCATGCATTCGAGAAGTTGAGGAAGAGACAGGGCTGACGCCGTGTTCTCTTGAACTTGCTGGTATGGTTCATAATTACCAGGAAAACAACCCTCAAGAAACTCTCACTTTTTACTTTACTTGCCGTTCATATTCAGGTGACTTGAAGAGTGGTGAAGAGGGGTTAGTTGAATGGTATGACATTGATGAAAGCTTTACCCTCCATGACATGAATCTCTTTTATCTGCAAATTGCCCCCTTTGTCTTCTCAAGAAAAATTTTCCCCTTTGAGGGACAAATAGTGCTTTCTGAAAAAGGAGATATCATACGATCAACAATAGATTATTTAAAAGCCTTATAAGGATGACGGGAAATGGCACGTTTTAAGAAAAATAAACACTCTCTTGAAGAAGAAGAATTATATAATACGGCTTTTCGTGATGTTTTTAAAAGAACTGCTTATGAATCCGATCATCATGAAAAGAAAGAACCCAAGAAGGATACAGCTTCTTCTTTTAAGACTACTCTCTCAGGCAAAGTCGCAATAAGGATCGAAAGAAAGGGAAGAGGTGGCAAAACAGTTACTCTTGTTGAGACTGCCAGCGGAACCCTTGAGGAAAAAGATTTACTCGCAAAATATCTGCGGAAACAGTTAGGATGTGGAAGCAGCATTGAAAATGAAACAATAGTGGTTCAAGGCGACCAAAGAGAAAGAATCAAAACCCTTCTTGAAAAAGAAGGAGTTAAGAGAATATCAATCTCATAAAAATAAGGGCCTCATAATGCTCTGCTAGAGGTGCACTTCATCGAGGTCCTTCTTTTGCTTTTTTATTTATTCAGAATTTCTGGTATTTCTCTTTGGCAAGTCCGCACACGGGACATTTATCTGGTGCTTCATTTAGAATTGTATGCCCGCAGACAGGACAAACAAGAACAGCTTTCAACTCTAGGTCAATGCCGCCCTTTGCCGCTGCTTGAGCCTTTGAAAAAAGCTTGGAATGAATTTTTTCTGCTTCTAAAGCATAGATAAAGGATCTTGCCGCGTCCTTTTCCCCCTGGAATTTAGCTGTTTCCAGATAGACTGGGTACATTTGATCAACTTCAAAATCTTCGCCCATAATGGCTCCGATAAGATTTTCTGCTGTCACCTTGTTCCCCCAAACCCCCCCTGCCGTCACAGAGTAGTCTGCTACATTGCCATTAAGCACTGTAAAATGGTTTCTTGCATGAACCCACTCCGCATAGGCTATGGCTTCAAAAAGCTTTGCGATATTGGGGAAGCCTTCTTTTCGAGCTATTTCTCCCCATATAAGATATCGCATGTGAGCCATGCTTTCGCCACCATAAGCGGAACGCAAAAACTCTATTGTCATAGCATTTTTGACACTCATCTCTCTTAACCTCCTTGATATTTAGTATACCAATGGGGCCAAAAAACAGGGTGACTTTAATAATATCACAGCATGAGAAAAGAAACACCTCTCAAGTTAAAAGGTTAGAAAATAAAAGATTAAAAAAATTCACCTACACTAACCTTGAAATTTTATTAAATAACCGTACAATATTAATAGTAGTACGGTGTGTTTCTATAACCTCAGAAACGAACTATTCCCAAGGTGTTCGAAATATTATATATAGGAGGAGATGGGATGAAGAAGACAGTATTTCTTCTCACGCTTTTATTCTTTGGGGTCATATTATTTTCAGGCATTACTTTTTCAAATTCAGCAGAAATAGCGATGCAAAAAGGTAATGAAGCCAGCGTTAGAGGAGATATTCAGACAGCTGCAAAGTGGTATTGCCAGGCAGGGCACGAAAGATTCACAAAAGCACAGCGTAATCTCGGGTTTTAAATACGAACAGCCAGTTTACCAATATTATTCAAAACTATGTTGAAGGAGAATATATTTATATCCCTCGTAAGGAATGTAATAAAAAGGTGTGAGGAGAAGTAAAGAAGACTAAGAAAACTATAGCTGCTCGTAAGCTGAAAATATTCGCAAAGTGCAAAAACGAAGTAACTGTGGAGCAGCGTGCAAAATTGCATTGTCTTTTTTCTAAGACGATCTATAAGATAATAAGAAATACTGAATGTAACTCTTGATGAAAAGAGCCATGAGATTGAATCTTGTGGCTTTTGTTTGTTTCAGAAACATGAAGGAGGTCTTCCTTTTTCTCAGTAGGTGGTATAAAGAAATAACCCCGTAGATAAGAGAGGAGTGTAAAAATGGGAACCAAAAGAGAAAATTTATTTACTAGGGAATTCTTGCTTCAGAACATGATGGGGCCCAATTGTGTCAGAATTCTTGAAGAGCTTTTAGCATCAGTAGAATTACATTCGGGGATGCGTGTCTTAGATTTGGGTTGCGGCAGAGGACTAACATCAATTTTTCTAGCAGGGATATATGATGTTGAAGTATTTGCTACAGACCTATGGATTAATGCGACAGAAAATTATGAGCGGTTCAAACTTGTACAGCTTGATCATAAAATTATTCCAATTCATGCAGATGCTCACGAATTGCCCTATGCTAAAGGTTTTTTTGATGCGATCATTAGTATAGATGCATATCATTATTTTGGTGCTAAAAGAAGCTTCTTGGACGAATATATAGTTCCTTTGACTAAAAAAGGCGGCATTATAGCAGTTGCCGTTCCTGGATTGCAAAAAGATTTTTTTAATGATGTTCCTGAGGTATTGAAACCTTATTGGCAAGATGAAGACATGAATTTTTATTCAAGAAGTTGGTGGCGTTCTTTATGGGAAGAGTCTAAGAAGGTGAAAATAGAGCAGAGCCTATCTTTGTCTTGTCATAAAAAAGCATGGGAAGATTGGTTAGAATGTGACAATCCATACGCGAAAAGAGATATAGAAATGATGAAGGCTGAAAATAACCAATATTTTGACACCATAGGGTTAATAGCAACAGTAAAATGAATAGCATATCGATAATGTTGCATATAAAAGCCAAAGACAAACTTTTAATGTCCACATTTTATACTGTTTAACTACACTGTGGTAAGTGCGTGTAGCAAAGTGTTTATAAGGCTTTAAGGGTGCAAATTCCAGTAATCGGCTTCTGAAAAGTCTGTAATATCAAGGCTCCATAAAAAAATGGCGGAGGCGTGTGAGAATCGAACTCACCAAAGACAGCCAATGCCGCCTCTCGGCCGGGTTTGAAGCCCGGGGGCCTCACCAGAGACCACTCGCCTCCGTAGACAATTGATAATTCTAAAGGTGAATATGAAAAAAGTCCACCCGTAGATTTACGTTTTGGTTAAGTATGCGGGGTTTAACTCTCCAACTACATGTGGCATAATTTTCTTGCACATGTTCATGAAACAACAGAAAGGAGAGAATGAAAAATGCTTGAAAGCAAAATTTCAAGAATTCAGCGTGATATAGAAACCATGGCTCAATATACAGCCACACCTGGTAATGGAATGACACGGCTTTCCTTTACTGAAGAAGATAGAAAAACTAGAGCATACATTTGTTCTGAAATGGAAAAGGCGGGGTTGCATGTTTACACAGATGCGGCAGGCAGCATCTGTGGACGAAGAGATGGCGTTGGTGAGGGAGTTCCAATTGTAATGATCGGTTCTCACTTTGATTCAGTAAAAAATGGCGGGAACTTTGATGGGCCTGCTGGAGTTGCGGCAGCCCTGGAAGTAGCAAGGATTCTTCATGAAAATAATATTTCCACAGAAAACCCTATAGAGTTTGTAGCTATGATCGAAGAGGAAGGCACACGATTTGGCGCAGGCCTTTACGGTAGCAGAGCCATGGCTGGACAAGTATCTAATAATGAAATAAAAACATTTCGTGATGCTAATGGCATTTCTCTTGAAAAAGCTCTTCAGGACTTTGGCCTCGACCCTCTTAAAGTAAAAGATGCTGTTCGTAACCCTGAAGACTTAAAGGCCTTTATTGAGCTTCATATCGAGCAGGGTCCAGTGCTTGAGTCTGAAACCCTTGATGCGGGTTTTGTAAGTACCATAGTTGGTATAACTCGATTTGATATAGAAATTGAGGGGCGGGCAGATCATGCGGGAACAACTCCCATGCACATGAGAAAGGATGCCCTCCTGGCTTCTCTTGAAGTGGTAAAGACGGTGCACGATGTTGCCTATGCTAAAGGGGAAGGAACTGTGGGAACTGTAGGTATAATGCAGATCTATCCAGGAGGCGCTAACATTGTTCCTGGAAAAGCATTTTTCACTGTTGATATCCGCTCTGTGGAGCAAAGCAATATAGAAGATATTGTCAAAGAGATGAAAAAAACACTGGAATTAGTATCCGCCCGCATGGGGGTTTCCGTTCATATGGAGAGGAAAATCTCGGTTCCGCCTATTCACCTCGATAAAAAAATACGGGGTATCTTTGAGCAGGAAGCAAACCATAGAGGAATTAGTTATCGCACTATGGTGAGTGGTGCCGGCCACGATGCCATGATTATGGCAAGTTTAACCAGGGTCGGCCTTCTCTTCGTGCCCAGTAAAGGTGGTAGAAGTCACTGTCCCGAAGAGTGGACAGATTATGAGCAGCTGAAAAAAGGTGTAGATATTGCTCTTGGCACCATTTTAAAATTGGCCGAAGCCAATATATAAAGAGTATCTCTTTCGGCCCGATAGGTTTGGGAATCATTTCCAGGCCCTTAATCCTTCTAAAGGAGATTTGTTTAATGAATAAAAGGATGAAAGAATTTTTAACGATTAAAAACATAGTAATTTCGGCTCTCATAGCTGCTATATACGCTACAGTAACCATAATTCTGGCTCCCATCTCTTATGGCCCAATACAAGTTAGAGTGTCAGAAGCCCTGACACTTTTGCCCTATCTCTGGCCGCAGGCCATACCCGGACTCTTCATAGGCTGCCTTATAGCCAATTTTGCCGGGGGCTTCGGTATCATCGATGTAGTCTTTGGGAGCGCAGCGACCCTTATAGCGGCCATAATCACAAGCCGCATGCCCACTCCCTATCTCGCTGCAGTTCCACCGGTAGTGGTTAATAGCCTTGTGGTGGGGGGATATCTGTCTATTCTAGCAAAAATGCCCTTTATTTATACGGCCCTTTATGTGGGACTTGGCGAAATTGTTGCGTGCGCTTTTCTTGGCATTCCATTGATTATTTTTCTTGAGAAGAAATATGGAAAAGAAAAGCGGGAGCTATAGTTACTCCCGCTTAAAGTCTTTGTCCCTTTGTTAGGACAGCTGCTTCTTCCATTTGGTTCCTTCGGGGGTATCTTCAAGGATGATACCCTTTTCTGCTAATTGGTCTCGTATGGCATCTGACTTTGCAAAGTCCCTTGCCTTACGCGCAGCGGTGCGTTCTTCTATCATGGATTCTATTTCAGAAGTATCCAATTCTTCCTTCTCTGATTCAAGACCCATGATGCCCATAATCCCATCGATCTTTGTAAAGAATGTTTGGGCAGCTTTGCAAACTTTAAAATCGATTGAACTGTTGTCTTTAAGATACGTATTTATCAGGCGAACAACTTCGAAAACCGAACCCAAAGCTCCTGCTGTGTTAAAATCGTCGTTCATTTCTTCAAAGAATTTTGTTTCAGCCTGTTTAACCTCGTTAAGGAATGCTTCTGTGTCATCCTTTTCTTTCTGTTCCCGAGACTGAAGGGCATACTCAAGGTCTGTCCAGCAATTGCGCAGCCGCTCTACGGCACCTGTCGCCTGATTCAGCCCTTCCTCTGAAAAATTAATGGGGGAACGATAATGAGCACTCAGCATAAAGTAGCGAATAGCAAGGGGAGAGTACTTCTTCCGAGCGTTTCGTACTGTGAGGAAGTTTCCCAGGGATTTCGACATTTTTTCCTTGTCTATCAATAGATATCCATTATGGAGCCAAAATCGTACAAACTGCATTCCAGTGGCGGCTTCTGCCTGTGCTACCTCATTTTCGTGATGGGGGAAGATAAGGTCGCTTCCGCCAGAGTGGATATCGAAAGTGTTTCCTAAATACTTAGTCGACATAACGCTGCACTCAATATGCCATCCTGGACGTCCCAGCCCCCATGGACTTTCCCATGCTGGCTCACCAGGTTTCTGGGCTTTCCACAGAGCAAAATCAAGGGGGTGACGTTTTTGTTCGTTCACATCTATACGTGAGCCTGATTGTAAGTCTTCTATACTCTGTTTTGACAACTTACCATATCCCGGAAAACTTTCGACACTGAAAAAAACGTCCCCGTCCACAACGTATGCATGTCCCTTATCAATAAGAGTTTGAACCACTTCTACAATCTCTTTCATATGATCAGTAGCTCGGGGATAAATGTCGGCCCGCCGAACACCCAGAGCATCAGCATCTTCAAAATATTCTTTGATGAAAGTATCTGCCAATTCTTTAACGGTGATGCCTTCTTCGTTGGCCCTATTGATCATCTTGTCATCAATATCGGTAAAGTTCTGGACGAAAACTACTTTGTAGCCAATGTCTTCAAGATACCTGCGGAATACATCGAAAACAATAAATGGGCGAGCATTTCCTATATGGAAAAAATCGTATACTGTTGGCCCACAACTATAAAAGCCCACCTCCCCCTCTTTTAAAGGGATGAAAGGTTCTTTTTTTCGCGTTAAATCGTTATAGAGCATTAAACTCACTCTATTCACCTCCGTTTGTTAGAATACATTATAATATGGAGTCATATAAAAGGAAGATAGAGCTTAGAAACCATATTATACTTCATATAATGGTGATCTAATGATAAACCAAAAATTGAAAAATACGATAAGAAATCTTCCCCTTCGCCCTGGGGTTTATATCATGCGCGACGAGGAAGGGAAAGTAATATACGTAGGCAAAGCAAAATCCCTTCGAAAAAGAGTGTCGTCTTATTTTAGACATGAGGGTTTTGCTTCTCCCCGTTTGCGTAAACTTGTAGAAAGCATTGCTGATATATCTGTTATACGAACTGAAACAGAAGCGGAGGCCCTTATTGTAGAGTCACGCCTTATTAAAAAATACAAGCCCTTTTTCAATATAGATCTCAAAATGAATGAACGCTACCCTTATATTAAAATAACGGATGATGCGTTCCCGCGGCTTGTAATTACCCGGCATAAGGATGACGACGGCGCAACATATCTAGGTCCCTTTATCAGCGCAAAAGATGTTAGGGCGCTTTTAAGAGTGGCTGAACGTTATTTCCCCCTTCGGAGTTGTAAGGCAGAAGTGAAGCCAGATAAGAAAAAAAGGCCCTGTCTCAATTATTCCCTTGGAAGATGTCTTGCACCTTGTGCAGCACTTTGCAGTGAAACAGAGTACAGAGAAAGGGTTGACGACGTTATTCTGCTTTTAACTGGACAATCTTCCGAACTTGTAGAACGAATACGAAAGCGGATGGAAGAAGCCGCACACTCCCTTGATTTTGAAAAAGCTGCACGCCACCGTGATGCTATTAGCGCCATATGGCGCCTCTCCCGCCAGCGGATATCTTCTAGTCTTCGCGAGGATATCGATAGTGAAACATGGGAAGCTCTGAATAAATTGCAGTGCCTTCTCCATATGGATACCCTTCCATGGCGAATCGACGGATTTGATATTTCCCATATGGCTGGTCACGAAACCTATGGTGTTGTAGTGGTCTTTGAACAAGGGGTTTCGAACCCCACTCTATACAGGCGATTTAAAGTACGGACCGTTGAAGGTATCGATGACTTTCGATCTATTGAAGAAGTTGTAAAACGCCGCTATAGCAAGATGCTTGAAAATAACGAACCTCTTCCTCAGCTTATTCTCATAGATGGCGGCCCTATACAGCTGGAGTTTGCGAAAAAAGCCCTTTCTGAATTGAAAATGGAAAAGATACCTGCCATTTCCCTGGCGAAAAGGGAGGAACTGATATACCATAACGAAAAAGAACCGCCAATTCGTCTTGATTGGACAGATCCGGTCCTTCGCCTTTTACAGCGTGTTCGTGATGAATCCCATCGCTTTGCCATTAAGAGCCATAGGCGAGGAAGGGGCATAGTTTTGACGCGTTCGGTGCTGGAAGAAATCCCTGGAGTAGGCAAACACATGGCTGCTTCTCTTCTTTCCTCGTTCGGCAGCGTCAAAAAAATAGCTGTACTAACTCCTGAGGAGCTGATGCAAGTTAAAGGGATAGGTCCGGTTTTAGCCAAAAATATAGCTGCATTTTTCAGAGGTGAAGACAATGAGTCTGAAACAGAGGCGTGACGACGAATATTATATGAGACGGGCTATAAGTCTCGCACGCCGCGGGACGGGGCAGACATCTCCTAATCCGCTGGTAGGCTGTGTCATTGTAAAAGAGGATACTATTGTAGCGGAGGGATATCATAGATCCTATGGAATGCCTCACGCGGAAGTAGAGGCTTTGCAGCGCGCGGGAGATGGCGCGAAAGGTGCCACTGTCTATGTCAATCTTGAGCCATGCGCTCATTTTGGTAAAACTCCTCCCTGCGCTCCACAATTAGTGAGATCTAAAGTAGGTCGAGTTGTTATAGGGATGGTTGATCCCAATGCAGTTGTAAATGGGAAAGGAGTTGAAATACTCCGATCGAACCAACTCATCACAGAAACAGGTGTTCTTGAAGACGAGTGCAAATGGGTGAATAGAGGATTCATTCGGAGGGTGAGGGATCAGCGCCCTTGGTTCACCTTAAAATCTGCCTCGACTATAGATGGACAAATAGCTCTTCCCAACGGAGAAAGCCAATGGATCACATCGGAAGAATCTCGAAATAAGGCCCATTTGTTGCGGGCGGAGCATGACGGCATTATGGTTGGGGTAGGAACGGTGCTTCGCGATGACCCCTCTCTTACAGTTCGCCATACCGTTGGGAGGTCACCTATTCGGATTGTGGTGGACACCATGCTTCGCATGCCACCAGATGCTGCTATTTTAAGGGGTGATGGAGCCATCATTCTGGCAGGTATTTCTGCTCAAAAAATGGGTAAACACGATCAGCTCTCTAAAGCAGGGGCAGAAATCTATTATCTTCCTGAAAAAAACAATCGAGTCGACCTTAGAAGCGCGGCTATCATACTGGGAGAACGGGGACTTAATTCTGTTCTTGTCGAAGGCGGGGCAACTTTGGCTTCAGCTTTTATCCAGGAAAAGCTGATAGATGGCCTATCTCTTTTTATTGCACCAACTATAATGGGACAGGGAATTTCTCTTTTTAAAGAAATTGTAGTACCATCTTTGGACAAGCTTATTCGTTTTAGAGTGCTTAACATGTCGAGAACGGGGCGGGATATATGGATAGAGGGGGTTCCAGAATGTTCACCGGACTTATAGAGTGCATAGGGAAGCTCGTATCTATAACACCTGCAGATGATGTGGTTCGTCTAAAAATAGAAGCACCAATGATTGCTTCAGAACTTGTTCTTGGCCAATCTGTTGCAGTTTCAGGAGCGTGTGTTACTGTTACGTCCCATGATAATAGATCTTTCACTGTTGATATAATGCCAGAAACACAGAAACGGACGAAATTCCGTTTATTAAAAACAGGCAGTTCCGTTAATTTGGAAAGAGCCCTTATGGCGGGCGGTCGTTTCGATGGTCATATAGTCAGCGGTCATATTGATGGGACAGGTGCTGTTGCTGAAATTATTTCTATGGGAACGACCAGGATCATGCGTATAGAGGCAGAGAAAGATATTATTGATTTGATTGTAGTAAAAGGTTCTGTAACCCTTGATGGCGTCAGTCTCACTGTTATAGATGTGACGCAAAACTGGTTTTCAGTAGGTCTTATCCCAGTGACACTTGCTGGTTGTACCCTTGGCACAGTGCGGGAAGGTGAAATAATCAACATTGAAACAGACATTTTAGGCAAATATGTATTAAAATTTATGAATTACCTGAAAGATGAAAAAATCACCACGTCTTCAGCAGATATCACCATTGAGCGTCTGAGAGAGATAGGTTGGAGTTAAATTATCTGAAAGAGGAAAGGATCGGGGCATTTATGAGCGAGCGAAGGGAGCAATTTTTTAGTTCAATAGATGAAGCTATTGAGGATATAAAGAATGGTAAGATGGTTATTGTAGTTGATGACGATAACCGAGAAAATGAGGGCGATTTGGTGGTTGCAGCGGAAATGGCCACCACAGAGATTATCAACTTCATGGTAAGAGAGGCCAGAGGGCTTGTGTGCGTACCTATCACTGCTGAAAGGGCCCAATGCTTGGATCTTGAATTAATGGCAAAAGACAATACAGACCGTCACGGAACGGCTTTTCTTGTCAGTGTCGATGCCAGGGAAGGAACCACCACAGGTATTTCTGCGGCAGAACGAGCGATTACAGCCCGGCTTCTTGCTGATCCAAACACAAAATCGGAGGACTTCTTGCGGCCTGGACATATGTTCCCACTGGCAGCGCGCAAGGGTGGGGTTCTAAAACGAGCTGGACATACAGAGGCTGCAGTAGATCTTACACGGCTTGCTGGTCTGTATCCCGCAGGGGTTATCTGTGAAATCATGAACCAAGACGGCAGTATGGCCCGTCTGCCTCAGCTTTTGAAGTTTGCTGAAGCTCATGACATCCGCATTATCTCTATTGAAGAGTTGATTCGATATAGAAGTTGTAGGGAACAACTTGTGGAAAAAGTAGCCGAAGTTAAACTCCCCACAGCCTATGGTGACTTTATTGCCCATGCCTACCATGATGTTTTGGATGAAGATCAGGACCGTGTCCACATTGCCCTTGTAAAGGGCGAGGTGCGAGAGGCAGAAGATGTTCTTGTTCGGGTACACTCCGAATGTTTAACAGGAGATGTTTTTGGATCTTTGCGGTGCGATTGTGGGCCACAGCTTCATTCAGCCATGACAAGAATCGAAGAAGAGGGCCGCGGCGTGGTTCTCTATATGCGTCAAGAAGGGCGAGGCATAGGGATCGTTAATAAATTAAAAGCCTACCAACTTCAGGAAAAAGGCCTCGATACCGTGGAAGCCAATGAGGCCCTTGGGTATGAAGCAGATTTGAGAGATTACGGGGTTGGAGCACAGATCTTGAGAGATCTTGGATTAAGTTCCATTCGCCTGATGACCAACAACCCCCGAAAAGTAGTGGGGCTGGAGGGATATGGCCTTAAAATTACAGAACGAGTATCACTTGTAATAGAACCCAACGAATTCAATCAGCGTTATTTGAACACAAAAGAAGAGAAGCTGGGACACTTGCTTCATCTAAAAGATATTCTCCGATAGAAAAAGGGGGGGAACGTACGAATGAAGATATCAGAGGGAAAACTTATTGGAACTGGTTTAAAGGTCTGTATAATAGCTTCACGCTTTAATGAGCTCATTACGTCAAAGTTGATCGAAGGGGCAAAAGACATTTTATTGCGTCATGAAGTTTCACATCAAAACATCGAAATTATTTGGGTTCCCGGTGCTTGGGAACTTCCCCTGGTCGCTCAGGAGGCGGCCCTTTCAGGCCGGTTTGATGGCATTATTGCTCTTGGAGCTGTTATTAGAGGTGATACACCCCATTTTGAATATGTATCCTCCGAAATGGCAAAAGGTCTCGCAACAGTAGGACTCTCACATAGAACACCTATCTCCTTTGGTGTTTTGACATGTGACACCCTTGAGCAGGCTCTTCTACGTGCTGGTAGCAAAGCTGGAAATAAAGGAGCTGAGTCAGCTCTGGCTTTCATAGAAACAGCTAATCTCTTAAAGGTACTCAGAACGGGAAAGGAGCAGGAAGATTAATGCTTGAAATCAAATGGATACGTAACAACATTGAAGAAGTGAAAGCATTTCTGGTAAACAGAAATAACGATTTCGATGTGGACAGGATAGTGATTCTTGATGAGGAAAAGAGATCCCTGCTCACTGAAACTGAAAATCTAAAAGCCCAGAGAAACGAAGGTTCCCGTAAAGTTGCAGAGGCGAAGGCTTCCGGTCAGGATGCCGATGTCCTTATGGAAGAAATGAAAAATCTTGGGCAGATGGTAAAGGAAAATGACAGCAAGATTGCGGAAATAGACCAGGAGCTGCAGTCCTTGCTGCTCCAGATGCCTAATCGCCCTCATGACTCCGTTCCTGTGGGTAAAGATGAAAATGACAACATGGAAGTTCGAAAATGGGGCACCCCAAAAGAATTTGTCTTTGAGCCTCAGGCTCACTGGGACATCGGGGAAAAGCTTGGAATTCTTGACTTTGAAAAGGGTGTTTCTCTTGCGGAAAGCCGTTTTACTGTCCTTAAAGGTGCTGGCGCCCGTCTTGAAAGAGCCCTGATTAATTTTATGCTCGACCTTCACACAGAACACCATGGATATAAAGAGATACAGCCCCCCTTTATGGTTTCATCACAGACTATGCAGGGCACTGGCCAGCTTCCCAAATTTGCGGAAGACTTATACAAATGTGAGGGAGAAGACCTCTGGCTTATCCCGACTGCAGAAGTTCCTTTAACCAATCTTCATAGTGGGGAAATTCTCCCTGAAGAAGTTTTGCCTCTATATTACACAGCCTACACACCTTGCTTTAGAAAAGAAGCAGGAAGCTACGGCAGGGATGTAAGAGGAATGATGCGTCAGCATCAGTTCGACAAAGTAGAACTTGTCAAATTAAGCAAACCGGAGAATAGTTATGATGAGCTTGAAAAACTTACAGCTAATGCAGAGGAAGTTCTGCAGAAACTGGGGCTCCCCTACAGGGTTATTACGCTTTGCACAGGAGATATGGGCTTTGGCGCAAGCAAAACCTATGACCTTGAAGTTTGGCTTCCCTTCCAGGATAAATACCGTGAAATCAGCTCTTGCAGTAATTGTGAGGATTTCCAGGCGAGGAGAATGGGAACCCGCTATAAGCCTGCCGATGGAGGAAGGCCGCGTTATGTACACACCCTTAACGGATCTGGTATTGCTGTAGGCAGAACCTTGATCGCAGTTCTCGAGAACTACCAGAGAGAAGATGGTTCTGTGGAAATTCCGGAGGCACTCGTTCCCTATATGGGCGGAATGAAAGAAATACGGTGAAGCGTGGAAGAGGTAACCCATAGAAGAAACTACCTTGTGGGTAGTCTCAAACAAATAAAGTAACAAACAAAGAGCATTGGCGTTGACGGTCAATGCTCTTTCACACCTTTACTTGTGGGCATAGATAATAAGACTAGGGGGCTATGGGATGAAACTACTGGGTCATAAAATAGCCGCAATTAAAGAAGAGCTGGTAACTATCAGGAAAGATTTGCACAGTTATCCGGAGCTTGGTTTCCAGGAGTTTCGTACCGCCGCAAAAGTGGCGAATTACATGGAAAAGCTAGGATTTGAAGTGAAAACTGGCATAGGAGAAACTGGTGTTATAGGTCTTCTACGAGGTAAAAACGATGGTTTCACCATTGGGTTGAGAGCTTGTCTGGATGCGCTGGCCATTGAAGAACAATCCGGTGTAGAATATTCTTCTAAAAACAGTGGAATCATGCATGCCTGCGGACATGATGGTAATATGGCGATTGTATTGGGAGCTGCCAAAATATTGTCTCAGTACAAGGATAAACTAAATGGAAATGTGAAGTTCATTTTTCAGCCGTCAGAAGAAGACACAGGCGGCGCAGCCGAAATCATTAAGGCGGGCGGACTGAAATTCCCCGATGTGGATGCCATTGTTACTCTTCATAACTGGCCGGGACTCAAGCAAGGTGTTATGGCGGTTAAATCGGGCCCCGTAATGGCTTCCAGTGATATCTTTCAACTGAAAATAATTGGAACACCCGGACATGGCGCATGGCCCCATTTGGCAGTTGATCCGATTGTTGTTGCTGCTGATGTAATTTCTCAGCTTCAACACATCATTAGTCGAGAGATTGATCCTCTTGAAACAGCGGCAATTACCATTGGGAAGATTAGCGGCGGAACGGCTGTAAACATCATTCCAGAAGCCGTAACCTTAGACGGGACCGTTCGTGCCTTTGATCCTAAAGTGCGTGATTTTATTCAAATCCGCATAGAAGAGATAGTTAAGGGTATTACTCAAGCAGCTCGCGCAGCATTTGAAATAACCTATGACCGCATAATGCCGCCAGTCAACAACGATGCTTGTCTGACAGCCCAGGTTTACGAAATTCTAAAGAAAGCACTTGAGCCAGACATGGTAACCGATAACTTTACTCCAGTAATGGGGTGTGAGGAGTTTGCTTTGTTTCAGGAACAGATACCGGGCCTTTTTCTCTATATAGGAAATGATATGGAAGGATACGATATGATACCGATACATGCTCCCAACTATGTTTTCAATGATGAGATACTTGTTATAGGTGTAAAGGCACTGTGTGAAATTGTATTTGGCTTTAACAAGATCAGCGAGTGACTTTGCACTGTTTTTCTTGTAGTCATCTTCAGAATCAGCTTACATTGATGAATATGCTTCCTCAATGTGTTAATCTAATAGATAACCTTTTATTTTTTTAAGGAAATAGTGCAAAAGCACTGTAAAATTGATAAAATATCTCAATGAGCTTCTTTATAATTACTCTTGAGGAAAGGTGGGCTTGTCATAGTCAACGTAAAATCTCTACTATTCGAGATTGATCTCTATCTCTTCATGTTCATACTCGTCTTCGCATGCTTTCTCTTTCAAAGACTATGCAGGCGTTCCCTGGAGAATAGCCAATATAACTATTTGAGAGACATACTGCTCATTGGAGCTTGGATGGTTAGCGGCATATGGTCAGGGGATCCTGAGATCACACTCATTACAGGAACAGCAGTTATCGCGGCTGTAGTGGGGATGTATCAGCATGTCTACCCTCAGAAAAAGATACGCTGGATCTATTTTTTACTAGGCGTTCTTTTCGCTGTATCGGGTCCTAAAATAACTTTTTTAGGATTACCTCAGGGAGAGTATCTTTATTTGAATGATTTTATTTCAGTAGCTCTCACAGGCGCATGGCTTGCGGTTTTCCCCATTCTTATACAGGAACTGGACAACATCCCCGGCATGGCTGGCCACCTTCTTGCCGTGACATTCTCAATTTTGCTGGCAGCTACAGTCATGTCAGGTCAATATTTGCCAGATGCTTTTTATACAAGTTTGACTGGTCTTTTGCTTCTTGGCGTGTTCTGGAGCCGTCATGGCCATATGTATCGCCGCCTGGGAGAATCCCTCTCCGCCTTTTGGGGGGTTCTTGTAGCTGGCACATCCCTTCTTGGCGTGAGTAAAGGAATAACATTTAGCACCATGATGGTGCTCCCTCTAGGGCTTTTTGCCATCCCCTTGATGGAAACGTCCCTTCATTTTGCCAGTATGGCGCTTTCAGCCAACCCTAAAGGTGCCATGGTTATCTATCGCAGCCTTATTGGGAAAGGCATAGACCACCCAAGTGCTGTAAAATTCATTACCTCTATTTGTGCATTGGTAGGTGCTGTTATCGCTATGTTTCAGCTTACTGCAGGACAACAGACAGTCTTTTTCGTAAGTGTATTGGTCTTTTTTGCGGGCTTGACAATGATCCCCGTATTCTCAAGGCTTATGTCTCTGAAAACTCCAAGTGGGGAGCGCCCTGAATTATGGGGTGTCGCTCTCGACAATGTATCCATGAACTATGCCGTGGCAAAAGTCCACTCCCTTCTTATTCAAAATACGGGGTGTTCCCTTATCACCACTGTAAATTCGTTGGCCGTGCAGACGGCAGTGAAGGATCAGGAGTATAAAGAGATAGTTTCTCACTCAGCCCTTACCCTGGCAGACGGAACAGGATTAATCTGGGCATTGCGTTTCCTTGGGAAACCCATTCAGGAACGTATTACGGGCATTGATTTTTTGCTTCAGCTTTGTCGTACAGCAAGTGCTGAAGAATGGCCAGTCTATTTGCTTGGGGGAAAACCTGATATTGCGGATCAAGCGGCGAAAAAACTTCAGGCTCTATATCCTGGGCTAAAAGTAGCTGGAGTTCAACATGGCTATTTTTCGGCTGCTGAAGAAAAAAGGATTATAGAAGAAATTCGACAGAACGGGACACGTCTTCTTTTTGTAGGAATGGGAATTCCACGTCAGGAAAAATGGATCCATGCCCATCGTCAAGAGTTAGGTGACCTGGTAGCCATTGGTGTAGGAGGGTCATTTGACGTCATTTCAGGGAACCTTTCCCGTGCTCCTCTCTTTATTCAAAAAGCAGGTCTGGAATGGTTATATCGCCTTATTCAGGAACCTTGGCGTTGGAAAAGGGACCTGGACCTCTTTGCTTTTGCTGTCAGGGTTTTGCTAACGAAACTGGGTATAGTGAGGAGGTAGCAGCACATTGAACACGTGTGCCGGGGAACTAATGCATCGTGATCTTACTGCCGTTATGGAAGAAGATCTGATACAGGATGCTGTTCACATCCTTTACAGTCATAATTTATCAGGCATACCTGTTGTAAAAGAAGATTGGGAGCTTGTGGGCTATCTTTCGGAGACTGATATATTGCAGGCAGCTATTCCCACATATTTGGAAATACTTGCTCAGAGTTCTTTTTTAAATAACGGGGAGATTCATCTTGTTGACCGTTTCAAAAATTTAGGTAAAAAGGTAGTAAGGGAATTTATGACAAAAAACCCCTATTCAGTACCCCCTTCTGCCAGCCTCATGACTGTGGCTGATCTCATGTTGAGAAAAAAAATAAAGAGGCTTCCCGTTGTTGAAGGGAACAAGCTTATAGGAATTATCAATCGAGAGGCTTTCTGCGAGTATGTGATGGAGGAACGGGATAGTGAATAACTTCGAAGTTCAATCTGTGGAGAAACAAATAGATGAATTTCGTTTAAAACTTGAAGAAGAATATGAACATGAAGAACAAAATCTTCTGGAACAAAAGAAAAGAGCATTAGCTCGTCTAGAGGAAATGGAAAAGGCCACGATTCAACAAGTTGAGGATGAGTGGAAAGACAGAGAAGCGAAAGTAGCCTTTCAAACAGAAGAATATGAGAAAGAACTTCGCTCTGTTCTCTCACAACTTATAGAGAAGGTGAACAACTCTATAGGCTTAGGCAACTTAGTAGATGAAGGGATAAATGCTGTCGTCGAAAGAAGAAAAGCAAATAACGGCAATTAAGAAAATAGAAGACTAAGGAGGCGGGTGGGCTGAGAGAAAGGAAGATACTCTCTTGATACGTGATATGCTCAGACTTGCCATATGGGGCGTTTCAAGCCGCAAAACCGAAATAATAGAGTCTTTACATGATTTCGGGGTTCTTCATCTTGATTTCCCAAGGTCGACGGATATGTCGACACCTCATCTCGACAAACTGCGACTATTGAGGGGAAAGCTGTTGGGGATGTTAGAATCCCTAGAGTGGAAAGAGTGGGCTAGTCTGAAAGACAGCGATATTGAACATGCCCGAAAAAGCATGCGTCTGCCTCTTGACGAAATAATTTCAGAAGTAAACAAAAGCCTCGATCAGTTTTCAGATCGTCTCATTTCCACCCTTAACGAAAGAAATTCTTTGCAAGAGCTGCATCACAAACTAAAAAGATCCCAAGATATCCTCTTTCATTTTCATTCCTTTATCAAAGAAGAAACAACCCAAGGAGCCCTTGTTTCCTTATGGTGGGTTGAAAGAGAGGACATTTCAGAAATTCTATCTGCTCTTCGCAACGAAATTGTTCAGGAAACACCAGTTAAAGACAGAGAATATCTTCGCCACCATTCCTATCGCCACAGCGGCGATGAAACCTTACTTGCAATCAGTGTATTAGGTCAGGATGTGGATGTTGTTTCTAGAGTGCTTGTTTCCTATGATGCCATACGCTGGAAAGCCCCAGCCGGATTCGAACGGGAAGTTCTTTTAGATTCTGTTGATGCAATAAAAGAAGAAATAAGCGTGATCCCTCGCCGCCTTGAAGAATTGCAGGTGAACTTAAGGGAAACAGCCCTCACTTGGGGGCCAAAATTTGCAGCCCTTTATATACTTGCCGATGAGAAACTAGAAGCGCTTCTCGTTGAAAATGCGGCCCATTCCCTTGATGACGCCTTTCTTATAGAAGGGTGGATCCCTGGAGATGAACTTGAGCTCACCGTAGTTCGTCTCAAAGAGCAGTTTGGGGGAAATGTTTTTATCCAATGGCGCTATCCTTCTGCAGAGGAGTGGAACTATGTGCCCACATCCCTCTCAAATCGAGCCCTTTTTAAGCCTTTCGAGATTTTTCTAAAACTTCTACAGCCTCCGCGTTATAAAACCGCTGATCCTACAGCTGTGATCGCCCTATTTTTCCCGTTTTTCGCGGGTTGTATGGTCGGAGATATGGGGTACGGAGCACTTATTTTGCTTTTAGGGCTTTGGCTCTACGGTAAAAAGAAAAAAAAGATACTCTCTAATGTGGGATATATTTTTATCTTCTTAGCTTTCTGGAGCATCTTTTGGGGGGCCGCTTACGGCGAGTTCTTTGGCGACCTCGCCCATCGTCTTTTCCACCTGAACCCCTTATGGCTCGAGCGCTCCCATGCAGTTATGCCCGTTATGATATTTACAGTGGTTTTGGGCGCTGCTCATATCATTTTGGGACTGTTGATAGGGTTCTATGAAGGGGTGAAAACTAAGAACAGGCATGTCTGGATGGAGAAAGCTGGAAACCTTCTTGTTATCTTCGCTCTGATCTGTGCTTTAGTAGGGCTTAAAGGCTGGCTACCAGAGAGCTTTTTTACTATGGCAATTTCTCTATTAATTTTAGGCCTTGTTTTTCTTATTGCTGGTGGCGGCATAGGAGGACTTGTTGAGTCCTTCGGATCACTAGGGAATATTTTAAGTTACGTACGCATTGCGGCCATAGGACTATCATCCGCCATACTTGCTCTTGTCGCTTCAAAATTCGTAGATGTCTTTGGTCTTTCTATTTTAGGATTGTTTTTGGCTCTTTGTATCCATTTGCTAAATTTTGTTTTGGCCATAGGCGGGTCGAGCATACACGCAGCCCGGTTACATTACGTGGAGTTCATGGGCAAATTTTACGTAGGTGGCGGTAAAAATTACAGACCGTTTTCACGGAGGAGGGAACTTCGATGGAAAAAGGAATAATAGCACTAGCAGCTGCTTTAGCTGTTGGAATCCCTGCATTTGCCACAGCCATGGCTCAGGCGAAAATAGGCAGCGCTGGGGCAGGGACCATTGCTGAGAAACCAGAAACTGCCGGTGTCATGATTATCCTTGAAGCAATTCCAGAGACCATGGTCATCCTTGGGTTTGTTGTTGCTATTATGTTGATTTTACAATTTGCCTAGGTGGAGAGATCCTTGGGGAATTTTTTGCAGAATCAGGACCTGACTCTTTTTATTGAGGCCCTGAAAAAAGAGCACGATGAAAAAATTGATAGTTTGAGAAAAAAGACTGAGAACGACATTGCCGATGCCATATCATCAAGGCGAAGTGAGGTGGAAATTCGTATTGCCCAAATGCGGAACCTTCATAAAGAAAGGGCGCAAAGGCTTTTAGAGAAGAATAAGAAGAGAGTACACAATCGCCTTCGGAAAGAATTTCTTGATGAATATAACAACATAGTGGCGGAGGTGGTGCGAAGAGTCACTACACGTCTAAGTGAGTTACGACAAGATCCTGAGCTGTATGGGGTCATAATGAAAAACTTACTGGATGAGGCTCTTGAATTTTGCCCCATCCCATGTGTCATTTTTGTTCATGCTGGAGATGAAATTTTTTTCACCCACGATCGCGGAGTGGTCATAAAAGCCGATAAAACCATGCAGCGATGGGGTGGCTGTATGGTGATGTCAGAAAAGGGTGACTTTATTGTTGATAACACCTTTAGAACAAGATGGGAAAAATTTGAGCCTGTCATTACGAGGAAAATTGCAGCACAGGCTAACCAAATTCTTCGGGAAGCAGAGTTTCTCTCACGAAAATTACGGCTATCTTAACGCCTGTCTTCGGGGGAGGACGTCGAGGCTCTTCAAGACTGAAGACTATAGCATCATTGCTCGCGGGACATTGCAGTCACTTGAACAATTTTTGCTTGAAAGTCACTATGGTGAAAGTTTGCGTCTTAAATTGGTAACATCCCGCGGGGGGCCATTGCGCAGAATAGAGGCAGCAATTGCTCATGAGGTCAATCTTCAGCTGCGATTTGTTCAGGAAAAAGCCGAAGGAGAAGCAAAAGAACTATTAGGAGTGGTCTTGGCCCGTTCTGATTTAATGAACGGGCGCATCCTTTTGCGAGCCCTCCATACTGGGAGTAAAAACGGCGAAGAACCCCAATGGCACAATTATGGCAACCTTACCGAAGGTTTTTATAGTGATCTATGGAAAAACACTAAAACAGCAACAGACATAATCGAAGGGTGCAGAGCTTTGGGGCATCCTTATGCGCTGGCCATAGCAGCTTCTTTTGCAGAACTGGATCAATCAGGCAATCTCGTCAGAGCTGAAAGGATGCTTCTACTTTCAATGCTCGATCTTTTCTGGAAGAAAGTAGGTCAGTTTAACTCGGGCAACAGCAGGCTTCTTCAGGAATACCTGGAGCGATCTATTGATATGTGGAATTTAGGAATATGGCTTCGACAAAGATATGGGCAGGTTTCTACAGTAGAGGCTACTAAAATGTATCTTCAAAACGGGCGATGGATATTCATAGAAAAACTTTCAAAAACAACGATCCTATCTGAAGTCGTTCAAGGAACACCCTGGCAGGGGATTATAAAACCGATAGAAAACAGCAAACCACAAGAATTTCAACGGGCCTTATTTGTTCAGTTTATGAAATGGCAATCAGATCTTTTCAGGGCTGATCCCCTCGGTGTGGCCGTGGGCTTGGGATTTATTGCTAAATATCTTATAGAATGGCAGAACCTAAGTCTTTTAGCTGTGGGACTCTCGCTAGGACTCTCTGAAAAAGAATTAGAATCTCATCTTATTCCTATACATAGTTGACCAGGAGGAAGTGAAAGGCAATGACTTTTCAGGAGAAAAGAGCGCTTGTTCTTGGGCGGCAGCTCTTTATTGATCTCTGGGGCCTCGAGGGATTCGAAAAGGTTCTTTGTGAAAAACCATCTGATATTCAGCATATCTTCAGAGAGCTGCTTGACGAATCCATTGCATTTGTTCTTGTAGAAGAGAGTTGGTTTAGGAATTTGCCTGATACTTACAGGAAAAGGCTGGCAAAAACGCAAAAGCCAGTCTGGATCCCTTTCCCATCCCTTGAGATAGAAACGGACTGAGGTGGAAAATAATGGGAGTAGCTTCTTCTGGAAACATAACGGGCATATCCGGGCCAGTTATAGGGGCTGTAACATATACCCCCATAAAAATGTTCGAGGTGGCCTATATTGGCCATAGCAAACTTCTAGGGGAGGTTATCAGGATCAAGGGGGACCGTGTGGATATTCAGGTCTATGAAGATACAAGCGGCTTGACAAAAGGAGAACCTGTAATATTTACAGGTGAACTGTTAGCGGTAGATCTTGGGCCGGGCATCCTTGGCAGCGTTTTTGACGGCATTGGCCGCCCTTTAGAAATTTTGGGCAAAGATAGCATCTATTTAAAGAAAGGCATACATCTCCCTGCTATAGATTCTAGGAAAAAATGGCATTTTACTCCTTCAATAAAAGAGGGAGAAATTGTTACTCCGGGAACATTTATAGGTTACGTGTTTGAAGGCTCTTTCCTTCAGCACAGGATCATGGCTCCCCCCTATATAGAGCCGGCAAAAGTTTTTTGGGTTGCTTCTGAGGAAAACTATACCATTGAGGATAGTATTTGCCGTCTTGAAAATGGAGTTGAACTTACAATGAAACAACGATGGGAAGTACGACGCCCTCGCCCAGTCTTAAGCCGCCTTTCCTTTGACGCCCCACTTCTGACAGGGCAGCGAATACTTGACACCTTATTTCCCATTGCCATAGGAGGAGCAGCAGTGCTTCCAGGAGGATTTGGCACTGGAAAGACTGTTACGCAGCAATCCCTCGCTAAATGGTGTAATGCCGAAATTATTATATATATAGGCTGTGGAGAGCGAGGCAATGAAATGACAGAGGTCCTTGAAGAGTTTCCAGAGCTTAGCGACCCTTTCCATAACGCTCCTCTTATGGAAAGGATGGTCTTAATTGCCAACACTTCTAATATGCCGGTAGCAGCTAGAGAAGCTAGTGTCTATCTGGGCATGACCCTGGCTGAATATTTCAGGGACATGGGCTATAACACTGCAATTATGGCTGACTCAACCTCACGATGGGCAGAAGCGCTTCGGGAAATTGGTGGCCGACTTGAAGAAATGCCGGGAGAAGAAGGATATCCAGCCTATCTGGGAACACGTCTTGCTCAATATTATGAACGCGCTGGCAGAGCGAAATTGTTGGGGCTTCCGGAACGAGAAGGGTCAGTGACTGTTATCAATGCAGTTTCTCCAGCGGGTGGGGATTTCTCTGAGCCTGTTACTCAGGCAAGCCTTCGCCTGTCAGGGGCCTTTTGGGCCCTTGATAAACGACTGGCCCAGCAGCGTCATTTCCCAGCTATTAACTGGCAGCAGAGTTACACTCTTTACGAAGGGAGTCTTGCTTCTGTATTTGAGAGGGAGCTTGGATCTCAATGGAAAGTTTTAAAAAGTTATCTGAAGGAAATGCTTGATCGGGAAAAAGTGCTCACTGACCTTGTTCAGCTCGTTGGGAGAGATGGCCTTTCTGAGGAAGATAAATGGCTATTAGCCCATGTGGAAACCATAAAAGTAGTCTTCTTACAACAAAATGCCTATAGTGATGCAGATGCAAGTTGCTCTATGAAGAAGCAATTTATACTTCTGAAGCTACTTTATGACCTGGATAATTTAATGCGGCAGCGTATAGAATCAGGGCTTCTATATGACCAGGTGGCCGACTACCCCTTACGAGTCGAATTGTTGCGCTTGAGGGAAATGCCAGAAATAGAACTTGAGCAACAGGGTAATCAGTGGCTTAAGAACTTTGATGATAAGCTCGAAAGTCTGGTGGTGATTCCAGAATGAGACTTGCCCTTGAAGGCTATCGTTCGGTTTTCGGAATAGCAGGGCCCCTTATTTTTGTTTCGGGCATAAGAGAAGCAGGATATAGTGAGCTTGTGCGCATAGAGACACCTTATGGCTTGCGTTCAGGCCAGATTTTGCAAATTCAGGATGATATATGCGTCATTCAGGTCTTTGACGGGACTATGGGGCTCAATACTGGTGAAACAACAGTTTGGCTTGAGCGGGATGTAGTGAAAATGCCGGTGGGACTCTCCCTTGTAGGCCAGGTACTGAACGGAAGGGGACGATCTATTGACGGCACCCCTCTTTCTTTTATAGATAAAGATTTGCCTATAACAGGAATGCCTATCAATCCGGTGCGGCGGACGAGTCCTAATGCGTATGTAGAAACGGGGATATCCTCAATTGACATGATGAATACCCTTGTACGAGGTCAGAAACTTCCGATATTCTCTGGTTCAGGCCTTCCTGCTAATGAGATAGCAGCTCAAATAGTACAGCAGGCCGCAGTTCCAGGTCGCGAAACTGATTTTCTTGTTATTTTCGCTGCCATGGGGATTACTCGGCGAGAGGCGCGGTATTTTATTGATACTTTCGAATCGACAGGTGCCATTAATAATGGCATTTTCTTTATGAACCTGGCCAGCGATTCTGCAGTAGAAAGATTGCTTACACCTCGAATGGCCCTAACCACAGCCGAATATTTTGCCTTTGAAAAAGGATACGACGTTCTCGTAATTATGACAGACATGCTTTACTATTGTGAGTCTCTGCGAGAAATAAGCGCGGCTCGCGAAGAAGTGCCAGGCCGACGAGGATATCCAGGATATATGTATTCGGACCTGGCTGAAATCTATGAGCGGGCAGGGTGTGTAGAAAATTGCCAGGGAAGTATTACTCAAATTCCAATTATAACCATGCCGGATGATGATATGACCCACCCTGTCGTAGACCTTTCCGGCTATATTACAGAGGGGCAAATTGTTCTTGACCGTGGTATTCATGATAGAGGAGCCTATCCTCCCATTAATGTTCTTCCGAGTTTAAGCAGGCTGATGAATAAGGGGATAGGCAAAGGGAAGACCTTTGATTATCACCGGGCTCTCGCAGATCAGCTCTATGCATCTTATGCCAGGGCTCTGGAACTTTCTCGCCTTCGTTTAATAGTCGGTGATGACGGCCTCACTGAAACGGAGCATCTCTACATAAAATTTGGGGAAAAATTTGAAAGGAATTTCGTTAATCAGGGACACATTCATAGGACTATTACAGAGTCTGTCAATGTTGCGTGGCAATGTCTATCTGAGCTTCCGGTGAGAGAACTTTACCGCTTGCCTGAGCATTATATAACAGAGAAATTGGGGCGCCATGAGTAAGGGAATGCGCCCGCCCACAAGAGAGCAGCTTCTGGATATCAGGCGGCAAATGGGCACAGTACAGTACGGCAAACAGCTTCTGGAGAAAAAAAGAGATGCGCTCCTCCGAGCAATTGAGGAGGACCGCCGCAAATTTAAAGAGCTTGACAAGCTCTTTAGAGAACAGATAAAGCATCTATCTTTTGTCTATGCATTGGTCCGCATGTATGAGGGGCAGACTGTTATGCAACTTTTAAAGCCGGATGCCGGAACTTTGAAAGTAATTTCCAAACGCCATACCCTTATGGGTTGTCGCTTTACTCAGTTTCAACCTGGAAAGGGCCACAACTCTCCCCTTACCGGGCTTTCTTACGACCCGGCAATGACTTCTCTTTATCTAGACGAACTGCTTAGTGAAATGAAGAAGATCGAAGAAAGAATATGGACTTATATTAACTTGAAAGCAAAATTAGCTTCTCTTGAGAAAGAACTGTCAAAAACCATGATGAAGATAAATACGTTACAATATATACTTCTTCCTGAGTTAAAACAGGAAGAGAGCAGAATATGTGACATTCTCTCAGAAAGAGAACGTCAAGAGCGTTACGCAATAAAGAAACTTTCAAAAAAGAAGAAAGAAAAGGGATATTCCCCTATTGCAAAGTGATTGGCAATGAAAATAGTTATAATAACTGTAGGGCAGCCTAGAAATCAAAATATAGCGGAATTGATCAATGAATACTCGAAACGCTGTCGACCCTTTATGCCTCTGGAGTTTGAACATGTTCCGGAAGCACGGGGGGCTTCTGCTCCTGAAAAAGCAATAGAGCAAGAATCTGATGGGCTTCTCAAGCGAATCAAGGATCGGGATTATCTTGTTCTCTTAGATGAGAAGGGAGAGCAATTTACCAGCGTGGCCTTCTCTCAATGGGTGTATAGATCTATAGGAGAAGTGAGAGGGCGGTTGGTCTTTGTTATAGGCGGTTCCCATGGGGTTGCAGAAAGGGTAAAGAAGCGCAGTCAGGTGAAAATAGCTCTTTCTATGTTGACGTTTCCCCACGAATTGTGTTTACTTTTTCTTACAGAACAATTATATCGGGCTATCGCCATTCATGAAGGAATGTCGTATCATCATTAATTATTCAAGAAGGGAAGTCGAGCACTATGAAAATGGATAAACTTATGAAACAAGCTCAAAAAATGCAAGCACAAATGATGAAAATGCAAGAGGAACTTGCTCATGAAAGAGTAGAAGGCAATGCTGGCGGAGGAATGGTCAAAGTTATCGCGAATGGGCAAGGGGACATTGTTTCTGTAAAAATAGAAAAAGAAGTTGTTGATCCTGAAGATATAGAAATGCTCGAAGACCTTGTCCTTGCCGCTGTTTCAGATGCTCTCAAGAACAGCAGAGAGCTAGCCAACTCAAAAATGGGGCAATTTTCAGGGGCTCTTGGGTCATTGGGGATAATGTAACGTGGCCCTTCCAGAACCACTTTTGCAACTTGTTACTCTCTTAAAAAGACTACCGGGAGTGGGAGAAAAAAGCGCCCGGCGCATGGCTTTTTTCATTATTCAGCAGCCAGGCTCTTATCCAGAAGAATTAGCGATAGCTCTTCATGGATTAAAAGAACGTTTGTGTGAATGCTCTAAATGCGGAAATATAACAGATGTTGATCCATGCTCTATTTGTACAGACCCCTTACGGGAAAGACAGACTCTTTGCGTTGTTGAGACAGCTGAGGATCTGTTGAGCATGGAGCAGGCAGGGATATATAATGGATTGTACCATGTGTTAAAAGGGAAAATATCACCACTGGATGGGGAAGATCTTCCTCCTTCAGAATACGAGCGGTTAAAAGAGCGCATTATAAATACACGAGTAAAGGAGGTTATTATAGCGACGAATCCCAGGGTAGAGGGCGACCTTACTTTTTATTCTCTTTTTTCTGAGCTCGAAGATCTTGATGTGAAGATTAGCCGCCTTGCCTATGGACTTCCTGTGGGGGGGAGTATAGAATTTGCCGACAGAATTACACTGCATGCAGCGTTTGAATCACGTGTCGACGTAAGAAAGAATAAGAGGAGGTGAGGGTGTATGACAGACGGCTTTAACAACATGATCAAAAGATTGTGTAGAATGCTTATGATGGTTTTCTTTGGAATAGCAGGATATCAGATAGCCATGTTGGCCATGCCCTTTATTCCTGCACCTGTATCAGAAATTTTTCGTTTATGGATGCCCGGCTGGTTGGCGAAAGAGATTTTCTTTGTGGTAGCCTGTGTAGCCATATTTGCCCTCATAGGGTGGGCAATAACGCCTTTGCTGCTTAAAGGACTTGGCTTTATTGGGGCCTTATTTGAATTTCACCTCAAAGGGTTGAGCTGGCAAGACATTTCTTCTGCAATATTAGGTCTTATTGTCGGTCTATTGATCGCCAATCTAATAGCTGTTCCATTTTTTGATTTACCTGTTGGAAGCTACATTGCTGTGGTACTGAACATTGTTCTAGGATACCTTGGCGCTAGAATTTTTTGGAAACGGCAAGAGGATATAAGAGGAGTCTTTAATTTAGGAGCCCTTAAAGAGCGCTTGACGACCAGGAAAATTCGGGGTAAAAAGGGCGTTGCCGGTGAAGAGATTTTAGAAGAGGAATGGTGCCCTCCAAGAAAGATACTCGATACCAGCGTAATCATTGACGGCCGAATTCTCGACATTGCCCGAACGGGTTTTATGGAAGGTGTCCTTGTCTTACCTCGCTTTATATTATTAGAACTGCAAGCCGTAGCGGATTCAACTGATCCAGCCCGCAGGACAAGGGGAAGAAGGGGACTTGATGTTGTAAATGAGCTACAAAAACTTTCGACCCTTGAAGTTGAAATTATGGAAGTGACGCTGAAACAATTGAAAGTTGAAACTGTGGATAGCGGGCTCGTGGCTCTTGCCCAGCAAATAGGCGGAGAAATATTAACCACTGATTATAATCTTAATAAGATAGCGCAGATCCAGGGTGTCACAGTTCTCAACGTAAACGATCTTGCCAATGCCTTGAAACCTATGCTTTTGCCAGGAGAATCCATAATAGTTGATGTCATACGGGAAGGTAAGGAACCCCATCAGGGTGTTGGCTACCTCGACGATGGAACCATGCTTGTCGTTGAAGATGGAGAGGAATATGTGGGTAAACGAGTAGAAGTAGTTGTTACTTCTATGCTTCAGACCTCAGCTGGGCGGATGGTCTTCGGACGAATTCGCCGAGAGGTTCGGGTATGAAACGGTTTTCCTTCATTATAGTGGCTGCAGGTTTGGGAGAGCGCATGGGTGGCTCTCCCAAACAATTTCGTAGGCTCGGAGGGAAACCTCTGTGGCAATGGAGTTTTTTTACGGCCTGGGAGCTATTTATGAAAAAGGCCATCCATGAAATAGTTATCGTTGTTCCGCCCTTTGCTGTAGAGCAGATAAGAAAAGAAGTTGCCGTATTGAGTGGTTCTTCTCAAAACTGTACTGTAACTGCAGGAGGACAAAGCCGCACAGAATCTGTGAGAAATGGGCTCAAAGGAGCGGGTTGTGAGTACGTTTTGGTTCATGACGCAGCCAGGCCGTTCTTATCAGTAAACCTTTGTCATAGAATTATAGAGGCTATGGATTCGGAATGTGGCGTCATCCCAGTATTGCCGATTACCGATGCCCTTAAGAAGGTTGAAACGATACAAAATCAGGAAGCCATTTTGCCTCTGTCAAGGGAAAATCTATACATAACCCAGACTCCTCAGGCCTTTCCACGGTGTGGTTTATTGACCGTCTTGAAAGAAGGAGCTGATTCCTATAGGGACGAAGCAGAAGTATGGCTAAAATTTAAAGGGTCTCTAAAAAAAGTAGAAGGGGATTCCTTCAACATGAAAATAACATACCCGCAGGACTTTCAAATGGCTGAAATGCTCATGAGAAATAAAAAAGAATACCGCACCGGACAAGGGTTCGATATCCATCCCCTTACTCCCTCCAGGATTCTAGTTCTCGGTGGGGTTACAATAGACTCCCCCTTAGGCCTCGAAGGCCACTCTGATGGGGATGTTATAACTCATGCTGTAATGGACGCACTTTTGGGAGCTGCTGGTCTTCCCGACATAGGCATACTCTTCCCAGCGTCAGAGCCATCATATAAGGATGCCTATTCTTTCGATCTGTTAAAAGAAGTGGCATCGCTACTTCAACGTGACAGATGGAATATTGAGTGGGTTGATGTTACCCTGCAAGCCCAGGTTCCGCCTTTGGCTTCTTATATAGACGTTATTGTAGAAAAGTTACAGAGTGGGCTGTGCCATTGCTGCGATAAGAAGCTGATAGTTCATCTTAAAGTGAAATCCGGTGAGCATATAGGGCTGGTAGGAAATGCACAATGTATGATTTGTACTGCAACGGCGACTCTTTCTCGCAATGGGAGGTTTAATGAATGATACGCACACGTTTTGCTCCCTCGCCAACGGGATTGCTCCACATTGGGGGAGCACGGACAGCTCTTTTTAATTGGCTGTTTGCTAAAAAAAACAGAGGGCAATTTATTCTGAGAATAGAAGATACTGATCAGGAACGATCACGGCATGAATACGCTGAAATGCTCAATGAAGATCTTACGTGGCTTGGCCTTTGTTCTGATGAAAACCCGTGGTCCGGCGGTTCCTATGGCCCCTATACTCAAAGTCAACGCTTTGAATATTACGAGCACTATTTAAAAATTCTTAAAGAAAAAGGGGCTATATATCCCTGTTTCTGTACTCCTGAACAGCTGGCGGAAGATCGTCGGCGGCAGTTGGAGAACAGCAAGCCCCCACGCTACGAAGGGCGTTGCCGCTTCCTTTCCACCGAAGAAATCGGCCCCAAAATAGCTGAGGGTGAACGCCCCTGCTGGCGGTTTGCAGTGCCGGAATCAGGATCCTTTGTATTGAGTGACCTTATCCATGGGGACATTTCTTTTGATTATGCAGAAATCGGTGATTTTGTAGTTCAGCGATCTGATAATTGGCCTACCTATCTTTTTACTGCAGCACTGGACGACGCCCTTATGCATATTACCCATGTAATTCGCGGTGATGAGCATATTAAAAATGCTGTACTGCAAATTCTTATACAAAAAGCCCTGGGTTTATCTTCCCCGTTTTTCGGCCATGTTCCAATGATAGTGAGCATGGATAGACAAAAATTAAGTAAGCGGACGGGAGCGGACGCCATTAGGGGATTTAGGGAGAAAGGATATTTGCCAGAAGCTCTCATAGCATATCTCTCTACTTTAAGCTGGGCGCCGGATTCATCCGTCAATCTTTTGGACAAGGAAGAAATCATCATGGCGTTTTCTCTTGAAAGAATAGCCTCATCGTCGCCTGTCCACGATGAAACACATCTAGACCACTGGCAATCGCAGGCTTTGAGGGCAAGAGGGCCACAATGGCTTCTTGAAGAATTTATAAAGCTTGACTCATCAATAACAGCTAAGATTCTCGCAATGAACCTCCGGTTTTTACATTTATTACTCGAAGATATTTCGGGGGCTTGCCTTACAGTCCTTGAAGTTTTAGAATCTTCCAAATGGCTTTTTGACTCTCCTGATTTGAGCGAAGTAAAAGAAAATTTATCACCAGAGTGGAAGCCTGAAATTATTGAGATACTTCGCCAGACACAAGAATGGGAACCTGCCATTCTTGACAAGACTCTCCGAAGTTGGCAAAAGGGAAAAAAGCTGAAGGGGAAGGAGTTTTTTCATCCATTGAGACTTCTTCTGTCGGGAGAAGAAAAAGGGCCGGCAATTCCTTTGGAAATGGCGGCATTAGGGAGATCAGAAACTCTTCGACGGCTTGAAAGAGCATAGAGAAATGAAAGAGGAGGTTATTTCATGTCAATAGAAAACAAATTTGTACCCTATGAAGGGTTTACCTTTGATGATGTGCTTCTTGAACCTGGTTACAGTGAGGTTCTTCCATCACTGGTTGATGTAAGTACCTACCTTACACCTGATATTCAGATGAATGCCCCTATCTGTAGCGCTGCTATGGATACTGTCACAGATGGTCGTCTTGCCATAGCTATTGCGCGAGAAGGCGGTCTAGGCGTTGTTCATAGAAATATGCCTATAGAGAGACAGGCAAAAGAAGTGGACATGGTTAAACGTTCAGAGGCAGGAATTATCGTCGATCCTTTTTTTCTTCATCCGCAAGATAAGGTTAAGCAGGCAGTGGAGCTCATGGAGCACTACCACATATCAGGGGTTCCTATTGTAGACCATAGCCAGAAACTTGTTGGAATTATAACAAACAGGGATCTTCGTTTTGTTACAAACTTTGAACAGGACATCTCGGCCTTAATGACACACGAGCGTCTTATTACGGGTCCTGAAGGAACGACTCTTGAAGAAGCTAAAGACATTTTGATGCGGCATAAGATAGAAAAATTGCCTCTTGTTGATAAAAACAACAAACTTAAAGGGCTCATCACAATAAAAGATATTCAAAAAGTAAAGGACTTTCCTAGCGCGTGCAAGGATGGTCATGGACGCCTTCGTGTTGGAGCCGCAGTGGGAACAGGCGCTGATGTCTTCGAAAGAGCAGAGGCCCTTATAAAGTGTGGTGTAGACCTTATAGTTGTAGATACGGCCCACGGGCATTCGTCTAAAGTGCTTCAGACTATTAGAGAAATACGCAGAAAGAATAAGGACATTCCCCTTATTGGCGGGAATATTGCTACGGCTGAAGCTGCCATAGCACTCATTGACTCAGGTGTAGACGCAGTAAAAGTAGGAGTTGGGCCTGGTTCTATCTGTACAACGCGAGTTATCGCAGGAATTGGAGTCCCGCAGCTTTCAGCTGTTTTTAATGTTGCCAAGGTTGCCCATGAGCGAGGTAGAAAAGTAATAGCAGATGGAGGCATTCGTTATTCTGGAGATATCGTAAAAGCTTTGGCTGGTGGGGCAGATAGCGTGATGATAGGTTCGCTTTTTGCCGGCACAGAAGAAAGCCCCGGAGAAGTTGTTATCTACAGGGGACGGTCTTTTAAGAGCTATCGTGGCATGGGTTCTCTGGGAGCAATGAAAGAAGGATGTAGCAAAGACAGATATTTTCAGGAAAGCGCTACTGCCGAAAAACTTGTTCCAGAAGGCATAGAAGGGCTTGCTCCTCATAAGGGTCCCTTAGGAGCGGTAGTTTACCAGCTCGTAGGCGGCTTGAGAGCCGGAATGGGATATGTAGGGGCAAAGACCATTGAAGATCTGCATAGTATAGCACGTTTTGTCAAAATAACGCCGTCGTCAGTCAAGGAAAGCCATCCTCACGATGTGGTCGTGACAAAGGAGGCCCCAAACTACTGGATTGAATAGGGACTGTGTCTTTAGTGCGCCGTTGCCATTTGTTTTATAGTATTGTAAAAAAAACATAAAACGTGCTATACTATGCAGCAGTACATAATGCGCGAGATGTTATGTGTTTATTTTCAAAGAGTGGGTTTCGCCCACTCTTTGTTTTTTGTTTAACGCTCAAAGGCTATAAAGGGGGAGAAGATCGTGTCTAAACCATTATTTGATAAAGAAAAACTATCTGCTTCTCTTCGCCAGATTGTCGAAAGTTTGGGATATGAATGCGTAGGAGTAGTTTTTGCTCAGGAATCAAAAAACCTTTATGTTAAAGTCTATATTGATGTGCTCGGTGGCATTACTGTAAAAGATTGTGAAACAGTATCTCGCAGTCTCAGCCGTTATCTTGATGAAAACGACTCCGCTCTTCCAGATCGTTATTTTCTTGAAGTAGGGTCTGCTGGGTTGGACAGGCCTCTTTTTTCCCTCGATGACTATGCCCGATTTGTTGGCAAAAAGGTAAAAATTCGTTGTCAAATATTAGTAGAGGGGCGGAAACGTTTTACCGGGACAATACTTTCAGTGAACAATGCAACAAAAACTGTATGCGTTCAACTGGAAGAATCAGATCAAATAGTAGAAATTCCCTTTGCTTCTATTCAAAAAGGGAACCTTGTTTACGACCAATAGAGGAGGAGGAGTACTATGCAGCTTGGGCGTGATTTCGTCCGTGCATTGAAACAGTTAACGGCGGAACGGGGGCTGACCTCAGAGGTCATAGCGTCAAGTCTGGAGGCGGCGCTTATTTCAGCGTATAAAAAATATCAGGGTGGAGACAGGAATGCCGAAGTCCATATCGATCTTGAAAGTGGAAATGTTTCTATCTATGAAGTAAGGCTTGTCGTAGATGAAGTAGACAACCCTGATACTCAAATCAGTCTTATAGATGTCCAAAAGCTTGGGTTTACAGATGTGGAAGTGAATGAGTATGTAAGAATAGAAAAAAACCCTGAGAACTTTGGACGTATAGCTGCGCAGACTGCCAGGCAGGTTATTATTCAAAAACTTAAGGATGCAGAACGACAAATTATTTTCGAAGAGTTTTCCGGTCGAGTAGGAGATCTTGTCAATGGAATCATTTTTAAATCCGAAAATGATCAGGTTCTTGTGCGTCTAAATGACCGAACAGAAGCGATTCTGCCGAAGGAAGAGCGTGTTATCAGTGAAAAATACACTCCTGGCGAACGACTTAAGTTCTATCTACTTGATGTACGACAAACGACACGGGGTCCTAGAATAGTCGTTTCCAGAACCCATCCGGGATTACTGCGTAAACTTCTTGAGCTTGAAGTGCCTGAGATTCAGGAAGGGATCATTGAAATAAAAAGCATTGTCAGGGAAGCCGGTACCAGAGCTAAGGTAGCAGTTCAGACCTTGGATATTAATGTGGATCCCGTTGGCGCCTGTGTAGGAAATAATGGAGCTCGTATCAAATCTATCAGCCAGGAGCTTTCAGGAGAAAAAATAGATGTTATCATATGGAGCAGCGATCCTTTAATTTTTATTCGCAACTCGCTGTCGCCTGCAAAAATTGTAAAGATAGAACCAGTTCTTGAGCAGGATAAGGCTGTTACTGTATATGCAAGACCGGATCAACTCTCCCTTGCTATTGGCAAGGCTGGCCAAAATGTGCGTCTGGCAGCACGGTTAACAAGCTGGAAAATAGATATCAAGGCGCTGGAGCCTGAGCGCATGCCTACACTGCAGGATATTTTTCAGGATATTATAGAGTAAGAGGAGTTGTCCTCTATGGCAGATGAAAAGCGCAGAAAGCCAAGAACTTGCATAGGCTGTCTCTCTGAAAGCCCGAAGAAAACCCTAATTCGAATTGTTCGGTCTCCTGATGGTATAGTAACTATCGACAGAACAGGCAAGAAACCGGGGCGGGGAGCTTATCTTTGCTCGGATATGGAATGCATAGAGAAGGCCCGAAAAAAGCACTCTTTGGCCAGAGCATTGCGTTGTTCGGTGGATAATTCTATTTATGATGAGTTAATTGCCATAGTAGAAGGAGAGCAACGTTGATAGAACAAGAGCTTTCTTCTGTTCTCGGGCTGGCTCGCAGAGCTGGCCTGCTCACAATAGGGGTAGATGAAATAAATAAAAAGTTAAAGAAAAATAAAGAGGGGCTCCTCGTCCTTTTGGCTTCTGATGCTTCTTCTGGTGTTAAGCGAAGCGTAACAGCCAAAATGGCGGAAGGGCAAAGTATTTTAATCAACATACCCCTCACTTGCGGAGAGGTATCAAGGGCCATAGGAACCACGAGTACACAAATCGTGGCATTGTCACGAAGAAGTGGACTTGGGGAGAAAATACAAGCCCTGCTAGCGGAAGGGGGAAATATGCTTGAGTAAAATAAGAGTTTATGAATTAGCCAAGATGTTAGAAATAAGCAACAAAGATTTACTGACAATGCTAGAGGATCTTGGCATTGACGCTAAAACTCACATGAGCTCTATCGATAACGACGCAGCACAACTTGTTGAAGAGACTATACGCAAAAAAGAAGCTAAACAACCACCTAAAACACAGAAAGAGGAAACAAAGGTGAAGGAAAAACAGACCATACGTGTTCGAGAAGCAGCAACTGTTAAAGAGGTTGCTCAAGTAATTGATGTTCCAGTAGCAGAAGCGGTGAAAGCCCTTTTAGATTTAGGAATCATGGCGCCAGCGGGAGCTCAAGTGGATGAAACCATTCTTATAGCCTTGGGTGAAGCGTATGGTATTGATTTTGAATATGAAGAACCGGAAGAAGAGAAAGTCGCAACTGGCAGGCCCGTTTTTCATGGGAAGCACATGGAACCCAGACCACCAATTGTTACGGTAATGGGACATGTTGACCACGGGAAGACCACGCTGCTTGACTATATCAGGCAGACAAATATTACTGCTCGTGAAGCCGGGGGCATTACTCAGCACATTGGAGCTTCCACTGTGACCTATGAGGGAAAGAACATCGTTTTTCTTGACACTCCAGGCCACGAAGCTTTCACAGCTATGCGGGCACGAGGTGCCCAGGCTACGGATATAGCCATACTTGTTGTAGCTGCCGATGATGGCCTTATGCCCCAGACAAAAGAAGCGATCAACCATGCCCGTGCGGCAGGCGTGCCCATAGTAGTGGCCGTTAATAAAATAGATAAACCCGCAGCACGTCCTGACAGGGTGAGACAACAGCTTTCCGATGTTGGTCTTGTTCCAGAAGAGTGGGGCGGAGACTCAATCATGGTTGATGTTTCTGCTAAGACTGGCGAAGGCGTTCCACATCTTTTAGAGATGGTGCTTCTTGTTGCAGAAATGGAAGAGCTTCGGGCTGATCCCACAGTTACACCGGAAGGAATAGTAATTGAAGCGAATCTTGATAAAGGCAAGGGGCCTGTCGCTACAGTGATAGTTCAGCAGGGGACTCTTCGCAAAGGAGATATTATTCTTCTCGACACAACGTGGGGAAAGATAAGAGCTATGCTCGACTCTCGCGGACGGCAGTTTCTAAAAGCCGGGCCAAGCACTCCTGTGGAGATTTTGGGGCTCACTTCTGTTCCACAGCCAGGCGAACACTTCGTACGGGTGGATAATGAAAAGAGCGCAAGGGATGAAATATCAAAAAGAGAACAGGAAAAACGCGAAAGTGAAAACGTGACTGCGAAACGTCTCACCCTTGAAGAGCTTTACTCTCAGTTGAAAGAGGGAGAAATCCCCCAGCTTAATCTTCTGGTTAAAACTGACGTACAGGGAACAAACGAGGCTCTATGTGCTGCTTTGGAGAAGATGGGAACAAATGAGGTGGGTATTAATATTATTCACCGTGGTGTCGGCCGCATAGCTGAGTCGGATATAATGCTCGCGACTGCCTCTAATGCTGTGGTTATCGGTTTTAACGTCAGACCTGACAAAAATGCTGAGAGGATTGCTGAAGTAGAGGGTGTTCAAATCCGACTGTACAATGTCATCTATGACGTTGTTGATGATGTAAAGGCAGCTCTGGAAGGAATGCTCACCCCCACAATTAAAGAAGAAGAATTGGGGCAGGCAGAGATCAGACAGGTTTTTAAGGTGCCTAAGGCTGGTAAAATTGCTGGCTGCTATGTTACTGAAGGCATGATTAAGCGTAATTGCAGGGTGAGGATTATCCGGGATGGGGTTGTAATATGGACTGGAAGTCTGGCTAACTTGCGACGCTTTAAAGACGAAGCAAAAGAAGTGAAAGCAGGTTATGAATGCGGCATGAGCTTTACCAACTACCAAGACTTCAGAGAAGGCGATGTTGTTGAAGCCTATGAACTCGTGGAGGAAAAACGATATCTCGAATAATGAAAAATAACGAGAGCATATTGCCCTATGTAGGTTTTTTTCAGGTACAAATAGATATTCCAGCATGTCGAAGTGTAAAAGAACGACGGCAGGTTGTAAGGTCCCTTATCGACAAGATTCGTCGCCGGTGGAATGTTTCAGCAATTGATTTGGGGCCGGAAAATCGATGGGATCAGGCCTATCTTGCCTTTTCTCTCGTCGGAACTTCTTATGGGATGTGTAAGGATCGTATAGAAGCCCTGAAAAATTTCCTGGAACGAGAAGGGGAAATGGCGACGTTTAATATTATTCATTTCTGGCAAGAGGTAGATGCTTATGGCGACTTATCGGATGCAGAGGATTAACAAACAGCTTCAGCGAGAAATTTGTTTGCTTTTGGAGTATAAAATAAAAAATGATGTGGCAAAGGATGCTATTATTACAGAAGTATCTTGTTCAAAAGACCTTGAAGTTGCTACAGTCTTTTTTGTCACTCTCGATCAGAAGCAGCGTAAGGCTGTGCTTAAGGCCTTAGAGAGTGTAGCTGGTCCAATCCGCTCTTTACTTGGGAAACGGCTACGTCTTCGACAGATACCGGAGATACGTTTTGAAATAGATTCTTCAGTGGACTATGGACGGCGTATTGATGCGCTTTTAGACAGTATCAAAGAAAGCAGCAACAATGAATTATCGGCCGAGGATGATCAAATAGATGAATTTGGAGAGTAGTATTACCCTTCAGGAAATATTTTCTCTTTTAAGTTCATTTCGCACGTGGATTATTCTTACTCATCAAAAACCAGACGGTGACGCTGTGGGGGCGGCATCATCACTTGCTGTATACGGAATGGAGCACGGTAAAAATATTCGTTGGGGAGGGGTAGACCCTCTCCCTTCAACGTATTATTTTTTGCCTTTGGCAGATCAGTACGAAATCTTCACCCATATAAACGAACTGTTGCCCTTCCCTGAAAAAACAGCGGTCATCTCCCTCGACACGAGTAACCTGGAACGTTCGGTGCCAGGTCTTGAAGTTGTGCAGGAGAAGCATCCAATCTTTAATATAGATCACCACGGTGACAACACACGATATGGCGATTATAACTATATTGATGAGAGCGCGTCTTCGTTAGGAGAGATCCTTTGGCATATGTTCCATCTTGCCAATGCTCAATATGACTACAATACTGCTATAGGACTTTACACCGCTATCATCACTGATAGTGGGAAGTTTTCGTTTTCTTCTACATCCCCCCGAACCCACCAGGCAGCAGCCGAACTGCTTCTGAAGGGGGTTTCTCCCTCAGATCTTAATCATAAGATTTTCTATAGCCAGCCTGTAGAAAGCGTGCATTTGTGGGGAAAGGCTTTTGAAAGAGTTCAGCTCATAGTCGATGATAGGGCCTCTCTTTCGTGGCTCTCTCTTCAGGATTTCTCTCAACTTGGGTCTTCGCCTGCTGATACGGAGGGCCTGGTTAATGAACTGCTGCGAGTTAAAGGAGCAGAGTTTGCTGTTCTCCTTGTAGAGGAACAAGATCAGGTAAGAGTAAGCCTTCGTTCCCGGGGGGATATCTCAGCCCGTGAAATTGCTCAACAATTTGGCGGGGGCGGGCATATTCAGGCTGCAGGGTGTCATATAGAAGCTGCTCTCACCGAAGCCATTGCTATTATCACTGAGTCTGTGAAAGAGGCAATGCAATGATAGAAGGTCTTCTCCTTCTTAATAAGCCAAGAGGGTTACGAAGTGCTCAGTGCGTTTCTGCTTTTCGGCGTAAACTTCCACAAAAAATAAAAGTGGGTCATGGCGGAACTCTTGATTCCACAGCTGATGGCCTTCTTGTTCTTCTTGCAGGAGCGGCTACACGACTTTCAAACTACGTTATGATGTTGCCTAAAGAATATATGGTGACGATACAATTAGGAACGACGACAGATACACTTGACTATGACGGTACCGTAACGGCTACCTATCCCTTTCGTCATATTCAGGATAAAGACATAGACAGGATATTACCGGCTTTTCTGGGCATGCGAATGCAGAAACCACCAGTTATTTCGGCTATTAAGCTTAATGGGAAGCGGGCATCTGACCTTAAACGAAAGGGGATTGAACCCCAAATATCTCCGCGTCCAGTAACAATAACCAGTATTCTGCGTACTTCCACTATCTCAGAAGAGGGGCAAGTTTCGTTTTTTATTAAATGCCACAAAGGGACCTATATACGAAGCATAGTCAGAGATCTTGGTTATATGCTAGGATGTGGAGCTATTGTGGTGGAACTAACTAGATTAAAAACCGGGCTGCTGTCTTTAGACCAGGCCATTTCTTTTGAAGAGTTAGAAACTGCAGCAGAACAAGATATAGACAAACACATAATGTCTATAGGAGAATTTATAAGACATTTCACGGTCTTTTCCGGAGACGATCAAACGGAGAATGACCTAAAAAACGGGATGTTTATTTCAATTAGAAAACTGCATTGCGAATCTCGTGGTCAGGTACCCACAGAAGAAGTTGTCTGTTTTACCGGCAGGGATCTGATCTCTTTAGGCGTGTTTGTAAAAAAAGAAAACAATATTTTCTTTAAGCCGCAAACTAATCTTTTTCTCTAGAACAATAAGAGGGGTAGGCAATGATTCAGGTTATAGGCGCTTTTGACGGTTTTCATAAGGGGCATCAATTGCTTCTGAAAGAAGCTGAACGTCTCTCTGTGGAACAAAACGACACTTGGGGAGTAGTAACTTTTACCCCTCATCCCCAGTATGTGTTTAATCCAGATCGTCTTTTTTTGCTTTTTACAGAGGCTGAAAAGCGACAGATAGCTTCAGCCCTTCATATTCAAAATATTCTATGGATGCCCTTTGATCAGTATATTGCGGCTCTGAACCCTCTGGATTTTCTGCGCAGGCTCGAAAGCCAAACATCAGTAACCGGAATTGTTGTTGGAGAGAATTTCCGTTTTGGAGCTGGCCGAAAGGGTGACATAGCTTTTTTGCGGCAATATTGCAAGAAGAAAAACATTCTTTTCTCTCCTGTCCCAACCCTTGAAATAGATGGTTTGGCAGTAAGCAGCACTGTAATACGGAGTGAGGTTCTTTCTGGGCGGATGCAAATGGCCAAGTATTTGTTAGGCTACCCTTTCTTCTTATATGAAACCGTAGTGCATGGTCACCATCGAGGAAGAGAGCTAGGGTTCCCTACTGCTAACCTTACTGTTCCTGACCATAAAATCATCCCGCCAAGCGGCACCTATGCTGCGACCGTTATAATAGACGGTTCCTTTCATCCTGGAGCCCTCAACATCGGGTCGAATCCCACATTTACAGATGTAAAAGGGTTAAGGATAGAAGTACATATCCCGGGTTTTTCAGATGACCTTTACAACAAAAAAATAATGGTATTCATCGAAGAATATCTGAGGAGCGAAAAACGTTTTTCGAACCGCCAAGCATTGGCAAAGCAGCTTTCTCGGGATTCAGAAATTGCGGTGACGCTCTTCGAAGAAAACACAGAAAGGGAAAACCCTTTTTACAGACGTTTTAGTCAGCAGTTTCTATATAAGGAACATCTTCCCATCGAGTAGTATAAGCAGGAGATTTCAAATTTGAGCGAGGGGCCCATTCCTTTCCCTCATTGAAATGAAGGATTGCAGGTGAAATAATTTTTCCCCCGACATTCTCGTTTATGGCGTCCACTACATCCATCAAGGTCTGTTTTTTATCTGCGTCATCGCCTTCGTCCTTGGCAAAAAGATACCTTTGCATATAGCTGCGGGACGATAGATCTTCTAAAGTAACGCCGGCCTTCGTGTAGGAATATCCAGGCTTGTAAATCCTGTCCAGCCCCAACAGGGCCAGCTTTATGAGCTGGGGTGTATAGTTTGTAGGGTAGGGAGTTAGAACCTTGGCACTGTTGGAATAGTAAGGGGTCAGAAAACGATTTGTCGTAATATATACGCTTATAGCTCCGGCCAGGGCCTTTTCCTGACGAAGACGAATTCCTGCTGATGAAACAAAATGAGTAATAGCTGCTGCGATTCCATCAACATCTTTAATCTCTCTCCCAAAAGAGCGGGAAACCTGAAGGGTTTTCTGCAAGGTTTCAGCTTCCTTTATTTTGATACAGGGAATCCCCCTGAGCTCCCATGCCGTTTTCACCCCTGGCATGCCTATTATCTTCATAATTCTTTCATCTCGAACATCACGCAGCTCCCTTGCCGTACGTATCCTATGTTTTCCTAGGCGCACAGCCAGTTGTTTCCCTATGCCCCAGATATTACCTACAGGTACTCTCTCGAGGAAGTTTGTCATTTCTTCAGAAGCTAAAGACAGAAGGCTGTAACAACCCCCTGTTTCTTCGTGTTTCTTTCCATATTCAGCGGCAAGTTTTGTCAAAGTCTTAGAGGAGGCAGCACCAATGGAAACCGGAATTCCAATCCACTGATAGACTTGCTTGCGAATCTGGGCCATTTTTTCTTCTATATGAGCATAACTTGACAAATCAAAGGTCAAAAAGGCTTCGTCTATAGAATATACTTCTACGGTTGGAACATTATCTTTCATAACAGCCATAACTCGGGAAGAAATGTCCTGGTAGAGTTCAAAATTACTGGAAAAAACGGCAATCCCATAATGGCGGCATGCTTTTTCTACTTGGAAGAATGGCACTCCCATGGGAATCCCTAATGCTTTAGCCTCATTTGATCGTGACACAACACAACCATCATTGCTTGATAGAACTATTACCGGCTTCTTTTGCAGATCAGGTCTGTAAATTCTCTCGCATGAAACAAAAAAATTATTACAATCGCACAGAACTATTGGCTTTACTGCCACATGCTTCATGACAAATCCACGTCACAACACCCCATACTTGTTCATTATCAACTCGTTCGCTAAAGGTGATTCGCTGAAATCCCTGACTTTCATCGTAAATAATGACGTTGTCTCCGTTGGAAGGAGATACAGATCGATCGACGATGCAAATAGCCCCGTTTTCTTTGAATAAAAATGCTGCGGGAGGGGCAGGAATAAGAATCCCCAGCAGTTCGTCGTGGATCGACCGTGGTTTCCCATCCGATCTGGTAAATTGTATTCCCATACGTATTCCCCCCAATCCTTTAAATTCCCCTTTTGGGGATAACACTTACAACCATAACCTTTCCGCATATCCTAAAAAAATCGATATTCCCAGCCTCCGCTTCTTGTTCTATCTCTTCTTTCGTAATAATGATTGGGGGGTATTTGGCAGGATTTGAAGAGCGCAACTCCACACGATCGTTATATTCGTAATACCACTTTACAGCTAAATCTCCCCGCCGCCCCCACTTCACTAAAACAGCGTCGCCATTGTAAATGGGTTCTTCCGGATTCACGGAAATTCGGGCCCCATCGGGAATCCCCGCTTCCTGCATGCTGTCACCTTCAACTTTTACAGCATAAGGGCTTTTTCCCCCTATCCGCCCTATATCGTCTTTGGCCACTATCAAAGTAGCGCAAAAATCAGGCTCTATTCCTTCCATATCACCAAAGCCCCATCCAGCACAGGCAACAAAAGAGGAGTCAAGCAAAGGAACCGCTATAACGGCTTCCTTATCAATGTCCAGAGCATAATATTTGCCGCTTCCATTTTTTTTCTCCCCCATAAGGTAGGCTACACTTGTTCCCAAGACATCAGCAAGGATGGAGAGGTGGAAAACATCAGGGAATCGCCGTTCTTTTTCCCAGCGGAGAATTGTATGAAAAGATACCCCTAGCTTTTCAGCTAGTTCTAATTGTGTTAATCCCCGTTTTACTCTTAATTCGGATAGTCTTTTCCCAGAAAACACGCCGTCGCCTCCTTTTTTCTCTCTATATACTATCCAATTAGCTACAAAAGACAAGGGGGAATTTAAAATAAAGCATATTGCACGAAAAAGTACCTCATGATAACATTATCGCCGTCCCGAGCGGGCCTGTAGCTCAGGGGATAGAGCGACGGCCTCCTAAGCCGTAGGTCGGCCGTTCGAATCGGCCCAGGTCCGCCATATATTGCCCTTTCAGTTGCCAATTAACGTTAAAAACAGGTATAATCCTCTTTGTGGGCTATGAGTCTGAAAAGACTGAAAATCAGGGAGGGGGTAAGAACGTCGAAACGTTGGACCTCGAACATCTTGATATCACTCATTCTTTTTTCTGCCTTTTATCTTCTTTTTGTACCAGTACATTTTCTTTCTTTTCGAACCCAGGATCGGGAACTCTGTTCAGCACCAGCCCCCTCTGGAGTCGAAATAAAAACTGGTTACATTCATTCTGTAGAAAAAACTCCAGTGGAAGATGTTTATGTGTTGTCAGGCCCTCGCCTTTGGCTTTGGGAGGAGCATTTTCGTTCTCATAATGCTGGCCTCCCTACAGAACCGCCTCCACGAGGGCGTTTTTTGTTGCAGAGAGATTGGATGGTTATTCGGGGAAGCCCTTATACATGGGAAGTTTTACGTATTCGCATAGGCGACGATGAATTAGGCAAAAACTGGATTTATTCCTCAACAACTGGGAAGCTAGATTTATATCAACTTATACCCAATAGTGTTTTTTACATTGAAGTGACACAAGTCCCACTGCTTTTCAGAAAAAGATAATTATTTGATAATTTACATACTGACTGGAGGTGGAGATTTTTGGGTGACGTGAACAATCTGCCAAATGAAAAGACAGAAGCAGCTCAAAATTCAGAAATCAATCTAGATGAACTTAGACGTCAGTTTGACACTGAAGCCAGATATCGTGATCTTTTAGGGTGGCAGGGTATACTTATTACTGCCATTGCTGTAGCAATGTCACTTTTTCATTTTTATACGTCTGGTTTCGGTTTGCTATTGGCTATGAAACAGGGGTCTTTGCACCTGGCCTTTGTTCTAGTTCTTGTTTTTTTATTGTATCCTGCCCGAGAAACAAGCAGAAGAGACGGCATTCCATTGTACGATTTTGTACTGGCGGCCCTTGCTGCATTTGCAACTCTTTATATCTTCTTTGAGTTTGAAGACCTTGTGAATAGGGCTGGTTTGCCAACGACCATGGATATCATTGTTGGTTTTATGGGTATTATTCTCTTGTTGGAAGCAACGCGCAGAGTATCAAGTCCAGTGTTACCCTGTATCGCTATTTTCTTTCTTTTTTATTGTTATTTTGGGCGCTATTTCCCTCAAATGTTTCAGCATCGGGGGTTTAATATCCAAAGGATTATTAACCACATGTATCTAGGAACAGAGGGTGTATTTGGCATTCCCTTGGGCGTATCTGCTACTTTTGTGTTTATGTTCATTTTGTTTGGATCTGTATTGGAACAAACAGGTATGGGGCGGTTCATTATCGACCTGGCCATGGCAATGGCTGGTGGGGCTACTGGTGGGCCTGCCAAGGTCGCTGTCCTAAGCTCAGGTTTTATGGGCTCAATTTCAGGGTCCTCTGTGGCGAATGTCTGTACTACGGGAATGTTCACTATCCCTCTGATGAAAAGTGTTGGATATAAGCCCCACTTTGCCGGAGCAGTAGAAGCGGTGGCTTCAACAGGAGGACAAATCATGCCTCCTGTTATGGGAGCAGCTGCCTTCATTATGGCCCAGTTTATGGGGGTTCCCTATGTTCAGGTAGCTCTTGCGGCAGTAGTTCCGGCCCTTCTTTATTATTTTGCGGTTATGGTTCAGGTACACTTTGAAGCTACACGCCTCGGGCTGTTGGGACTTCCAAAGGAAAAACTCCCAAGCCTTTTGAAACTTTTGAAAACTAAAGGGCATCTTTTACTGCCCCTTTTTGGCATAGTGTATTTCCTGCTAGCGGGATACACGCCACTGAAAGCTGCTTATAATGGGATAATAATCAGCATTGCTGTTTCTTTTCTGAATAAGGAAACAAGACTTACGCCCGAAAAACTAAAACTTGCGCTCGAAAATGGCGCAAAAGGAGCACTTGGCGTAGCCTGTGCATGCGGCACAGTCGGCATTATTGTAGGAACAGCCACGTTAACAGGGTTAGGCTTGAGAATAGCGAGTGCCATTGTCGCCATAGCCGGAGGGAAGCTCTTGGCAACATTGCTTCTTACAATGGTAGCCTGTATTCTCCTTGGAGCAGGTCTTCCAACAACAGCTAACTTTATAGTTACTAGCACTATGGCAGCTCCAGCGCTCTTCAAACTGGGAGTCCCGCCCATGGCAGCGTACATGTTTGTTCTTTATTTTGGCATAGCGGCTGACCTTAGTCCCCCTGTAGCCCTTGCTGCCTATGCTGGTGCTGGCATTGCGGGCGCAGATCCAATGCGTACAGGGGTTACAGCTGTCAAGTTGGCGCTGGCTGGGTTTCTTGTTCCTTTTATCTACGTTTATAACCCAATGCTTGTGCTTGTTGACTTTAAGCTTTTCCCCTTTATATTAGCGATTATCACTGCTGTTTTAGGTGTATTTTTGCTAGGGATGGCTACTATTGGATACTATAAAACTTCAATGGCCTGGTGGAAGCGGGTTATTGCCCTGGGCGGAGCTCTAGGTCTATTGATCCCTGGTTGGCAAACAGATGCCATAGGATTGATTATCCTCATAGGCATCCATATACTTCAGGTTAGAAAAGCAAAGAAAGAAGCCGGGACGACAGAGTAACATTTTACAAGTTTTCAACTTGTGCTAAAATCAACAAGTTACGAATTTGCCGTCTCTTTTTTTTAGAGACGGCCTTTTCCTATTTGAAAGGAGGTACATAACATTGGCTACAGACTACAAGAATACACTTAAGCTTCCCCAAACGTCTTTCCCGATGAGAGCTAATCTCGCTAAGAGAGAGCCGGAATATCTTGAATTTTGGAAAGACATCGATATTTACCACAAAATGTTAAAAAAACAGGAGGGGAAAGAGTCCTTCATTCTTCATGACGGACCTCCCTATGCAAATGGTAACATACATATTGGAACAGCATTCAATAAAATCCTGAAAGATTTTATTCCCAAATACAAAATTATGAAGGGATATTATTCCCCTTATGTCCCCGGATGGGATACCCATGGACTACCAATAGAACTTCATGTTCTTAAGAGCCATGGCATTACAAAAGATGCCATTGATCCTGTTGAGCTTCGAGAGAAATGTACTAAATATGCCTACGAATATCTTGACATTCAGCGAAATGAATTTATCCGCCTGGGTGTTGTAGGCGACTGGGAGAACCCTTATGTAACTCTTCATTCGGAATATGAGGCCGCTCAACTAGGAGCTTTTGCCGACATGGTTGAATTGGGGCTTGTATATAAAGGGCATAAACCAGTGTACTGGTGCACTGATTGCCAGACAGCGCTCGCTGCTGCTGAAATAGAATACTGGGATGAAACATCTCCTTCTATTTTCGTTGCCTATTCAATGCCTGAAATTGGCGATTCCATCGAGGTTTTAAAGGGGCGGGATGTGAATGTAGTGGTATGGACAACAACCCCTTGGACTCTCCCTGCCAGTATGGCTGTAGCCCTTGGCCCAGGCTACGACTATGTTTTTGTAGAGAGTGGAGACAAGGTATATCTTCTAGCAGAAGCCCTTCTTGAAGCTGTTACAAAGGAAATAGGCCTGGAATTCGGTGAAATTCTGCATCGTTGTAAAGGGAGAGAACTTGAGCACGCTAAAGCTATCCACCCATTCTATCCTAATAGGACAACCCCCCTGCTTCTTGCTGATTATGTCATGCTCGATACGGGAACTGGTTGTGTTCACACTGCACCCGGCCACGGCGTAGAAGACTATGAAACTGGTGTTCGGTATGGAATAGAGATCTATAACCCTGTGGATGGCAGCGGCTACTTCTTGCCCAAAACACCCATAGTTGGTGGTCTTTCCCTCGACGATGGGGCAAATAAAGTTCTTGCCCTTCTTGCCGAAAGCGGAAGACTCCTTGGAAAGGTTAAAATTAAACACTCCTATCCCCATTGCTGGAGATGTAAACGTCCCATTATATTCAGGTCTACAGAGCAGTGGTTCATAGCAGTTTCCAAGTTCAGGCAGGAAACCCTCGACATTATTGAGAAGAGTGTACGTTGGATTCCTGACTGGGGAAAGGATCGCATTTACAACATGGTACGAGATCGTTCCGACTGGTGCATCAGCAGACAGCGAGTATGGGGTGTTCCGATTCCAGCATTTTACTGTAAGGAATGTGGCGAACTCATCCTCAAACCCGAATTGATCCGGGCTGTTCAGGCTAAAGTGAAAGAAGAGGGATCAAGTGTATGGTGGAAACTGTCCCCTGAAGAGCTTCTTGGAAACCTGGCGCAGTGCCCGACTTGCGGAAGCCGCCAACTTGTGAAAGATACCAACATTATGGACGTATGGTTCGATTCAGGCGTAAGCCATTTTTCAGTTCTAGAAACAAGACCTGAACTTAAATGGCCTGCTGATATGTACCTGGAAGGAAGCGACCAGCACCGCGGTTGGTTCCAGACATCACTCCTGACATCAGTTGCGATACGTAAAAAGGCCCCATATAGAAATGTTCTCACTCACGGATTTATTGTTGACGGGGAAGGGAAAAAGATGTCTAAATCCCTTGGGAACGTCGTTCGTCCTCAGGAAGTGGTGGACAAATATGGTGCAGATATACTAAGACTTTGGGTGGCCTCTACAGACTACAGAAACGATATCCGAATCTCAGAAGGTATTATCAAGAGCCTTACAGAGTCTTATCGCCGCATTCGTAATACGGCTCGTTATCTTCTTGGCAACCTTGTGGATTTTGATCCAGCGAAAGACACAGTTCCTTATAATGAGCTTCTTGAAATCGATAAATGGATTTTATCGAAATTGAATCAAGTTGTAGATCGGGCGACCCATGGCTTCGACGAATATGAATTCCATGTGCCTACATTTGTAATTCACCAGTTCTGCGTTACAGAGCTGAGCTCCTTCTTCCTCGATGTAAGCAAAGACCGCCTCTATGCAGATGAAACGGATTCAATATCAAGGCGAGGCTGCCAGACAGCTATGTGGCAAGTTCTCCTTACATTGACCCGCATGTTGGCACCTATTCTCAGCTTCACTGCAGAAGAGATCTGGCAGGAAATGATAAAGATAGACGCCCGTCTTCCAGAAAGCGTATTCCTTTCAGACTGGCCTGAAATTGAAAAAAAACATATTGCACCAGAACTCGAAGATAAGTGGGATCGGGTGCTAACGGTCAGAGGAGCTGTCAGCCGTGCCCTTGAGTCAGCAAGAACGTCGGACATTATTGGACATTCCCTTGAAGCAAGGGTGGAAGTTAAGATATCAAAAGACTATGACCATTCCCTTTTCACTCCAGAAGAGTGGGGCATGTTTGCTATTGTTTCTGACTTTAAATGGGTAGAAGAAACTGGAAATCTGGCCATTACATGGCAAGATGAAGAAACAGGTTTGACTGTGGCAGTGGACAAGGCGAAGGGAGAAAAATGCCCTCGTTGCTGGAAATACTCAGAGGATGTAGATGCTCGGGGACTGTGTCCTCGCTGTGCCGAAGTAATAAAAGACTAACAATGCCAAGGGGCGGAGCTCGTTTCCGCCCCTGTTTTTTAGAAAAGGGATAAAAATGGTAGACAAAGAACGTGGCGAATTTTTCGAAGAGCAGGAAGAAAACATAGAACATAAAGTTACCCTTACACCACAAGGGGATGAAGAAGGCAAGCGAATTGACGCATTCCTTGCCGAAGAGCTTGGTCTGACTCGAAGCTACGTTCAAAAACTGATTCGTCTGGGCAACGTGGAAATTTCAGGAATTCGACGCGCTCTGAAACCTGCCCTTAAAGTTACGGCAGAAATGGCTATACATATAGTGGTTCCCCCTGCTGAAACTCTGGAAATTGAGCCAGAACCGGTAAAATTCGGGATCATTTACGAAGACCCCTATATTATTGTTGTCAATAAACCAGCAGGCCTCGTTGTTCATCCTGCTCCCGGCAACTGGCATGGGACCCTTGTCCATGGCTTATTGTATAAATACCGAGACATGAGAAAATTCGATGAAGAGGTTCGCCCAGGAATTGTCCATCGCCTCGACAGCGGCACCTCTGGCCTTCTTGTTGTTGCTCGAACCCCAAAGATCTTACAGAACCTCCAAAACCAGTTTCGAAGCCGCTCTGTGGAGAAAAAATACCTTGCTCTCAGCTGCGGAAAACTTCGAAAGGCCGCAGGCTTTATAGAAGAACCCATAGGTCGAAGCCAACGGAACAGACTCATGATGACAGTAACAGACACGGGGCGCCCTGCATTGACAGAATATCGCATTCTCTGGACACACCAAAAGTATAGCTTTATTGAATGCACCCTTCATACAGGCCGTACCCATCAGATTCGGGTGCACCTCAAACATAGGGGTTGCCCTATTGTGGGTGATGGCCTCTACGGCACAAAACAAAGTCTGCAAAGAACACCAGGCAGGATGTTTCTTCATGCATGGAAATTGGCTTTTGATCATCCCCTAAATGGAAGTCGAATGAGTTTCAGAGCCTGTCTCCCTCAGGAATTATCTCTTTTTCTGAAAAATATTCTTTCCACAGGTCAGGGTCAATAATAATCGTTTCAGGGTGGGTATAGGTTACATGAGCTATACCGCTGCCGGAAATATGGCGCACATGTTTTCGTTCCGTATAATCCACCTGAACCCTTGTTGAATGGCGACCTTTACTAAAGAACGCGGCCAGTGATGCCGCTAACGTCAGCAAATCTGTACCCTCCAAATCTTCCTTTGTTCCTTCTGGCCGTTTAATAACTACATGGGAGCCAGGCAATTCGTGAACATGAAGCCAGATATCTTCCTGAGACGCCTCCTGGAATGTTACGTAACGGTTTCCTCTGGCATTAAGTCCTACAAGAAGAATGGCATCTTCATAAAACAAGCGAAGATGAGGTGGTCGCGTCGCTTCTTTCTTTGCTTTCTTCCCCTTTTTCTTCTTAGCAGGTACCAACCATTCTCGAATATCACGACAAAGTGTATCTATAAGAGACGGAATCTCTAGCTCCTCTATAATTTCTAACTGATCCTCAAGTTCTGATATGCGCCCCTCAAGCGCTGTTATATTCTGTTCTATCTCTTCAAGATCGCCTTTTGCCTTCTTGTATTTCTTAAAATAGAGAGAAGCATTATCTGAAGCAGATCTATTGGGATCTAGTGGAATCTCCACAGTTATTTCCCCTTCGTCATTCCATCCCGGAAGAGACACGTTATCGGCTCTGGATGAAATAGAGTAAAGGTTGGCTAGCAACAATTCCCCACATGTTCTGTACCATGTCGCCTTTAGTGATTCGTTTTTTTGCTTCTCAACTCCTTTAAGATGCCGTTCAAGTGACTTTATCTCCCGCTTTACAATTTTCATTGTTTCTTTTTTTATCCGTTCGCTTTTGTCACGAATAAAGGGATCAAGCACAAACATCTTTGACGCTATAAGGGCCTTGTTTTCCCCCACAGATGCCATATCTTCCAAGGAAAGGGGAAATATTGTTATATAACTGTTGTGCTTCTGTATGAGGCCTTTTGAAGGCTTCGTTTCTTCATACATCTTTCGAATGTTTACAGCCCACTCAAATGGGGAAAGATGGTGCCAGTAGTCTTTCATATAAGATCTCAGCCCTCGGCCAATGCCTTTCACCTGCATCATATCTTCAAGAGATGCCTCTGGCGACAGTTCTAATGGAGACGGTCCCTGCAGGGGAGGCGGCGTCACATAGGGGTGAGATGGCACAATGGTTCTGTAGCGGTTTATCTCAGGATGAATATGTTTTACACAGTCAATGATCACTTTGTTTTCATCGAGAAGGATAATATTGCTATTCCTATCCATAAACTCTAAAATCAGTGTTCTCTCGACATCGAAACCGGCCCCAACCTTACGTGAAAAGTTGAGAGCGATGATCCTGTCATAATCCACCTGCTTTACAGCAGTTACTTCTCCTTTGACCACATGGCTTTTCAGTGCATCTACGAACCTGTGTTTGCCATCCGAAAAACGTTTTACCTGATCAAGCTCATTTTCACTGAGAAGGCTGCATCCAGAACTTTGAGGATGCCAGCTTATAAATAGTGAAAGGGGAATAGATGAAAACCGCATCGCTAGCCAATTTTCAGCTCCCTCTACCCGAAAAAGGCGTTGGCCAGAAAGGATTTCATCAAGTTCTTCTGCCCATTGATGTACAAATTCTGCTCCATATATCATGATATATTTTCCTTTCTTTTTATAATAGAATAATAGATACAAACTATCGCGAGAGCAAGTATTCCGCTAAAAGCTTGACAAGTGCTGCTGCGATCATTACAATATTCGCCGTTGATCATGTGGGGCTGTAGCGCAGGGGGAGCGCGCTTCCTTCGCACGGAAGAGGCCGGGGGTTCAAATCCCCCCAGCTCCACCAGTGCTTAAACCGGGGCGTAGCGCAGTCTGGTTAGCGCACCTGCTTTGGGAGCAGGGGGTCGAAGGTTCGAATCCTTTCGCCCCGACCATTTTAGATCAGGGGAAGCTGCAAATATGCAGTTTCCCCCTTTTTGTATAAAATCTAATGCTCCGGGGCGAAAGTAGACAAATTCTATTAGAACATGATAGAATTTCATCATGTCGAATTATGTTAAATATCCGGAGAATTCCATCCTTATAGTGGGGAATTCGCAAACAACAAGTTTTAATCCGATCAATCAGCAATTTGGAGCTTTCTTCATATCTTTCATTCTGTTGAAAGACAGTGAGGAAATTATTGATTGTGGCGTTTCCATGACTCTTAAAGTAACAGAGAGGTTTGTTCAGGAGATCTTTTTAGGGCGCCGTCTTGTTCAGGATGAAGAAGTTATTGTTTCAAATGTTCTGACACGATATTTCGGGTCTTCCCAAAAAGCTATTATAGCAGCATACCGAGATGCAATAAAAAAGTATAAAGAGGTTACCGCCTTAAAGAAAGCTTAATAGGGAAAGGCTGCTTCGTCCTTAAGTTCGTTTGAGTTTGGCTCACGGATGTCAGGGGATGAAATCCAGCGGTTACCGGCGTATATGCGCCGGCAGCTGCTGGATTTTTTTATGTAAAGGCTCTAAATATAGGCCTAATATTTCATTTTGAGGAGGGGTTGCAGTGATAACCCAGGGTTTCGCGTATTTTGCTTTCTTGTTTTGCTTCGCAGGAATCGTTTCAACCTTAGAAATGAAGTACAAGAACTCTATTTTTTTTAAGTATGTACCAACTCCTGTCATTCTCTACGTTTCTTGTATGATCTTTGCTACCTTCGGTCTATGGGAGAACAATGACAGTATCAAGGCTACCTACCGAGTAATAAGAGGAAATCTTATCCCCGCAATGATTTTTATCATGTTATTACGGTGCGACATAAGAAAGATTCTCAAATTAGGGCCTCGCATGCTTATTGGTTTCTTTTCTGCGACTTTTACCATCATGATAGGCTTCGTAGTGATGTTTTTCCTCATGAAAAATGGTTTCCCTGAGGAATCGTGGAAGACCTGGGGAGCTTTAGCTGGGAGCTGGATTGGCGGCACAGCCAACATGGTAGCCATTCAGGGAGCTTTGGGTATTAGCGACTCTTCTATGGGATACACTCTTCTGGTGGATAACGTAAACTATTCTATTTGGGTGATTCTACTTCTTGCAAGCGTTCCTTACGCACGGTTTTTTAATAAATGGACAAAGACCGATACTTCTACCATTGATTCTGTAGGAATGATGCTATCTGAAATGCAAGATAACGCTCGCACAAAAATGGAAACAGGAGACTTGGTACTCTTGGTAGGTTCCGGACTTTTTGTTTCTGCTCTATCAAGTTACGGTGCTTCAGTTTTATCGCCTATGCTCATCAATATTTTTGGCAAAAGCGACTTTCTGTCTGTGAGCACAGTTACCATCATAATAGCCACATTCCTTGGCATCATATGCGCCATGACTCCTATGAACAGCATTCCTGGCTCATCTCCAGTTTCTGTTACCATGCTTTATATTATTATCTGCCTCATTGCTTCCCGGGCTTCCTTCAAAGAGCTTACAGATGCTCCTTACTATCTGGCGGCGGGATTTGTCGTCTTGGGAATCCACGCATTGCTCATGGCTATCATAGCTAAAATTATCAAACTTGATCTTTTTACATGCGCCGTGGCAAGTCTTGCTAATATAGGGGCTGTTGCCGCTGCTCCTATTATTGCCGCTGCATATAAAGAAACCTTGGTGCCAATAGGTGTTCTTATGGCTCTTATGGGGTATGTAGTAGGTACATGGGGAGGACTTTTCGTCGCCAAAGTTCTTTCAATAATCGCGGGAGTTTAAAATGAGGATTCAAGATATTTATCTGAGACAACTGTCTATCCCATTGAAAAAAACTTTTAAAACGGCCTTGAGATCCGTCTCAGAAGTAACAACCAATGTGGTGGTAATTGAAACAGACAACGGAGTTTGCGGATATGGGGAGGCACCTCCCACGGCGGTTATAACGGGAGACACTAATGGTGCCATTTATGGTGCCATTCAGGAGCGGATACGCCCTCTTCTAATAGGCAAAGATATTGACAATCTGGGGGCGATCCTTGATGTTGTAGATCGCGCTATATTACACAACACTTCGGCCAAAGCAGCAATAGATATAGCCCTTCATGATCTGTGGGGGAAAATGCTGAATCAGCCTCTCTACGCCCTTTTAGGCGGAATAAAACGAAAAGTGGTCACAGACTATACTATTAGTGTGAATGCCCCCGATGAAATGGTGGAAGACAGTCTTGAAGCCGTGGGGGGGGGGTACACAGCCCTCAAAATCAAAGTGGGTACTGATTTCCATCAGGATATGGTCCGTCTAAAAGAAATTCGCTCAGCGGTAGGAAATAAGATATTGTTGCGGGTAGACGCAAACCAGGGGTGGACACCCAAGGAAGCCATTCGCATCATTCATTTTATGGAAGATAACGGTCTAAATATTGAACTGGTAGAGCAGCCGGTTATTGCTTATGATTTTGAAGGCCTGAAAATGGTAACAGACACAGTAAACACGCTGATTCTTGCTGATGAAGCAGTATTTTCTCCCCGAGATGCCTTTACTCTCCTTACTATGAGGGCTGCGGATCTTCTCAACATCAAACTTATGAAGACGGGCGGCATTCGCAATGCTCTTGCCATTTGTGCCATGGCTCGCTCCGCTGGGGTAGAGTGCATGATCGGTGCCATGATGGAAAGTAAAATCAGCGTAACGGCAGCATGTCATCTTGCCACTGCCATGTCTGTTATCACCAGAGCTGATCTAGACCCGCCTATTTTATGTTCAGCAGATCCAGTGGAAGGTGGCGCCCAATACGATGGCCCGGCAATCACTCTTTCAAAAGGACCTGGGCTTGGCATCACTAAAATCAATGGGCTTAAGCCGGTGTAGCATGTTCATTAAACAAATTAAGAGCAGCGGGGGTACCCCCGCTGCTTCAAGTATCATATGGAGACCAACGCGATCTTTTTTGCTAAAACCAGGGTTGAGATGCTCACCCTGGCTAGCATTACCCCGGAAAGGCCGTAATATTCGACCAGCAGAGCACAACTTAGCAACTTTGCATCCCCCGATAGCTTGTAGAACGTTTTGAAGCACCAGAGTCATAAAAACCGCTTCTTTAAAAGTTCAAACATAAAAAGAGCAAAGTCCTTCAAAAAATATAACAGTAGAACTTAAATAAGTCACAAAAAATGGTTGCAGGAATGCTGGTCATATGGTAGTATTTCCCGTGCTGAACGAAAGAACTTCGTTGCAACGAGCGGGAATAGCTCAGTTGGCTAGAGCGATGGCCTTCCAAGCCGTAGGTAGATAGAATGTGTCGGGAATCCAGTTATACCAAGGGTTCCCGTTTTTTTATGCCTTTCTGGAGCGTTGGTCTTCTGACATTTTCAAGGTTCGTTTTTCAAAGTTAATAATCCTGTTTTTCGTTGGTGTGGAAATGTAAGGGTCCTTTCCTTGTCTCTTTTATAACCTATAACAATAAACAATTCAAGCCATACGTATATGGGGTTAAATTTCATGTGATGTATATGTGTAACTCTATATATGTGGGCATAGCCACAACTTATTTACGCAAACAACATTAATGGGGTTGTATATCCTGGGAAGTGTGAGATAATTTAATAGTGATACAATTTGTTTATAAATCCACACAATACCTCATATTAGACTATAAACGCTATTGTCATTTATCAATAGGTCTAGAGAATCACATCAGCATAAGACTTAAGAACGGAAAATAAAAATGAAGGGGGGGTATCCAATGGAAACGGTAATCAGGGGGTTAAGAAAGAAGCATAGGCTCACTTTGAAGCAAGTTTCAATGGCTACAGGGGTTGATGTTTCGACTTTGTGCCAAAGCGAGCTACGACGGCAAGTTTTATATCCACGATATCAAAGAAGCCTTGCTGACTTCTTCAACATTGACCAGTCTTCCATTGTCGATGATGAAGGTTTCGCAAGGGTTGAGGAATAAAAAATGCCGGGGCTAGCCGGCAAGGAGGTTTATATATGAACTACAGTTTAGATTATAATGATTGCGTAAACGTTAGTCAAGATGACGATGTGTATTTTTGTGATTGCGCCGAGGCGATAAAAGAAACGGTGTTAAAAGCTCAACAAACCTTGAGAAGAGAGTGTTTACTTGGAATCACGGAGATGTTTAATCGTTTTGTCAGAGATATTCGTGATATGGCAAACCATTGCATGGGCGATCTTCAACTTAAATCGTTCGCGAAACGGCTCGTTCGAAACAACATTAAAAGGGCGGTTGCGATGATTCGAAGTCGTCGGAAGAGATCCTTTTTTACCAATTTTATCAAACGACCGGTAAAAAGGGGTTTTTGCAGGCGTGGAATTCGCCATGAACGGCAACGAACCAAAGACAGCGGGGGCGGTGGCGACGGCGACGACCCCGACGACTCAGACCCGCCAATAAACGTATTCCCCCTTCCATTTCTATTGAGATGGTTGCCTATCATCTCTTTTTCCCAAATAAAAAATTACTTCAATAAACATTACCTGATAAGTTATTCCTTGGCCCGGGCAATATTGCTATGCCTTCCTTGGAAAAGGGGGCGGGCATAATGTCATCCCTACAAGAAATTGGGCTTTTCCCCGCCGATATCCGGCAATGGTTCGAGCGAACACTTCAGCCCAAGAATTCAAAATGGGAAGGCGACCAGTGTTATTGCTCTTGCCCCATCCCGAGCCATAGCCACAAAAACGGTGACAAGAGCCCGAGCTTTAGCTTCAACGTTGAACAGGGTTGCTGGACATGCCACAGCACGGGTTCGAGCGGAAGCATAAAAGACCTTTGCGAACTTTGCGGCGTTCAGTCTCCATGGCATGGACGAGGAAAAATTCAAGCAAGGGAAACCATCTACCCATACCACGACGCAAGCGGGAACCTAAAATACGAAGTCGTCAGGCTCGACGACGTGAGCGGCAAGCGGGTATTCCAAAGGGCCGTCAGTGAGAATGGAAAAAGGGAAAAATCCATGAAGGGGGTTGAAAGGGTTCCGTATCGCTTGCCTGAACTTCTCAAGGCTATAAACAGCAACCAGATAATTTATATCGTTGAGGGTGAAAAGTGCGTCGAATCTTTGCGGGGACTGGGTTTAGTCGCTACCACGAATTCGGGCGGGGCGGGTAAATGGGGCGGGGCCGGGAAATGGTTTAAGGGCGGAACACGGGTTATCGTCTTACCAGATAACGACGAGCCCGGGCGGAAGCATGCTTACGAGGTGGCAGGCGATTTACAAAAAAGAGGTTGCTCCGTGAAGCTGTTGGAGCTACCAAGCCTACAGCCCAAAGAAGACATTTACGATTGGCTGAAGGCCGGGCACGGCAAGGGCGAACTTTTAAAGCTTGCCGAACAATGCGAGGAATGGAGCCCCGAGCAAGGGGAACAAGAAGGCAATCAAGAGCCAGAACCTGAGCGGGGTTTTAAACTCATTCGAGCCGGCGATATGGAGTTAAGAGAGCCGGTATTTATAGTAGATAAGCTTATAGAAGAAAATGTCTTAGCTCTCATTTTCGGGGAACCCGAGAGCGGAAAAAGCCTTCTCTCTTTGGACATAAGCTGTAGCGTTGCTACTGGATTACCGTTCAACGGCCGACACGTGCGAGAAGGGGCGGTCGTTTACATAGCAGGTGACGGTTTTCCGGGGCTTAAACGTCGGCTCACGGCGTGGGAAAAGCTCAATGAAGTTTCAATAAAAGACGCTCCAATCTATCTCTCAACGATGCCGGCGGCTCTAACCGACTCGTTCTCATTAAGTGAAGTTTTATCAGCAATAAAAGAAGTGGCAGAACAAGCCGGCAATCCTCAACTAATTGTCGTCGACACGTTGGCGAGAAATTTTGGAATTGGTGATGAAAACTCAACACAAGACATGAATCAGTTTATAAACGGACTGGACATCATAAAAAATCATTACCAATGCACAATTTTAATCGTTCACCATTCCGGGCTTTCTGACAAAGGAAGGGCTCGAGGCTCATCGGCTCTGAAAGGTGCAGTTGACGTTCAGTTTCAAGTTGAAGCGGATGGGACTCATCATACGCTGATTTGTCAAAAAGCCAAAGATATGGAAAAACCCGCCCCGCTTTATTTCGAGCGTGTCAGCATTGACGTGATGGAAACGCAACAGGGCGAAATGGTTACAAGCCCCGCTCTTGTTGCATGTGACGAAGAGCCACGGGAAAAAGGGAGCAGGCTATCTGCTAACGAGGAACTAGGGTTCCAAACATTCCTTGCGGCCGCAAAAGAAAAGGGTCGAGTGGATGGGGTCGGACGATTTCAAGGCGTTCACCTTGAAGAATGGCGACCGTATTTTTATGAGAAATCGACAGCAGATTTGCAAGACTCCAAGCGACGAATATTTAGCGATACTCGAAAAAGACTTGTTCAGAAAAGAAAGCTCGAAGTATCGAACGATATTTATAAATTGGCTGGTGAAACAGCCGATCTCATGGAGAACGAACTCGTTAAGGAAATAAAAAAGAAACAAGACCCAACCCGGATTGACTCGGATTGTTCCCGGATTGTTCCGGGCACTCCGGGGCCCAAAAGGGAGAGAGACCCGGACCGGAGCGGAGAGGGGGTATGTAATACCCCCTCCGCTCCGGGTGCTCCCGATGGGTTGGAGGGAAAAAATAAAAATTCAATTACAGAAGAAGAGAAGATATTTCCCTTTTCCATCCAAGGAGAAGAACCCGGCGTGACAGAACCCAAACAGCCCGAGCTAAGCCCAATAGTGACCGAGCGTCCCATCCGGCCTGAGATGCCAGCCCCGCCGGATGACCTCGAAAGCTGGCTTGAGTCAGCCCCGCATGAGGTCAAGACAAAATACGACGAAGTCTTTAATAGACTCAAGGTTTTTCTCACAGAGGAAAACGCTGAACGAAAAGCGTTACAGCGAGCGTGGGAGTTGGGGTGTGGGGTATGAGGTTTAAGAATCTAAGCCAAACAATAACTTGAAAAAACCTGAATAACATGACATAACCATACAGAAAGCTGAATTAACTGACACTATAAAAAAGGAACCTTCGTTGAGGTAAAAATAAGAGATCTTATAGACGTAAACTCTAGTTTATTATTTTGCAATAGAGGAATTAAGGGACACTATAAAAAGGGAAAGCCCCGAATCTTTAATTGTCGGGGCTTGTTCCTTCCTTCTAAAGCGAAACGACCCGCCAGAATGCCCCGTAAGCACCTTGGAAGTTGGAAGAGGCATAAATCACCATCTAGAAGATATAAATTGAACCTGGGGCATTCTAGGGGCTCCTGGGGCGATATCTGGGGCTCTAGTCCCTTATCTTCCCGAGTCTTTGTCGTTTAGGGAATAATGCATTGACCGGGCTTGCTTGGGCGTGTTGTTCCTCAAGGTCAGACTGGGCAAGGGCTACATATATCTTTGTGGTGTCGAGGTTGTCATGTCCCATAATCCGTTGAAGGGCAAAGGTGTTGCCGTTGTTCCTCAAGAAGTAGAGGGCGAACAGGTGACGCAAGCTGTAAGGCGTAATGTCAGCCCCTATCTTTTCTCCATACCCTTTGACAGTGTGATACCACGAATTGACACGGAGGGGTTGCCCGTCCCGTGAGCAGAAGAGAGGGGCGTTTCTCCATTCCTTGGGGCGTATGGAAACAAGCTTCATGATGGCTTGTGCTGTCTGGTCAGATATGGGCAAGGTTCGCTGTACCCTTGTCTTGGCTGTTTCAGCACGAACGACAACGACCCGGGCGGGAATGGAAACATCTTCAACACGGAGGGAAAGGGCTTCCCGGGGGCGTATCCCCGTGTCAAGAGAGAGCAGGAGCAGGGCGTAATTCCTTAAGCCCGTATATGTGCTTTGGTCAGGAAGTGCGAGAAGGGCCTTCACAACGTCGGGGCTATGCTGGGCTATCTTTGGCTGGGCTTTGCGACTCCGTATCCCGCTACAGGGGTTGCTGTATAGTATCCCTTCGTTGACAGTCCAGCGGAAAAAGCACCTGAGGTACTTCAATACCATATTGTGATACCCCGGGCTTCGTTCGAGTGACATATACTCAAGAACGCAACGTTTAGCCTTGTCGGGGTTCAACCCCTCAGGGTAGGCGGTAAAGAACCGTGTTAGATGGTATCGATAATCCTTAACGGTTCGAGGGGCTAGTCCGTCAGCCTTCCTTGTCAGAACATACCGTTCTACGACTTGTTGCCATGTTTCTTCAGTTTTAAAGAGCCTTGCCACGTTTCCAGACATAAGGAATCCCTCCCATTAAAAGAGAATTCCTTGAAAATGTCAGGTGGGCTTTTTCAGGCTTAAAAATGTAGTGCGATTCTAGAGCGACGGCCTATGTTGATTTTATACTAAATAAGTCACAAAAAATGGTTGCAGGAATGCTGGTCATATGGTAGTATTTCCCGTGCTGAACGAAAGAACTTCGTTGCAACGAGCGGGAATAGCTCAGTTGGCTAGAGCGATGGCCTTCCAAGCCGTAGGTCGCGGGTTCGAATCCCGTTTCCCGCTCCATTTATTTAGACGCGTTCGTATGCGCCTGTAGCTCAGTCGGATAGAGCAACGGCCTTCTAAGCCGT